>NZ_JACJJP010000037.1 GCF_016900095.1 Gemmiger formicilis
ACCCCACGGCGGAACCCACCCCCTTGCCGGAATCCGATTCCGCCGAATCCGAGCCCGCCGAATCCGCCCCTGAAACGGAGTCCCCGGCCGAAACTGGGGATGCCCCCGCTGACCGCAGCGCCCTGGCCCACGGGGCGCCCGGCGTAGAAGTGGGCGGCGAGGCACAGCACCAGGGCGATCTGACCCTGGACGGGCAGCTCACTCTGACGGTGCCCAGCGTGGAAGTGACCGGACAGGACGCCATCACGGCGGCCCGCAACAGCCTGAACGGCAGCCTGAGTTCCATTGCGGACGGGGTGAGCGGCCTGAACACCGACGCGGGCGACCACACCCAGGCCCTGATCCAGGACATTCAGGCCATCACCGACCAGCTGAACGTCATCGGCAACACCCTGCTGGGTGCCGCCGAGCCCCAGGACAATTCCGATCTGTTTGAGGATGTTTCGGACAGCGATACCGACAACGACACCGAAGGCAAGGTGTTCCACTGCCGCAACGAAGGCAGCGTGAATGCCGACATCAACGCCGGGGGCATTGCCGGCGCCATGGCCCGGGAGAATGATCTGGACCCGGAGGACGACGCCAAGATTTCCGGCAGCAGTTCGCTGAACGTGACCTACAAGACCCGCATTGTGGTGCGGGACTGTGAGAACAAGGGTGCCGTGCAGGCCCAGAAACAGTGTGCCGGCGGCATTGTGGGCAGCATGGACATGGGCACTGTCATGGGCTGCCGCAACTACGCCGACCTGGAGGAAGAAGATGCCGACTATGTGGGCGGCATCGCGGGGCGCAGCCGCTCGGCCATCCGGGACTGCGCCGCCAAATGCCGGTTGTCCGGCGACGAGCACGTGGGCGGCATTGCAGGCAGTGCCTACACCATGACCGGGTGCCGGTCCCTGGTGCTGGCCGACGGCACCGAACAGGTAGGTGCCCTGGCGGGCGGTCTGGAAAGCGACAGCCTGACCGACCTGCTGCAGGACGCCGACAGCGAGCAGAGCGGCAACTATTTTGTGAGCGACACCCTGGGCGGCATTGACGGCGTGAGCTATGCCGGGCAGGCCGAGCCCTTGTCCTTTGGGGATTTTGCAGCCCTGACCGAGCAGGAAGGACTGCCGGAAGCCTTCCGCACCATCACACTGACCTTCCGGGCGGACGGCGTGGTCCTTGCCACCGAGACGGTGGACTACGGCGGCAGCTTCGACATCGCCGCTGCCCCGGCCATCCCCGAGAAAACGGGCTGCACCGCCGCCTGGCCGGCCTTTACCACCGAGGATATCCGCTTTGATCAGCTCATCGACGCGGTGTACACGCCCTTCTCCACCGTGGTGGCCAGCACCGAACAGCGGGAGGACGGCCGGGCCGTACTGCTGGCGGAGGGCAGTTTCGGGGATGGAACCCTGACCCTGACCGCCAGCGACGCCGCCCCCGCCGTGGCCGGGCAGCACACCGAAAGCTGGCAGTTCGCCCTGCCGGAAGGCGGGGACGGGGCTGTGCAGCTGCATTACCTGCCCCAGAAAAACAACACCCGGGTCTATCTGCGCGGCGCCGACGGCAGCTGGCGCCGGGCCGACACCACCGAAGACGGCAGTTACCTGGTATTCACCCTGCAGCCCGGGGAGGACACCCTGGCCGCCGTGGCCCAGCCCCAGATGCCGTTGCCTCTGGCGGTGGGCGGCATGGCCGCCGCCCTGGTTTTGCTGACAGCGGCGGGTCTGACCCTGCGGCGCCGGAAAAAACACGCCCATGCATAAAAAGACGGGAGAGCGAAGTTTCGCTCTCCCGCTTTTTTTGGTTGTTTACAAAAGGTCGGCGTACAGATCCAGGCTCGCCACCGGCCCCACCACGATGACCGCCGGGGCTTCCACCCCGGCCTGCCGGGCGGCGGCCGCGATGCCGGACAAGGGAGCCCGTACCGCAGCCCGGTGGGCCGAGTTGCCGCCGCTGACGACGGCGGCGGGGGTATCCCCCGCCATGCCTCCCGCCTGCAGGTCGGCCGCAATATTCTCCAGCCGCTGCAACCCCATAAGGAAGACGAGAGTGCCTTCCAGCGCCGCATACCGGCGGTAGTCGGGCTGCTGCTCGGCTCTGGTGTGGGCGGTGATGATGTGCACCTCCCGGCTCAGGCCCCGGTGGGTCACCGGAATGCCCGCTTCCCCCGGAATGGCAATGGCCGAGGAGATGCCGGGCACCACCTCAAAGTCGATACCCGCCTGCCGCAAAGCCAGGGCTTCCTCCCCGCCCCGGCCGAAGACAAAGGGGTCCCCACCCTTGAGCCGCACCACCCGGTGCCCGGCCCGGGCCAGTTCGATGAGTTTTGCGTTGATTTCCCCCTGGGGGGCGGCGTGGTGGCCGCTGCGCTTGCCCATATAGAAGGTCCGGGCGTCGGCGGGCAGTTCGTCCAGCAATCCGTCGTCGATGAGGTCATCGTACACCAGGGCGGTGCACTGCCGCAGCAGCCGCAGCCCCCGCACGGTGATCAGGTCGGCCTTGCCGCACCCGGCCCCCACCAGGGCCACATGGCCGGCGGGAATTTCGGCGGCGGGTTCGGCGGGCACCGCCAGTTCCCGCTCAAAAGCGGCGCGGAACCGGGCGGCCCGGGCGTGCTCGTCGGAAACTTCGGCTTTCAGGGTGGGGCGCAAAGCTTCCAGCCGGTCCAGGGAATCCGCGAACCGGGGCGGCAGCAGTTTTTCGATGCGCTCTTTCAGCCACACCGCCGCCGTGGGGCTGGCCCCGCCGGTGGAAATGCCCACCGACAGCCGTCCCCGCCGCACCAGCGCCGGGAACAGAAAGCCGCAGGCTTCGGGGTCGTCCACCACATTCACCGGGATGCGCCGTTCCCGGCACAGGGCGGAAATTCTGTGGTTGAGGGCTTTGTCGTCAGTGGCCGCAATGACCAGAGCGGGCGGCCCCTGCAGGTCAGCGTCCGCAAAGGAACGGCGACAGAACGTCAGCCCGGGCAGGGCTTCCAGTTCGGGGCAGAAATCCGGGGCCACCACCGTGATCCGCGGGCCGTAAGGCAGCAGCTTTTCGGCCTTGCGCAAGGCCACCTTGCCGCCCCCCACAATCAGGGCGTCGGCGCCGTTCAGTTGTACAAACATGGGGAACCAGGGCATTTATTCTTCCTCCTTCGGGGGCAGTTCGCAGTAATACCGCCAGCCCCGTTCGGTTCTGGTGCGGCCCTGGCGGATGGCAAACACCCGTTCCAGCACGCCGCTGTCGTAAATTTCCTCGGGGGTGCCGCTCTGCACCAGCAGTCCATCCTGCAAGACCGCCAGCCGGTCGGCCCCGCCCATGGCCAGGGTCAGGTCGTGGAGCACCAGCACCACCGCCCGGCCTCCCCGGGCCAGGCGATGGGCCATCTCCATGACCCCCAGCTGGTGGGCAATGTCCAGGAAGGTGGTGGGCTCGTCCATGAGCACCGTGGGGGTCTGCTGGGCAATGGCCATGGCCAGATAGACCTTCTGCCGCTGGCCGCCGCTGAGCTCGTTCATGGGACGGTCAACCAGGTCGGCAGCATCCGCTTCCGCCAGCGCCTGCCGGACGATCTCCCGGTCCTCCGGCCGGTAGTGCCGGGGGTAGGACAGATGGGGAAACCGCCCGTGAAGGACCATCCGCCCGGCGGTGATGTTGGGGGTGGTGCGGCTCTGGGACAAAAAGGCCGCCTGTCTGGCCACCTGCCGGGGGGAAAGCTCGGTCAGGGGCACGCCGTCGTACAATACCTGCCCCCCGGTGCAGGGCAGCAGGCCCAGGGCGGTGCGCAGCAGGGTGCTTTTGCCGCTGCCGTTGGGCCCGATGAGGGCCAGCACCTCCCCGGGGCGGAAAGCCAGGTCCACCCCCCGCAGCACCGGACGTTTGTGGTACCCGGCCTGCACCTTTTGCAGTTCAATCATGGGTGCGGCCTCCTCTCTGGCGCACCAGCAGCCACAAAAAGAAGGGCCCGCCCAGAATGCTGAGGATGGTGCCCACCGGCAGTTCGAAAGGCGCCGCCACCGTGCGGGCCACCAGGTCGCACAGGGTCATGAGGGAGGCTCCGCCCAGGGCGGAACAAACCAGCAGGGGGCGGCTTTCCTCCCCCACCACCGACCGCACCGCGTGGGGCACCAACAGGCCCACAAAGCCCACCAGCCCGCAGAAGCTCACCGCCGCCCCGGCCAGGGCCGCAGCCAGGGTGAGGAAGAGCAGCCGGGTGGGCCGCACCGAAAGGCCCAGGCTCTGGGCGGTTTCGGGGCCCAGAGCCAGCACGTCCAGCAGCCCCGCCAGGGACAGAACCAGCACCAGGCTGATGCCGATGAGCACCGCCGCCGGGCCCAGTTTGGCCATGGTGACCCCGGCCAGCCCGCCCATGCGGAAATCGGTGTAGCCGATGAGGGCGTCGGGATACAGGGTATTCACCGCATCGATGAGGGCGGTGAAGATGCTGGAGATGGCCACGCCCGCCAGCACCAGGGTGATGCGGGAGGCACCGGTGGTTTCGGCAAAGACCAGCACCAGCAGCACCCCCGCCATAGCCCCCGCAAAGGCGGCCAGGGGGCGCACCGCGGCCATGGGGGCGATGGCGCAGCTGACAGTGACCGCAAACCCGGCCCCGGCGTTGACCCCAATGATGTGGGGGGCTGCCAGGGGGTTGCCCAGCACCGTCTGGATGATGACGCCGGACACCGCCAGCGCCGCCCCCGCCAGCAGACTGCCGCAGGTGCGGGGCAGACGGGAATACAGCACCACCCGGGCGGAAACTTCCGCCGGGTCGTTGGTGAAGAAGGCCTGCACCACCTGGGCGGGGGTGACCTGCACCGCACCGATGCACAGGCTGAGCACCGCCAGCACCAGGGTCAGGGCGGCCAGCAGCACCCCGGCCGCCGCCGGGTGCTTACGCAACCGGGTACAGGATATCCGCCAGCTGTTCATAGGCTTGCCCCCAACGTGCGTTCGGTTTCAGGTTGTACAAGGTCTGGTCCATCACATAGCAGCGGCCTTCCTGCACCGCCCGCAGGCTGTTCCAGGCCGGGTTGCTGCGCAGGGTCTCGTCGGCCACCGCTTCCGCCACCGACGGGTCGGCGGTCTGGTAGACCAGGAAGATATAATCCGGGTCCTGCTGCAGAATGACCTCCATGCTCAGGTCCTCCAGCAGGGAATCCTCACTGTCGGCGATGTTCACGCAGCCCAGCGCCGCCAGCATCTCGCCCAGGACGTTGTCCTGGCTGTTCTTGACCTTGCAGCCAGAGCTGGAAACCCGGATGTACAAAACCGAAGGCTGGCTGCCGTCCGCCCGGGCGATGGCCTCATCCACCTGGGCCTGCACGTCGGCGCCGTTGGTCTGGTAGGCGTCGGTGTCCCCGGTGATCTGGGTGCAGCGGTCCAGCATGCTCAGGTAGCTTTCGAAAGTGCTGACCTCAAAGTAGGCGGCGGGAATGCCCATCTCCTCAAAGGTGGGCATGAAATCCAGGTCCAGCTGGGTGTTGCAGCTGGCCACGATAAAGTCCGGCTCGGTGGCGATGAGGGTTTCCAGGCTGATTTCCTTGCTGGCGCCCAGGTCGGTCACGTTGTCCAGGGGCAGATAGTCAAAGTAGGTCCAGGCGTCGTGGGCGGTGGCCACCAGGCTGTCTTCCCCGCCCGCCAGGCACCACACATCCGCAAAGCTGCCGATGAGCACTGCCACCCGCTGGGGGTGGTCCACGGTAACGCTGCGGCCCAGGTCGTCCACGATGGTCACGGCGCCGTCGGAGGATTCCGGGGTGGCAGCCGCGGTGGGCGCCGCCGTGGCGGCGGTTTCGGCGGTGGAGGCGGAAGGCGCCGCACCGCACCCGGCCAGCAGGCCCAGGGCCAGAACAGAAGCAAGCAGTTTTTTCATGTGTTTGTTTCCTTTCCCGATTACAAAGATAAAATTTTCCCCTCTTGACCGAAAAAAGCCGGGCCGCCCGGCGTTGAGGGTACACCGCGCCCCTGCTGTTCTGTGTTCAAACAAGCAGAGGATCGTTTTAAGGCCCTTTTCCGTCTTGCGGTCCGGCAGATCCGTATTTGCTTTTTTCGGAATATCGGTTGTTGTCTGTGGGTTTGCCTGCGCTTAGCAGGTGGCGCCGCCCACCACCGTCTTCTTCAATGCGGCTTCCTTGTCCATGGGTTCGGTGAGCAGCTTGTTCTGCACATAGTCGAAGCCCAGACGGTCGATGGTATCAGCGAAGCGCTCGCCGGTGATGCCCTCATTGCGGAAGAAGAGGATGGCGCGCTCCACAATATCCAGCACTTCCTCCTCGGAAGTGAAGATCTTGTCCAGGGCATGGCCATGGGCAATCTTCTTGCCCCAGCGGCCGCCGATGTAGATCTTGTAGCCGTCCACAAAGTCTTCGGTAACGCCGAAGGGGCACTTGCCCTTGCAGCGTCCGCAGTGGTTGCAGGCGTTGGGGTCGATGTTCAGCACACCGTTCTCCAGCTTGGCCACATGGATGGGGCAGTTCTTCTCCACCTGGCAGATCTTGCAGTTGCGGCACTTGGACGGGTCGATCATGGGAACCCGCTGGCCCACAATGCCCAGGTCGTTCAGGTCGGGCTTGACGCAGTTGTTGGGGCAGCCGCCCACGGCAATCTTGAACTTGTGGGGCAGGGTGACGTTGTGGTAGCCCACATAGAAGCGCTCATGCAGCTTCTCGCTCAGGCCGAAGGAATCCAGCAGGCCGTACTGGCAGGTGGTGCCCTTGCAGGAGACCACCGGGCGCACCAGGGAACCGGTGCCGCCGGTGCGCAGGCCCGCCTGCTGCAGGTAGTCCATCAGGTCTTCCAGGTCAGCGTAATGCACGCCCTGGATTTCCAGGGTCAGACGGGTGGTCATGGTGACTTCGCCGGAGCCGTACTTTTCGGCGGCTTCGGTGATGGCCCGCTGTTCCGCGGCGGTGATCTTGCCGTTGCGGGTGATGACCCGGACGTTGAACACATCGGGGTAGCGCTTGTCCTGCAGGCAGCCCAGGCCCTTGACCCGCTTGATCTCCTCGGGGGTCAGGGCACCCTTGACGGGGCCGGCCTTCACCTTGTTGAAGGTCACGCCGCCTTCCAGCACACGGGTGTTGGTGTAGCCGAAGGACTTCAGGCGGTTCTGCAGGAAGTAGCCCCGCTTGCCCTTGGCGCAGACCAGCAGCAGCTTGGCGTCCTTGTCCAGACCCTCGATGGGTCCGGTGACCTGGGACAGGTTGACCCAACGGGCGCCGGGGATCTTGGCTTCGGGCTGCACGTCGATGACCTGGTAGCCCGCGGCGGCGCCGGCGGCGTACTCGGCGGGGGTGAAGGTCTCAAAGGCGCCGGAGAGCTTGTTTTCCAGAATGTAGCAGGCCTGCACAAAGGGATGGATGGCGGTGGAGAAGGGCGGCGCGTAGGCAAAGTCCAGGGTGTTGAAGCTTTCAAGAGCAGCCCCCAGGGAAATGCCGGTGACGGCGATGTCCACCATCTTGTCCACGGCGCCGGCGCCCAGGACCTGGATGCCCAGCAGCTTGTGGGTAGCCTTGTCGGCGATGAGCTTGGTGATGAAGCTGTCGGCGCCGGGATAATAATGGGCCTTGTCGTCGGTGACGCAGACCACGGTGACAGGATCAAAGCCCGCATCCTTGGCCTGGGCTTCGGTCAGGCCGGTGCGGCCGGCGTTGAGGCCATTCAGCAGGCGGACCACGCCGGTGCCCAGGCAGCCGCCGTACAGGCTTTCGTGCCCGGCGAGGTTGCGGGCCAGGCAGCGGCCGGTGATGTTGGCGGTGGAGCCCATGGCGGACCACTGGGGCGCGCCGGTCAGGGCGTTGTGGACCATGGCGCAGTCGCCCACGGCGTACACGTCGGGCAGGTTGGTCTGCTGCTTGTTGTCCACCTTGATGGTGCCCTTGAACATGTCCAGGCCGGAGTCGGCCAGGAAGGCGGTGGCCGGGCGGATGCCGATGGCCAGCACCACCATGTCGGCGGGGATGGGACCGGCGTCGGTGGTGATGCCGGTGGCCTTGTCGGTGCCGGTGATGCCCTGCAGGGCGGTGCCGGTCATCACCCGCATGCCCGCTTCCTGCAGCTTGCGCTTGACGTAGCCGGCCATTTCGGGGTCAAAGATGTTGGGCATGAGCTGGGAAGCCATGTCCACCACCGTGACCGAAACGCCCTTGACCATGAGGTTTTCGGCCACTTCCAGGCCGATGAAACCGCCGCCCACCACCACGGCGCGGCGGCAGGCGTTCTTGTCCACATAGTCCCGGGCGGCGATGGCATCGTTGGGGGTGCGCATCTTGAAGACGCCGGGCAGAGCGGTACCGGGGACGTTCGGCACAAAGGGTTCGGCGCCCACGGCCAGAACCAGCTTGTCGTAGCTTTCGGTGTGGTCGGCACCGGTGTCGGTGGCCCGCAGGGTCACCGTCTTGGCGGCGGCATCCAGGGCCACGGCCTCCTGGCCGGTGTAGACCTGCACCCGGGTGAGCCCGGCGTACTTCTGTGGGGTGTTGACGATCAGGTCTTCCCGGGTGGGAATGTCGCCGCCCAGGTAGTAGGGCAGGCCGCAGCCCGCATAGGAGATATCCTGACCTTTGGTGTAGATGACAACCTCGGCATCCGGCTGTTCCCGCTTGAGCTTGGCGGCAGTCTTGGTGCCGGCGGCTACGCCGCCGATGACAACAACTTTCATACAAACCTCCTGCCGGGGGTGGCGCAACGCCCCCGCTGTTTCCGAATCGGAGTTTCTGCCGGGCAGCCTCCCGGCGTTTTACATCGTATTTATCATACCGCAAACAGGGGAAAAAAACAAATAAATTCCGGTTATATACAAATAAGGTGCGGTTATACAAAAGATTTTTTTAATTTTGGTTCCGTCGATACATTCCCGATACATGGACCCTGTATTCTTTGCCCATCACCCAGATATTTCCCGGCAGTTCTGCCGGCGCAGAAAGGAAAGGGACCTTTGTCATGATGAACCAGACCACCCTGAAACAGCACCTGGCCAGTCTGGCTTTTCTGGTGTTTTCCGTCATTTTGCTCACGGCCCTGCTCACCGGACGTCCGGCACGCCGGGCCGGGACGGTGGATCTCACCCAGACCGCCACCGCCGGCTGGTACGAGGAAACCGGCAGCGGCGAATGGGTCTACCATGCCGCCTGAATTTTCCCTGCACGCAAAGCGCCGGGCGCCCCGCAAGGGAGCGCCCGGCGTTTTTTGCATGGGTGCGGAAAAGAGGATCAGAGCAGCCCGGCCAGCTGGGGCAGGCCCAGGCTGATGAAGGGTACATAGGTCACCAGCAGCAGGCCCACCAGAATGGCCGCATAGTAGGCCAGCATATAGGGCATGACCTTGGACAGGCTGGAACGGCCCACCTTGATGGCCACGAACAGGGTGTTGCCCACAGGCGGGGTGATGTTGCCGATGCACAGGTTGTACACCAGGATCAGGCCGAACTGCACCGGGTCCATGCCGAAGGTCTTGACGATGGGCAAAAACAGCGGGGTGAAGATGAGGATGGCGGGGGTGACGTCCATGAAGGTACCCGCCACCAGCAGGATCACATTCATGATGAGCAGGATCAGGATGGGGTTTGTGGTCACACCCAGCAGGGCCTCGGAGATGGCCTGGGGAATCTGGGTAAAGGCCATGACCCAGCCCAGAATGTTGGACACGCCGATGAGGAAGACCACCATGCCGCTCATCTTGGCGCTTTCCACCACGATGTTCCAGAAGGATTTGAGGGTGATGTTGCGGTAGCAGATGCCCAGGATCAGGGCGTAAACCACGGCGATGGCGGAACCTTCGGTGGCGGTGAAGATGCCGCCCACAATGCCGCCGATGACCACCACGATCAGGGACAGGCTGGGCAGGGCAGCCAGGGTGGCGCGGCCCAGGTTCTTCCAGTCAAACTTGCCGGGGGTACCTTTGTAGCCCTTCTTTTTGGCGATGATCACCGCCACCACCATGCAGGCCAGGGCCCAGATGATGCCGGGCACGTAACCGGCCAGGAACAAAGCGGCCACCGAGGTGCCGCCTGCGGCCAGGGAGTAGGTAATCAGGGCGTTGGAGGGGGGAATCAGCAGACCGGCGGGGGCGGAAGCGCCGTTGGTGGCGGCGCACAGGGCCTTGTCGTAGCCCTGTTCCTCCTCCCCTTCCTCCACCATGCTGCCCACGGCAGCGGCGGCGGCGGAAGCGGAACCGGAGATGGCGCCGAACAGGGCGTTGGCGCCCACATTGGTGACCAGCAGGGCCCCGGGCAGCTTGCCCAGCAGGGCCATGACGAAGTCCACCAGCCGTTTGGCAATGCCGCCCTGGTTCATCAGGTTACCGGCCAGGATGAAGAAGGGAATGGCGGTCAGGCTGAATTTACTCATGCCCACAAAGATGCGCTGGGCGCCGGTGACCACCGAGATGTCCAGGGGAACGGTCTGCAGGATAGCGATGAGGGAGGAAATGCCGATGGCGTAAGAGATGGGTACGCCCACGACCAGAAGCACCGCCAGCGCAACGACAATGATGATCAGAGATTGAATGGCCATGTCTTACGCCTCCTTTGTTTCTTGTGTTCCGCCCTTGCAGATGTCTGCGATATTCAGGACGGTATAAATCATGTTGAGTACGCCGCACAAAGGCATGACCACATAGAACACGCCCACGGCCACCCCCAGGGAGGAGGTCATCTGGCCCATGGCCAGCCGGGAGATCTCAATGCCGCCGTACACCAGGATAATGCCGGAAAAGGCAAAAGCGATCAGTTCGCCGAAGATGTTCAGGGCTTTCTGCACCGGCGGGCTCATGCGGTCCACCAGGATGGGGATGTTCATGTGGCCCCGCTCCCCGGTGATGAGGGAAGCGCCCAGCAGGCTGGCCCAGGCAAACAGGTAGGAGACCAGCTCTTCCGACCAGGGAGAGGGGTCTTTCAGCACATAGCGGGTAAAGACCTGCCAGCAGGTCAGCAGGACCATGGCGATAAAGCTGACACCGGCCAGCACGTTCAACGCTTTGGTCATCGCGTTTCTCAAGGCTTTCATCCGTTTTCACCTCCCTGGGTATCGGTGGGATACTGCTCGTTGTAGGCCTGGATGGCGTCATAGATGGGTTTCAGGTCGGGGTATTTGGCCAGCATTTCCTCATGCATGGGCTGGCAGGCTTCCTGGAAAGGCTTGGTGTCCGGGTACAGGAACTGCACGCCCTGCTCGTTCTGGGCGCGGTCCTTGGCGGCTTCCACCGCCGTGACCCACTCTTCCCGCTGGACCTGGTTGACCAGCTCGAAGCCTTCGTCAAAGATGGCCCGCTCTTCCTCGCTCAGGCCGTCCAGGAAATCCAGGTTGCCAATGAGAATATCCGGGATCATCTGGTGCATATCGTAGGAATAATACTTGCACACGTCCCCGTGACCGTTGTCGGTCAGAGCCAGCTCGTTGTTCTCGGCGCCATCGATGATCTTGGACTGCAGGGCGGTGTACACATCGCCGAAGCCCATGGGGGTGGCGGAACCGCCCAGCAGGCTCATCATCTCCACATTGGTGGGCGACTGCTGCACCCGGATCTTCAGGCCCTTCAGGTCGGCCGGGCTCTCGATGGGGGTGCTGACGGTGTAGAAGTTGCGGGTGCCCGCATCCAGCCAGGTCACGGCCTCGAAACCGGCCTGCTTGGTGGACTCGAAGATGGGTCCGGTGATGTTCTCGTCATCCATGGAGGCGTGGTAGGCCGTGCTGGAAGAGAACAGGTACGGCAGGTTGAACAGGGTGTAGTTATCGCTGAAGGTTTCCAGCAGGGAGTTGGACGCCACACAGAAGTTGATCGCCCCCGTCTGGGTCAGCTGCACCATCTCGTTCTGGGAACCCAGCAGTTCGCTGGGGAAGACTTCCACGTCATACTTGTCCCCCAGCTTGCTCTCGATGAACTCCTCAAACGCCACCAGGGCGATGTGGGTGGGGTGATTGGTGGACTGGTTGTGTCCGATGCGGATGATCTGGCGCCCGTCCGCACCGGAACCGCTGCCGCACCCGGCCAGCAGCCCCGCCGCCAGCGCCGAGGCCAGCAGCAGGGACGCCGCACGCACTTTCTTTTTCATAGGCTCTGCCCTTCTTTCCATAACAGATTTTCTGCGGGGATTCTGTGCACAAAGCACAATTGGACGACGGCAGACATACCTCCTTTTTACGCCGTCCGTCCCATTGCTCCAATACAGAAAAATGGCGGCGGTCCCCTTGACGGTACCGCCGCCGTTTTTCTGCAAAATCCGAGCGTCGGCCCGCAAGGCCAACGCATTTCCTATACAAACCTTACCATAGATTCTGATCGCTGTAAAGACAAACATTGGCTAAAAATGCGACTTATTTTTTGGTAGCGCACCCAGGATTTGCCCGCACAAAAGCAAATAAAACAGTGTTTTTTCTTGTTTTGACGGGGTTTGTGAGATATACTGAAAACAAAGTAAGCCCTCTTCCGGAAGGAGGAAAAAATTATGCGCATCATCACCCTGATGGAGAACACCCCCGGCGCTCCGGACTGCGTCCACGAACACGGTCTGAGCCTGTACATCCGAACGCCGCGGCACCGTCTGGTGCTGGACACCGGCGCAACCGGCGCCTTCGCGGACAACGCCGCCGCTTTGGGCATCGATCTGACCACCGTGGACACGGTGGTGCTCAGCCACGGGCACTATGACCATGCGGGCGGGCTGCTGCGCATGGCCGAACTGGCCCCGGGGGCGCCCATCTGGATCCGCCAGGGCGCCGGGCAGGACTTTTACCACGGGGAAAAGTACATCGGCATGGACAAGGGGATTCTTGCCCTGCCCCAGGTGCGGTTTGTGCAGGCAGACCTGCGTCTGGACGAGGAATTGTTCTTGTTCGGCGGCATCACCGGGCGGCGGTACTGGCCCCAGAGCAACCTGGCTCTGCGGGTGATGCAAAACGGTGTGCCCGTGCAGGACGATTTTGCCCATGAACAGTGTCTGGTGGTAGAATCCGACGGCAAGCGGGTGCTGCTGTCCGGCTGCGCCCACAACGGGATTCTCAACATTCTGGACCGGTACACGGAAATCTTCGGCGGGGACCCGGATGTGGTGGTCAGCGGCTTCCACATGAAAAAAGGCTCCGACTACACCGACGAGGAATGGCGGGTCATTGAGGACACCGCCCATGCGCTGCTGGAACACAAATGCCTGTTTTACACCGGGCACTGCACCGGGGCCCCCGCTTTTGCCCGGATGGCGCAGATCATGGGCGACCGGCTGCGCCCCTTGCACAGCGGCGAAGAACTGGCGCTGTGAGGGTATTTTCCCAAAAAAGCAAAGGACCCCGCCTTCCGGCAGGCTGCCGGGGGGCGGGGTCTTTCTTTTGGAATGTTCAGCGAAGGGAAGGCATCACAGAATGTCGATGTGTTCGCCGTTGAGGGCCTTGTTCATGCTGCGCACGGCGCAGAACTTGCCGCACATGGAACAGGTATCCTCATGTTCGGGGGAGCGATCGGCCCGGATGGCTTTGGCGGTCTCGGGATCCAGGGCGCAAGCCCACTGGGCTTCCCAGTCCAGGGCGCGGCGGGCGTCCCCCATCTTATCGTCCATCTCCCGGGCGCCGCGCACCCCTTTGGCGATGTCGGCGGCGTGGGCGGCGATCTTGCTGGCGATGATGCCCTGTTTCACGTCCTCCACGTTGGGCAGGGCCAGGTGCTCGGCGGGGGTGACGTAGCACAGGAAGGCTGCGCCGTTCATGGCCGCAATGGCCCCGCCGATGGCGGCGGTGATGTGGTCGTAGCCGGGAGCGATGTCGGTGACCAGGGGTCCCAGCACGTAGAAGGGAGCGCCCATGCAGATGGACTGCTGCACCTTCATGTTGGCGGCGATCTGGTCCATGGGCACATGGCCGGGGCCTTCCACCATGACCTGCACGTCCTTCTCCCAGGCGCGCTTGGTCAGCTCGCCCAGACGGACCAGCTCTTCGATCTGGCAGACGTCGGTGGCGTCGGCCAGGCAGCCGGGACGGCAGGCGTCGCCCAGGGAGATGGTCACATCGTATTCCCGGCAGATGTCCAGGATCTCGTCGAAATACTCATAGAAGGGGTTTTCCTGGCCGGTCATGCACATCCAGGCAAAAACCAGCGACCCGCCCCGGGAGACAATGTTCATCTTGCGCTTGTGCTTGCGGATCTGGTCGATGGTCTTGCGGGTGATGCCGCAGTGCAGGGTGACGAAGTCCACCCCGTCCTGGGCGTGCAGCCGCACCACGTCGATGAAGTCCTTGGCGCTCAGGGTGTCCAGGTCCCGCTGGTAATGGATGACGCTGTCATACACCGGCACGGTGCCGATCATGACAGGGCATTCGTGGGTGAGCTTCTGGCGGAAGGGCTGGGTGTTGCCGTGGCTGGACAGATCCATGATGGCATCGCCCCCCAGGTTGACCGCCTCCATCACCTTCTGCATCTCCACGTTGTAGTCCTTGCAGTCCCGGGAGACGCCCAGGTTCACGTTGATCTTGGTGCGCAGCATGGAGCCCACACCCTCGGGGTCCAGGCAGGTGTGGTTCTTGTTGGCGGGAATGACCACCTTGCCCGCTGCCACCAGAGGCAGCAGCTCCTCCACCGTCATCCGTTCCTTTTTGGCAACGATCTCCATCTGGGGAGTCACGATGCCCTTGCGCGCCGCCTCCATCTGGGTGGCATAGTTCCGTTCGCTCATGATTTGACACTCCTTTGTATTCAGACCGATTCTTCGGCAAAAGTACCCCGCAGGGTCCAGGCATGATTCATGGGGCCGCTTCCCTGCCCCAGGTCCAGCATAGCGGCCAGCGCCCCGGAAATGTACTCCTTGGCCCGGGACACCGAATCCGGCAGAGAGAACCCCTTGGCCAGGTTGGCGGCGATGGCGCTGGACAGGGTGCAGCCGGTGCCGTGGGTGTTGGGGTTGTGGATGCGCTTGCCCTCAAACCACCGCAGCGTCCCGTCGGCATACAGCAGGTCGTTGGCGTCCTGCACCCGGTGCCCGCCCTTGAGCAGCACGGCACAGCCGTAGGTCTGCCCGATGGCCTTGGCCGCCGCTTCCATGTCGGCCCGGGTGTGGATGGTGCTGCCGCTGAGCAGCTCGGCTTCCGGAATGTTGGGGGTGACCACCAAAGCCAGGGGCAGCAGCTCCCGGGTCAGGGTGTCCACCGCCTCGGGCCGGATGAGCCGGGCCCCGCTGGTGGCCACCATCACCGGGTCCACCACAATGTTTTCGGCTTGGTAAAGCCGCAGCCGCTGGGCGATGGTATGGATGAGTTCGGGGGAGGAGACCATCCCGATCTTGACGGCGTCGGGGCGGATGTCGGTAAACACCGCATCCAGCTGCTGGCCGAGAAATTCGGGGGTGGTTTCCTGGATTGCCTGTACGCCGGTGGTGTTCTGGGCGGTCAGGGCGGTGATGGCTGTCATAGCGTACACGCCATTCATGGTCATCGTCTTGAGATCGGCCTGAATACCGGCGCCTCCGCTGGAATCGCTTCCGGCGATGGATAATGCTGTTTTCATGGAAGATGCTCCCTTTGCATTTTGCATTACTTTTTCTTAGGCGACAGAGAGTGGTGCCCCCGGTCTGCCGCCGCAGCGGTTCCCGCTGCCGTTGTGGTTATTCTTCTGTCATTTTCTCGGACAGGGCCCGCAGATGTCTGGCGGCGGCCTCAATGTCACCGGCGCCGAACAGCGCCGAGACCACGGCCACCCCGTCCACCCCGGTGCCCTGCAGTTCCATCAGGTTCCGGGCGTTGATGCCGCCGATGGCCACCACCGGGATGTCCACGGCGTCGCAGATGCCTTTCAGCCCCTGGTGGGACAGGGGCGTGACGTTGGATTTGGTGGTGGTGCCGAACACCGCCCCCGCCCCCAGGTAGTCCGCCCCGTCGGCGGCAGCCTTGCGGGCTTCGGCCGGGTTGTGGGCGGAGACCCCCACAATCAGGTCCCGCCCGGCCCGGCGGCGCACTTCGGCGGCGGGCATGTCGTCCTGCCCCACATGCACCCCGTCCGCCCCGCAGGCCAGGGCAATGTCCAGGTCATCGTTGATGATGAAGGGCACGCCGTGGGCCTTGCACAGGGAGGCGATCTGCCGGGCTTCGGCCAGGAAAGCGGCCCTGTCCAGCTGTTTTTCCCGCAGCTGCACGCAGGTAGCCCCGCCCCGGATGGCTTCTTCCACCTGCTCGTACAGGGTCTTTTCCCCCACCCAGGCACGGTCAGTGACCGCATACAGCCGCATGGCATGGTTATCGAGTTTCATAGCGTGCTCCTTCCTCCAGCTGTGGGGGTGTGAGGTTGTACATGGCGTCGATGATCCGGCCGCGCAATGCGGCGTTGCCCTCCCCCGGCGCCAGGCGGCTCTGGGCGATTTCCCCGCACAAGCCCATGGCGCAGACAGCGGCAGCCGCGGCTTCCAGCGGGTAGTCGGGGCTGGCGGCCACGAAGGCTGCCGTCAGGGCGGAGAGCTGACAGCCGGTGCCGGTGACCTGGCGCATCATGGCACAGCCGTTGCGGATGCAATAGGCGGTTTCGCCGTCGGTGACCAGGTCGATGCCGCCGCTCACCGCCACCACCGCCCCGGTACGCCGGGCCAGGTCCTTCACCAGGGGGAGCACCGTGTCCAGGGTGGCTTCGGTGAGGGCGTCGGCGGCGTCCACCCCGTGGGCGGTGCCGCTGCCCCGGGCCAGGGTCTTGATCTCGGACAGGTTGCCCCGGATGACGGTGATGCGCAGCTCCTCCAGCAGCTGCCGGGCGGTTCTGCCACGCAGGGCCGAGACCCCCACTCCCACCGGGTCCAGCACCACCGGGTGCCCCAGGGTGTTGGCGGTGCGGCCGGCCGCCAGCAGGGCGGGCACGGTGCCGGTGTGCAGGGTGCCCAGGTTCAGGTGCAGCCCGGCGCACACCGCCTGCACCTCCGATACCTCGGCAGGGTCGTCGGCCATGATGGGAGACGCCCCGCAGGCCAGCAGCAGGTTGGCGCAGTCGTTGGCGGTGACATAGTTGGTGATGTTGTGGATGAGGGGGGCGCGGGTGCGCACCGCCTCCAGGTATGGTGCAAACATGGAATCTTCCTTATCGTGCCAGTTTTTTCTGCATGGTGGAAAGCGCCCCGGTGCCCTTGAGGCCGTAGACCAGGGCCCCGGCGATGATGCTGCCCCCCACGGTGGAGACCAGGAAGGGCACAATGTAGGCGTAGAAGGCCACATCGGCCACGCTCTGGCCCATGAAGAGGATGGCCACCGGGTAGGCGCACAGCCCGCCCAGCACCGAGGTGCCGAAGACTTCCGCCAGCAGGGTGAGGGGGATGTTTTTGCCCAGCTTGTAGGCCACGCCGCACAGCAGCGCCCCGAACATGCTGCCGGGGAAGGCCATCAGGCTGCCCAGGCCGGTGAGGTTGCGGATGAGGCTGGCCACAAAGGCCACCCCCACACCGTACCAGGGCCCCAGCAGCACGGCGCACAGGATGTTGACCATGTGCTGCACGGGGGCGCACTTGCTGCCGAACACCGGGAAGGAAAACAGGCTGCCCACCACAGCCACGGCGCAGAAGATGCCGGCCAGGGCCAGCTTTTGGATCTTGGTAGTTTTCATGATGATACGCTCCTTTTTGGTTTTTGCGGAAAACGGTCGTCACAGCGACATCTTTCCCGCAAGAATTCCGCCGGGCAAAGGCCCGGGGCTTGTACGGAAAATGCGGTCGAGGCTCGCTGGCCTCCTCTCACGCCGGAACACGGCTTCCCATCGCTGTCATACCAGGCACAGGGCGCTCCCCCTCTGCCCGCCGCGGACCGCCGCGGAACCTCCGGTTTCCACTTCCTTTCCCAAAAAAGCAAACAAAAAACGGGAGACACCCCATGGGTGCCTCCCGATCAAAAGTCCTTCTTCCACAACTTCCTACGGCGGCATTATCCGCATCAGGTGTAAGGGTCGAAGGTGATTCCTTCCTCTCAGCCCGTCAGCACGAGCTCCCCCGGTTTTCTGTTTGGCCCTATTATAGTCCCGCCGGGCGGCGGCGTCAATGGTTTTTTGCGGGGCCGGTTGCCCGGGGCGGGCACATGTGCTACACTGAGAAAAGTGAGTCTGATCGAAACGGGAACGGAGTTTTGCAATATGGCGAGAAATAAACGCACCCGCGCCAGGGGCGGCGGGGTTTTGCTGGTGCTGGAGATTCTGCTGGGAGCGGTGATGCTCTTCTGCCTGGGCAAGATCGGTTACACCCTGCTGCAATACCGCAAGGGCGCCGAAAGCTATGAGACCATCCGCGCCCAGGTTTCCACAGCCCCCCAGGCGGGCACCGACGCCGCCCCAACCGACCCGGGCATTGACTTTGCGGCCCTGCAGAGCCAGTACCCCGACGCCGTGGCCTGGCTGCGGTGCGAAGATACGGTCATCGACTATCCGGTGATGCAGGCCTCCGACAACGACTACTACCTGCGCCGCCTGCCCGACGGTAGCTGGAACATGAGCGGGTCGCTGTTCCTGGATTACCGGTGTGCGGGGGATTTTTCCGACGGATGGTCCATGATCTACGGGCACAACATGAACGACGATTCCATGTTTGCCTGCCTGGAGAATTACAATGACCAGAGCTGGTACGACGCCCACCCCGCCCTGGAACTGGCCACGCCGGACGCCGACTATTCCCTGCCTGTCTTGTACGGATTTGAGATTCCCGCCCAGGAATGGCTGGACCGGGGCTTTGACACCGGCCTTGCCACCGACGACCTGATGGCCTACGCCGCGGCCCACACCACTTTTGCCGCCGACACCACCTGGGACGGCAGCGCGCCTTTGCTGGCCCTGCTGACCTGCACCAGCCACAACGACCAGGTGCGGTATGTGGTGCTGTGCCGGATGGACGCCCGATGAATTCTTGACAGGCCGGAAAATCCCTTCTACAATGGCAAAAAAGGCATTTTACAAGGGGGTTTTGGAATTGCAGTATCCCGAACTGAAAAACGTGTACGTGTGTTTTCCCGGCGGCAAGCACAAGGTTCTGACCATGAGCTTTGACGACGGCTGTGTGGAGGACCGCCGTCTGGTGGCCCTGTTCAACCGGTACGGCATCCGGGGCACCTTCAACCTGAATTCCGGGCGCAAAAATTTTGAGAAAAACCTGCCCCCGGACCAGTGGGCCGAGGTGTACCAAGGCCACGAGATTGCCTGCCACACCCGGCTGCACCCCACCATCGCCCGCAGTCCTCTGGACCAGGTGGCCCGCCAGGTGCTGGAGGACCGCATGGACCTGGAGGCCATCACCGGCGCTCCGGTGCGGGGGCTGGCCTATCCCAACGGCAGCTGGACCCCGGAGATTGCCGCCCTGCTGCCCGCGCTGGGCATCCGGTACGCCCGGGTGGTGGACGACACCCACGACTTTGCCATGCCCCGGGACTTCATGACCTGGACTTCCACCTGCCACCACCAGCACAACCTGCTGGAGGACGGCAAACGATTTGTCGAACTGTATAAAACGCAGTATTTATACATGATGTATGTCTGGGGCCACGGGTTTGAGTTCCGCAGCCAGGCCGACTGGGACGTGATGGAGCGTTTCTGCGAGATGGCCGGGGCCAAGGAGGACACCTGGTACGCCACCAACATCGAGATTGTGGATTACATGGCCGACGCTGCCCGGCTGGCCTTCACCGCCGCGGCGGATGTAGTCTACAACCCCAACGCCCGGTCCATCTGGCTGGAAGTGGACGGGGACAAGGTGGAGATTCCCGGCGGCCAGCTGATCAAGCTGGGCTGAACCCTGACACAAACACCCCCGCCGCAGCGCTGCGGCGGGGGTGATTTTTTGTCGTTTTACATTTCGATGCGGTAGAAATCCTCAAAGGAGACGGTGAGGGTGGTGTCCTTTTTGGGGTTGCGGTATTTCACCAGCACCGCCCGCTTGGTCTGGCTGTAATACCAGCCCTCGGCCGCCGCCTCGAACCTGCGGCGGTTGAGGAAGTGCTCCAGGCGGCGGTCCCCCAAGGCCACCCAGTAGGGGCTGCGGTCCTTGCGGATCATCTCCACCGTCACCTGTTCCACCCAGTCGGTGTAGCTGCCCCGGGCCGCAAAGGCCACCCGAACCACATTGCCGCCGGTCATGGTGATGCTTGTCTTGCGGCAGACGCCTTTGCGGCAGTCGTTGCTCACCCCGTCGTCATCGTACAGGGTGTAGGTGCTGTCCCGCCCGGGGGCCAGCAGCAGGTGCAGACGGGTGGTGTGGTCCCGCTCCATGCTCATGAGCTGGTTGTCCGCCATGGGGATGATGGCCCCTTCCCGGATGAACCTGGGAATGGTTTCCAGGGTCACCGGCACTTCCACCGTCTGCCCGCCCTCGTAGCAGGTGAAGCAGCGGTCCCAGGCATACCACCGGCCCCCCGCAGGCAGGTAGACCCGCCGGGTGGCGGCGCCGGGTTCCAGCACGTTGGCCACCAGGATGTCCCGCCCGAAGAGGAAGGTATAGCTCTCGTCGTAGACCTTGGGGTCGTCCTGGAACTCGTAGACCAGCGGCCGCATGATCGGCGCGCCGGTGCGGCTGGCCTCGTACTCTGCCGAATAGAGGTAGGGGGTCATGCGGTAGCGCAGCAGGATGGCGTCCCGGATGAGGGGGGCGGCGTCCCGGTACATCCAGGGTTCGGTGACCGTGTTGTCGGTGCTGGCCGAGTGGATGGAAAACCGGGGCTGGAAGATACCGTTCTGCACCCAGCGCACAAAGAGTTCCTCCTCCGGCGCGGGGCCGAAGAACCCGCCGATGTCGGCGCCCTCGTTGGGCTGGCCGGACAGCCCCATGCCGGTAATGATGGGAATGTTGCCCCGCAGGGACTGCCAGCTGGTGTAGTTGTCCCCGCACCAGGTCTGGGCGTAGCGCTGCACCCCCGAAGTGCCGCTGCGGCAGACGATGTAGGGCCGGGCATCGGGGTTGTGCCCGGTGACGGCCTCGGCCCCCACCTGGCACATGAGGGTGCTCATCAGCGCCTTGAGCTGGCCGATGGTGCCGCCCTTGCCGTCAAAATCGCAGCGGGCATCCTTGTCCAGCAGGCTGTCATACTCGCAGTTGTCGTTCCACACCGAGTCGGTGCCCTTGTCCAGCAGCTCGGCGGTGAGGTATTCCTTCCAGGCACGGCGGCCTTCGGGGCTGGTGAAGTCCCAGAAAGCCCCGGGTCCGCCCCACCATTTGCCCACCGCCCAGGTGTCTTCCTCCGAATCCCGCACAAAGACGCGGCGGGCGCTGAATTCCTGGAACCGGGGATGGCACAGCAGCACCCCGGGCTTGATGTTGGGCACGTTCTGGGCGCCTTTTTCGTTCATGGCCGCAAAGTAGGCGGCCGGGTCGGGAAAGCGCCTGCGGTTCCAGGTAAAGACGCATCGCTTGCCCTGCCAGGCGGTGTAGCCGGAAGAAAGGTGGAAGCCATCGATGGGAAAGCCTTCCTCCTTGATGGTGTCGATGAAATCCAGCACCGCCTGATCGCTGTTCTCTTCCAGTTCGGGGTAGTACATGGAGGAGCCCTGGTACCCCAGCGCCCGCTTGGGCAGCAGGGCCGGACGGCCGGTGAGCAGGGTGTAGTTGTCCACCACCCGGCGCAGGGTGTCCCCCGCCAGCAGGAACAGGTCGATGTCCCCGCCGTCCGCCTGCCAGTAGGTGTAGCGGGGCCAGTAGTTGCTCTTCTCGCACCCCATGTTGAAGACGGATTCGTAGAAGTTGTGGTAGAATACCCCCACCGCCTTGCGGGTTTTGCGGTTCAGCCGGATGTAAAAGGGAATGTGCTTGTACAGGGTGTCCGCCCGGTCGGGGTCATAGCCCAGGGAATCGGTGGCCCGCTGGCGCAGGAACCGCATGTTCTTGTTCAGCGGGCCGGTCTTCTCCCCGAAGCCGTAGAAGCAGTCGTCCTCCTCCATGCGGCTGTAGTGGGTGATGCGCCGGTTGGAATCCAGGGTGTAGGGGGTGCCCGCCAGGTCGGCGTACAGAAGGTCCCCGGCGGCGTTGTACAGCCGGAACCCCAGCGGGTCCTTGCCCAGTTCCAGGCGCACCGCCCCGGTGGAAAACCGGATGCTGTCCCCGTCTTCCTCCACCCGGGGGGCCACCGGTTCCACCCGGGTGCGGCTGTCCCCGAACAGGGGGTCCAGCCGGTCCGCCCAGGCGGTGGTGGCCAGCACGTAGGATTCCTCCTCCAGTTTGCGGTCAAAGGCCACCCGCACCCGGACGATCTCCGGGGTGACAAAGCAGACCCAGATGTCCGCGCAGTTGGTGTGCACCAGAAATCCGCCCTTGTGGGGTTCCATCCCCTGGTACTGTCTGCAAAGTTTCATTTCCTTGCGCCTCCGTTCTATATCACGTTTTGCCTGTTTTTGGCCTGTTTTTTCCATCATAGCAGAGATTTTCCGGAAAAACCGCCTTGTTTTGTGACCAGAATATGGCAATTTGTGATATACTGGAGTCATTCCCCCAGGAAAGGAGCCCCCGCCATGGAATCCCATGCCTTGTCTTACGCCGACCAGAACCTGACCCAGGAGCTGGCCGCCCGCCGCCTGCCCTGGGACAAGGTGGTGGTGGGCTGGTACACCAACCGGCAGGTGCGGCAGTCGGTGACCCACGCCCACCCCTACCACGAGTACATTTACATGGTCAGCGGCCGGGCGTGGTATCACGTGGACGGCAGCCGCTACGAGCTGCGCCCCGGGGAACTGCTGCTGATCCCCCCGGGAACGGTGCACACCGGCTACTACGACACCTACGACCGGCTGATCTTACAGGTGGACGACGGGTTCTGGCACCAGAGCCTGGAAGGGGCGGGGGCGGCCCCTGCCCTGCCCGACCGCCTGCTGATTCTGCACCGGGAGCCGGTGGAAAACTGGGGCATCCGGGAGCTGATGGAGCGGGCCGCCGCGGCGGCAGGCATGGCCAACGAGAGCGAAAAAGAGCTGATGTACCGCTGTCTTCTGATTCAATTGGCCCTGAGCATCCGGCAGATCATCGCCGCCGACGGGGTGGCCCCGCCCGCCGCCACCAGTCCCCTGGTGGCCCGGGCTGTCGCCTACCTGCAGGCCCACTACCGGGACCCGGGACTGAACGTGAACGAACTGGCCCGCCACACCTATGTGAGCCGGGAGCATCTGTCCCGGGTGTTCCGGGCCTATACCTCCCGGAGCGTGCACGACTACCTGACCGAACTGCGGATGCAAAGCTGCCGCCGGGACATTGCGGCGGGCAAACGGATTCTGGACGCCTGCCTGGAAAACGGCTTTTCGGATTACAGCAGCTTTCTCAAAAGTTTCCGCAAACGGTACGGTATTTCTCCCCAGGAATACCGGGCCCGGCTGCGCACCGCCCTGCAGCCGTGACCCCACAAGAAAAAGGTCCCGTCCGAAAGGACGGGACCTTTTCCGTGCGGTTTGCCGGCCCGGCCGCGAGGGTGCCGGCGGCATTCCGGGAATGGCAGTTTTCCGACGGGCTCAATCCTGACCGGGAACCTGGGGCAGCCGGGCAAAGCTGGCTTCCAGTTCCGCATCGGTGGGGATGGTGTCGGTCATTTCGCCGTTGTGGAATTTCTCGTAGGCCACCATGTCGAAGTAGCCGGTGCCGGTCAGGCCGAAGAGGATGGTCTTCTCCTCCCCGGTTTCCTTGCAGCGCAGGGCTTCGTCGATGGCCACCCGGATGGCGTGGCTGCTTTCGGGGGCGGGCAGGATGCCCTCCACCCGGGCGAACTCCTCGGCGGCCTCAAAGACCTTGGTCTGTTCCACGGCCACCGCTTCCATCAGGCCGTCGTGGTACAGCTGGGAGAGCACCGAGCTCATGCCGTGGTACCGCAGGCCGCCCGCGTGGTTGGGGGACGGGATGAAGTTGCTGCCCAGGGTGTACATCTTGGCCAGGGGGCAGACCATGCCGGTGTCGCAGAAGTCATAGGCGAACTTGCCCCGGGTGAAGCTGGGGCAGGAGGCGGGTTCCACCGCGATGATGCGGTAGTCCTGTTCGCCCCGCAGCTTCTGGCCCATGAAGGGGGAGATCAGGCCGCCCAGGTTGCTGCCGCCCCCCGCACAGCCGATGATGATATCCGGCACCACCCCGTATTTGTCCAGGGCGGCCTTGGATTCCAGGCCGATGACGCTCTGGTGCAGCAGCACCTGATTGAGCACGCTGCCCAGCACGTAGCGGTAGCCGGGGGTGGTGGTGGCCTTTTCCACCGCCTCGCTGATGGCGCAGCCCAAAGACCCGGTGGTGCCGGGGTGTTCGGCCAGGATGCGGCGGCCCACCTGGGTGGTGGTGGAGGGGGACGGCGTCACCGAGGCGCCGTACACCCGCATGACCTCCCGGCGGAAAGGTTTCTGTTCATAGGAGCACTTGACCATATACACCTGGCAGTCCAGGCCCAGGTAGGCGCAGGCCATGGACAAAGCGGTGCCCCACTGGCCGGCGCCAGTCTCGGTGGTGACCCCCTTCAGGCCCTGCTGTTTGGCGTAGTAGGCCTGGGCGATGGCGCTGTTCAGCTTGTGGCTGCCGGAGGTGTTGTTGCCCTCGAACTTGTAGTAGATCTTGGCGGGGGTGCCCAGCTTTTTCTCCAGGCAGTAGGCCCGCACCAGGGGGGAGGGACGGTACATCTTGTAGAAATGCCGGATTTCGTCGGGAATGGGAATTTCCCGGGTGTCGTTGTCCAGTTCCTGGCGGATGAGCTCATCGCAGAACACCGGGCGCAGGTCCTCGTACCCCATGGGCTGACCGGTGGCCGGGTTGAGCAGCGGCGCGGGCTTGTTCTTCATGTCGGCCCGGACGTTGTACCAGGTGCGGGGCATTTCCTCTTCGGACAGGTAGATCTTGTAAGGGATTTTTTCTGCGGCCATCTTGTCGGCTCCTTTCCGTGGGCCCTGAGGGACAAAAAAACGGCTTTTGTCCCACGGGGCATGTGTAAAAATACCCTTTGGGACAAAAGCCGGAAAAGCTTCTGCGGTGCCACCCAAATTGACGAAGAAGACTCTTCGCCCCCTCTTTCGACGTGCCAACACACATCGTTCCCTGTAACGGTGGAATTCCGTCGGGTCCTACTGGGAGATTCTCCGTTCGGCCCGCCCTCGGCAGTCCATTCGGCAGGGGCCTTTCCGCCGCGATCTCACCGCCCGCGGCTCTCTTGGGGAAACACCTTCCTGCGTACTTCTCTGCGTCATCGGTTTGCTTCAACGGGTTAAACCGTTGAATTGTTTTTGAGTTTACACACCTCGTTCTGGTTTGTCAAGCACTTTGTTGATTTTTGCCCTTCTGCACAATCCGGTGCACCCGCTTTTGGCAATAGTGCGCAAAAATTTCAGCAGGATTCACCGAAGAACAGTTTCATGTCCTCTTCCACCGTGCCGATGCCCGCAATGCCGAAGTTGTCCACCAGGACCTTGGCCACGTTGGGGCTGAGGAAGGCGGGCAGGGTGGGGCCCAGATGGATGTTCTTGACCCCCAGGTAGAGCAGGGCCAGCAGCACGATGACCGCCTTCTGCTCATACCAGGCAATGTTGTAGATGATGGGCAGGTCGTTGATGTCCTCCAGGCCGAAGACCTCCTTCAGCTTGAGGGCGATGACCGCCAGAGAGTAGGAGTCGTTGCACTGGCCGGCATCCAGCACCCGGGGAATGCCCCCGATGTCGCCCAGGTCCAGCTTGTTGTACTTGTACTTGGCGCAGCCGGCGGTGAGGATGACGGTATCCCCGGGCAGGGCCTTGGCGAATTCGGTGTAGTATTCCCGGCTCTTGGCGCGGCCGTCGCAGCCGGCCATGACCACAAACTTTTTGATGGCACCGGACTGGACCGCCTCCACGATCTTGTCCGCCAGGGCCAGCACCTGGGCGTGGGCAAAGCCGCCCACGATCTCGCCTGTCTCGATCTGGGCCGGGGGCGGGCAGGTCTTGGCCTGCTGGATGAGGGCGGAGAAGTCCTTGGGCTCCCCGATGCCCCCGGGAATGTGCTTGCAGCCCGGATAGCCCGCGGCGCCGGTGGTGTACAGCCGGTCCTTGTAGCTGTCCTTGGGGGGCACGATGCAGTTGGTGGTCATGAGGATGGGGCCGTGGAAGGATTCAAACTCTTCCTTCTGCTTCCACCAGGCGTTGCCGTAGTTGCCCACAAAGTTGGGGTATTTCTTGAAGGCCGGGTAGTAGTGGGCGGGCAGCATCTCGGAGTGGGTGTACACGTCCACCCCGGTGCCCTGGGTCTGTTCCAGCAGCATTTCCAGATCCCGCAGATCGTGGCCGGACACCAGAATGCCGGGGTTCTTGCCCACCCCGATGGAAACCCGGGTGATCTCCGGATTGCCGTAGGCGGCGGTGTTGGCGGCGTCCAGCAGGGCCATGCCCGCCACGCCGTACTTGCCGGTTTCCATGGTCAGGGCCACCAGGTCGTCGGCGGTCAGGCTATCGTCCAGGGTGGCGGCCAGGGCCCGCTGCAGGAAGGCGTCGGTGTCCTCGTCATCCTTCAGCAGGGCGTTGGCGTGCTTGGAGTAGGCGGACAGACCCTTCAGACCGTAGGTGATCAGCTCCCGCAGAGAGCGGATGTCCTCGTTTTCGGTGGAGAGCACCCCCACCTGCTTGGCCTTGGCGTCCCAGTCCCCCGCCCCGTCCCACAGGGCGGCTTCGGGCAGGCTGGCGGTATCGCCCAGCTTGGCCAGCAGCTCGGCCTTGGTGTCCAGGGTGGCCCGGATGCGGGCCATGATGGCCTGCTTGTCAAAGTTGGCGTTGGTGATGGTGGTGAACAGGTTGAGGGTGATCAGATGGTTGACCGCTGCCGGCACCGGCTGTCCGGCCTTGCGCAGGGCGGTGGTCACGGCGGAAAGGCCTTTGCTCACATACACCAGCAGGTCCTGCATGGCGGCCACGTCGGGCTGTTTGCCGCAGACGCCCACCATGGTGCATCCTTTGCAGCCGGCGGTCTCCTGACACTGATAACAAAACATCTTCTGATCCATGGGTAGGGTTCTCCTTATGGGGTGATTGGAATTTTGGGGGGATATCTTACTGCCAGCTGATGGCCGACACCGGGCAGTTGTCGATGGCGGTCTGCACATCGTCCCGGTTTTCCTCGGTAACGGTGCCGTAGGATTCGGACTTGCCCTCGTCTCCCAGGCGGAAGACGGCGTCGCAGGTGGCGCAGCACAGGCCGCAGCCGATACAGGTATCCTGATCAACAAATGCTTTCATGGTACATTCTCCTTTGGTTGTGTGGTTTTGGTATATTTGTGCAGGCGGTGTTCAGAACACCACCACCAGCAGCATCTTGAAGGCTTCCTGGCCGTAGACGGCATGGGGATGGCCGGCGGGCATGACGATGGACTCCCCTTCTTTCAGCAGATAGTCCTTGCCGTCAATGGTGATCTTGCCCACCCCGTCCAGGCAGGTCACGAAGGCATCGCCGCCGGATGCGTGGGTGCTGATCTCCTCCCCTTTGGCAAAGGAAAAGAGAGTGATGCTCAGCGCCTGGTTCTGGGCCAGGGTCTTGCTGACCACCTGCCCTTCCTGGTAGGCAATCTGGTCCTTGAGCACCAGCACTTCGGCCTGGGAAATGTTCTTCATCCTCATACTGAACCTCCGATCCGCAGTACGGAAAGTATCGTCCGCTTGTTGTGTTTTATTCGGTTTCACGGTGTTTTTCAGTCCAGGATCCGGCCGTCCACCGAGATGGTCACCACCTGCCAGGGCAGGAACTTGCCGCTGGCCTGCAGGGCCTTTTTGGCCGCGAATTCCAGCCCGCCGCAGCAGGGCACTTCCATGCGCAGGATGGTCACGCTCTGGATGTTGTTGTCCCGGATGATGGCGGTGAGCTTTTCGCTGTAGTCCACGTTGTCCAGCTTGGGGCAGCCCACCAAGGTGATCTTGCCCCGCATGAAATCCTGGTGCAGGTTGGCGTAGGCAAAGGCGGTGCAGTCCGCCGCGATGAGCAGCTTGGCCCCGTCAAAATAGGGGGCGTTCACCGGCACCAGCTTGATCTGGCAGGGCCACTGGCCCAGCTGGGACGCCGCCGGGGCCCGGGCGGGCATGTCCGCCGCCGGGGCGGGGCGGTCAAACCGGCGCAGCTGCTGGCCGGGGCAGCCCCCGTGGTGGGC
>NZ_JACJJP010000038.1 GCF_016900095.1 Gemmiger formicilis
GTACTAATAGGTCGAGGGCTTGACCCCATTTTCTTAGAGTACTTCATTTGCCAGCAGTTCGATATTCAGTTTTGAGGGTATATACCTCAGAAAAGAGAAGCATGACGATGGCCATGCAAATGGCCGGTGTCGATGACGGTGAGGATCCACCTGTTCCCATTCCGAACACAGAAGTTAAGCTCACTTGTGCCGAAGATAGTTGGCTGGAGACGGCCTGTGAAAATAGGTAGATGCCGGCTTCTCTTTTTATTATGGCCCGTTGGTCAAGCGGTTAAGACAGCGGCCTCTCACGCCGTTAACATGGGTTCGATTCCCGTACGGGTCACCAAACAAGCCAAACTCGAACTTTTTGCTCTTTGAGCATGGGTTCGGGTTTGTTTTTTATTCAACGGTCATTTGCTAAGCAAAAGGGGCTGGACAGCGCAGAATAAACAATTGCGCTGCCCAGCCCCTTTTATAATCCTGTTTGGATGACCTTTTCAAACGTCTCCCACCCGATCTCCCCCAACTGATACTTGCTCAGCGCCATCTGTGCCTGCTTGCGCCAGGCGTTGTAGTCATCCCGCATTTTCTGGTTGCCTGGGGCGCGGGAGCAGCGCATCTGGTAGCGGTTGCGCGTTTTGTTGTAGAGCTCCTTGGCCTTGTCGGCTTTCAGCTCCTCGGCGTAGGCCAGCTTGGCGGCAATGTCCTTGCAGGTGGCGCCTGTTTCCGGGTCCAGAACCCGCTCGCAATACTTGGCGCGGCTGGAGAAGGGCACGAACAGCCGGTGGCAGCTCTCACAGACGGCGACCGGCAGATTCTGGGCACACATCTGTACAAATTCCAAAAAGAGTAGCGCGGGCAGCGTATCGCTCGCGTAGAACGTGGCGGCAGAAATGCCGCCTTTTTTGTTGTCTGTTGGCCGTTTGTAGCGAGTCTGGATATGGATGTCATCCTCCAGGTTGTGGTATTTCTGATAGGTTGAATCGCCATTTTCGGCCAGTTCTGCCAGCAGCTCCGAAGGGCGCTGGCCATGCTCTGTCCGGGGGCGGCTGTCCTCATCTACCAGCGTGGCGGCGATCAGGCTGCGAAAATCTTCTGCCGCCTGAGTAAGCTGCCGGAGAAGCTCCGCAAAGGACTCTAAAAACAACAGGGCGGTTTCACACAGGGAGGCGTCTTCGGTATCCAGCTCGATGAACACCTCCATCTGCTCCGTGTAAGCAGGAAAGCTGCGGCAGTAGCCTTCCAACAAGTCGCTGGTCAGCGCCAGGTTGCCGGTGTGGACGGTGCGCTGGAATAGTGAATTGGTGGACAAACGGCTGCCGCTGGGCTGCCCGTGGTTTACCTGGGAAAGCTGGCCGGTCATCCGATCCAGTTCCCGCTTGAACCGTCGGAAGGTGGCCGAACAGTATCCTTCCAGCAGGTCGAACAAGGCCGGGGAAGTTGCCCGAACGGCCTCCGCAAGCCCATGATAGAAGGAAGCCGCCTGGTAGTAGGCACAGGTTTCCGGCTCGGCCAGGCTCTGTGGCATTGTGCGCCCGGCAGGGAAATCCATCCCCCTGAACCGGTCCAGCAAGCCGGTGGCCTGTTCCAGATAGGGAGCAAACTCCATATCCAGCAGTCCGAACACCAGTGATCCCAGCGGGAAGGTGTGCTGGGGCGTGTCGTAGCCCTGAATATACTCGGCTCGGCCATCAAAGAAAAGATACGTCTGGTAGTTCAAAATCCCTTCACCGCCCTGTGTTGGAGGAAATGTGGCTTGCAAACGGTGCTGTGTTTTGCCGTGTTGCGGTCTTTGTGCAGAAAAGCGTGTGAATCATCCGACATGAAAACAGTCTAACACATCTTGCGTTGATAGGCAAGGGGCCGTATACTGAATGTGTCGGAAGAAACTATAACGAAATAATCAAACATCTTCCGAGAACAGAAGGAACGACCGAACAGTGACCCTGCCGGGGAAGCAGCGCAAAGATCGCAGCGATGTGGGAGCCTGCCAAAGCGGGAGAAAACGGCACAGCGCCAGCCGAGGAGGTTGCCTGCCGGACCTGAGGCGGCAACGGCGCAGAGAGGAGGAGAGACAGACCAAACCCGCAACCACCCATGACCCAAGGAGGTGCCAACTGAACCATGAACTTGTCCCCGCAGAGGAAAACTTGAACCGCATCGACAGTTTCCTGATGATCCCCGCCAGCCTGTTTGCAGAGGAACCCTACCGCAGCCTGCCCAGCGAGAGCAAGCTGCTGTATGGCCGCCTGTTGGGGCTGCTGCGGCTGTCGGCTCAGGATACCACCGGGCACTGGAAAGCCGGACACAGGCCCTGTGTCAGCCTCTCGCAGGCCAGCGTGGGACGGATGCTGCACTGCCACCGGGAGAAGGCAGCAGGGCTGTTTGCCGCGCTGGAAGCCTGCGGGTTGTTGCAGCCGGTGCCGGGGCAGCCAAACGGCAAGGCACGGCGGTATTACATGAATTTGCCCCGCCCCAAGGAGCCGAATGAGCTGTGACCGCTTGCCGGAAATCCCGGCATAACCCGCCGGAACATCCGGCAGCTACCCGCTGGAAATCCCGACACTGACCTGCCGGAAAAACCGGCACGATATAGATAGATTTATATTATATCTCTAAAAGATAGATAGAGACAGATTCCACCACCCGCGTTTTGGTAAAGGGCAGACCGGGAAGGGAAACAGGCGAAAGGAATGTGCCGCTTCAAAGGCTGGTACAAAGATGTACCCACCCGGATAGAAAGCACAACTGTTCCAGCCTTGTCGGGGATGATGCATAATCGGATGGTTGGCAGCGCCCCGTAAATCCCCTCCCGCCGCAGCGGGCCCACTGGCACTTTGCCGGCAACGCCGGAAAGTGTCATAGTGGGTCAGATACTTCCTTTATAAAAGGGAGTATCTGCGTACCCCGCGGACCCCGCCACAAAACCGTACCCAAGAAAGGAGCCGCCTATCAGCAAAATCAATCGAACCGTGGTGCGCAATGAACGCTACCGCAAAAACGCGATCTCGGTGCGGGAACGCCACAACGAACGCAAAAACGAAGTCTACTCCAACCCGGATGTGCTGCTGGAACACAGCCACAACAATGTGATCTTCAAAGCATGTGACGCCCCCACCTATGCGCAGAAGTTTGACTAGATGGTGGCGGACGGCATCGTCTCCACCCGCGGCCTCAAGCCGGACGCCTACGTCTTTGACGAGCTGGTGTTTGATGTGAACACCGACTATTTCGAGACGCATGGCGGGTATGAGTACGCCAAGAGCTTCTACGCCGAAGCCTACGAACTGGCCAAGGAGATCGCGGGCGGGGAGCAGTACATCATCTCGGCGGTCATGCACGCCGATGAGCGCAACCGGGAAGCCAGTGACCGGCTGGGGCGGGATGTGTTCCACTACCACCTGCACGTCGTCTACCTGCCGGTGGTGGAAAAGCAGATCCGCTGGTCCAAGCGGTGCAAGGACCCTGCGCTGCGCGGCACCGTGCGGGAGACGGTCATGCAGGTTAGCCACAGCAAAAAGTGGCCGATGATCCCCCTGACCGATGAGCAGGGCCAGCCGGTGCTGAAAAAAAACGGCAAGCCACGGCTGGTGAGCTCTTACAGCCAACTGCAAACCAGGTTTTTCGAGCACATGCAGCAGGCCGGTTTTACCGACTTTGAGCGCGGCATACAGGGCAGCACCGCCCAACACCTGGACGTGCTGGAGTATAAGGTCCAGCAGGACCGGCAAGCGGTAACGATGCTGGCTGACCAGAAGAGGCAACTGCAAGGCCAGAAAAAGGAACTTGTGTCCCAAATCGGGGCGATCTCCGGGTCGATCCGCGATGTGCAGGACATTGAGGCGAATGCCAAGGTCAAGGGTGTGCTGGAAAAGCGGGTGGAACTGCCGCCGCAGGATTACCGAACCTTATGCGAGATGGCAAAAGCCAGCGGCAAACTGCTGGCCGAAAACCGCAGCCTGCGCAAGCAGTTGGAGCAAAGCAGAATGAGGGCCCAGGATTTGCGCCAGCGTTTGGAGCGGTGCGAGGCACAGCTGGCCGCACTGCGAGAGGAAACGTCCCTCTACCGCGAGGCAATGCGCACAGCGCCGCAGCAGGTGCAGACATTCCTGCTTGGCATCCAGCGCCGCCAGCAGGCAGAGCAGCAACTGAACCGGGCACAGCGCCGCCAGCGTGCCAAGGGCCAGGAACGATGAGACAAACCACAGCCAGGCAGCAGGGGCCAGCCCTGCAGAAAGGAGCCGCTACGGAGAATTTGCAGGAGAAGAACACGATGAGCAAGCAGCAACCGGCACCTGCCGCCCCGGAGCAGGACGGGGTGCCCCAGGCAGATTTGGAGAGGTTCGCCCGGTTCCTGCTGCCCAAGATCCAGGCATTTTACCAGTCGGAGGAGGGACAACGGCTGTTCGAGGAGTGGAAAGCGAAACAATAAGAAACCCGGAGCACACATTCAGTAAAGATTGTGCTCCGGGCTTTTATGAAAAAGGGAGAGAGGAAATGTCGGTTATGGTTCTGTACCCAGGCAGATGGTCCGCTGCGGGCAGGGATGGTCGGCGGTGTGGTAGGGCACCACCTGCTGGAAGGCATTGTGTTCTGCCAGGGCCTGGCGCTCCCGGTCGGTACAATGCACCGGCACGCGGGCAAACCGGGCCAGGCCCTGCCCCGCCAGCCGGGCAGCCCCGGAGCCTGGGTCCACAGCGCCGGTCAGCACGACACCGCCGGCTTTGGCAAAGGCTTCGGCCAAGGCAAGCGCCGCCGGCGTGCGCAGCTGCGGCCCGCTGAGAAAGCAGAACCCATGGGCAGGCGGCGTCGTTCCCAAGGAAAGCACCGATACCTCATGCAGCGCGGCGCGGGCTTCAGGGCGCACCCAGGTTTGGTCTGTGGCCAGCACCTGCGTTTGCTTGCAGAAGTGCGCATCGCCATAAAGCGGCGTTTGCGGCCAGCGGGCGTGCAGCAGCAAAAGCATCTCCTGCCCGCGGCCGTATTTGGGCACCGGGAACAGCACCGGCTGCCCGGCACTGGCCCAGGGCGACACCGCGTCAAGAAAATCCTGCCGCATGGCGCCGTCGCTGCGGGGGTCCGGGCCGTAGGCGCTGTCCAGCACCGCCAGGCGGGCAGCCTGGCCCCGCACCGGGTCCACCGCGTAGACGGGGCTGTGCTCGGTATAATCGCCGCTGAAAAACAGCCGCTGTCCCTCCAGCCCAAAGGCATACCACACGCTGCCGGCGCAGTGCCCGGCCCGCCCCCAGGCCAGCTCCAGCCCGGCCGGGGGCGGATTATTTTCAAGGCACACCGTCGGAAACGGCAGCCGGCCTACCTGCGACAGCGTGGCGGACGTGGCCACCACCGTGGCGGTGCAGCCCAAACCTGCCAGCCAGGCAAGCGCGCCGGTGTGGTCGGCGTGGGAGTGGGTTAAAAACACAAAGTCCAGCCCGCGGGCCTGGGCGGCCGTCAGCGCCGGGTAAGGGTCTTGCGCCCCGGCCATTCGCCCGCAGTCCACCAAAAAGGAGAGCGTCTCCCCCTCCACCAAAAAGCAGTTGCGGCCATGCTCACCCACGCCGCCGGCAAAGGTCACCCGCATCAGGATGCCTTCTTTCGGCTGGTGACTGCGTTGAGGATCAGCAGTGTTGTGGTGGTGATGGCCACGCAAAGCACCGCCATCGCCATGCCCAGCGACACGCTGCCCTGCTCAAATTCCCGGTTGATGTAGGTGGAGACCACCAGCACGTTGGGCGGCGCGATCAGGCTGGCGGTGACCAGTTCCCGGAAGGCGATGATAAAGATCATCATCCAGCCGGTCAGGATGCCGGGGACAATCATTGGCAGCGTGATGCGGCGGAACACGTACCACGGGCTTCCGCCAAAGGTACGGCCGGCCTGGATCAGGTTATCGTTGATCTGGGTGAAGGAGGAGGTCACATACTGCACCGTATAGGGCAGGTACAGCACCACATAGGCCAGCACCATGATGCCCATTGTGTTGTACAGCGGCAGCACATCGTAGATGGCGTTCCAGAACAGCATGATGCCGATGACCAGCACGATGGCGGGCAGCATTTCGGGCAGCATACTGGCGCCCTCCACGATTTTTTTGAGCCGCCCCTTGCCGCGGCGCACCGCCATGACCACCACCGTGCCCAGCACCGAGCAGATGCAGGCTGAGGCGATGGCCAAAAAGATACTGTTGCCGATGGCGCCCAGGCTGCGGTCGGTGGTGAACAGCTCGGCGTAGTGCTCCAGCGTGAAGTTACCGGGGGCCAGGCCGTAGCCGCGCAGCTTGATGAGCGAGCTGGCGATGATGGAAAAATACGGGATGCCGATGGACACCACCAACACCAGCGCCACCCACCCCCAGGCCGCGGCCAGACCGCCGCCGGACAGGTGGGTCTCGACCGGGCGGCTGCCCTTGCCGCTGACCAGCCGGTAGGAAGTGCGGTTGGTGATGGCGTTCTGGGCCAGCCACAGCGCCATGCAGATCAGGACCAGCACCGAGGACAGGCTGGCCGCCTTACCAAAGTCCACCGGCGCGGTGGTGGCGTAGCGGTGAATATCGGTAGTAAAGACATAGAATCCGATGCGCCGGCCAAGGGTATAGGGGGTGCCGTACTCCGACAGGGTCTTGACGAAGACGAGCAGAGCTGCGATGGCATAGTTGCCGGTGAGCAGCGGGGCGAAGATCTTGCGCAGCCGCAGGCCGAACCCGGCACCGAACACGGCGCCGCTCTCCTCCAGGCTGGCGGGGATGTTCAGGATGGCGTTTTTCAAGATCGTCATCATAAAGGGGAACACGTTCAGCGTCATGACCAGCACCAGCCCGCCGAAGGAGAAGAAGCTTTCCGAGATGCGGCCGGTGAAGGGGAACAGCTGTTGAAAGAGCCCGCGCCGCTGCATGAACAGGATCCAGCCCATCGACGCGATGTAGGGCGGGGTCATAAAGGGCACCATGAACACGATGTCCAGCCACTTGTGTTTTCCCAGTTGGCTGCGGGCCAGCAGGTAGGCGGTGGGCGCTGCGATGACGGTGGAAAGGGCCACTACGCAGACGCCGAGGAGCAGGGAATTCCAGATGGTTTGCAGGTTTTCAGGGTCGGCGATGATCGTCCAGGCGCGATACAGGTCGAGGCGGCCATCTATGATGACCGCCTCGGCGAATACCGAAACCAGGGGGCAGACGATCAAAAACGCCAGAACAAGCAGCAGCACCCACAAGATGGGGCTGACGCTCCGGGTCGTTGACTGTCGCATACTTCCTCCGGGTTCTATTTTGATTTTATTGGCAGATCTCGTTCAGCTTGGCAGCGGTCTCGTCAGCGACGGGCACCATCGCATCCCAGTCGGTGGGCAGCTGCGGGATGTCGGCCACGTTGGTGCGGTTGGAGCACTGGATGTCGGTGCGGCCGGGCAACAGGTAGGCGTCAGCCACCAGCTGTTGAGCCTCGTCGCTGAACAGGAAGTCCACAAAGGCCTTGGCGTTGTCCATATCCGGGGCGGTCTTCATGATCATGGCCGGGCGAGGGTTGATGACGGTGCCGCTGGCCGGGTAGTAGATGTTGATGGGCTCGCCGTCATCGATGGAAGAGTAGGCGTTGTAGTCCACGCCGGCGATCAGGATGCCCTTCTCACCGGTGGTGACAGCTTCCAGCGCGGCCGCATTGGCGCCGGGCACTGTCAGGCCGTTGTCCGCCCAGGACTGCATGATCTCCTCGCCGTTGTCCAGGCCGGTGACCAGGCCGGCCAGGAAGTCCTTGCAGGCGCCGGACTTTTCGGGGTCGGGGATCGCGATGTCGTCGGCATACTGACTGTCGGCCAGGTCGGCCCAGTCGGCGTTCAGTTCAGGGTAGATCGTGGTGTTGTAGATCACGCCCACGGCAGACGCGCTGTAACCGAACAGCATGCTGTCATCGTCGATCCAGCCGGGCTGGATTTTGTCGGCATTGGCGGGGGTGTAGCTGACGATCTTGTCGTCGGCTTTCATGGACAGGCCGTCCGACCAGGAAGCCAGAATGACCACGTCGGCCACCGGGTTGGCCTCCTCCGTTTCAAGACGGGCCAGAATCTCGCCGGTGGTGCCCTGGAACTGCTCCACCTGGATGCCGGTCTCTTCGGTGAAGGCGGCGGCCAGCTTGTCGGCCAGGCCGGCCGGGCTGGGCATATAGACAGTCACTTTGCCGGAACCGGTAGCGGTGGCCTCAGACGAAGCTTCCGGCGTGGCGGTGGATTCGCTGGCCGCCTCCGAGGAGGAAGCCGGGGCGCTCTCGCTCGCCGTGGAGCTGCTTCCGCTGGTGGCTGTGCTGCCGCAGGCCGCCAGGCTCACCGTCATGCAGCCGGCAGCCAGCAGGGCCGCGGCGCGTTTCATGGTACTACGTTTCATTTTCCGTTCACTCCTTCTACTGTGATGATTTGCTTCGGGTCTATGTAAACTGAAAGTGTTTCGCCCACAGCCGCCTTGCGGCCACAGTGAAGCATCCAGGTCACATCGGGCTGATAGGTCAGCTGCACCTCATAGCAGTCACCCAGGTACTGCACGCTCTGCACCGGCAGTTTGTACTCGGTGCAGCCGGGCGCCGGGTCCACCGTCATGGCCTCGGGCCGGAACAGGCGGGTGGCGTCCAGCCAGTTGGATTTGCCCACAAAATGCGCCACAAACCGGGTGGCGGGGTGGTGGTAGATCTCCTCCGGCGTGTCATACTGCTGCACCACGCCGCCGTCCAGCACGGCGATCTTGTCGCTCATGCTCATGGCCTCGGTCTGGTCGTGGGTGACAAACACCGCCGTAAAGCCCAAGCGGGAGACAAGCTCCTTGAGCTCGTGGCGCATTTCCTCCCGCAGCAGGGCGTCCAGCGCCGAGAGCGGCTCGTCAAACAAAATGCAGCTCGGCTCGATGACGATGGCCCGGGCAAAAGCCACCCGCTGCTGCTGCCCGCCCGAGAGCTGGTGCGGATACCGCTGGGCCAGCTCCTCCAGGTGGACGCTGCGCAGCGCCTCCATTACTTTGTCGCGCAGCCCGTCGGTGCGGTTCTGCGCCCGCAAGCCGAAGGCGACATTCTCAAACACCGTCATGTGGGGCCACAGGGCAAAATCCTGGAACACAAAGCCAAGGCCCCGCTTTTCGGGCGGGGTGTCGATCTTTTTCTCTTTGGAAAAGATACAGCGGTCATCAAACCAAATTTCTCCGGTGTCGGGGGTCTCCAGCCCGGCGATCATGCGCAGCAGCGTGGTCTTTCCGCAGCCGGAGGAACCCAGCAGCGTGGTAAAGCTGCCGCTCTCCACCGTCAGGGTGGTGGGAGCGATGACCTGCTTGCTGCCAAACGACTTGGTAATGTTGGTCAGGCGGATTTCCATAAACTTCCTCGATTCAACCTTAAAATCGGCTTATATTCTACCCCCCTCCCCGCGTATTTTTCGACCATGTGCGCGTTATATTTTGGTAAAATTTGTGTAACGCGGTATCCACACTTGACGAATATGCCAATACTGATTATACTTGAATCATAAATCAAATTAAAAGGAAGGAACACTATGGACGTATCCATCGGCACCCGGCTGCGCGTGCTGCGCAAGGACGCGGGGCTGACCCAGGCCCAACTGGCGGCGTTGGCTGGCACCAACCAGGCTGCCATCAACCGGTATGAAACTGACAGGGCGGCAGCACCTTACCGTATCCTGGTCTGGTATGCGACCTATTTTAACGTATCGCTGGACTATATTTTTGGCCTGTGCGAGGACCCCCGCGGGCGGTATGTCTGCGTCACGCCGGAGGGGGCGCAGGAAGTGGTGCAGCGCAAGCCGGATTGGGGCGAGTTTGTCGAAGCCTGCTTCACGCCGGGCAGCGAGCTGAACCGCCGCCTGAAGCAGATGATCCTCAATATGGGAGAAGAGGAGAAGCACAAGTAAGGAGGTGCACGCCATGAATGCCGTGATTTATGCCCGCTACAGCAGCGACAACCAGCGGGAAGAATCCATCGAGGGGCAGCTGCGGGAATGCAAGGAGTATGCCGACCAGAACGGCATCAACCTGATTGGCACGTACATTGACCGGGCGTTTTCTGCCAAGACCGACAGCCGCCCGCAGTTCCAGCAGATGATCCACGACAGCGCCACCCACACCTTTGAGGCAGTGCTGGTGTGGAAGCTGGACCGCTTCTCCCGCAACCGGTACGACTCGGCCCACTATAAGCGCATCCTTAAAAACAACCGGGTCCATGTGGTGTCGGTGACCGAGCCCATCTCCAACACGCCGGAGGGCATCATGCTGGAAAGCCTGCTGGAAGGCATGGCCGAGTATTATTCGGCCGACCTGGCCGAGAAGGTCAGCCGCGGCCACAAGGAAAATGCACTCAAGGCCAAGTTCAACGGCGGCCCGGTGCCGCTGGGCTACCGCATCGACAGCGAACAGCACTACCAGCTCGACCCAGCCACCGCACCGGTGGTGCAGGAGGCCTTCCGGCGGTATGCCGACGGGGAGAGTATCAAGGCCATTTGGACAGATTTTAACGGCCGTGGCATCCGAACCAGCCTGGGCAGGCCATTTACCAAAGGCAGTTTTCAAACCATGCTGAAAAACCGCCGGTATCTGGGCGAATACCGCTATAAAGATACAGTCATCCCGGACGCTATTCCGGCCATCATTGACCCGGAACTGTTTGAGCAGGTGCAGCGCCGCTGTGAACGCAACAAAAAGGCTCCGGCGCATACAAAAACACAGGTCAACTTTATGCTGACGACCAAGGCGTTTTGCGGCAAATGCGGCGCGATGGTCAGTGGGGAAAGCGGCAAAAGTCATACGGGTACAGTCCACTATTACTATAAATGTGGAAACCACAAGCGAAATGGCCGCGCCGCCTGCGATTTGCAGGCCGTTCGCAAGGAGCCATTGGAGCTTTTTGTGGTAAAAGCCGCTGTTCAGAAAGTGCTCCAGCCGAAAGTGATGGACCGTCTGTGCGATTTGTTGCTGGCCTATCAAAAACAGGAAAATACCCGGCTTCCACTTTTGCAAAAACAGTTGCAGGAAGTAAAAAAGAAAATCGGAAATCTGATTGCGGCCATTGAACAGGGCATCTTGACGCCATCCACCAAACAACGAATGGATGAGCTGGAACAGCAGCGCCAGCAACTGGAAACCAGTATTTTGCAGGAGCAGATCGAAAAACCGCCCATCACACGGGAGCAAATTCTATTCTGGTTTGACCACTTCCGTCACGGTGATCCGAAAGACCCGGCGTTTCAACAACAGGTCATTGATTGCTTTGTCAATGCGGTGTACCTGTTTGACGACAAAATTGTCCTTGTCTTTAACTACAAAGAGGGTGACCAGCTGGTCACCCTCGAAGAAGTAAAAAGTTCGATTTTAGACGATAATGCTTCACCAAACAAATCCGAAACTTTTACCGAAAAGGTTTAAGTTTCGGATTTATTTGTTTATCGGGTTTTTTCTTGATAGATGCGACAGGCGAGGAAGGATTGTTTATGCAGAGCGACCGGGATAAACTTCTATTGCTAATCGAACGGTTGCGCGTGGCGTGTGTTTCTTCTTTCTCGGACAATGTCGTGGGCATATACCTCCATGGATCTGTTGCCATGCGCTGCTTTTCCTGGCTTACCGGGGATGTGGATTGTTTGGTGGTGGTCAGGCAGGCGTTGCAGGCTTCAGCAAAACTCCGATTTATCCAGGCATGTCTTGCCATGGAACCTCTTTGCCCGGCCAAGGGACTGGAACTTAGCGTGGTGACCGTCCAAAGCTGCGCCGTGCCAGAGCGGAATCCGTGCTTTGAATTGCATTTTTCTCCTATGTATGCATCCGCCTATAGGCAGGACATGGTGGGGCAGTTGTCACGCATGCCGAAACGCGACACGGATTTGGTTGCTCATTTTGCCATGGTGCGTGCCCGTGGTATTACGCTTATGGGTAAGAAGGCAGAACACCTGTTTACCCCAATTCCCCGTGAGTGGATATCGGACTATTTGCAGGCGGAGATGGAGGGCGCGGCAACCTCGAAAAATGATCACCCGGTTTATTATGTGTTGAACGCTTGCCGATCCCTGGCGTTTTTGGAGAAGAACGAATTTCTTTCCAAGCAGGAAGGTGGTTATTGGGGGATGCAACATCTCCCTGAGAAGTATACCTCCTTATTGAAGGCCGCGCTGGCCGCATACGGAGGAGGTTCCCCAATGCAGATTGTAGACTATCCGATGCCGGAGTTTTGGGCAGAAATCAAAAAGCGGTGGCAACAGGGGCGGTATATTGCTAAGGAATCTGTTTTGCCCTGACGGTTACAAAAAAGAATACGGAAAATACCCTCTGTCATCGATACGCGGTCAACGAACCGACGTGCGAGGCGGAGGGCATTTTCCGTTTGTAAGGGGGACAAAGGGAGAGGAAATGCTTATTCACCTACAGCTTTGTTGGTCAGCATTGTGTGGGTCAGCTTGACCATATTGACGCCGCCCATATGCGTGGTGCCTTCACCCAAGCGCAACACCTTGTTTTGGCCCTTGCGGATGGGCTCCCAAATGGGCAGTCCGCCGCCGTTGGGATTTCCTGTGGTAGCGAAGTTGGTCAGATACTGTACCATCTGTTCGCTTAACAGCCGGTCTTTGGCGGTCATGGGGCGCCAGCAATGGTCCAACGTACCAAACCAGTACCAAAGGTCGCTGCTGTGCCAGGCACCGTTGTCATCGCCGGGCAGCTGACGATCAAAGAACCATGCATAGGAGGCCGGCTTGCCCTGGTCTGCCTGCAACCGGCACCAGGATTTGGCCATGCGGTGGACGATGGGAGGAACGATATCCTCACTGGTAGAACCCATCATATAAGGTACAGCCCGCTGCTGCCCATCTTCGGCAATAACCGATCCTTCTATGGGAATCAGCCGTCCGTCTACCACCGGGACGCACTGCATTCCGCCGGCTGCGGTCTGGGCCGCTTTCCAGGCTGCAAACAGGTCGGCAGGGGACAGGGCCCGCAGCGCAGCGAGGTCCGGACAACCGGCACGGACGGCTACATCCTTCCAGAAGTCGTAATGCTCAGGGGCGGGGGAGGTGGAGCCAAAGCCTTTTCCCACGCCGCCGCCGCTGCTCATGACCGCACCGGCCACCAGTCCTTCGGTCATGGGGGACAGGCAAAGCTGTTGTACGCTCATAGCACCGGCACTTTGGCCCATCAGGGTGATGTGTTTCGGGTCGCCGCCGAAAGCTGCAATGTTGTCGTATACCCATTGCAGGGCACACAGCTGGTCATACAGGCCGTAATTTCCGGTGTGGCCGGCTTCCGCAGAAAGCTCCGGCAGGCAGGCAAATCCCAGGGGGCCCAGCCGGTAGTTGATGGTAACGGCAATCACGCCGCGGGTGGGCCAGACCGGGCCGTCAAAATGCTTTTCGTGGCCACAGCCTCCGGTAAAGCCACCGCCGTGAATGTAGAAGATGACCGGCAGTTTCGCATCCGGACCGGTGTTTTCCGGGGTCCAGATGTTCAGGAACAGACAATCCTCGCTGTAATCGTAGTGTTCCCCCTGGCGGAATTCATGGTAATAGAAAGCCTTTTCAGGCATCTGGGCCTCATCGAAGAAGGCCCGGGGCTGGTAGGAACAAGCACCATAGTGGGTGGCATCGTAGGTACCCTCCCAGTGGGTTACGGGGGTGGGATATTCCCACCGTCCGGCGGTGGCGTAGCGGATGCCTTTATAGGCAACTACGCCCGGCCACTGGCAGGTGCAGCCCTCAATGGGACCGCAGGGGGTCATGCGGGTATAGCTCATAGCGTTTTCATCCTTTGTTGTTGTAGGCGCTGGGCATCCAGGGCTTTTTGGCGGCCACGGCGTCGTTGTACTCTTCCAGCTTGCGCATCTGCTCCACCACGTGGGGCATGTCCATCCGCTTGACCAGCTCATTGATCAGTGCTTCGCCTTCGTCGGCCAGTTTATTCCGGGCGGCTTCGTCGGGAATGGCAGTGGTGGACATGTGGTCGCCCTGTTCCGCAAAGCAGTAGCCGATGGAGGCGCTCTGATAAGCCAGCGCAAACAGATCATTGAAGGGCGCGCAGGTCTGAGGCCGGGTGTGGGCAAACTGGGTAGTGATGGGAATATCCTGCAGCCGTCCCATCATCTTGTAAGCGCCTACGGTAATGGCATGGAAACTGTTCATATCCTTGAACAGGTCTTTGGCGCTGCGGGTCATCTGCATGGACAGGTCCATATACAGGATGGGCACACCGGTTTCGTCGAAGAAATCCCGGACCATGGGGCTGCAGGTCATGTGGGCGGGGCCGTGGAAGCTGATGTAGATCTGTCGTTTGAACCCTTGGCGGAGCAGGCTGTGGGCGATGGCGGACAGATAATCGATTCCCTGGCGAATGCTGACCTGTACGGTACCACGGCCGCTGGCGGTGGCGCCGGCGTAGAAGTAGGGAAGCCCCGTCAGTACAAGTCCGTCGCAGGCTTCGGCCATTTTCAGGGCATAGGCCTCGCTGATGACGGTCTCGCTGTCCAGGGGAAAGCCGCCATGCATTTCCACCGTGCCCACCGGCACAATAATGATATCGTTCTGGGCAAGGTATTCTTCCACCTCGCTGTTGAGCAGTTTTGGCAAGATGCGGGTACGCATTTCCATAGGGGGCCATCTCCTTTTTGGCAAAAGATTGCAGGAAATTGATTTTGAAAAATTGTCCCCGGCGCAGCACGCCGGGGACAGGAACGAAACCTTACTCAGCAGACTTGCGGGCGGCCATCTGGGCGCGGATTTCCGGGGTGATGTTCCAGACAAAGCGGAAAGCAATCCAGGAACCCACGAGGAAGATGGCGGGGATCAGGACGCACAGCGCCTTGATACCGGTGATGGTGGCAGCAGTCTGAGTGGCGGCATTGGCCTGGTAACCGATCCAGCCCAGAGCCAGGACGGCGGCGGAATTGCCGACGGTCTGGCCGATACGGCGGGACAGGTTGAAGGTGCCGTAAATGGTGCCCTCGGTGCGCTTGCCGGTGACCATCTCGTTGTAGTCGGTAACGGTGGCAACCAGGCCCCACTGCATGTAGATGGACACGCCGCCGAAGCTGGACGCGATGGTGGCCCAGATCATGTAGACCAGCGGGGAAATGGTGGTGATCATCATGACGGCGAACAGACCCAGATAGCACACGGCGCCGCAGACCAGGCAGATACGGACCATCTTTTCCAGGCCGATCTTCTTGCTGATGACGGGGCACAAGGCCAGGCTGATGATGCCGACCACCATGGAGAAGGTGCTCTGCACGCTCATGATGCCGATATCGCCCAGCACATCACCGTACATGTAGGTGCCCAGGGTGCTGGCCACATACTGCTGGGTGCAGATGCAGATGCCGTGGATGATCAGGGCCACATAGGCGCGGTTCTTACGGAACGCCACGAAGATATCGCTGATCTTCACGCCGTCGCCACCGCCGGCGGCAGCCACCGCGGCAGTGTTGCGCTCTTCGGTCCAGAAGTAGTGCAGCAGGCAGAAAACAAAACCGATGACCGCGCAGATGGTGGCGCCCACGCCGAAGGCGAAGGAAGTATCGCCGTACTTGGCCAGCAGCTGGGGCAGGATCATCAGGGGCAGAACGTTGCCTACCAGGGAGCCGAAGCCGCGGGCGCTGGACAGGGTGGAACGCTCGCCGTCGTTGTTGGCCATGGCACCCAGCAGGGAACCCATAGGAATGTTGAACATGGTGTAGCAGCCTTCGTACAGGATCTTGCAGAAGAACAGCACAACCAGCATGGTGGTTCCTTTGAAGAAGGTGGGAACCGTCCAGAACGCGATGGCCGTCACACACAGCAACGGTGCCACGCGAAGCAGCCAGGGACGGAACTTGCCTTTGGGATTTTTGTTTTTGGCGTACATTTTATCCATCAGTACGCCCATCATGGGGTCGTTCACGGCGTCCCAGATGTTCCAGACCAGCAGCAGAACTGCCAGAATGGTGGTATCGACCTGCAGGACGTTGGTGTAGTAGCGGGTGACCATGGCGCCCATCAGGGCGAAGGTCATACAACCGCCCAGGTCGCCCATAGCATAGCCGATTTTATGTTTGAGCGACAGGCCGCTTTTTGTGCTAGTTGCCATCATTATCCTCCTTATGCTTGCGCGGATCCGCCGCGCAGATTACAGATGATCGTTCATGGCAGAGGGGGTCGGGCCCGTACCGCCTCCGTCTTGTTTACCTGTATTGTAGCGTGAGTTTGATGCAAAGTAAATTGCAATTTCCACATGAATCCTTGCAAATCCAAGAAAGATATGATACACTACATCTAAAATAAACAAACAAGGTGCGGTGATTTTGTGAAAATAAGCCAAATGCGGAAGAGGGCAAAGCTTACCCCGCAGGATCCTTTGTCCGAGAAGAGGAGGCAATTGGACCATTCGTTGGCAGAGGATGGGTATTCACCCGGATCCATCTATCAGGAACTGGAGATGGACTCACCGTATGTGGATACCCATGACGACATCAGCAAATCGGCGGATGTGGTGCAGCTGCACAGCCATACCTTTTACGAGATTCTGTTCTGCCGCGGCGGCAGCCTGGAATATCTGCTGGGGACCGAGCGGTATCATATCCAGCACGGGGATGTGGTCTTTGTGCCGCCGGGGATCAGTCATTGCCCTCTTTTTCTGGAAAAGCTGGTGGACCCCTATACTCGGGACGTCATCTGGATCAGCCCGCTGTTTGCCAAACAGATGGGGGACCTGTTTCCCGGTACGGAGATCCTGACGGCTCAGCCTTTTCTGCTTCGTACCGCCGGAACCCAGTGGGAAGGGGTGCTGGGACAGCTGTTTCGTGCGGGCGTGCGGGAGAGCTATGCCCGGGCCCCGGGGTGGGAAGCGGCAGTGTACGGCAACACCATGCGCCTGCTGGTGCAACTGACGCGGGTGCGGGCCAACGACAAGACTCTGACGCCGCCCACGGTCAAGCAGGAACTGCTGGACCGGATTCTGTTTTATGTGGAATCAGAGATGGCCCAGAAGATCACCCTGGCGGAGACAGCCCGCCGCTTTCTGGTCAGCGAAAGCACCATCAACCAGCTGTTTCGCAAGCGGATGAATGTGAGTTTCTATCACTATGTCACCCAGCGCCGCCTGATCGCCGCCAAAAGCCTGCTTCTGTCCGCCGTCCCCGCAGAGCAGATCTGTACCATGGTGGGATTCGGGGATTACTCCACCTTTTACCGTGCCTTCAAGCAGGAATACGGCATCTCCCCGGCGGAATACCGCCGTCTGCAGGAAGGCACCTCCCGGGACAACTGAAGTGGGCCGATACAGGTTTCACAACCCACAACAAAAAAGCGCTTCCGCCCCCCGAAAGGGGAGGCAGAAGCGCTTTTTGTATCTTTTACAGGTTGGTGTACCCCATCAGGAAACGGTCCACCACAGCGGCGGTATCCCGTCCCTCGCGCAGGGCCCAGACAACCAGGCTCTGGCCGCGGCGCATGTCACCGCAGGCGAAAACATTGGGAACGTTGGTGGCAAATCCGTGGTCAGCCACGCAGCCCCGGGGCGTCAGCTCCAGGCCGAAAGCCTCGGCGGTGTAGCTTTCGCAGCCGGTAAAGCCGGCGGCAATCAGCACCAGATCACACTCCACCGTTTCTTCCTCTCCGGTGGGAACCATGGCCCGGCGGCCGGTGGATTCGTCCACCACCCGGCTTTCCAGCTTGGAGAGAACCGCGCCGTATACCCGGCCGTCCTCGCCCTTCAGGAACTCCTTCACGGTGGTCTGGTACACACGGGGATCACGGCCGAACACCGCAATGGCTTCCTGCTGGCCGTAGTCGGTCTTCAGCACCTTGGGCCATTCCGGCCAGGCGTTGCCGGGGGCACGCTGGGCCGGCGGGCAGGGCATCATCTCCAGCTGCAGCACATCGGCGCAGTGCTGGCGGATGGCGGTGCCCACGCAGTCGTTGCCGGTGTCGCCACCGCCTACCACCAGGACCTTTTTGCCTTCGGCGGAAACGGCGCGGCCGTCTGCAAAGTTGGAATCCAGCAGACTGCGGGTGACGCTGGTCAGGTAATCCACCGCAAAGTAGATGCCCTGGGCATCGCGGCCCGGCACAGCCAGGTCACGGGCCTGCTTGGCGCCGCAGCACAGCACCACCGCGTCATAACGGCCGGTGAGTTCTTCCCGGCTGATGTCCACGCCCACGTTGGTGTTCATCATGAATTCGATGCCTTCGGCCTTCATGATGGCCACCCGGCGTTCGATGGCCGATTTGTCCAGCTTCATGTTGGGAATGCCGTACATCAGCAGGCCGCCCACGCGGTCTTCCCGCTCGAAGACGGTCACACTGTGACCACGGCGGTTCAGCAGGTCAGCCACGGCCAGGCCGGCAGGACCGGCACCCACCACGGCCACACTCTTGCCGGTGCGGGCGGCGGGGGGCTCGGGCTGGATGAGCCCGTGCTCATAGCCGTACTCCACAATGGCGTGCTCGTTCTCCTTCACGGTCACCGGGTTGCCGGTGGCCATGCCGCAGGTGCAGGCAGCTTCACACAGGGCGGGGCAGACCCGGCTGGTGAATTCGGGGAAGAGGTTGGTAGCACGCAGACGATGCAGTGCCAGATCCCAGCGGCCCTGGTACACCAGGTCGTTCCACTCGGGAATCAGGTTGTTCAGCGGGCATCCGCTGGCCATGCCGCCCACCATCATGCCGCTCTGGCAGAAGGGCACGCCGCAGTCCATGCAGCGGGCACCCTGGGCCTGCTGTTCGTCCGAGGGCAGGGGCAGATGAAATTCGTTAAAGTTGCAAATGCGTTCTTCGGGCGGCAGCTCGGTGCTGGTCTGCCGTTCGATCTGCAAAAATCCGGTCGGTTTTCCCATGGATATGCCCTCCTTTATTTGGCGTTCTTCATAGCGTAGAAGGCTTCGATCTGGGCCTGCTCGCTGTCCTCGCCCTTTTCTTCCATCTGGGCAATCAGGCGCAGCATCTTGTCGTAGTCGTGGGGCAGGACCTTCTTGAAGCGCGGCAGGTAAGATCCGAAATCATCCAGAATTTCCTTGCCGCGGGGCGAACCGGTGCGCTCCACATGTTCGCGGATCAGATCTTTCAAAAGGGCCACATCGTACTTGTGTTCCACGGGCTCCAGGCTCACCATGTCCTTGTTCACGCGCTGGTAGAAATCCCAGTCCTCGTCCAGGACATAGGCGATGCCGCCGCTCATGCCGGCCGCAAAGTTTTTGCCGGTCTTGCCCAGCACCACCACGGTGCCGCCGGTCATATACTCGCAGCCGTGGTCGCCCACGCCTTCCACCACGGCCACAGCGCCGGAGTTGCGCACGCAGAAGCGCTCGCCGGCCACGCCGTTGATGAAAGCCTTGCCGCTGGTGGCGCCGTACAGGGCCACGTTGCCGATGACAATGTTCTGGCTGCGGTCATAGGTCACGCTCTTGGGCGGGTAGACGACGATCTCGCCGCCGGAAAGGCCCTTGCCCAGGTAGTCGTTGCAGTCGCCTTCCAGCTCCAGGGTCAGGCCCTTGGGCAGGAACGCGCCGAAGCTCTGGCCGCCGCAGCCGTGGCACAGCACATGGAAGGTGTCGTCAGGCAGGGTGTTGCCGAACTTGGAGGTGATCTCGCTGCCGAAGATGGTGCCGAAGGCACGGTCGGTGTTACCCACGGTCAGTTCCACCCGCATGGGTTTGGGTTCGTCCATCTCGAAGCTCTTCTTGAACTTCTTCATCAGGACCTTCATGTCGGGGGTCTTTTCCAGGCCGAAGTTGTAGACCGCCTTGGGGTCAAAGTGGACGCTGGTGTTCTCGATGAGCGGGTTGCTCAGCAGCGGAGTCAGGTCCAGCTCGCTGGCGCGGCTGCCCACGGGTTCGTCCTTGATGGCCAGCAGGTCGGTGCGGCCCACCAGATCTTCCAGACGGCGCACGCCCAGGCGGGCCATGTATTCCCGCAGTTCCTGGGCCATGAACCGCATGAAGTTCATGACATATTCCGGCTTGCCCTTGAAGTTGCGGCGCAGCTCGGGGTTCTGGGTGCAGATGCCCATGGGGCAGGTATCCAGGTTGCACACACGCATCATCACGCAGCCCATAGCCACCAGGGGACCGGTGCCGAAGCCGAATTCCTCGGCGCCCAGCATGGCGGCGATGGCCACGTCGCGGCCGCTCATCAGCTTGCTGTCCGCCTCAATGCGCACACGGCTGCGCAGACCGTTCATGATCAGGCACTGGTGTGCTTCGGCGATGCCCAGTTCCCAGGGCAGGCCGGCATTGTGGATGGAGTTGTTGGGGGCGGCACCCGTACCGCCGTCAAAGCCGGAGATCAGAATGACCTCGGCACCGGCCTTGGCCACGCCGGCGGCGATGGTGCCGACACCGGCCTCGCTGACCAGCTTGACACTGATGGCCGCCTTGCGGTTGGCGCATTTCAGGTCGTAGATCAGCTGAGCCAGGTCCTCGATGGAGTAGATGTCATGGTGGGGCGGGGGAGAGATCAGGCCCACACCGGTGGTGGAATGACGGGTCTTGGCAACCCAGGGATAAACCTTGCCGCCGGGCAGCTGGCCGCCCTCGCCGGGCTTGGCGCCCTGGGCCATCTTGATCTGGATTTCCGAGGCGGAGACCAGGTACTTGCTGGTCACGCCGAAACGGGCGGAGGCCACCTGCTTGATGGCGGAGTTGCGTTCGGTGCCGTAGCGCTCCTCGAACTCGCCGCCCTCGCCGGTGTTGCTCTTGCCGCCCAGGCGGTTCATGGCGATGGCCATGCACTCGTGGGCTTCGGCGGACAGGGCGCCGTAGCTCATGGCGGCGGTCTTGAAGCGGTGGACCAGGCTGTCCACGCTCTCCACCTCGTCGATGGGCACGCCCTGTTCGGGGTACCGGAAGGTCAGCAGGCTGCGCAGATGCATCTCATCGGGGCCGGTCTGGTCGATGGCCTCGGTGTAGGCCTTGAACTTGGAGTAGTCGCCGGTCCAGCAGGCCTGCTGCAGCAGATGGATGGTCTGGGGATTGTACAGGTGCTGCTCCGCCTGGGGACCGCTGCGGAACTTGTGCAGGCCCAGGCTGGGCAGCTCGGTGTCGGTGCCCAGGCCCAGGGGATCGTAGGCTTTCTGATGGCGCTCTTCCAGATCGTCCTGGATGTCCTTCAGGGTGATGCCGCCCACGCGGGTGACGGTGTTGGTGAAGTATTTGTCCACCACTTCCTTGCTGATGCCCAGGGCCTCAAAGATCTGGCTGCCCTGGTAGGACTGGATGGTGGAGATGCCCATCTTGGAGGCAATCTTCACGATGCCGGCCAACACGGCGCGGTTGTAGTCCTCCACAGCGGCGTAGTAATCCTTGTCCAGCAGTCCTTCGTCGATGAGCTGGCGGATGGTCTGCTGTGCCAGATAGGGGTTGATGGCGCAGGCGCCATAGCCCAGCAGGGTGGCGAAGTCATGGACCAGACGGGGTTCGCCGCTTTCCAGCACCAGCGCCATGGCAGTGCGCTTCTTGGTGCGCACCAGATACTTGGACACAGCGCCCACGGCCAGCAGGCTGGGAATGGCCACGTGGTATTCGTCGATCTCCCGGTCGGAGAGGATCAGGATGTTGGCGCCGTCCCGGTAGGCACGGTCCACTTCCACGAACAGGCGCTCGATGGCCTTTTCCAGGTCGGTGTTCTTGTAGTAGCAGATGGAGACGGTCTGCACCTTGAAGCCGGGCACGTTCATGGCCTTCAGCTTCAGCACGTCGGTCTCGGTCAGAATGGGGTTGTTGATCTTCAGAACCTTGCAGTTTTCGCTGCTCTCTTCCAGCAGGTTGCCCTGGGCGCCCACATACACGGTGGTGGAGGTGACGACCTTCTCACGCAAAGCGTCGATGGGCGGGTTGGTGACCTGGGCAAACATCTGCTTGAAGTAGTCGAACAGCGGGGGATGGGTGTGGCTGAGCACAGCCAGCGGGGTATCGCTGCCCATGGCCCCGGCGGGTTCGGCGCCGTTCTTGGCCATCGGCAGGATCATGGAGGTCACATCCTCGTACCGGTAGCCGAAGGCCTTCTGCAGACGCACCAGTTCCTTGTCGTCAGGTTCCGGCGGACGATGGTTGGGGATCTTCAGGTCTTTCAGGTTGACCAGATTGCGGTCTAGCCATTCGCCGTAGGGCTGGCGGCTGGCGTAGTCGGCCTTCAGCCGCTCGTCGTCCACCAGCTCGCCCTTCACGGTATCCACCAGCAGCATCTTGCCGGGACGCAGACGGTCGCGGCAGACCACCTCGGCGGGGTCCACATCCAGCACGCCCACCTCGCTGGAGAGGATCAGGCGGCCGTCGCGGGTGATGTAGTAGCGGGAGGGGCGCAGACCGTTGCGGTCCAGCACGGCGCCCATCACGTCACCGTCGGAGAAGAGAATGGAGGCCGGGCCGTCCCAGGGCTCCAGCATGGTGGCGTAATACTGGTAGAAGGCGCGCTTCTTGGGGTCCATGCTGTCGTTGTTGCTCCAGGGCTCGGGGATGGTCACCATCACAGCCAGGGGCAGATCCATGCCGTTCATGACCATGAATTCCAGGGTGTTGTCCAGCATGGCGGAGTCGCTGCCGTCCTGATTCACGATGGGCAGAACCTTGGCCATGTCGTCCTTCAGGCAGTGGCTGGCGATGGTTTCCTCGCGGGCCAGCATGGTATCCACGTTGCCGCGGATGGTGTTGATCTCGCCGTTGTGCAGGATCATGCGGTTGGGGTGCGCGCGGTTCCAGCTGGGGGCGGTGTTGGTGGAGAACCGGCTGTGCACCATGCCGATGGCGGACTCGTAGTCGGCATCCTGCAGGTCGGGGTAGAACAGGCGCAGTTCCTTCACCAGGAACATGCCCTTGTACACGATGGTCCGGCTGGACAGGCTGCACACGTAGGTTTCGGGGCTGGACTGCTCAAACACCCGGCGGGCCACGTACAGACGGCGGTCAAAGTCGATGCCGGGCTGCACACGGGCGGGCTTTTCCACAAAGCCCTGCCAGATGCTGGGCATGCAGGACCGGGCCTTGTGGCCCAGAATCTCGGGGCACACCGGCACGGCGCGCCAGCCCAGGAAGTTCAGGCCTTCCTTGCGGCAGATGATCTCAAACAGTTTCTTGGCCTGGTTGCGGCGCAGCTCTTCCTGGGGGAAGAAGAACATGCCCACGCCGTACTCCCGCTCTTCGCCCAGAGCGATGCCGGCGTCAGCGGCTACCTTCTTGAAAAATTTGTGGCCGATCTGCAGCAGAATGCCCACGCCGTCGCCGGTCTTGCCCTCGGCATCCTTGCCTGCGCGGTGTTCCAGATGTTCCACGATCTGCAACGCATCGTCGATGGTTTTGTGGCTCTTGCGGCCCTTGATGTCCACCACGGCGCCGATACCGCAGTTATCGTGCTCAAATCTCGGGTCATACAGCCCGGCGGGCTGCTTGCTTGTGGTAAAGTCTTGCACTGGTACCTCTCCTTCCCGGCGAAAAACGCCACGCTGCGGGAGCCTTTCGGCCCGGACCCGCAACAAAAAAGGCGTCCGCATGCCGGGGCATATAGCCCCAGCGTACGAACGTCCTTGTTCCTGCCTACACTATATCATAGGAAGGAGCGGTTGGCAATCGAAAAGCAAAAGAATCTTATGAAATTAAAGCTGAAACCTTTGCAAATTCGAAAACGCGCCTTAAAACTTAATTTAATTTTGTGCTCTGGGCAGCATTCTGGGCCTTGAGCTCGGCCAGAATCTGGGCCAGCAATTCCTCCTGGGTGGGGGAGGCCGGTTTGGCCGCTTGGGCCTTGGCTTCGGCGGCTTTTTTGTGCTGGCCCAGGCGCATCAGCCGGCCCATGAATTTGACCAGGCAGAAGAGCACGAAGGCCATGATCAGAAAGTTGATCACCGCCGAGATAAAGGCACCGATGCGCAGCGGGTCCGCGCCGTTGGGCAGCGGAATCACCACGTTGCTGAAATCGGTGGAGAAGGCAATGCCCAGCAAGGGGTTGAGGATGTCCCCGGTGAGGGAGGACACAATGGACTGGAAGGCGGCGCCGATAATGACACCGACGGCCATATCAATGACGTTGCCCTTCAGGGCAAACGCCTTGAACTCATCCAGAAACTTCTTGGAGGTTTCCAGCCCCTGCTGCACATGCAGTTTTTCCTGTACAGGCATGGTAAACGCCTCCCGATTTTACTTCAGCAGGTCGGCCACGGCCTTGGCGGCGCCGTCCAGATAGTCCCCGGCGAAGGTCTCAATCATGCCGGCGTCGGCTTCCTTAGCCAGCTCAGGGTCAATGGGCATCTTGGCCAGCACGGGCAGCTTGTAGCGGGCCGCGGTCTCGTCCACATGGCTGTCGCCGAAGACCGAGATGTGCTTGCCGCAGTCGGGGCAGACCACATAGCTCATGTTTTCCACAATGCCCAGGATGGGAATCTTCATCATTTCGGCCATCTGCACGGCCTTGCCCACGATCATGCCCACCAGTTCCTGAGGGCTGGACACAATGATGATGCCGTCTACCGGCAGGGTCTGGAAGACGGTCAGAGGCACGTCGCCGGTTCCCGGAGGCATATCCACAAACAGGAAGTCCACGTCCTCCCAGATCACTTCCTGCCAGAACTGCTTCACGGCGCCGGCAATGACCGGGCCGCGCCACACAACGGGGGCCTGCTCATCTTCCAGCAGCAGGTTGATGCTCATGATATCGATGCCGGTGCGGCTCTTGATGGGGTAGATGCCATCCTCGCCGCCCATGGCCGGACCATGTACGCCGAACAGCTTCGGGATGGAAGGCCCGGTGATATCCGCGTCCAGGATGCCGGCGGTGTGGCCCAGACGACGCATGGAAACAGCCAGCATGGCACTGGTCATGCTCTTGCCGACGCCGCCCTTGCCGGACACAACGCCGATGACCTTCTTGATGTGGCTCTTGGCGTGGGGGGCTTCCCGTTCGGGCGCGCGGTGGTCGCAGTTGGCGGTGCAGCTGCTGCAATCGTGATTACACGCTTCGCTCATTGCAAACAAGTCTCCTTTGGGCCGGGCAAAGACCCGGCACTTTGCATATTCTGCGCCCGTGTACCGGCAGACAAAAGGCCCCGCGGGAAAACCCCGGCGGGGCCTGCCTGCCCGGTGCGTCCGGGCAAGAACTATTCTACATGGTTTGGTGTAAAAAAGCAAGGGTTCGTGCTCAGGCAAGGGCGGCCACAATGCCCTCCACCAGGTCCTGGAACACCGGACCGCGCCGGTTGGCAATCTCGATGACTTCCTCGCCGGAAAGCCGCTTGCCGGTCATGCCGGCGGCCATGTTGGTGATCAGGCTCAGGGCCAGCACCGGCAGCCCGCAGTGGGATGCGGCGATGGCTTCCGGCACGGTGCTCATGCCCACGGCGTCGGCGCCCAGGGTTCGGAACGCCCGGATTTCGGCCGGAGTCTCGTAGCTGGGACCCATGTAGCCCAGATACACACCCTCCCGCAGGGTCAGGTCCTTTTCGGTGGCCACGGTGCGGGCCGTCTTCTGCAGGTCGGCGTCGTATACCCGACTCATATCGCAGAAGCGGGGCCCGATTTCCTCCTCGTTGGCACCCCGCAGCGGGTTGGCGCCCATGAAGTTGATGTGGTCGGTGATGAGCATGAAATCCCCCACCGAGAAATCGTAGTTCACACCCCCGGCGGCGTTGGTCAGGATCAGGGCCCGGCAGCCCAGGGCCTTGATCACCCGCACCGGCAGGGCAATGGCGGCCATGTCGTGGCCTTCGTAGTAGTGGAACCGCCCCTGCATGCAGAGCACGGCCCGCCCGGCCAGACGCCCGGCCACAAACTGGCCCGCATGGCCCGGGGCGGTGGAAAGGGGAAAGCCCGGAACCTCCCCGTAGGGGATGTACACCGGGTTTTCGATGCGGTCGGCAAGACCGCCCAGGCCGGACCCCAGTACCAGGGCAAATTCCGGGGCTTCGGGCAGACGGGCGCGCAGATAGTCGGCGGCGGTGCGGATGGTTTCCAGTTGGGACATAAAGGTGTACCTCTCTTTGTTGTGTTGTCCACATTTTACCATGTGCAGGCCCCGGCGGCAAGCATAGCCGGGCACTGGTGCGCATATATCCCCAACAGGACCATCACGGGGAAGGGGGACGGCAGAAATGCGCATCAGGACCTATCTGAAAAATGCGGCCCTGCTCACGGCGGCAGGCTTTGCCCTGCGGGTGCTGGGCATGGTGTTCCGGGTGTACATTGCAGGCTGGCTGGGCGGCGAGGGCATGGGCCTGTACCAGCTGATTCTGGCGGTATACGGGGTGTTTGTGGCCCTGGCCACGGCGGGGGTCAATGTGGCATCCACCAAGCTGGCGGCCCAGAGCCTGGCCCGGGGGCGGGGCATGGCCCCCACCCTGTGGGGGCTGGTCAGTGCGGCGGCCTGTTTCGGCACCCTGGCCATGCTGGCCCAGTTTGCGTTGGCGGAGCCTCTGGCCCACTGGATGCTCCACGATGCCCGGGCAGAACTGGGCCTGCGCATCCTGGCGCCCAGCCTGCCCTTCATGGCGGTGGCCGGGGCGCTGCGGGGCTGTTTTCTGGCCCGGCGGCGGGTGGAACCCAACGTCACGTCCCAGCTTATCGAACAGCTGGTGCGCATGGCGGTGGCGGCCTTCGGCTTGTCCCGTCTGGCGGCCTGGGGAGCCGGGTATGCCTGCGGGGCGGTGCTTATCGGCAACACGGTGAGCGAGGCCGTGTCCTGTCTGCTCATGGCGGTGTTTGCCCGGCGGGAAAAGGCCTTCCGCCCCACCCCCGGAGACCCGGCCCGGGGCTTTTCCCGGCGGGAGCTTTTCGGCATCGCACTGCCGGTGTGCGGCAGCCGGCTGCTGGGCAGCGGCCTACAGGCCATGGAAAGCAGCCTGATTCCGCTGTGCCTGACCCTCTACCTGGGGGAGAGGGCCGCCGCTGTGACCCAGTACGGCGCGGTCAAGGGCATGGCCATGCCGCTGATCTTTTTCCCTTTTTCGGTGCTGGCAGCCCTGTCCGGCTTGCTCATGCCGGAAATTGCCCGGGCAGGGGCCCGGCGGGACAACGAGTCCCGGGCCAGACTGATCCACACCGCCATGACCCTGTCCGGCCTGTTCTCGGCCCTGGCGGGGGCGGGGCTGGTGCTCTTCGGACAGCCGCTGGCCCTGCTGCTCTACCACGAAGAATCGGTGGGGCAGTATATGCGGGTGCTGGGCTTCATCGCCCCCTTCATGTACCTGGAAAGCATGGTGGACGGCATCCTGAAGGGGATGGGGGAGCAGTTGGCCACCTTCCGGTATTCGGTGCTGGATTCCGCGTTGCGTATCCTGGCCATGTCGGCGCTGATTCCCCGGTATGGAATTGCGGGCTTTTTCGTGGTGATGGCGGCCTCCAACCTGCTCACCTTCAGCCTGAATATGCGCCGGATGCTCCATTGCGCCTCCATGAAAGCCGACTGGGCCGCCTGGTTCATCCTGCCGGCGGCGCTGGCGGGCATCGGCCTGACGCCGGTATTGTGGCTGCGCCGGATTCTGCCCGATACCCCGCTGGGGCTGGGGGTGGAGATGGCCGCCTTTGCGG
>NZ_JACJJP010000039.1 GCF_016900095.1 Gemmiger formicilis
TACATACGGCGTCCGCGCTGCCCAACTGGGAAAGCGCATGGTCAAAGTCTTTCCGGCTCCGCAGAGGAACCGTTTTTTTGACAAGGCCGGGAAGAAACAGCCGGAGGATACCGGAGAAAAATTGAGAAGCGACGCCTCTCTTTTTGGGGCTTGCATTGAGGATCAGCAGCTTCATGATATCGCTCCCCTGATCTGTGCTGGATTTTGGAAAAACAGCGTTTCCGCTTTTTCATATCCAAGATTGAGCCGGTTGCGCTCTGCAAGCTCTGTGGCAGTCTGCCGCTCCCATTCCGTAGAATCTCCGTAAAAGAGAACCTGCAGCAGCTTTCGCTGCGGGTAGCGCCCTATATGGTGGGTTTGGCCGCCCCGCCAGGTAAAGAAGGGGAGGGATACCCCAATAGCGCGGTCCAAAACAGCCTTGACGCCGGGGCTGTATCCGCCGTAACACAAACGGCTGATAATGATCAGCGGGTCGCTTTGCCCAATCCATGCGCCCGCATGTTTCAAGGAGTCGTCCATCACACAGAATCCGGTATTTTTCAGCCAGCATGCAAAGCAGCCACGGCACGGAGCATAATGGCCGTCCGCATTGAGAACAACAACATTTTCATCCGGAAGTTCAAAAGCAGAGGAGGTTTCTTTATTAAAATCATGGATGATCGTTTTCAAAATGCAATCCTTTCTTTTGTGACATTATCCCGGACAGGAAAGAGCGCCCGCTTGACGTTCAAGACCCGCTTTTCTCAGGGACAACCTTCGTAGCGATATCCGTTACGATACCGAAAAAGTCCTCCCTGCCCGGCACAACGCTGATGTCGATATATTTGCCTGGAACCATATGCTTAAGCATCTTGTCGTTTAGATAAAGGGTGCGGTTCATGACCGTGTCTCCCGCCGCATTGTCCGTGATCCGAACCGTCGCTTCCGCTTCCCAGTCCCCGGCTTCCTCTTTCCCGGTCAGCCGCAGGTTTTCCAGCAGCGCTTTTTTGACCACGCTGTTTCTGCTAAGCTCCATGCGCTGTTCATAGGTCAGCTCGCCCGGATGTTTTCGGCACTGGTAGCGGGCGATGCGCTCATTCAGCACATCGGCATCCGGATTATCATCCCCGATGGCATGGGAGCGGTCTGCCGGGTCATACCGGATGGAGAGCGGCGCTCCGACGGCGCACATGGGAAGCTGCGCCCTCGGGATGATTTCCGTCACGGTGGTATCAAAAAAAGTCCCGTCCTCGGCCAGTGCGTCCACCACGAAGCGAAACTCGGGATTGTCATTGACGCATCGTCCCGTATGCTTTGCGGAACGGATAAAACCCAAGGTCTTCACTGTGCGGGCATCCCTCCAGCGCTGCTCCTTCTCCCTTTTCCGCCTTTCGGATCTGGCCGGGAGCACAAATCCCAGCAGGATACACAGCGCAATGACCACCGCAGATATGATCACGGTGGCCCGAATCGGATTTTCAGCCATCCAGTTGAAAAAAAGACTCCATACGTTTTCCACGAAACGGTCAACCCCTTTCTCTGTATCAAACGGACGCCGTATTCCTCTTAACTGATGCCGGACGCCACGGAGGTATCCAGTACAAAAACAAAGAGATTTTCCCTGCCCGGGATGACGCGCACGTCCACATACCGCCCGGGAATCAGGTATTCCAAAGCCGTATTGGGTACATACAGCGTTCGCTCGAATGTATGGCCGCTCTGCTCCTCGCCGGCAAGCTGGATGGCCGCTTCTGCCTCATAGTCCCCGGCCTCTTCTTTCCCGGTCAGCCGGAAGCTTTTCAGCAACGCCTTTTTCATCACGCCGTTTTTTAACAGCTCCATCCGCTGTTCATAGGAAAGATCGCCCGGGTGCTTTTGGCACAGATAGCGGGCGGCGCGTTCCTGCGCCAGCGATTCATCCGGATGGTCGTCCCACACTGCCCGGATTCTGTCGTCCGGGTTATAGCGGATGGGGATCGCCCTGCCGGGAACCATACCGGCCATCGCCGTTATGGGGATGATTTTCCGCACGCTGGTCTGGAACACCGTTCCGTCCTCCGCCAGGGCGTCCAGTTCAAAAAGCAGCTGCGGGTTTTCGTTGACATACAGGCCGGTCTGCCGGGTGGAGCGGATAAATCCCACGGTCTGTACGGTGCAGGAATTTTTGCTGACATGCCCTTTCGTCAGCCTGCGGACTACGGTTAAAGACGGAATCGCAACCGCCAGGATGAAGATCACTGGAATGATCCAGTTCAAATTTGACAGCAGCCAGTCAAAGAAAGCCCCCGTAAAAAACACCTCCTCAATTAGGTACAACAATTCAGTATAATTATATCTTGATTCGTGTTTGGCATCTATCATGAGTAGGTTAAGCCTGCGTAAAATTATGGAATATGAAAGCGAAAACGTGCGGGAATGAAGAAGCGCCGCCTTCTTCCGTCGTTCGATTTACATCGATTTTACACAAATTTAACCCGTTTATGGTCGCGTCTTAATACTGATAGAGGTATCATTACATAATGGGATTTTATACATACAGGTTTTTGGTTTCGACCCCGTTTTTTTCAAAATAGGGACGTATTCTATATGCAGGAGGGGATTTGCCGCATGAACGATGCACATAAAATCGTAGAACAGGTCTATGCGGCCAAAGAAGACGTCCGGGCGGCGGATGACCTGATCCGCGCATACCTGCCCTTTATCAAGGCGGAAACGGCGAAGTTCTTAAAGCGTCCTCCCATAGAGGGGCAGGACGATGAGCTGAGCATCGCCATGATGGCCTTTCACGAGGCAATCGGCGGGTATTCCCGCACCAGGGGTTCCTTCCTGAAATATGCGGCCATGCTGATCCGAAGCCGCCTGGTTGATTACAGCCGCAGGGAACAGCGTCACAGCCGCGTCCTATCGCTGGATGCGCCGATAGGAGAAGAAGACGCAACTCTGGGAGAGACTCTGGCGGACGACAGGGAGCCCCACGAAGAGACGGCGTTGCGGGACGCGACCCGCGCAGAGATCGAGGAGCTGACGCGGCAGATGCAGGAATTCGGCGTCAGCCTAAGCGATGTGGCGGACAACTGCCCCAAACAGCAGCGGACGCTGGACGCCTGCCGGAGAGCATTGGAATACGCAAAGGGGAACCCGGAGCTGTTGGAGGACCTTTTAAAGACAAAACGCCTGCCCATCGGGCAGCTGGCAACGGGGAGCGGTGTGGAGCGCAAGACGCTGGAGCGGCACCGCAAGTATATGGTAGCCCTGCTTCTGATTTATACCAACGGGTATGAAATCATACGCGGGCATTTGAAACAGGTGATGAAAGGAGTGGCAGTGCGATGAGCTATCTGGTTATGGAATGCCACCCCGGCTATGCGGTTCTTCTGGATGAAGAGGGGCGCTTTTTGAAAGCGGCCAATCTGCGATACGAAACCGGGCAGACGGTGTATGATCCGGTGCTGATGAAGGAGACGCCGGAAAGGCAGCGGCATACCGTCCGGTGGATCAGCAGCGGCGTTGCGGCGATTGCAGCCTGTTTCCTTCTGTTCTTTGGCATCGGCTATTACCAGAATTATCTACAGCCCTATTCATCCATATATCTGACCATCAACCCGGAAGTACAGATGGAGCTGAACCGGCAAGGTACGGTTGTAGGGCTGACGGGGACGAATGAAGACGGGAAAACGTTGCTGGAGGGCTATGACGGAAAAGGAAAAGACAAGGTAACGGTTGCCGATGAGCTGATCGACCGCGCCATTGAAATGGGCTTCCTATCGGAAGGCGGCCGGGTTTCCTTCTCTATTGATTCCCCGGACGAAGTCCTGTTCCAGGAATATGGGACAGAGCTGCGCACCAAAGTAACAGAGTATTTGGACGGACGGATTACCATTACAATAGAAATTACGAACCATCAAGACGGACAGGGACAGGAAAGCCCGGAAAACAGCTCATCTTCGACCCCCTCTCAGCCGAGTTCTTCTCAGCCGGAATCCACACTGCCATCTTCGTCCGAGCCGTCCCGGCCGGCGGTTACCCCTCCGACGTCTTCCAACGCCACCGATTATGATGATACCGATTACGGCCCGAATAACGACGGCGTCACCGACTATACGCCGCCGGTCAGCAGTTCGCCGGCGTATACGGATACAGATTATGGCCCCGGAAATGACGGGGACACGGGTTATACACCGCCTTCCACCAGTAAGCCGCCTGCGGATACGGACTATGGTCCCGGCAGCGATGGGGTCACGGATTATACGGACGGGGACACCGATTATGATCCGGATCACAACGATGACGACAACGACGGCGACAGCGGCTATGACGACGATGATTCGGATGATGATTCAGACGATGACAACGATCCGGACGATGACGACTGAATTTTTCAAAAAAATTTTCCAGTTTACCCCGGTTTTGAAAACCCGTTTCCGTAATCTATGAGTGTAAGGCAAAACAAAAGCCACAAACAAACGGAAACCGAAAGGAGCAAATCATATGAAATTGAGAAGAAAACTTTTTGCAGCGGTCTCTTCCCTGGCTGTCGCCTCGGCAGTCCTTCTGACCGGATGCGGGGCACCGGCGCAGGAGGGAACGGCACTGAAGGAAACCGGTGTTCTCACCTTAAGCGTCAATCCGGAAATCCAAATCGAATACAACAGGGACGGCAAAGTCACCGCCCTGACCGGCCGGAACGATGATGGCAAGGGCATTGTGGAGGCCTATCCGGATTATATCGGAAAAGACTGCGAGGCCGTCCTGCGGGATCTGATTGTTGAGATCAATGAGGCGGGTTACTTTGTGGATGACATTGACGGCAACAAAAAGAACATCGTCCTGCAGCTGGAGCCGGGCTCGGTACTTCCCAGCGACGATTTTCTGGCGGATATGAGCGCCAGCACGCAGGAAGCGGTCAAGGGATTGGAGATTTCCTCCGGCATCGTGACCATTGACGACGATGACTATGATCCCGCCTATGCCAAAGACGGCAAGCCGTCCCCCTACATCACGCTGGAAAAGGCGCAGGAAATTGCGCTTGCCCAGGCGAATGTCAATGCAGCGAACGCGGTATTTGACGATAAGGAATTCGACCACGATGACGGAACCCCGATTTTTGAGCTGGAGTTCATGGCGAACGGGAACGAGTACGAGTATGACATCCACGCGGTCACCGGCAAGGTTGTCAAGGCGGAACATAAGACTGCCGGCACGCAGGGCGGAACCCCGGCCACCGGCAGCGGTTCCACCAATTACAACGATACCGACTACGGCCCGAATAATGACGGCGTGACCGATTACAATGACACCGACTACGGTCCCAACAACGATGGCGTCACCGACTACAACGACACGGACTACGGTCCCAACAACGACGGCGTGACCGACTACAATGATACCGACTACGGTCCGAACAACGACGGCGTGACCGACTACAATGATACCGACTACGGTCCGAACAACGACGGCGTCACCGATTACAATGATACGGACTATGGCCCGAATAATGACGGTGTCACTGATTACAACGATACCAACTATGATGATCACGGCAATACCAATTACGGCGATACCAATTACGACGACGGCGGCAGCGATTACGACCGGGAAGCCGACGATGATTGGGACGATGGGGATTCCGGTTATGACGACTAAGCCGGAAAACGAGCTCCCCTTGCGGCATGAGCTGAAGCACCGGATCAACCTGCGGGAAGATCTGGTGCTTTCCCAAAGGCTCAAAAAGCTGTTTGCCCACGATAAAAACGCCGGGCCGGGGGGTACATACCGGGTCACCAGCCTGTACTTTGACACACCCTATGACAGCGCCCTGCGGGAGAAAATCAACGGGGTCAACCGGAGGGAAAAATTCCGGCTGCGGTATTACGGGATGGACACCTCTTTCATCCGGCTGGAAAAGAAGTACAAAATAAACGGCCTGTGCGGCAAGCGCAGCGCCCAGATGACGCAGGAACAGGTAAAGGAGTTGCTTTCGGGCAGCTCCGAATTCCTGCTGGATTCGGATGAACCGCTCTTCATCGAGCTTTACAGCAAAATCAAAGGGAAAGGTCTGTGGCCGAAGGCCATCGTCCGTTACGACCGGGAGGCTTTTCTCTATGCGCCCGGCAATGTGCGTATCACGTTAGATCGGGATATCCGCACCGGGCTTGGAAATGTGGACTTCCTGAATCCGGCGATTTTCTACATGCGCACAATGGAGCCTGGCACGGTACTGGAAGTCAAATACGATGCGTTTTTGCCGGAGCTTGTCCGCATGGCGGTGCAGGTACCCGGAAGGCAGGCTGCGGCCTGCTCCAAATACGCCCTGAGCCGGCGGTTCGATTAAAACCATCTGAGGAGGAAGGGCCTTATGACCTTTCAGGATATTTTCAAATCCAGCTTTCTGGAGAATATCGCCAGCATCTCCATACTGGACATGGTGATTGCCATGGTATTGGCCTTTCTGCTGGGATTGTTTATCTTTTTCATCTATAAAAAGAGCTACAGCGGCGTAATGTATTCGGCCAGCTTCGGCGTGACGCTGATTGCTCTGTCGCTTATTACCACCCTGCTGATTATGACGGTGGTGAGCAACATCGTGCTGTCTCTGGGCATGGTGGGCGCTCTGTCCATCGTCCGGTTCCGCACCGCCATCAAGGAACCCATGGATATCGCTTTCCTGTTCTGGGCCATTGCGGTAGGCATCGTGCTGGCCGCCGGCCTGATTCCGCTGGCGGTATTCGGCAGCATCTTCATCGGGGTGGTGCTGGTTGCTTTCTCCAAAAAGAAGACGGTGGATTCCCCCTATATCCTGGTGGTGCACTGTGAAAACAGCGGGATTGAGGAACAGGCACGGATTTTTGTGAAGTCCCAGGTCAGGCGGCTGAATCTCAAGAGCAAGAGCGTGGACAACGGCTGTGTGGAACTCAACTATGAGGTTCGTTTGAAAGAGGACAGCAGCGCCTTTGTCAACGAGCTGGAGGCCATGCCGGGCGTGTCCCGGGTGGTGCTGGTTTCCTACAACGGCGACTACATGGGATAACGCAATGGTAAAGTATAAGTATATCGACTGGATTTGCATCGGCGCGGCGGTTTTGGCAATCCTCCTCACTCTGCTGCTGATGTTCGGCGAACAGCTGGGGCTTCCCAAAGCCAGCGCCAACCCGGGATATGTGACACGGTTATTTGACGACAGCCGGGTGCACGTCATTGATATCCAAATTGCGGACTGGGGCGTTTTTATTGAGGACGCCGAACAAGAAGAATATGTGGCCTGCACCGTCGAAATCGACGGAGAAGCGTTTCATAATATCGGGCTGCGGGCAAAGGGCAACAATTCCCTGCGGCTGACGGAGGAATACGGGCTTTCCCGCTACAGCCTCAAGCTGGAATTCGACCAGTTCCTGGACGGCGGGAATTATTATGGGCTGGACAAATTTTCCCTGGACGCTTCCTTTCAGGACAACAGCTACCTGAAAACCTACATGGTCTACGATATGATGGCGTTCATGGGGGTGCCTGCGCCCCTTTGCAGCTATGTCTGGGTGACGGTCAACGGAGAGGACTGGGGCTTGTTCCTGGCGGTAGAGGAGCCGGAGGAAGCCTTTGCCCGCCGGAATTTCGGGAATGATCACGGGAAACTGTACAAGCCGGATTACCGTTCCCTGAATGCGGAAAACGCCGATGTGGCGTTGCGATATATCGACGATAACCCGGACAGCTATCCCGGCATCTTTGAAAACGCCAAATTCAAGGTATCGGAAGCCGATCAGAAGCGGATGATCGAAGCGCTGAAAACCCTGTCCACCGGTGAAAAACTGGAAACCGCCGTCAATGTGGACGAGGTGCTGCGGTATTTCACCGTGCAGGTTTTTGTGATGAACTGGGACAGCTATCTGGGCCATACCGTGCATAATTACTTTTTGTATGAGGAAAAAGGAATCCTCAGCATCCTGCCCTGGGATTATAACCTGGCCTTCGGCACCTATGCCCTGGGGATGACTGATCCTGTCAAAGATCCCAACATTCTTATTAACTATCCCATAAACACCCCGGCGGAAGGTGAGGTTATGCTGAACCGGCCGCTTTACCACAACCTGATGAAGCACGACGAGTACTTTGCCCGCTATCACGCCTATTTCGACAAGCTCCTTTCGGAATACTTTGAAAGCGGTCGGTTTGCAGTCACCCTCCGACAAACGGCAAAGCAGATTGCTCCTTATGTTCAAAAAGATCCCACCGCCTTTTGTTCCTATGAAGACCACCAGCTGGCGGTGGATACGTTGGAAGAGGTCTGTCTGCTGCGGGCTGAGAGTATACGCGGGCAACTGGACGGTGAAATCCCCGCCACCATCCGGGGCCAGCAGGAAAACCCGGATGCCAAGGTTGACGCTTCAGTAGTTAAATTGACCGATTTGGGAGATTTTGAAGATTTAGAGTCGGCAAAAGAGAGGCAAGATGCGGCTTTGAGGGACATAACAGGAAAAAGCACTTAGAACCGGAGCGTTCTAAGTGCTTTTTACAATGAAAGAGACTCGTTTTATTTTTCACGCGATTCATAGCATTCTGATAAACAAAATATATCCTTGACAAATCTCGTCTCAGAAAGAAATGGCATTCGTACATAACAGAAAAACCTTGCCTCTTCACACTCCCTCCACAGCCCTGAGCTGCCGTGGATAAGAAGCAGAAAAGAAGCAAGGCGCCTTGTAGATTTTGGCTGAAGTTGCGAAAACTTCTGCCTGAATGATTGCAAAATGCACGGTTCTGTGTTATTATTGCCTCCGGAAAACGCTCAAACCGAAGCAACCAGAACACATTTGCCGCACCGGAAAAAGTTCAGCAAGCGCTGATTTTTATTCGATTTGCTCAAAAAGCTCGGAAAACCGTGGTTTTCCGGGCTTTTTTCTTTTCAAAAGGGGTGACGTGTCAGTCCGATGGTCTGCCATCTGTTGGCTCTCTGCCGGCCGGAAGAGAAAACCGGCGGCCAAGCCTGGAACTGCTGAAAAAACAAGGTTGTAAAAATGACGCTGCATTATCAAAAAGCGTGGGAGGATCATTGACGCAAATATAAGAATGTGTTAAAATTATGCTAATTTCAACAAAATTTTCTGGAATTTGATTTCTATTCAGTGGATACTTAGGAGGAAATCATCATGAACAATCAGGAGATTCCCGGCAAGAGCGCTGCCATCGCCAGCCTGGTTTGCGGTATCGTTTCCATCGTGTTCTGGTTTTTCGGTACAACCTCATTTCTGTCCCTGATTCTGGGCATTGTGGGGTTGGTTCTGGCCAACAATTCCAAGAAGGCCGGATATAACGATAGTCTGCGCACGGCCGGATTTGTGTTGAGCCTGCTGGGCACCATTTTCGGCGCGCTGATTTTTGTCAGCTGCATTGCCTGCGTCGGCATTGTGGGGGCGGCCGGCGGTCTGAGCGCTCTGGGCGCGTACTGATCCCGGCGGTCAGGGTTGAATGAATCGCCATGCTGCCTTACATTCATCTCATCAACCGGGATGTGCCGGTTTATGGTCTGCTCATGGCGGTGGGGGGCGTACTGGGATGGCTTCTCAGCCTGCATCGGGCACAGCGCCATGCGCCGGAGCTGCCCCGGGAATCGGTGACACGCTTTTATCTTATTTTTCTGGCCGGTGCCCTGGTCGGCGCCAAGGTATATGCCCTGATTCTGGTCTGGCCCAGCCTGAAAAGAAATTTTTCGCTGTTGTGGACAAATCCGCAGCTATTTTTGCAGATGTACTTATACGGCGGTATGGTTTTTTACGGCGGTCTGATCGGCGGTGCTCTGTGTGTGGCCGGGCTGCTGCTGTCCCGGTCGGTGCGCTTTTCCCAGCTGGAAACGGTCTATCTGCCTTGTGTACCGCTGGTGCATGGAATCGGCCGGATCGGCTGTTTCTGTGCCGGCTGCTGCTATGGCGTTCCCACCGACAGCATTCTGGGGGTGGTTTACCCGGCCGGCGGGGCGGCACCTTCGGGAATTCCCCTGATGCCGGTGCAGCTGTTTGAGTCCGCTGGGGATTTTGTCCTTTGTGCGGTGCTCTGTCTGCCCTTTTACCGGCAACCGGGGCGCAGGCTGGCTGTCTATCTGCTGGGGTACGGATGCCTGCGTTTTGCCACGGAATGTTTCCGCGGCGATGCGGCGCGCGGGCTGGCCGGACCTCTGTCGGCGGCCCAGTGGATCAGCATTGTATGTATAACTGCCGGGGGAATCACCACCCTGGCACTTGGCTTCCGGGCACTGCAGCGACGGCATGGCAGGGCCGGGTGACCTGAAACAAAAATTCTGAAACCGTGGAAGGAACGATCCTTCCGCGGCTTTTTTTGTGCGGAAGCGGAACAAAATTCACCGGATTTTTGGGGCAAAGTCTGTGCAAAAGCCCGATCCCAGGTGAAAAATCTGTCGAAGCTATGGACAACCCCGCAAAAGTGAAGTATAATAATCCGGAACTGTTGTCAGGTGTAACAGCCTGGTAAATACAAGAACGTACGCTTTTTTCGCGGCATTTTTGCCCCGGCACAGGGTGTCGGCCTCCGCGGCCGGCACTTTCCTTATGCGCCGAAAAAGTTGTAAACATCCGGTGTGCCGCCCTGCGGCGCCCAAAGCCCAAAAAAGGCAGGAGCAACCATGTTATCAGTCAAAACCCGGGAACATATCCGCCGTCGCCTGGAAATCCTCGGCCCCCACTGTGCGGTGCTGTTGTGCGGGGCGGTTTCGCTGGGAGCGGCGCTGGCCGTGGTCAGCGACAGTCTGCGCATTGTGGAGATCAGCGACACCCACGGCCAGAGCGGCGTGATCGTCACCTGTGCCACCGATGTGAACACCCTGGTGGACCAGGCCGGCCTGGCCGCCCCCAGCAGCCAGGACGAGCTGGAAATTGTGGAGAGCAACGGCCGGGACCGCATCCACGTGCTGCGGGCCTTCACGGTACCGGTGACTGCGGACGGCACCACCACCGACCTGGTGGCCACCGACGAGACGGTGGGGGAGCTGCTCTCCGAAGCCGGCATCGAGGTGCGGGACCAGGACATTGTGGAGCCCGCCCTGGATGAGGAACTGGAACGGGGAGACAGCGTCACCCTGCAGCGTGTGGATTATGTGGAATACGCCACCGAGGAAGCCGTTCCCATGGAAACCGAATATTGCCAGACCAGCCTGTATTACCGCAACCAGGACAAGCAGACGGTGATGGAGGAAGGCCAGGACGGCCTGGATCAGGTCACCTGGCGGGAAGTCTGGGTGGACGGCGAACTGACCGAAACGACGGAGGTGGGCCGGGAAACCCTGGTGGAAATGCAGCCCACCGTGATCAAGTGTTACGGCGAAGGCGCCCCGGTGTCCATCTTCCACGGTCCCGAGGTGGTGGACGGCGTCCCGGTGGAGGGCGTGACCACCGTCTACCGCGGCCAGCGTTCCACCGGCTATTCCGCTTCGCTGACAGCCAAGGGCGCCTCCGGACAGCGGCTGACCTACGGCACCGTGGCGGTGGACCCGTCGGTGATCCCCTACGGCACCCTCTTGTACATTACCTCCGATGACGGCCGGTTTGTGTACGGCTACGCTTACGCGGCGGACACCGGCACCGCCATGATGGCCGGCCATGCCTTCATCGACCTGTATTACGAAACCTACGACGAATCGGTGACCAGCGCGGTCATTCCGGTGACGGTGTACGTCATTGACGATGAGACCGCCGCCGCCTACGAGGAAGAAAACGACGCCATCCGGGAAGCGGACCTGGCGGAACACCATTGATTCTTTCCCAAATCGTAAAAACTGCGGCCCCGCACCGGCATGTACCGGGCAGGGCCGCAGTTTTGTTACCTTTTATATAGGGATGTGCTCAGACTTCCACCCGGCCCACAAAAGCCGTCTCGGCAGGGCCGGCCATCTGGACCGCGTCATCGGCGTCGATGGTGATGGACAAGGTGCCGCCCAGCAGTTCCACCTGGACGGCCTCGTTCCGGGGGCAGATCCCCCGCAGAACCATGGCCGCCACGGTGGCGCAGGCGCCGGTGCCGCAGGCCAGGGTCTCGCCGCTGCCCCGCTCCCACACCCGCATGACCAGGTGATGGGGGTCCCGCACATACACAAACTCGGTGTTGGTCCCCTCGGGGAAGGCGGGGTGCCGCTCAAAGGCAGGGCCGATGTCGGCCAGCGCCGACCCCGTGGGCAGGGTGTCGGCGTCCGGCCATACAATGACGCAATGGGGGTTGCCCATGCTCACGCAGGCCACGTCCCAGCTCTTGCCGGCGGCCACCAGGTCGGCGTGGACCAGCGGCCCGGCGCCCAGCCCTACGGCGGGCAAGGCGTCCGGGTTGGCATCAAACCGTCCCATGTCCGCCTGCCACATGCCGTCTCCCAGGCGGCGCAGGGTCTTGCGCCCGGCCATCAGGGTGTCGATCTCGATCACGTCCTTGGCCATGCCGTGCTCATACAGGTACTGCGCCACGCAGCGCACCCCGTTGCCGCACATGCGGCCCTCGCTGCCGTCGGCGTTGAACATCCGCATGGTGGCGTCGCCCCCGGCCAGCACCGGCGGGCAGATGCAGATGATGCCGTCCGCCCCGACGGAAAAATGCCGGCGGGACAGTTTGCGGCTCCATTCCGCGATCTCTTCCGGCAAACCGGTCTCGCGGCAGTCCAGATAGATGTAATCGTTGCCGCAGCCGTGCATTTTGGTGAACTCCAGTTGCATAAAAGGCCCTCCTGTATCGTTGCTCTCCTTCTATCATATCGCTTTTGGGGGCGGCGTACAACCATTACACCACAAAAAACTGCCCGGGCGCTTGACAACCCGCATGGGATACGATATAAAATTACATGAAGACTTGCATTCTGCCCGCAGCGTGGGCAACCATAGATTGAAGGAGAGTTTAGAATGGAATCCGAAGTTTTTGAACGCATCCGCGAATATCTGGCTGACCAGCTGGATGTGGAGCCTGAGAAGATCACTCCCGACAGCGACATCGTGGAGGATTTCGGCGCCGACAGCCTGGATGTCATTGATATGATCACCACCCTGTCCGACGAGTTCGGCGTGGAGATCCCCGACGAGGAGATCGAGAACTTCCACACCGTGGGCGATGTGGTCAGCTATGTGGAGGAACGTCTGTAATCTTCCGTAAAATTGTAGAAAGTGTGAGGAAAAGCAATGGCAAACGATAAGAAAAAGATGGTCGAAGCCATCACCGCGCAGGAAGTGGATTTTGCGCAGTGGTATACCGACATCTGCACCAAGGCCGAACTGGTCGAATATTCCAGCGTGAAGGGGTTTGTGGTTCTGCGCCCCTATGGCTACGCCATCTGGGAGAACATCCAGAAGAATCTGGACGGCCGTTTCAAGGCCACCGGCCACGAGAACGTCGCCATGCCTATGCTGATCCCCGAAAGCCTGCTGAAGAAGGAGGGCGAGCTGGTCAACGGCTTTGCCCCCGAAGTGGCCTGGGTCACCACCGGCGGCAGCGAGCCGCTGGAAGAGCGTCTGGCGGTGCGTCCCACCAGCGAGACCATGTTCTGCGACCACTTTGCCCATGTGCTGCAGAGCTACCGTGACCTGCCCATGCTGTACAACCAGTGGTGCAGCGTGGTCCGGTGGGAAAAATCCACCCGTCCGTTCCTGCGCACCCGCGAATTCTGGTGGCAGGAAGGCCACACCATCCATGAGACCGCCGAGGAAGCCAAGGCCGAGACCGAGCAGCAGCTGAACTGCTATGCTGATTTCTGCGAAAACGACCTGTGCATCCCGGTGCTGAAAGGCCGCAAGACCGACAAGGAGAAGTTTGCCGGCGCCGAAGCCACCTACACCATCGAAGCCATGATGAAGGACGGCAAGGCCCTGCAGAGCGGCACCAGCCACTACTTCGGCGACAAGTTCTCCCGCGCCTATGACGTGACCTTCACCGGCCGGGACAACACCCTGCAGTATCCTTTCCAGACTTCCTGGGGCGCTTCCAGCCGCCTCATCGGCGCCATCATCATGACCCACGGCGACGACGACGGTCTGATCCTGCCCCCGGCCATCGCCCCGGTGCAGGTGGTCATCGTTCCGGTGGCCGCCCACAAGCCCGGCGTCACCGAGAAGGCCCAGGAACTGGCTGCGGCCATCGGCAAGTATGCCCGCGTCAAGCTGGATGATTCCGACAAGGCTCCCGGCTGGAAGTTTGCCCAGTGGGAGATGAAGGGCGTGCCCCTGCGCCTGGAAGTGGGCCCCCGGGACATCGAGCAGGGCCAGTGCGTGCTGGTCCGCCGCGACACCCGCGAGAAGCAGTTTGTCAAGTTCGAGGACCTGGAGACCGCCATTCCCGCCGCGCTGAAGGCCCTGGCCAAGGACCTGTACGACCGCGCCCTGAAGAACCGGGAAGCCCGTACCGTCAGCGCCACCACCATGGAAGAGGTCAAGGCCAAGGTGGCCGAAAAGACCGGCTTTGTGAAGACCATGTGGTGCGGCGATCTGGCCTGCGAGGAAGCCATGAAGGAGCAGGCGGGGCTGTCCAGCCGATGCATGCCCTTCGAACAGGAGCACCTGTCCGATGTCTGCCCGGTCTGCGGCAAGCCCGCCAAGACCATGGTGGTCTGGGGCATCGCCTATTAAGTTCGCTTTTGGCAGCGCCCGCAGGGGCGCTGCTTTTTGGTTTGAGGGGCCTTTGCGCCCTGTGTAGTTTTCCGGAAAGGTCGTTGCCGCATGTTTCTGCTTGTGACCCTGGGGGTCTATGCCGTGGGGCTGATGTTCACCGCTGTGGGCAGCCGGCTGGCCGGGCGCTGCGCCACCTGGTGCTGCGCCTTGTGCGGTCTGCCCATGTGGGTGGTGTCCGGCACGGTGGCCTCCCTCAGCGTGGCCATGCCCCAGCTGGTGCTGGCCTTTCTGGCGTCGGGGCTGTCCATCACCTCCATGGCGGTGGGGGTGGCCCTGGCCGGGGCGGTCATCGACCTGGGACTGGTACTGGCCTTATGTCTGCTGCGTCGGTCGGTCACGGTGGACCGGGGGGAATTCTGCCGCAAATGTGGCATCCTGCTGGCCGCCTGCCTGGTGCTGGAGCTCTTTGCCGGGGACGGCGTGCTCACCCACACGGGGGCGGGGCTTCTCATGGCCCTGTTTGTGCTGTTTGTGCTGGAAAGCATCCTCTACCAGTACCGTCTGGCCTACGACGAGGGCCTGGAACCCATCGGGGTGGGCAAAAAGCGCCTGCCCCGCAGCGCCGCCGTGCCTGCCATGCAGACCATGGCGTTTCCGGCCATGAACCTGACCAACAGCATGAAAAACCTCTTCGGCATGCTGTTCGGGGCGGCCCTGCTCACGGTGGGGGCCTGGGCGCTGCTGTACAGCGCCACCGTGCTGGCCAACATCACCGGCACCATCCAGGCCTTGTGGGCGGCCACCCTCATCTCCTTCGGGTTCAGCCTGCCCCTGCTGGCCGAAGTTTTGCACCATCCCTTCGGCTCGGTGTGGAAAAAATTCGCAGTGCGCTGCCGGGTGTATCCCCCGGCGGCCCTGCCCATGCAGATGCTGAACAGCGCCATCCTCAGCCTGACCTTTGTGCTGCCCCTGTGCAGCCTGACCTACCGGGAACATCTGCCGGTGGGGGCCCAGTTCCGCCGGTATGATATGCCCGCCTGCGTGGCCCTGGGGCTGATCCTGCTGCTGCCCGCCCTGCTCAAAAAGCGGCTGTACCGCTGGCAGGGGGGCCTGTGCCTGGCCGTGTATCTCATCTATCTGGCGGCGGTGCTCCTGGCCCCGCTGGCCGGTGCCTGACAAAATACAAAACCGCCCCGGGAAGAGATTCCCGGGGCGGTTTTTTTACCGTTACAGTGATTTTGCCATCCAGCAGGCGTCGGCGTAGCTGCCGTCGGCGTATTTCATGTTGTGGGGCAGGGTGCCGCAGACCGCAAAGCCCAGCCGCTCATACAGGGCTATGGCGGGTTTGTTGTCGGCCATAACCGTCAGTTCCGCCTGCTCGTACCCGGCGGCTTTGGCCTGGGCCAGCAGGGCGGTCATCATGGCGGTGCCCATGCCCTTGCCGCAGAATTTCCGGTACAGGGCAATAGACACATCACACCGGTGGGCCACCCGGCGGAAGGGCCCCAGGGAGGCCAGGGCGCAGCTGCCCACCAGCTCGCCCTCGTAAAAGCCCAGCAGCATCAGGTCCCGGGGCGAATCCGCCCGACTTTGCAAAAACTGCCGTTCCTGTTCGGGGGTGAAGCTGCTTTCCCCCGGTTCCCGCAAAAGATAGGAGGTCTCGGCGGTGGTGGCCTCCAGATAGGCCAGCACCGCTTCGGCGTCCTCGGGCCCGGCGCTGCGCAGGGTCAGGCTGCTGCCGTCCCGCAGGGGGACGACGGTTTCGGGATACCGCATACAAACCTCCTCTTATTCCCCCTGTCCCACAGGCAGGGTAAAGGTGAACCGGCACCACTTGCCCTGTTCGCTTTCGGCCTTGATCTGGCCGCCGGACAGGTTGATGAGCACCTTGCAGATATGCAGGCCCAGACCGCTGCCCCGGGTGTTCAGGCCGCGGGACCGGTCCTCCTTGTAAAAACGTTCAAACACAAAGGGCAGGGCTTCGGGGGAGATGCCTTCGCCGGTGTTCTCCACCGCCACCACCACCATGTTGCCGTCCCGCTTGACCGAAAAACGGATCACGCCCTGGGGCGGGGTGAACTTGATGGCGTTGTCCACCAGGTTGTACACCACCTGGTGGATCAGGTCGGGGTCGGCGTACACCGGCTGGCGGGCCGGCTCCAGCCCCTGGATGTCGATCTGCCCGTCCTCGATGCGCTTCTCGTCGGAGAGCACCACGTCGGTGATGGTGTCCCAGATGTTGCAGTTGCGGGCCTGGAACTTGTATTCGCCGGATTCCAGCTTGGTGATGTCCAGCATGTTCTGCACCAGCCGGGCCAGACGTCCCGTCTCCTGGGAGACGATGCCCAGATAATGCTTGTACTCCTCGGCGGGGATGGTGCCGTCCAGCATCCCGTCAATAAAGCCCTTGATGCTGGTCATGGGGGTGCGCAGCTCGTGGGCGATGTTGCCCATGAACTGGCCCCGGGCGTTGTCAATGGTCTGCAGCCGGGCCGCCATGTTGTTGAAGGTGGTGGCAAAATCGGCCAGCTCCTCACAACCGTCCACCGGTGCCCGGGCGGTGAAGTCGCCGCTGCCCAGCTGGCGGGCGGCTTCCCCGATCTGCTCGATGGGGGCGCTGATCTTGCGGGCAAACAGGATGGAAATAGCGCTGGCAAACAGCAGGATGCCCACCGCCGACACCAGGAAGATGCTGAGCAGATCGCTCACATACTGGTGCAGCGCGTCCATGGAGGTGGCCACAAACAGATAGGCGTTGGTGGTGGGACCTTCGATCAGCCGCCCGGCGGTGTAATATTTGGTGCTGAACACCCCGTCCAGGGTATCTTCACTGTAATAGTCCACCCCGCTGTTCAGCACGTCCAGCACCTCGGGGGATACGGATTCCCCGGTCAGGTCGGCGGCTTCGGTGTGCAGGATGATCTTGCCGGTGGGGTCGGTGATGAAGATGACCGCATCGGCGGAGGTGTGAAACAATTCAAAGCCGCTCTCGATGTTCTCTTTCAGCGCTTCGTCGGTGATGGGCTGGGTCACGTCGCTGCCTTGCTCGGCAAAGCGTTGGCTCAGGGCGGTGGCGCCGTCCAGCACGCTGGTCAAAGCGCTCATCCGCTCGTTGGAAAAATAGGCGATGGACAGGGCGCTCTGGATGCCGCACATCAGTGCCAGACTCAGCAGCAGGACCATCGCAATGCTGGTGAACAGCTCACGGCTGATGGTTTTGCGATGCACTTATTCCTTCACCTCGAACTTGTATCCCACGCCCCACACGGTTTTCAGACACCACTGGTCGGAAGCCCCTTCCAGCTTTTCCCGCAGACGCTTCACATGCACGTCGATGGTGCGGGAATCGCCGTAATACTCAAAGCCCCACACCTCGTCCAGCAGCTGGTCCCGGGTGTATACCCGGTTGGGATGCCCGGCCAGGCAGGCCAGCAGTTCCAGTTCCTTGGGCGGTGCATCCACCACCTTGCCCTTGACCTTCAGCTCGTACCGGTTCATGTCCAGGTGCAGGTTGTCAAAGCTGTACACGCCCTTGTCCTCCTCGCCGGGCACGGCGCAGCGGCGCAGCACCGCCTTGATGCGGGCGGTGACTTCCTTGGTCTCAAAGGGCTTGACGATGTAGTCGTCGGCGCCCAGTTCCAGGCCCAGCACCTTGTCGTAGGTTTCGCCCTTGGCGGTCAGCATGATGATGGGCGTCTTGTGGTTCTGGCGGATGCGGCGGCAGACCTCCCAGCCGTCCATATCCGGCATCATCACGTCCAGCAGCACCATGTCGGGGTGCAGTTTGTCAAATTCCTGCAAGGCCGTCTTGCCGTCGTAGGCCAGCGTCACCGCAAAGCCTTCCTTGACCAGATACAGCCGCAGCAGTTCGCAGATGTTTTTGTCGTCGTCCACGACCAGAATCTTTTCGTTCGCCATTCCGGTATACCCTCCCAAAATATCATTGTTTTTATTATACGGGTCAAATGTTGAAAAATAAAGAAGAAACTACGATTTTTTCCGCCAATTCGGCAAAGGAACCGGCAAAGTTTTGCGGGCGGGCTATCGGAAGGCGCCCGCATATGGTATACTGGACCCAAAGAAACCACCCCGCAGGAAAGGAGAGATCACCATGGCCGAACAAAACTTTGTCTGGCAGGACCGCAAACGCATTCTCTTCGGTCTGCCGTTCACCTTTACCACCTATCATCTCACCCCGGAAAAGCTGCTCATCCGCAGCGGCATCCTGAACACCCAGGAGGAGGAAATCCGCCTGTACCGCATTATGGACGTGACCCTGCGCCGTTCGCTGTGGGAACGGCTGTTCGGGCTGGGCACCATCCACTGCTGCTCGGCGGACAAATCCACCCCGGAATTCGACATCCGGTGGATTCCCCATTCGGCCGATGTGAAGGAACAGTTGTCCAATATGATTGAGACCGAACGGGAAAACAAGCGGGTGAGCAGCCGGGAATTCATGGCCGATGAATCGGACGAGGAGATGCTGTAAAGTCCGGTGCGCACAGCACCAGCCAGGCGGCGGGGAAGACCCCGCCGCTTTTTGTCTGCCCGCCCCTTGCCTGCCGGGCCCGGGACGTGTATAATAAACACTGGTATAAAATGCATCAGTACGCCAAAGGAGCGAATTGTATATGAAACTCGGTATCGTCGGCCTGCCCAACGTGGGCAAGTCCACTTTGTTCAACGCCATCACCTCCACCCGCAATGCCCAGGCGGCCAACTATCCCTTCTGCACCATCGAGCCCAACTCCGGCATCGTGGCGGTGCCGGACCCGCGGCTGGACAAGCTGGCCGAGATCTGGAAGACTGACAAAAAGACCCCCGCCACCGTGGAGTTCGTGGACATTGCCGGCCTGGTCAAGGGTGCGGCTTCCGGTGCGGGCCTGGGCAACAAGTTCCTGGGGCATATCCGGGAATGCGACGCCCTGGTGCATGTGGTGCGCTGCTTTGACGACGACAACATCGTCCATGTGGTGGAGGATGTGAACAAACCCGAGAGTGTGGACCCCATCCGGGACATCGACGCCATTGATCTGGAACTGATCCTGTCCGACCTGGAAATGGTCAACAACCGTCTGGGCCGCCAGCAGAAGGCCGCCAAGACCGGCAACAAGGCCGCCGCGGCGGAAGCTGCCTGGCTGGCCGACCTGGCCGCTCATCTGGAAGCCGGCCAGCCGGCCCGCACCTTCGCCTTCGACGAGGAGGACACCGCGCAGCTGGCCGCCCGCAAGGAACTGGGTCTTTTGTCCGCCAAGCCGGTGATCTACGCCTGCAACGTGGGCGAGGACGACCTGCTGGGCGGGCTGGATGCCAACCCCTACTACCCGCTGGTGGTGGCCCGGGCCGAGGCTGAAGGCGCCCAGGCCATGCCCATCTGTGCCAAGACCGAGGAGGATATCGCCGATTCCACCCCCGAGGAGAAGCTGGCCTTCCTGCAGGAGATGGGCATTGAAGCCACCGGTCTGGACAACCTGATCAAGGCCAGCTACAAGCTGCTGGGCCTGATCAGCTTCCTCACCGATGGCAAGAAGGAATGTCGCGCCTGGACCATCAAGGCGGGCACCAAGGCCCCCCAGGCCGCCGGCAAGATCCACTCCGACTTTGAGCGGGGCTTCATCCGCGCCCAGGTCATCAGCTACGACGAGCTGGCCGCCGACAACTTCGACTATGCCGCCGTCAAGGCCAAGGGCAAGCAGCGCACCGAAGGCAAGGACTATGTGGTGCAGGACGGGGACATCATCGAGTTCCTGTTCAACGTCTGATTAAAGGAGAGAGAACCATGATCATCGGCATTATGGGCGCCATGCCCGAAGAAGTGGCGCAGCTGTGTGAAAAGCTGTCCGATGTACAGCAGGAGACCTACGCCGGGGTGGAGTATTACCGCGGCAGCCTGGCGGGCAAGCAGGTGGTGGTCTGCTGCGCCGGCATGGGCAAGGCCAACGCCGCCGCTACCACCCAGGTGCTGGCCGGCCGTTACGGCGCCGAAAAGATCATCTTTTCCGGCATTGCGGGCAATATGACCAGCAAGATCGGCATCGGGGATGTGTGCGTGGGCCGCACGGTGGTCTACCACGACGCCCAGAACGACATGATCTGCCAGAGCGCGCCGTTTTTGCAGGAGTTCCCCGGGGACGAAACCCTGGTCAATGCCGCCATGCAGGCCTGTGAGCGCTGCGGCGTCAAGGCCATTGCGGGCAAGATTGCCACCGGCGACACCTTTGTGGGCGACGCCGAGACCAAGCGCCTGATTGAGGAAAAGTGCCACCCCGACTGTGTGGAGATGGAAGGGGCGGCGGTGGCCCAGATTGCGGCGCGCAACGGCGTGCCCTGCGTGATCCTGCGGGCCATGAGCGACAACGCCGACGAGGACGGATACGAAGTGCTGGTGGTACGGGATTTCAGCATTGCCGAGTACGTGCGCACCGCCACCGCCATTGTGGAAACCATGATCGAAAGCCTGTAAAAGCACAGATTCATACAACAAGGGCCCCCGACCGGTCAGCCGGTCGGGGGCCCATTCTCTTATTTTTCCTTTTGGGTTACGGGTTCAGGATGGTGCGCCAATCCAGGTCGCCGTGTTCCAGGCCGTGGATCAGCACTTCGGCGGTGGCGATGTTGGTGGCCACCGGAATGTTGTGCACGTCGCACAGACGCAGCAGGTTCATCTCGTTGGGTTCGCCGGGCTTGGCGGTGATGGGATCGCGGAAGAAGAGCAGCATGTCCACCTCATCACAGGCGATGCGGGCGGCAATCTGCTGGTCGCCGCCGTGCTCGCCGGGCATGAAGCGCTGCACCTCCAGGCCGGTGGCCTCGGACACCAGCCGCCCGGTGGTACCGGTGGCAATCAGCCGGTGCGACGCCAGAATGCTGCGGTACGCAATGCAGAACTGCACCATCAGTTCCTTCTTGGCGTCGTGGGCAACCAATGCAATCGTCATAACAAACCCCGCTTCCCTCATGCCAGCGGCATGATGAACAACATAAAAATCTCGATCAAGCAAACCCCCTGAACGGGTTCAACCGGTATACGTCAATGGAATCCGTCGCCCCAGGATCCGGCCGGCCATGGCGGCCCCGGCTTTCTGGGCGGCACAACCTTCGGGCAAAGCCTCGCCCTGGGCTCCGGCCAGCTGCAGTTCCCGGCTTTCGGGAATCACAGCCAGCAGCCGCACCCCCACGGTGTCGATACATTCGTCCAGATCGAACACCGGCGCGCCCCTGGCAAAACTCTGCCGGGTCACCCGGTTCATCACCAAACGCACGTTGTCCTGGGGATGCCCGCTCTCAATCAGGGCATCCGCCACGATCCGCCCGTCGCGCAAAGCCACGGGGTCAGGGGTCAGCACAATCAACGCCTGCTCCGCCAGCTGGGCCGCTGCCTGAAAAGGGGCCCCCATCCCGGCGGCGGTATCAAACAGGATAAAATCAAAGTATCCGCGCATGGCCAGAATCAGGGAGGCCAGGGGCGCGGGGCGGACTTCGCCGCCCTCATAGGGGGCGCTGATGACCGAAAGCCCCGGATAGATGGGGCTGGGCACAATGGCTTTGTCGCCCTGACAGCGGCCGCACAGCACATCTTCAATATCATACACCGTCTTACCGTACACACCGGCAATCAGGTCCACACTGCGCAATCCGGAATCCAGCTCAATGAGCAGCACCCGCTGCCCCTGCCGCGCCAGCTCGGCGCCCAGCAGAACAGAGGTGGTGCTTTTGCCGGTGCCCCCCTTGCCGGAACAGATCATGATGGTTTGTGCGTTCACGTCAGCGGGCCTCCGGTTGGTTTTTGTGGAAATGATGCAAAGAAGAGCGCCCCCGCATGGGACACGATCTGACCATACATGGGGTTATCCTTTATTATTCTAGCACAAGACAAGACCCCCGACAACTGTTTTTTTGATAAAAATTGGACAATATTTTTGCACAAAATCACGGCGCGCCGTCCCGCTTCTGCACGACGGCGCGTTGAGTTTTGTACAAATCACGCTTTTTTGTTTGGCTGTCTTTACCCGCATAAAGCGTCGGCAATGGCCCGCATCACCGGGGCGGCGTTGGCACCGCCGCCGCCGTATTCCAGCACCACCGCCACCGCGTACCGGGGGGCCTCGGCGGGAAAGTACCCGATGAGCACCGAGTTGGTGTAGTATCCGCCTCCCGGCATCCGCTCGGGGCGCTGGGGGCTGCCGGTCTTGCAGGCCAGGGTGACCGGGGCTTCCCGCAAGGCGGACAAAGTCTGGGCCATCAGCATCATGCCCTGCCGGATGGGCCCGAACACCGCCTCGCCCCCCGGGGCTTCGGCCATGGTGGCGGGTTCAAACTGCCACAGCGTTTCTCCGTCGGCATCTACCGCCCGGTCCGCAAAATGCAAAGCGGGGCGACGGCCGTCGTTGGCCAGGGCAGCGGCATAGGCCGCCAGCTGAAGGGGTGTCACGGCGGTGTTGCCCTGCCCGATGGCCGCCTGCAGAGCCAGACCGTCCTGATAGTTTTCGTCGCTGGTCCAGGTCAGCCGTCCCGCTGCCGCGGGCAGTTCCACGCCGGTGTCGGCCCCCAGCCCCAGCAGCTGGGCGGTGGCGGAGAAGGCATCCACCCCCAACCGGCGTCCCACATCGTAAAAGTAGATGTTGCAGCTGTGCTGCAGGGCGGTGAGCAGACTCACCGGCCCGCTGTGGCTCAGCTGCAGGCAGCCGGGCTGATACCCGGCGTAGTAGGTGTACCGGCCGGTGCAGTTGACGGTGTCCTTCACCGTGATGACCCCCGCCGCCAGGGCGCTGGCCGCCACTGCCGGCTTGAAGGCCGAGCCCGGGGCGTACAGCCCGGCACACACCCGGTCCAGCAGGGGAGCGCCGCTGTCCGCAGCCAGGGCGGCGTAGTCGCTGCGCCAACTGTTCAGGTCGTATCCCGGCCAGCTGGCTGCCGCCAGTACCCCGCCGTCGGTCACATCCACCACCACGGCGGCGCCGGCGTTGCACTCCCGCCCGGCTCCCGCCCCGGCGGTGGTCTGCAGGGTGCGGATGCGCTCCTGCAAGGCGCTTTGCACCGTTTGCTGCAACCCGGCGTCCAGGGTCAGCACCAGATCAGCCCCGGGTTCGGGCGTTTTGGCCACTGTCTCGGTGCGGGTGCCGTCAAACCCCGCCGATACCCGCACCGAACCGCTTTGTCCCCGCAGCAGCTCGTCGTACACCTGCTCCAGCCCACTCTGGCCGATCTCCGCGTTCATGGCCACCCCCGCCCGGGACAGGGCATAGTCCTCCGCCTGCCACTGTTCGGCGGTGATGGGCCCGGTGTCTCCCAGCGCATGGGGCAGAAGAGTGCCATCCGGCCAACTGCGGGTGCCCCGGGCCACCAGCCGCACCGCCCCGCTCTGGGGCAGGCCGGTGGCGTACAGGGCCGCCGCCCGGGCACCGTCCAGCCCGGTGGCCACCGTCAGTTCCCCGGCGCTGGCCACAGAAAAAAAGGCGGCGAGTTGTGTTTCCACATCCTCGCCGCTGGGGTCAAAGCATTCATATTCCTGCAGGGTCTGTATGGTCCGGGTCAGGTCGGTGCCTTCCGGTGCGGGCAGACAAAGGTTCAGGTCGTACACCGTTTGGTCCTGAGCCAGCACGGTGCCGTTCCGGTCCAGAATGTCCCCCCGGGCAGCGGGCAGCTCCACCCGGTAGCTGGTCTGGCTGGCCTCGGCCACCTTCTGGGCGTAGTGATCGGCCATGGCAAACTGCATCCAGGCCAGCCGCACCGCAAACAACACAAAGACCGCCCCGCAGATCACCAGCAGTACGGTCAGGCGTTTCTTGCTCGGCGAGTTTCTGCGCCGTTTGCCCATGGGTTCCACCATCCTTTTCTTCGGCTATTATACACAGCAGGGGACAAAAATGCAACATCAGTCCCCGTCATCCCCCGCCGGAAGGAACAAAACCGCCCCGCCGGTGTCGCCAGTGTCCTGCAGCGGAGCCCATTCGGTCAGGCCGGTGTCGTCAGGGGTGGGGGCCTGGGCCAGGGTGCCTACCCACAGGCCGTCGGAGGTGGAGACCACACCCCCCGCCGGCAACCCGCAGTTCCGCGGCAGACCGGTCAGCACCAGGTTGCCACCCTCCCGCTGCACCACACCGCAGCAGGCCCCCGCCAGCACAGCCGCCGCCCCCCGGCCGGTGCCCACCGGGTCCACCCGGCTGCGGGTGTCGTCAGCCTCACACACCACCCCGGCCAGGCGCCCCTGGTCGTCCAGCACCGGGGTGCCGGGGGCAAACTGTCCGGCCAGGGTCACGCTGCCGTTCAGGTCCCGGGCCATCACCCGCACCGGCTGCCAGCCGCCGCCTTCCGACCGTGTTGGACTTTCCAGCAGGGTGCGCAGGGCCTCGTTCTCCGCCTGCAAAGGGGCGGCGGCCGCCAGTTCCCCGTGCAGCAGGGCGTTGCGGCGGCGCAGGGCCCGCAGCCGGTCGGTGTAGCCGGGCACAAAATGCTCCGCCAGCTGGGCGTCCACCCAGCCGGGCAGCCCGGACAGCACCGCCCACACCGGGCCCAGACGCCCCCGCAGCCCCCAGACGCCCGCCGCCAGCACCAGCAC
>NZ_JACJJP010000003.1 GCF_016900095.1 Gemmiger formicilis
GCCGGTGCCGGCTGGGCGGCCGCAAAAGGCTGGGGCGCTGCGGGCTGGGCCGCAGCCACCGGCTGGACCGCCACCGCGGCTTCCGGCTGGGTCAGAGAGAAGACCGCCAGTTCCAGCTCGATGCGCTGGTCGGTGCCGCGTGCCATCTTTTCCAGGGCGGAACCGAAGGCGTTGATGGCCCGCACGGCCTGCCGCTGGGGAAAGTCCTTGCGGGCGGCGTAGGCGGCTTCCTCTTCCGGCGATGTGCCGGTAAGCAGCTTTTCGCCCCCGGGCAGGGCACACAGCATCAGGTTGCGGTAATGTCCGGCCAGCTCCATGCACAGGCGGCGCATATCCACCGACTGCTGGCGCAGCTGGGCAATCTCCTGCAACGCGGTGACCGAATCACCCTTGGCGATGGCATCGCTGATGGCAAACAGATACTGCCGGTCAGTGACACCGGCCATACGGCGGACCAGTTCTTCATCCACCGTGTTGGAGACACCGGCACAGGTATCCAGAATGGAAAGGGCGTCACGCATGGCGCCATCCGCCAGCCGGCCGATGAGTTCCGCCGCGTTGGGGGCCAGATCGATTTTCTCCTGTTCGGCCACATACAGCAGCCGCCCCGCGATGTCCGAAGCGGTGATGCGCTGGAAGTCGTACCGCTGGCAGCGGGACAAAATGGTGGCCGGGACCTTCTGCACCTCGGTGGTGGCCAGAATGAAGATCACATGTTCCGGCGGTTCCTCCATGGTTTTGAGCAGCGCATTGAAGGCGGAGGTGGACAGCATGTGCACCTCGTCGATGATGTAGACCTTGTACTTGCACATGGCAGGCAGGTAGGCGGTCTCATCCCGCAGGTCGCGGATATCATCCACGCTGTTGTTGGAGGCGGCGTCGATTTCGGAGATATCCAGCACGCTGCCGTCGTCCACACCCTTGCACACCGCACATTTGCCGCAGGGGTCCGGGCTGGAGGTATCCAGGCAGTTGACCGCCTTGGCGAAGATCTTGGCGCAGGTGGTTTTGCCGGTGCCCCGGGTGCCGGTGAACAGGTAAGCGTGGCCGATGCGTCCGGCGGCAATCTGGTTCTGCAGCGCCGTCACAATGGCTTGCTGGCCCACCACGTCGGCAAAACGCTGGGGACGCCATTTGCGGTACAATGCACGGTACACGCCAAACACCTGCCTTTCGGAACCGGAAATACAAAAACAAGAGCACAACCGTGCCCATAACACAAAACGGACAGGGCCGCGCGGGTGTGCCCCGCGGTTGTGCTGTTTTGCATACGGATGCAGGCTTGCCGCAGCACCGGGGCGCCAACGCTTAATGCTGCTCGGTTCCCCGCCTGACATGGTTCACGCGGTCCCCGCGCACGGGGCCCACATCCGTATGCAAAACAGCGCAAAGTGCCCTGTCCGCTTTTGTTATTATACATGATTTGTGCGTCGAATGCAAGAGGTCCGCGTCCCCCTGCCCTATTTTGGGTCCGGGGATTTACTTGTCTTCAAACAGCTGCTTGGCATAGTCGGCGCTGGCCTTGGCATCCTTGGCATAGAAATCCGCCCCGATCTGGTCGGCGAAGGACGGGGTAAGCACCGCGCCGCCCACCATGACCTTGCAGGGCAGCCCGGCTTTGTGCAGTTCCTCAATGGTGGTCTGCATGCTGGGCACGGTGGTGGTCATCAGAGCTGAAAGCCCCACCAGCGGCGCGCCGGTTTCCCGCACGGCCTGCACCACCCGCATGGGGTCCACATCCCGGCCCAGGTCGGTGACTTCGTAGCCGTAGTTTTCCAGCACCACCCGCACGATGTTCTTGCCGATGTCGTGGATATCTCCCTTGACGGTGGCCAGCACGATCTTGCCCTTGCTGACGCTCTTCTGGCCGCTGTTGGCAATGGCCGTCTTGATCACGTCAAAGGCCGCCTGTGCCGCCGTAGCCGCCTGCAGCAGCTGGGGCAGGAACAGAGTGCCTTTTTCAAAGCCGTCCCCCACCGTGTCCAGGGCGGGGATCAGGGAAAGGTTGACCACATCCAGGGGTTCCCGGCTCAGCAACGCCTGTTCGGCGGCGGCCCGGGCCTCCCTTTTCAGGCCCCGGCGCACGGCATCGGCCAGCGGGTCCTCGGCGCCGGAAACCGCAGTTGCCTCCGCACCGGCATTCTTGGAGGTCTGCACCGTCTGAATCTGCTGGTCGGCGTAGGCCTGCACATAGTCGGCGCAGCGCTCATCCTGGCCGGTGAGCACCCGGAACGCCCGCACGGCAGCCATCATTTCGGGGGTGTTGGGGTTCATGATGGCCAGATCCAGCCCGGCCTGCATGGCCAGGGTCAGGAAGGTGGTGTTCATGTACCCGCGGCAGGGCAGGCCGAAGCTGATGTTGGAGACACCCAGCACGGTGCGCACCCCCAGTTCCCGCTTGCACAGCTCCATGGCCTTGAGGGTTTCGGCGGCGGAATCTTGCTCGGCGGAGACGGTGAGGGTCAGGCAGTCGATGTACACATCTTCCCGGGGGATGCCCGCGGCGTCGGTGGCGGCCACAATCTTTTGGGCCACCGCAAACCGGCCTTCCGCCGTTTTGGGAATACCGTTCTCGTCCAGGCAGAGGCCCACCACGGCGGCACCGTACTTTTTGCACAGGGGCAGAATGGCCCGCAGGGATTTTTCCTCCCCGTTGACCGAGTTGACAATGGGCTTGCCGTTATAAATGCGCAGCGCCCGCTCCAAAGCGGCGGGATCGTTGGAATCCAGCTGCAGGGGCAGGTCGGTGACGGCCTGCAGTTCCCGCACCAGCATTTCCAGGGTGGCGGCTTCATCGATGCCAGGCAGCCCGGCGTTCACATCCAGCACCTGGGCCCCGGCTTCCGCCTGGGCCACGGCCTGGGCGCAGGCATAGCCGCTGTCCCCTTCCCGCAAAGCCTGCTGCAGCCGCTTTTTGCCGGTGGGGTTGATGCGCTCGCCCACCACCGTGATGCCTTCCACCTCCACGCAGCGCACAGGGGTGCACAGGCGGCTGCGGCGCACCGGTACCTTCTGGGCCGGGGTCAGCTCCGCAAAGGCCGCCCGCAGTTTCTGAATATATTCGGGGGTGGTGCCGCAGCAGCCGCCCACCATCGAGATGCCGGCCGCCGCGTAAGGCATCATCTGTTCCACAAACCCGTCGGCGGTCAGATCGTAGCTGCCGTCGGGGTTGGGCAGGCCCGCATTGGGCTTGACGAACACCGGCATACCGGCGGGCACCACCCGGCACAGCCGCTTGGCAAAGGGCAGAATCTCATCAGGGCCCAGAGAACAGTTGATGCCCACGGCATCCACGCCCAGACCCGCCGCGGTGATGCCGAAGCTTTCCACCGTGCAGCCGGTGAAGGTACGGCCCCTGCTTTCAAAGCTCATGGATGCCAGTACCGGCAGGGTGCTGTTCTCCCTGGCGGCCAAAACGGCAGCTTTCAGCTCGTACAGGTCGGTCATGGTCTCGATGACAATGAGGTCCGCGCCGGCCTGCACACCCGCCCGCACAATTTCGGCAAAACGGGCACAGGCATCCTCAAAGGACAGGGTGCCGGTGGGAGCCAGCAGTTCCCCCAAAGGCCCGATGTCCAGTGCCACCAGGGCCCCGTAAGGCTGGGCGGCACGGCGGGCGCAGGCAATGGAAGCCTCAATGGTCTGGGCGGCGGTATAGCCGGTACCGGTCAGTTTCTGCTCATTGGCGCCGAAGGTGTTGGCGTACAAGATGTCGGCCCCGGCAGCGGCATATTCCCGGTGGATGGCCTCCAGGGTATCGGGCATCAGGAAGGCCGCCAGCTCCGGCTTCTGGCCGGGCTGCAGCCCCCGTTTCTGCAGTTGGGTGCCAAGGCCGCCGTCCAGAAAGACAAAACGGCGGCGGGCAAAAATTTCCTCAATCGTCACAGGTCATCCCCCTCTTTCGGTAAGCGCAGGTTTCCCGCAGCAGGCAGTGGCCGCATCCGGCCCGGGCCCCGGTGACCGGGTGATCAGCGGTGCCCAGGATGGCGGTCACGCTCTTGCGCGGCGTGAGCAGATGCTGGGGTGTCACGGCCAGTCCCAGCCCCCGCACCGTATCCAGTGCCAGGCACAGATCATGCTGCAGAGTCAGCGGACAGTCGCCGTAGCCCGGCGAATACCGCCCGGTCAGAAACAGCCCCTGCTCCCGGGCCCAGCGACGGGCTTCGGCTTCCACATCGTCGCACAGTCCGTCCATCACGGCGGAGGCGGTGGCGTCCGTCGCCGCACCCAGGGCAATATCCGACAGTTCCAGGCGGCGAATCAAGGCATCCGCCCCACTGCCCAGGGTGACGGCCATGAGAACCAGGCCGCTGCATCCCTGCAGGTGCCGGGCCAGGTCCGTGCCCGCATCGGTCAGGTCCAATGCCGCCGGGGGCAGCGCCCGCCAGATCCCCCGGGGCGTGGCGGCCTGGCGCAGTTTGGCTTCGGCGGTGTCCAGCAGTTCGGTAGTGGCCTGGTCGGGCGTCCAGCCCGCCGCCCCCAGATACCGCAGCACGGTGCGGCGGTCCGCCGCATGGTAGGCAAGTTCCATGGTAGTTGTTTTACGCTGCCCTCTTACAGCAGGTCGCGGATTCCTTCGTACACGGCCACGGCCACTTCGGGGTCGTTCATGGCATACAGATGCACGCCGTCGGCGCCGCCCTCGATCAGGTCCCGCATCTGGTTGACGGCATACTCGATGCCCGCCTTGCGCAAGGATTCGGGATCGTCCTGCCAGCGGGAGATCATGCGGGTGAAGGCGGAGGGCAGGCTAGCACTGGACAGGGCCACGGTGCGCTCGATCTGGGAGCGGCGCACGATGGGCATGACACCGGCGGACACCGGCAGGGTGATGCCGGCGCGGCGGGCCAGGTTCAGGAAACGGTAGAATTTGCCGTTGTCAAAGAACAGCTGGGTCAGCAGATGAGAGGCACCCGCCTCCTGCTTGTGACGCAGGTTTTCCACGTCAGCGGCCAGGCTGGGGGCTTCGGGATGGCCTTCGGGATAGCAGGCGGCGTGGATGTCAAATTCCGGCTTGGTCTGCCACACAAAGGCAGCCAGGTCGCTGGCGTGGTGGAAATCCGGGCTTTCGGGCCGGGCGGGGGTGCGGTCTCCCCGCAGGGTCAGCACATTGCGCACGCCGGCTTCATCCAACTCCTCCAGCAAAGCCGCTGCCTTGGCGCGGTCGCTGCCCATGCACAGGATATGGGCCAGGGGTTCCACCCCCAGTTCATTTTTCAGAAAGCGGGCCACCTCTACGGTGGAGACTCCGCCGGCGGAACCGCCGGCGCCGTAAGTAACGCTGATAAAATCGGGATGCAGCGTTTCCATGGTGCGCAGGGCATCCTTCATGCGCTCAAAGCGCACGGTCTCTTTGGGCGGGAAGCATTCGATGGAAAACACACAGGGTTTGCGCTTGAACATCTGCGAAATGAGCATGTTTCTTCTCCTTTGGCCTGTATGGCGAAAATACGGCCCGCCCGCCGAAAACAGGCGGGCAGGACCGGGATAACATATACAAATCAGGCGGCCGGGGCCAGCGGTTCCTCGGTCTGGACGGACGAAGTCTGTACCCGCCAGCTGCCGTCGGCCTGACCGGTCACCGTGACGGTGCCTTGTTCGTCGGTGCGGTAGACGGTAATGCCGTTTTGGGCAAAACGGTCCATGACTTCGGCGTGGGGATGGCCGTATTCATTGTCCAGCCCGCAGCTGACCACCGCCACCTGCGGCCGCACCAGGGACAGCAGTGACTGGGTGTTGGAGGTGCTGGACCCGTGGTGGCCTGCCTTGAACAGGGTGGACGACAGGCTGCCGCCGCTGGTGAGAATCAGTTCTTCCTCCGCGTCGGCCTCGGCGTCCCCGGTGCACAGATAGGAAAACTGGCCCAGCTCATACCGAAGGCACAGAGAGGTATCGTTGAGATTTACATCTTCCTTGTCGTCGGGCATCAGGCCGGTGTACAGCACCGTGAGGGTTCCCTCCCCCACTGTCTGCTGCCAGCCAAGCTCCGCCTGCACGCAGGGCGTGCCGGTTTTCTCGGCGGCCTGCAGCACACGGCCCAACAGGCCGCTTTCGGTATCGGAGGCAGAAAGATCCGGCAAAAGCAGGGTTTCCACCTCAAAATTTTCCAGCACATCCTCCATACCGCCGATGTGGTCGGCGTGGGGATGGGTCATGACCACCAGGTCCAGGGTCTGCACCCCGCCGGCCCACAGATCTTCCACCAGGGTATCGGCACTTTGCTGGGTACCGGCGTCGATAAGGCAATATTCCCCGCCGGAAGAAATGAGCACGGAATCCCCCTGCCCCACATCCAGAAAGGTCACGGTCGCCTGTCCCTCCTGCGGGGTCTGCAGGTCCGGCGCAGGACTTTCCAGGCCGAAGCTTTCGTACAGCTCCGACCAGTCGGGCAGAATCCCCTGGCCACCATAGGTATCGATGGCCCAGGATCCCACCGCCAGCAACACGGCGCAGATCACCCCCAGCACCACCGTGCGGGTGGACAGTTCCGGGACCGGACCGTTGCCGCCCCGCTTAGCCATCGTACCCGGCAGAGAGCTTGCGCTCCTGCCACTGGGCCTGGGTTACCAGAACGGCGCGGGGCTTGGCACCCTCATAGGGGCCGATGACCCCTTCCTGCTCCATCTGGTCCATGATGCGGGCAGCGCGGGCATAGCCCAGCTTGCAGCGGCGCTGCAAAAGACTGGTGGATGCCTGGCCGGCTTCGATCACACATTCCACTGCCTGTTCGAACATGGGGTCACGGGTGTTGTCGCCGTCCTCGCTGTCACCGCCCTTGCCGCCCTTTTCGGCCACGGCACGGCGTTCCATCTCGGCGATCATCTCTTCGTCGTACTGTTCGGAGCTGGTGGACTTGATGAAGTTCAGCACCGCGCTGATCTCCTCGTCGGTGACATAGGTGCCCTGCACACGCACGGGCTTGGCCGCACCCACCGGCAGGAATAGCATATCACCGTTGCCCAGCAGCTTTTCGGCGCCGCCGGAGTCCAGAATGGTGCGGGAGTCGATCTGGCTGGACACCGCAAAGGCGATCCGGCTGGGGATGTTGGCCTTGATCAGACCGGTGATGACGTCCACGCTGGGACGCTGGGTGGCCACGATCAGGTGGATGCCCGCGGCACGGGCCTTCTGGGCGATGCGGCAGATATAATCTTCCACTTCCTTGCCGGCCACCATCATCAGGTCGGCCAGCTCGTCGATCACAATGGCGATATAGGGCAGATGTTCCATGCCGGGGTTCTGCTTGGCCAGTTTGTTGTAGCTCTTGATGTCACGGACGTTGTTTTCGGCAAAGAGCTTGTAGCGGCGTTCCATCTCCGCCACCGAGGCTCCCAGGGCACCGGCCGCTTTGCGGGGTTCGGTGACCACCGGCATGAGCAGGTGGGGAATGCCGTTGTATTCCGCCAGTTCCACCACCTTGGGGTCGATGAGGATGAGCTTGACATCCTCCGGCCCGGATCGGAACAGGAAGCTGATGATGATGGAGTTGACGCACACCGACTTGCCGCTGCCGGTGGAGCCGGCAATGAGCAGGTGGGGCATCTTGCACAGGTCCGCCACCTGGGCCTGGCCGGCAATGTCCTTGCCCAGGGCCATGGTCAGGGGGCTGCGCATATTGATATAGCTCTGAGCCTCAAACACGCTGCGGATGTTGACGGTGGAACGGATCTTGTTGGGCACCTCGATACCCACGGCGGGTTTGCCGGGGATGGGGGCCTCGATCCGCACGCCGGCGGTGGCCAGGTTCAGGGCAATATCATCGGCCAGGCTGGTGATCCGGCTGACCTTGATGCCCGCCTGGGGCTGCAGCTCATACCGGGTTACCGACGGGCCGCGGCAGATGTCCAGGATCTTGGTCTTGACCCCGAAGCTGTCCAGGGTATTGACCAGAATATCGGCGTTGCGCTTCATCTCCCGCACCGCACCGCTCTCGTCCTCGGGGCGGTTAGCGTTGAACAGGTTCAAGGAAGGATAGCAGTAGGGCTGATGTTCCTTCTGCACCATGGCCAGGGCCTTGGCTTCCGGGGTCTGGGTGATGGGCACGGGACTGGAGATGGGGGCCGATGCGGAGTTGCCCACCTCCGCGCTGACCCGCAGGCGTCCGGCTGGCGCGGGCTGGTTGGCAGGCAGGGGTGCGCCGGACGCAGAAGGTCTCGCGGGCGCCGGCGCCGGTGCGGCGGCTCGGCCGCTGAGCAGATCGGACACCGGAATGCCCGCGTTCCAGGCGGCGGCCGCCGGGTCGATCATCTCGTCGTCCTCTTCGTCAAAGTTACCGCCCAGGGTGGGAATGGCCGTTGCCGGGGCAGTCTGTGCCACAGCCGGCTGCGGCGCCGCAGGCTGCGGCTGCGCCATCTGGGAAAGGTCCAAGGTGGTGGCAAAGCCCTCCTCCTGGGCAGGCAGATCCAGATGCACTTCGGAGGAAACATCCTGCCGCACCGCAGGCTGCTGCGGCGGCACCGTATTCATGGCGCGGTTGATCAGGGCGTCCAGCTCGCTCTCGCTGGCCTGCACCACTTCGGGCTCCTCTTCCGGCTGGGGTTCCAGGCGAAGTTCAAAGTCCTCTTCCGGTTCCGGCTGATGCACCGGCTCAGGAGCGGGCGACGCCTTTTTCTTGCGTCCCAACTGTTCCAGCGGGTCCAGACCGAAGGTGCCGCCGGGACCGATCTCCACCTTTTGCAGCGGATCATGGCTGACCGCATTTTCCAGGGCACGGGTGGAGGCATCGGGACCCAGGTCCACATCAAAGTCGGGGCGATAGGCCGTCTGCGGCGCCACAGGCTGCGCTTTGGCGGCAGGCTGGGGGGTCGCAGCCGCCGGGGCCGCCGCATTCTTGCGGGCCTTTTCTTCCTGCTCCAGGTAGGGTTCCACATCGAAGGCCGGATGCTGGGCCGGCTGGGGCTGACGAGGCAACGTGCCGGTCAGGTTTTCGATGGGTTCCTCCTCGGGCGACTGGCCGAACAGCGGGGTGTCGTAGGCAGTGGCCTCGGCACGGCGGGCGGCCTGGCTGTCCTCATACTTCTGCATGGTCTGGGAGACGAACCGTACCACATCCGCCGGGGTCAGGGCAAAGAAGACCATCAGTCCCATGGCGAACAGCAGCAACATGACGATGTTGGCGCCGGGGCGGCCGAAGAGAACCAGCAGCAGAGCACCGGCCCCGCCCAGCACACCGCCGGACCAGAACCGGGTATGCCCCCAGTTGAACAGCATCTTGATGATATCCCAGGCGGTGGATTCGTGTACCGCGAACTTGGAGAACACCACCGGGAAGCTGGCGCCCACTACCCCCATCAGGACCATCTTGGCCACAAAAACACCCACGCGATACCCGGATGCCACCAGATAGGCCAGATACAGTAAAAACGGGCCGAGAATATAGGTCATGATGCCGAAGGTGCCGAACAGGGCATTGCGCATCTGCAGCCAGAACGCCTGGCCGCGCACCAGCACCAATGCGATTACCAGCAGGCCGAGCCCGGCCAAAAGCACACTTCTGCCCAGATACTGAGTTTCGGCCCGGCGCTGGGCCCGGCGCGAAGGCTGTTTGCGGGAAGACGAGGACGAAGACGACCGCCCCTTGCTGCTTTTGCTGCTCTTGCTTTTGGATGAACCGGATGAACGGGAAGACGAGGACGAACGATAGGTCGATTTGCCGGACCTTGAACTTGCCATCTTATCATACTCCTCTATGTAGATTCTGTGTTGTGACAGGGCCGCAACCGGCCCATGGCGCCGCTGTTCCCTGCCGGCGCCCGGTAAATTATGTAATGGGGCAAACTGCCCCTTATAGCATATAGGCTATTTTAGCACGAAAACCGACGGTTGAAAACCCCTGGAAGATATTTTACGATTTGCCTTTTCCATGCCCGGAAGCCCCGCTGCGGCCCTGCTCTATCTCCTTATAAAGGTAGCGCAGCGCGTCGTCCAACCCGCCCAGAGAGTCGATGAGCCCTTCTTCCACCGCCTGCTGCCCGTTGAGCACCGTGCCCATGTCCATGACCAGTTCCCCGGTGTTGTGCATCAGCTGGGTGAACCGCTTGGCCGATATGGCGGAGTGCCCTGCCACGAATCCTACGATGCGCTCCTGCATCTGCTCAAAATAGCGCAGGGTCTGGGGCACCCCCAGCACCATGCCGGAATGCCGCACCGGATGCACCGTCATGGTGGCGGTAGGCACGATAAAGCTGTGCCGCGCCGAAACTGCCAGCGGAATGCCGATGGAGTGTCCCCCGCCCAACACCAGGGTGGCGCTGGGTTTGCTGACCCCCGCAATCAGTTCGGCCAGGGCCAGCCCGGCCTCCACATCGCCGCCCACCGTGTTCAGGATCACCAGCAGACCTTCAATGGAAGGGTCTTCCTGGATATCCACCAGCAGCGGGATCACATGTTCGTACTTGGTGGTTTTCTGGTTATCCGGCGCCAGGGTGTGCCCTTCGATGGTGCCGATGACCGTCAGGCAGTGGATGGCATGGCGGCCCCGGGTGGCTTCGATAATGCCTTCCTCGGTGATCAGGTCGTGTTTCAGCCGGGCCTGGTCCGCCAGCTCGGGCGCGCGCTCCGTTTGATTTTTCAAAAAGATGTCCCCTTTCCTGGGATTTGCTCCCTTTTCAGTATGGCCGGAGAACCGGCAAAATATTTTTTATTCACGATACACGGCCTATTGTTTTGTGCCTGTTAGATAAAAATTTGACAATCTTAGGGAAATCCATTATACTTTTTATATAGTTTTGACAGGGCACGGAGCAGTGCCAAGAATTTGAGGGGGCGTACGACAGTGGCCACACAGAACAAGGCCTCCCTGCCGGTGATCAAGCGGTTGCCCAAATACTACCGCTATCTGAACAACCTGGCGGCGGAGGGCCGGGACAAAATTTCATCCAGCGAACTGGCGCGTATGATGGGGACCACCGCCAGCCAGGTGCGGCAGGATTTCAATTGTTTCGGCGGATTCGGACAGCAGGGCATCGGGTATAAGGTGGATGTACTGTTATCGGAGATCAGCAAGCTGTTGTTTGGCGACGGCGAACTGCTGCCCACCATCCTCATCGGCGCCGGACGTCTGGGCACAGCCGTATCCAGCTTCATCTCCCGGGATACCAACGGCTATCGTCTGCTGGCCGTGTTTGACATCAACCCCGACCTGATCGGCAAGGAGATGGCCGGTGTGCCCATCCACGCGCTGGATGAGCTGGAATCTTTCTGTGCCGAGCACAAACCCGTGGTGGCGGTGCTGTGCGTTCCCCGGCAAAGTGCCACCGAACTTTCCGGCGAATTGGTCCGGCTGGGAATTCAGGGATTCTGGAATTTCAGCCACTATGATCTCTCGGTGGAATATCCCAATGTGACCGTGGAGAACGTACATCTGGGCGACAGCCTGATGAGCCTGGGTTACCGGCTGCGTAACCGGGAAGAATAAAACAAAAAAACAATACGGGAGCAACGGGCGCGGCCTTCACGCCGCGCCTTTGTTCGGCGCAAAAGCCGGGCGGCTGCCCCAACGGAGAATGGTACAATGGCAAAACTGTATTTTCGCTACGGCGCCATGAACAGCGGCAAAACCACGGCCCTTTTGCAGGTGGCCTTCAACTACAAGGAACGCGGCATGCGGGTGCTGATCCTGAAAGCCAGCATCGACACAAAAGGCGGGGATCACATCGTTTCCCGGCTCGGCGTAAGCTGTAAAGTGGACAAACTTGTCACCCCGGAAATGAACATTCTGGAGGAGGTGCGCGCGGATGCCGAAGCCCATGGCAGGCCTGCCTGCGTGCTGTGCGACGAAAGCCAGTTCTTCACCCCTGCCCAGGCGGAACAGCTGTTTCTGGTCACGGTGGACCTGGGAATTCCGGTAATCTGCTACGGGCTGCGGGCCGATTTCATGCTTCGTGGGTTCCCCGGCTCTACCCGCCTTTTGGAACTGGCCCACTCCATTGAGGAGATGAAAACCATCTGCGCCTGCGGACGCAAGGCCATGTGCAATGGCCGCAAGGTCAACGGCGAGTTCGTGTTTGAAGGCGCGCAGGTCGCCATTGACACGGTGGACAACGTAGAGTACGAAAGCCTGTGTCCCCAGTGCTGGTACCGGGAGTACCGGGCCTTTCTGCGCAGAACCCGCGGCTGAACCGCTTTTGAAACAACCGTATTTTTCCCGCCTCCGGCGTGCAGAATATGCACACCGGAGGCTTTTTTGTTCATGACGCACCTTTTTTGTGCAGGGCAATCTGACAGGATGCGCATTTTTTGCACGCAGCAAACCACATCCGCAACAATTTTGCGTTTCCGCATATGATGTGCATTTTTGGCATTTGTTGCAACATTTCGTATATTAGACAGGCTTTTTGTTGATTTATTTTGTATATATCGTTTTGTTACCATTTTGTTTCACTTTTTTCATGGCAATTGCAACTCGTCATTTTGTACAATGTTGCCGCTATTTAATCGTTAAATTTGACAGCAGCATCAATTTTGAATTGTAAACATAGACAATAATTGCGCGTTTTTAATGTGGCCGAACAGAATCAAGTATTTTTTTGTCTTCAAAGTTTTGCTATGATAATAGCGTTGGGCAGGTCGCGGTGTTATCCGCACCTGTATTGTGAATTCTATTTGTTAGGAGGACAAAACAATGAAAAAGGCGATTGCACTTGCACTGGCCGGCGTGATGAGCGTTGGTCTGCTTGCGGGCTGCGGCAGCTCCGGTTCTTCTTCGTCCGGTGCCGCTTCCGAATCCGCCACCGGCGAAACTTCCGCCACCACCGCTTCCGATTCCGGCTCCGGTTCCGGCGATCTGTCGATCAGCTGGTGGGGCGGTGACAGCCGTCACACCGCTTACCAGAACGCGCTGGCCGCTTTCACTGAAGAGACCGGCATTCAGGTCAGCACCCACTACGGTGCCTGGTCCGGCTGGGAAGACCAGACTTCCGCCGCTCTGTACTCCGACAACGCCGAGGACGTCATGCAGGTCAACTGGAACTGGCTGAGCCAGTACAGCGGCGACGGCAGCAAGTTCGTCGACCTGAACGAGTACTCCGACATCATTGATCTGTCCCAGTTCCCGCAGAGCACCCTGGATGCCTGCACCGTGGCCGGCAAACTGCAGGCCCTGCCCGTCTCCATGACCGGCCGTATCTTCTACTGGAACATGAACACCTTCAAGCAGGCCGGCATTGAGGAAGTTCCCTCCACTCTGGACGACCTGTACGCGGCAGGCGAAGCCTTCAAGACCAACCTGGGCGATGACTACTATCCCCTGGCCCTGGGCGAATACGACCGCATGCTGCTGATGACCTTCTACCTGGAAAGCACCTACGGCAAGCCCTGGGTTGAGGACAACACCCTGCAGTACACCGTGGAGGAGATTGCCACCGGCATCGACTTCATCCAGAGCCTGGAAGACAACCACGTCATCCCCAGCCTGCAGACCATGAATGCAGCCGGCATCGACGGCAACAACTCCATCGATAAGAGCGAACAGTGGATCAACGGCATGTACGCCGGCATCTTCGAATGGGATTCTTCCGCCACCAAGTACCAGGGTTCCCTGGCTGATCCTTCCGGCTTCACCGTCGGCAACGAGATCAAGTTCGGCGACAAGGCCAACGGCGGTTTCTCCAAGGTTTCCATGGGTCTGGCCATCACCGAGACCTGCCAGGATAAGGAAGCGGCTGCCAAGCTGATCAACTTCCTGCTGAACGGCGACGGCGCCAGCATTATGGGTTCCGAGTGCGGCATTCCCAACTCCGCTTCCGGTCTGGCTGCGGCCGAGGCTGCCGGTGCTGTGGACGAGCTGGTTCTGGAAGCCAACACCAAGGTCATGGCGTTTGTGGACTTCCAGCTGGATCCGACCTACGAAAGCAACGATCTGAAGGCCAACCCGGGCGGCGTTTACACCGACGTGTTCGGCGGCTACAGCTACGGTGAGTACGCTGATTCCACCGAGGCTGCCACCGATCTGTACGACGGCGTGACCGAAGCGCTGGAGGATGCAGCCAAGGGCTGATCCCGCCATCTAAATCTGTAAGCCAGCTTGCGCCGGCCCCCACGATTTGATACGAACCAAACGGGGGCCGGCGCTCTTGCTGGTACTTCAGTTCTGAACAAATCATGAACACTGCGGTCTTTGAACCGCCAAGGACATTGGGGCTGCGTCCCGCAAACATCATTTCGCAAAGGAGGCATTTGAATGAGCACCGCTTCTGCATCTGTCAGACGTTCGCCGTTCAAAAAATGGTGCGACCAAAACACCGGCTTGTTCTTCCTGATTCCCTGGATTCTGGGCTTCTTGATCTTCAAGTTCTATCCCTTCGCCAGCTCGCTGTACTACAGCTTCACGGATATGAACTTCTTCAAGGGCATCCGTGAATACGGAATCATGAACTACATCGATATCTTTACCGAGAAAGAAACCCGTACGGCACTGCTGATCACCTTCAAGTACGCTTTCATCACCGTTCCCCTGAAGCTGGTCTTTGCTCTGTTCATCGCGTACATTCTGAACTTCAAGATCAAGTTCGTGAACCTGTTCCGTACCGTGTACTATATTCCGTCCATCCTGGGCGGCTCTGTTGCCATCGCCGTGCTGTGGCGCGCCCTGTTCCGCGACACCGGTGTCATCAACACCCTGCTGTCTTTCTTCGGCATTCAGGGCCCCGACTGGCTGGCCGACCGCACCTGGGCGCTGTTCATCATCTGCCTGCTGCGTGTGTGGCAGTTCGGTTCCGCCATGGTGCTGTTCCTGGCTGCATTGAAGGGCGTTTCGGTGGATCTGTATGAGGCCGCCACCATTGACGGTGCTTCCAAGACTCGCCAGTTCTTCTCCATCACCGTTCCCATGATCACCCCGGTTATCTTCTATAACCTGGTCACCCAGATTGCCCAGGCGTTCCAGGAATTCAACGGCCCGTACATCATCACGGGCGGCGGTCCCCGGAACTCCACCACCCTGGTTGCCCTGCTGGTGTACAACTACGCCTTCAAGGAAAACGAGATGGGCATGGCCTGCGCCCTGGCCTGGGTCATGTTCGTGATCGTCATGGTGCTGACCGTGATTGCCTTCAGCAGCCAGAAGCACTGGGTCTACTACGCTGACTAAGGACGAGGGAGGAATCGAAAATGACACCTATGAAACTTGAAACCCGGCATAAGATTGCCAGATTCTTCCAGTATTTTGTCCTGATCGTGGTCGGCTTTGTGATGATCTATCCCCTGTTGTGGATGATCGGCGCCACTTTCAAGAGCAACGCGGAAATCTTTACCAGCATCGGCTTTATTCCCACCAACCCCACTCTGGACGGCTACATTGCTGCCGTGACCCAGAACTATGGCGGCGACATCAACATCTGGCGCGCCTTCCTGAACACCTACAGCTACGTGATTCCCAAGGTCATCTTTACTGTGATTTCCTCTGTGATCGCCGCGTACGGTTTCAGCCGCTTCAAATTCAAGGGCCGGGATGTTCTGTTCTCCATCATGATTTCCACCCTGTTCCTGCCCCAGGTTGTGCTGAACGTGCCCCAGTACCTGATGTACAACACCTTCGGCTGGATCAACAGCCCTCTGTATCTGCCCCTGTGGGTGCCCACCCTGTTCGCCACCGAGACCTATTTCGTGTACCAGCTGGTGCAGTTCATGCGCAGCATCCCCCACGACCTGGACGAAGCCGCTTCCATTGACGGCTGCGGCCCCGTGAAGATTCTGTACAAGATCATCTGCCCCATGCTCTCCCCCTCTCTGGTAGCCTGCGGCCTGTTCCAGTTCATGTGGAGCTGCAACGACTTTATGGGTCCCCTGCTTTACGTGACCACCCCCACCAAGTACCCCATGTCCATCTTCGTCAAGCTGTCCATGGACGGCGACACCGGTTTCAACTGGAACCGTATTCTGGCTCTGTCCCTGATTTCCATCATTCCGCAGCTGATTGTCTTCTTTGCTGCGCAGGACGCCTTCATCGACGGCATTGCCGCCGGCAGCGTCAAGGGCTAAACTTTACAGTAACCCGGTAGTTATCCGATAGGATGCAAGCTGCCCCGTACCGCTTGAAACAAAGGGGTACGGGGCAGTTCGTTTTAGAATATCCTGCGCCTTTTCGGCGCTGAGCATACAAAACCGCCGCACCAAAAAAGGCGCGGCGGACGGCAGAAAATTCAGTTACCTTTATTCATACGTTTGAAATACTGACGGTACTGCTGAGGAGAAAGGCCGGTGGCATCCTTGAACACCCGCCGGAAATGGGCGCTGGTCATAAACCCCGCTTTTTCCGCCACGGTGGAAATGCTGTCGTTGGTCTTTTCGATCAGACTCTGCGCAGCCTTGATGCGCACACCGTTGATGTATTCAATCAGGCTCAGATTGATGGTCTTCTTGAACAGACGACTGAGATAGTACGGGCTGATATAAAACTGACTGGCGATCCCGGTCAGGGTCAGCTTCTCGGCGTAATGTTCGGCGATGTAACTTTGAATCTGGTCCACAATGCGGTTGGTCACACGGCCGTTGTCACCGCCCAGTTCCTTCTGGGTTTCGCACATTTTCTGCAACTGCAGAAGCAGGGTTGCCAACAGCATTTTTCGTGCGGCATGGCTTTCCGGCTCTTCGCCCTGAATGGCAATCATCTGCTGCAAAACCGAGTATACATAGTTCTGCTGCTTGACCGTTATGTTGCTTAACAGATGGTTTTCTTCCTGACCGAGGAAGGTAAAGAAGTCCAGTTCGGGAAAGGCATCCACAATTTCCTGCAGATATTCCGCACTGAAGTTACAGACGATCCGGCTGGAGGGGCCATCCCCCACCGAGCCGGTCTTATGGATCTGGTTTTCGCCGATCATGATCACGCTGCCGGCATTGACAATGTAGGCAGCATCCTCAATGAAATAACGGCGGGTTCCTTCCACCTCATAATAGATTTCATATTTGTGATGGGTGTGGAACGTGGACATTTCATAATTGGTTTCATACCCGACGTACTCAATGAAAAAGTCCACATGGGGAGAATAGGTATATTCGCGCACCAAGATCACTTCTCTCCTTATTCCCGCTGCAAAACTGCGGTTCATTTTTGTCGTTTTCTAAACAATAGCACAATTTTTGCTGCTTTGCAAATCATTTTTCAATCGGGAGGTCCCTTATGCAGATCAAGCTTCTTCGCGCCATGACACGCAGCGCCGTATTTGAGATTAGCAACAAAAGTTGCTATTACTCTCCCGCCCCCTACACGGTGCTGCTCAACGGGCAGGCCGTGCTGCAAGATTGCAAAACGAATGTTTTCTCCCTGTATGCACTGGAACCCGGCCGCGAATACACCGTTTCCGTGCAGGGCGATTCCGAAACGGCTCTCCTCACTTTCCACACTGAGACGGAAACCGCTTTTGTGGATGCATCCCGCTATGGACTGGCCGGCGACGGCGTGACCGATGACACCGCCAAACTGCAGGCCGCCATCGCCACCTGCCCGCCGGGCGGCACGGTGTACGTACCCGCCGGCACCTACCGCACCCAAAGCCTGTTTCTGCGCAGTGACATCACCCTGTATCTGGAAAAAGGCTGCACCCTGCTGGGCGGCACCGATCGCAGCCAGTACCCCATCTTGCCGGGGGTTCTGCCTTGCTGCGATGAGGTGCACGAACAGTATCTGGGCAGCTGGGAAGGCAACCCCCTGGACTGCTTTGCCGGCCTGATCAACGTGATCAATGTCCAAAATGTGGTCATTACCGGCGAAGGCACCATTGACGCCAACGCCGACGCCGGCGACTGGTACGACAACGTCCGTGTGCGCCGCGGCGCCTGGCGCCCCCGGCTGTTCTTTACCAGCAAAGCCAAAAATGTGGTCCTGCATGGTGTCAAGGTACGCAACAGCTATTCCTGGACCATCCATCCCACCTACTCCGAAAATCTGGACATCCTGAACATCGACATCCTGAACCGGGCGGACAGCCCCAACACCGATGGCATCGACCCGGAAGCCTGCAGGAATGTCAACATCATCGGCGACAACGTCCATGTTGGTGACGACTGCATCGCCATCAAGAGCGGCAAGGTCTTTATGGGCATGCGCCTGGGCATCCCCTGCGAGAACATCGTCATCCGCAATTGTCTTTTGGACCGGGGTCACGGCGGTGTGGTGATCGGCAGTGAGATGAGCGGCGGTGTGCGCAACGTGCAGGTGGTACAGTGTCTGATGAACCAGACCGACCGGGGATTCCGCCTGAAGACCCGCCGGGGCCGCGGCAAGAACGCCGTGATCGACGGCCTGGTCTTCAAGGACATTGAGATGCGCGGCGTACTGAGCCCCTTTGTCATCAACATGTTCTATTTCTGCGACCCCGACGGCAAGACCGACTATGTACAGAGCCACGATCCCCTGCCCGTGGACGAAATGACTCCTCGGCTGGGCAGCTTTGTACTGGAAAACGTGACCGCCACCGACGCCCAGTATGCCGGATGCTGGTTCAGCGGCCTGCCGGAACAGCCCATCGAAAGCGTGGAGATGCGCCATGTGCGGATCAGCTTTGCGGAAAACGCCGGCCGCGGCCAGGCCGCCATGATGTGCAACGCCGAGCCGTGCAGCAAGCTGGCTGTCTTTGCCGAAAATGTGCACCGGATTCATCTGCACGACGTTCAGATCACCGGCTATGCCGGGGAACGGCTGCAGCTGACCCATGTGGACGAATTCACCGAGGATTAAATTTTCAGGGAGGATTGCACCATGACCCACCAAGAAATTCTGGATACCCTTGGCCAGTATGTGGATTACCTGATTGAGGGCAGTACCGCCGCAGCGCCGCTTTGGAACATCGAAATGGTCCGCAGCGGCAAGCCCAACAAATGGAACTACATTGACGGTTGCATGATCACCGCCTGTCTGAGCCTGTACAAGACCACCGGCGACGAAAAGTTCCTGACCTTCTCCCGCAACTTTCTGGATTACTTCGTCAAGGACGGCGGCGTGATCGAAACCTACAGTGTGGAGGAATACAACCTGGACAACGTCAACCAGGGCAAGAATCTGTTCACCCTGTATGACCTTACCGGGGAACAGCGGTACCGGGACGCCATCGAAACCATCCGCAGCCAGCTGGAGACCCATCCCCGCACCAAGGAAGGCAACTTCTGGCACAAGAAGATCTACCCCTGGCAGGTCTGGCTGGACGGTACCTACATGGCCCAGCCGTTTTACATGGAATACGAAACCCGCTACAACGGCATGAAGGGCTGTCTGGACAGTTACCGCCAGTTCATGAACATCCAGAAGCACATGAAAGATCCTACCACCGGTCTGTACTACCACGGCTACGACGAAAGCCGGGAAATGTACTGGGCCAACCCCGAAACCGGCTGCAGCGCCAACTTCTGGCTGCGTGCCATGGGCTGGTTCCTGGTGGCCATGGTGGACGTGCTGGAACGCATGGACGAACAGCTGTACTACGAATACCGCGGCATCATGAGCATGCTGAAAGACGCTGCCGATGCCATGGTCAAGTTCCAGGACAGCGAGACCGGCATGTTCTGGCAGGTCATTGACAAACCCGGCGTGCCCGGCAACTATCTGGAGACTTCCGGTTCCGCCCTGTTCGCCTATGCCATGCTCAAGGGTGTGCGCCTGGGCTATCTGCCCAAGCGCTTCGCCGCCTACGGCGAAAAAGCCTTCTACGGCACCTGTGACAAACATTTGGGCGTGAGCGCCGACGGAAAGTTGCAGCTGTCCGGCATCTGTCTAGTGGCCGGTCTGGGCGGTGCCACCCGCCGGGACGGCAGCCTGGAATACTATTTCAGCGAACCCGTGGTGGAAAACGACGCCAAGGGCGTCGGTCCCCTGCTGCTGGCTTATACCGAAATTCTGGCCGCCAAAAAGACCGGGCGGTAAAGCATCCCTTTCCGTCATAAAGGAGGAATTTTGTATGGCAACCTTTCTGATTGGTGCCCGTCTGCACGATTACGGGCAAGGCACCCCCGACGAGCTGTTTGCCCGTGCGGCAGCCGACGGTTTTGCGGCGGTTCAGCTGGCCTACAAAAAATGTGTGCCCGGTGTAAAAAGCTACGCGGATGTGACCCCGCAGCTGGTGGCCGACACGGTGGAAGCCGGAAAGCGTCATCACATTCAGGTGGCGGTGCTGGGCACCTATGTAGAGCTGGCTCTGGACGATGAGGCCAAACGCACCGCCAATGCGGCCGACTTCAAAAGCCAGCTGGCGGTCTGCAAAGCGCTGGGCGCCGGATGCATCGGCACCGAAACCACCAACATGGCCCTGCAGCCTGCCGGCACTACCCGGGAACGGGCCCAGTATCTGCTGTGCAAGAGCCTGGAAACCATCCTGCCCGAAGCGGAGCGTCTGGGCGTGACCGTGGGCATCGAGCCGGTGAGCTATCACAGCATGAACACCCCCGAAGCCACCCGCCGCATTCTGGATACCATGGCCAGCCCTGCGCTGAAGGTGATTTTTGACGCCGGCAACCTGCTGACCGCCGATGCCGTGGCCCATCAGGACCAGCTCTGGGACCGGGTTGGATCTTTGCTGGGAGATCGTCTTGTGGCGGTCCATTTCAAGGGCGAGACGTTTACGCCGGAAGGGAAGCCCCAGTCCACCAGCCTGGAAGAGTCGGTCATTGATTTTTCCGGTGCCTTCCGCATGCTGCGTGCCCTGCCCCAGACCTTGCCGGTGCTGCGGGAAGAAGCGGTTCCCGCCCGGGCGGCCAGCGACATTGCCCTGATCCGGCAATACTTTGAGGAATAAGGAATTCGCATGGAGAACGATATGGCACGAAAGATTGTGACCGTCCGTGCAGACGGCAGCGGAGATTTTACCACTCTGTCCGCAGCAGCGGCAGCACAGGCCCCCGGAGCGCCGGTACAGTTTCTGGTCGGGCCCGGTGTCTATCACGAACGGCCTTTTCTGGAATTGGACGACTACATCATCACCGGTGCCGGAATGGACCGGACGGTGTTCAGCGCCGGTGTGGGCGGCCGTGACCCCTGGCCCGGAGAGGCCAAAACCGGCACATTTCGGAGTTGGACCCTGTTTTTGGGCGGCGGCAATGTCCGGGTAGAACACCTGACCGTGGAGAACACCGCCGGGGACGGCGCCAAGGCTGGGCAGGCCCTGGCCGTCTATGCGGACGCGACCCGGGTGTGCATGACGGACGTGGCTTTGCACGGCAACCAGGACACCCTGTTTCTGTCCCCCCTGCCCCTGGCTGTGCGGGAGCCCAACGGCTTCCGCGGTCCCAGGGAAAACAGTCCCCGGCTGGACACCAGGCAGTATTACCGCGACTGTATCATCAGCGGCAATATCGACTTTATTTTCGGCGGAGCCAATGCGGTATTTGATCACTGCCGCATCATTCCTCTGGCACACGAAAGCGGGGTCAGCTATATCACCGCTGCCAACACGCCCCAAGGAAAGCCCGGTTTTCTGTTTGCCGACTGCACCGTGCAGGGAACCTGCCCCGCCAAAAGCGTATTTCTGGGGCGTCCCTGGCGCGCCTACGCCCGGGTGTTCTGGCTGGATTGTCAGCTGAGCGGAGAGATTCATCCGGACGGCTGGGACAACTGGAACGATCCCGCCAACGAAACCACCGCCCGGTTCGGCGAAAGCGGCTCGCATGGCGCCGGTGCCTCTCCGGTCCGGGCTTTCGGTACGGTGAACGACCCCGTTCAGACCGCTGCCATGCAGCGCATGCGGGATGAGTTCCGCCGGGACTTTGGGTTTGCCGAATAACCACGCATAAAAAGAGCGCCGAGTCTGTGCCATCAGATTCGGCGCTCTTGCTGTTTATATATAATAAGGTAAAGAAATTACCGGTCCGGCTCGCAATCCAGGATGGAGGAAATGTTTTCCCAGCGTTCCGGTTCCGCGGCATAGCGTTCCTTGATCCAGGCCACGGCTGCGTCCAGCCCGTTCTGGTTGCCCTCAAATTCCGCCTGTGTCAGCTTTTCCTCAGCTGTATGTTCCAGGCTCCAGGGGCCCGGCCACACGGTGGCGGTCAGGTATTCCACCTTTTTCTTGCCGCTTTCGTCTGCCGGGTCCGGCTTTTTGCCCGGCATGACCAAAAATCGCATGCCGCCTTCCGCCCCGGAATAGGGATTGCCGTTGTGAAACCAGTGATAGATGGGCAATGCGAAGGACATGAACCGTACGCCTCCTTACAGAGAAATCCTGATACAAAAACAGCGCACCAACATACTGTCAGTGCGCTTTTTGGAGCGGGATACGAGTCTCGAACTCGCCACCTACTGCTTGGGAAGCAGTCACTCTACCGGATGAGCTAATCCCGCATCGGTGAGAACAATTATACCAAACCGATGCGAGATTGTCAAGCCGGATGTGATCGTGCTCAGGTGTGATCCTTGTACAGATCCGCCAGGTTCAGCAGCACTTCCACCGCCTGGTCCATCTTTTCCACCGTGATGCACTCAAAGGGACCATGGAAGTTGAATCCGCCGGTGCCCAGGTTCGGGCAGGGCAACCCCTTGTAGGAAAGAGTCGCACCGTCGGTGCCGCCGCGGACGGGTGTCTCGGTGGGTTCCAGGCCGGCGGCCTGGATGGCCTTGCGGGCATTTTCGATCAGGTGGAAATGGGGCTTGATCTGCTCCACCATGTTGCGGTAACTGTCCTTCAGATCCAGTTCCACCGTGCCGGCGCCGTACTTTTCGTTCAGGCAATCGGCAATGTGCTGCATCTGGGATTTGCGTGCCTCAAAGCGGGCTGCGTCATGGTCACGGACAATATACCCCAGCTTGGCTTCGGTCACATCGCCCACCATGCTGCAAAGATGGAAGAAGCCTTCATACCCTTCGGTGTGCTCCGGGCGGGAGAATTCCGGCAGGGCATTGTGGTACTCGATGGCAATGTTCTGGGCATTGCGCATGGTATTCTTGGCGCTGCCGGGATGCACCGAAAATCCGTGCACCGTAACCACCGCACCGGCAGCGTTGAAGTTTTCGTAGTTGATTTCCCCCACGTCGTCGCCGTCCATGGTGTAGGCCCAGGCAGCACCGAAGCCCTGCACATCAAACAGGTCGGCGCCCTGGCCCACCTCTTCGTCCGGGGTAAAGGCCACGCAGATCTTGCCGTGGGGACGGTTTTCACTCTGCAGGCGCTCCACCATAGTCACGATTTCGGCCACACCGGCCTTATCATCGGCGCCCAGCAGCGTAGTGCCGTCGGCAGTGATCAGGGTCTGGCCCTTCATGGAGGCCAGGAACGGGAATTCGCTGACATGCATCACGGCACCGGTGGCGGGCAGGGTCACATCGCCGCCGTCATAATTTTCATGCAGCTGCGGACGGACATTCTCGCCGGAAGCGTCCGGGGCGGTGTCCATATGGGCAATGAAGCCCAGACCCGGCGCCTGTTCGTATCCGGCCGTGGCCGGCAGAGTGGCATACACATAGCCATGTTCATCCACGCGGGCGTCGGTCAGCCCCAGGTCCAGCAATTCCTTTTGCAGGATGTTGGCCAGATCCAGCTGGCGGGCGGTGGTGGGATGGCTGGTGCTGTCCGGGTCGGAAGTGGTATAGACCTGGGCATAGCGCAGGAAGCGTTCATAAGCACGCATAAACAGAATCTCCTTTTTACTAAAGTTGTAAAACCGTTGCCATTGTAGCACAAAAAGAAGCATTTTCCAAGATGGGGGCCTTTTCAAGACCGTTGTTTTATGTTAGAATTATGAAGATTATAAAGGCAATTTATGCCGTTTGGCAAATCATAAATCCGATAACAAACAGGGAGGCCGACATGGCAGACACGATTTTTAAAGGTAAAACACTGTTGATCACCGGCGGTACGGGCAGCTTCGGGCATACCGTCCTCAAGCATTTTCTGACCACCGATATCGGGGAGATCCGCATCTTCTCCCGCGATGAAAAGAAGCAGGACGACATGCGCCATGAATTGCAGGCCTTCTATCCGGAACATTACGAAAAGGTCAAGTTCTATATCGGCGATGTGCGCAACATCCAGAGTCTGCGGGATGTGATGCCCGGCGTCAACTATATCTTCCACGCAGCGGCCCTCAAGCAGGTCCCGTCCTGCGAGTTCTTCCCCATGGAAGCGGTGCGCACCAACATTGAAGGCACCGACAATATGCTGCACGCTGCCATCGAGGCAAACGTGGAGCGGGTTGTCTGCCTGTCCACCGACAAGGCCGCCTATCCCATCAACGCCATGGGTATCTCCAAGGCCATGATGGAGCATGTCATCACCGCCAACGCCCGTGTGTCCGCCCAGCGCGGCGGCCCGGTCATCTGCTGCACCCGGTACGGCAACGTCATGGCCAGCCGCGGTTCGGTCATTCCCCTGTTCGTGGAGCAGATCCGTTCCGGCAGCCCCATCACCATCACCGACCCCAACATGACCCGCTTCCTGATGAACCTGGACGAGGCTGTGGACCTGGTCATGTTTGCTTTTGAGCATGCCCGTCCCGGCGACCTGTTCATCCAGAAATCCGACGCTTCCACCATCGGCGATCTGGCCAAGGCCGTACAGACCCTGTTCGGCGATACCGGCACCCGGATCATCGGCACCCGCCACGGTGAGAAACTGTACGAAACCCTGATGACCAAGGAAGAGCGCACCCGCAGCGAGGATATGGGCGGATACTTCCGTGTTTCGGCAGACAACCGCGATCTGAACTACGACAAGTATTTCATCAAGGGCGAAGTGCACACCCAGGCGGACGAGGATTACACCAGCCACAACACCCGCCGCCTGAATGTGGAAGAAACCATTGCCAAGATCAAGACCACCGACTATATCAAGGAGGAGCTGGCCAAAGATGGCAAGTGCTGAGTTGAGCAAGCAATCCCCCATTCTGATCACCGGAGCGGGCGGCTTTGTGGGCCGCAATCTGGTGGCCACCCTGCAAACCCGGGGCTATACCGACCTGATGCTGTTCGAGAAGGACGACACCCCCGAGACCCTGGCGGAATACTGCCGCCGGGCCGCTTTTGTGGTGCATCTGGCGGGCATCAACCGCCCCAAGGACCCCAGTGAATTCTACACCGGCAATGCCGGACTCACCGACACCATGCTGTCTTTGCTGGAAGAAGCAGGCAGTCAAGCCCCGGTGCTGGTCACCTCCAGCATCCAGGCGGCGCTGGATAACGATTACGGCAAGAGCAAGCTGCAGGCCGAACAGGCCATCTTTGCCCACGGCCAGCGCACCGGCGCCCCGGTGTTCGTCTTCCGGATGGAGGGCGTCTTCGGCAAATGGTGCCGTCCCAACTACAACAGTGTGGTGGCCACCTTCTGCCACAATGTGGCCAATGGGCTTCCCATCCAGGTGCGGGACCCCGCCTATTCCCTGCCCTTGGTCTACATTGATGACGTGGTGGCCTGCATTCTGGACGCCATGGAAAAGGGCGAAGCGGTGCGGGATGAGCAGAGTATCTGCCGCATTCATCCGGTACACACCGTTACCCTGGGCCAATTGGCTGAGACCATTCAGGGTTTTGCCAAGGCACGGGGCGGCAAGGCGGCCGCAGCCCTGGGCACCGATGGGCTGCCCACCCTGGCAGTGCCCGACCTGGCCGACGGCAGTTTTGAGAAGAAGCTGTATTCCACCTATCTTTCCTATCTGCCCACCGACCAGTTTGCCTATGACCTGAACATGCACTGCGACAACCGCGGCAGCTTTACCGAATTCCTGCGCACGCCGGAGCGCGGTCAGGTCAGCGTGAACATCTCTAAGCCCGGCATCGTCAAGGGAAACCACTGGCACCACACCAAGAACGAAAAGTTCCTGGTGGTCAAGGGCGAGGGGGTCATCCGGTTCCGGCAGATCTTCTCCGACGAAGTCATCGAGTACCGCGTTTCCGGCGAGAAACTGCAGGTGGTGGACATTCCCTGCGGCTACACCCACAACATCGAGAATGTGGGTGACGGCGAGATGGTCACCGTGATGTGGGCCAACGAAGCCTTTGACCCGGAGCATCCCGATACTTTTGCCATGCAAGTGTAACTGTATTTTTCTTTCCTGAAATTTGAGAAAAGAGATGTTGGGCATGTCTGCGACGCGATTCATGGGTGTCCGGAACGCAATCACCAGGTTGTTTTCCACCGGATGGGGCATTCTGGGCAGTTTGTTTGCCTTCTGCGGTGCGATCAGTGCCATCGGCGCGCTGCTGGACCCTCTGCCGGAAAGGGTGGTTCTGAGCGTAGTCTTGTTGGTTCCTGCGGTGATTTTGCTGTCTGTACACGCCATCGCCCTGCACAAAGACCGTGTTCTGCTCCGGAAAGGACAAAAAGTTTCCGGCCAGGCACAGGGCATTCTGAACGGGGTACTGTTCCATTCAGGGCCTGTGGTTTACACGCGGCATTTTTCCGTGCGGTTTCATTACACCGTAGACGGTGTCAGGTACACGGGCCGCAGCCGCTTTTATTGGATGGCCCCCATTCTGCCGCCCGACGGACATCTGACCGTCTTTGTGGATCCCGCAAATCCGCAGCGCTGTGCGGTGGATTTGTAGGTCGTCTGACCGGCGCCCACCGTCTGCGATAAAAAATGACAAGGATTGCTGTACTATGAAAAAACTGAGACTTATGACCATCATCGGTACACGGCCGGAGATCATCCGGCTGAGTGCCGTCATCAAGAAGTGCGACAAGTATTTTGATCAGATTCTGGTGCACACGGGTCAGAACTACGACTACACCCTGAATCAGATTTTCTTTGAAGATCTGGGCCTGCGGGCGCCGGATTTCTATCTGGATGCCGTGGGCAAGGACCTGGGCGAGACCATCGGCAACATCATTGCCAAGAGCTATGCCCTGATGGTGGAGCAGAAACCCGACGCCCTGCTGATCCTGGGCGACACCAACAGCTGCCTGTCCGCCATCGGCGCCAAGCGGCTGCACATTCCCATCTTCCACATGGAAGCCGGCAACCGCTGCTTTGACGAGTGCCTGCCCGAAGAGACCAACCGCCGCATTGTGGACCACATTGCGGACGTGAACATGTGCTATTCTGAGCATGCCCGCCGGTATCTGAACGCCGAAGGCACCGCCAAGGAGCGCACCTTTGTCACCGGCAGTCCCATGGCCGAAGTGCTGCACGCCAACCTGGAAAAGATTGAGGCCAGCGATGTGCTGGAGCGCCTGGGCATGGAGCCGCACAAATACATGCTGCTGTCCGCCCACCGGGAGGAAAACATCGATACCGAGAAAAACTTTATCGATCTGTTCACCTCTATCAACCATCTGGCCGAAACCTACAACATGCCTATTCTGTATTCCTGCCATCCCCGCAGCCGCAAGCGCCTGGATGCCATGGGATTTGCCCTGGATCCTCGGGTGAAGCTGCATGAACCCCTGGGCTTCCACGACTACAACCACCTGCAGATGAACGCCTTCTGTGTGGTGAGTGACTCCGGCACTCTGCCGGAAGAATCCAGCTTCTTCCTCAGCGTGGGGCATCCCTTCCCCGCCGTCTGCATCCGCACATCCACCGAACGGCCGGAAGCCCTGGACAAGGGCTGCTTTGTGCTGGCCGGCATTGCGGAAGGCGGCGTGGAGCAGGCTGTGGCCACCGCCGTGGCCATGAACGCCAACGGGGACAACGGGATTCCGGTGCCCTACTACACCGAGGATGTGTCCAACAAGGTCGTGAAGATCATTCAGAGCTACACCGGTGTGGTCAACAAGATGGTGTGGCGCAAACAATAAGGAAAGGGCGTGGGGTTTCCCGATGCCGAAAAAGCGAATTCTGGTGGTGACCCAGCACTTCTGGCCGGAGAACTTCCGCATCAACGACATTGTGGAAGGGTTTCTGGCCGACGGGCTGGAGGTGGACGTGCTGTGCGGTCTGCCCAACTACCCCAAGGGCGAATGGTTCGACGGCTACGGCCCCCATGGTCCTTTTGAAGAGCATTACAAAACTGCCCAGGTGTTCCGCGCCAAGGAATGGCCCCGCCGCGGCAATACCAGCGTGAATATTTTTCTCAATTATGTCAGCTGGCCGCTGTATGCCGCCGGTGCCCTGAACCGTCTGCCCGGCGGGTATGACGCGGTGTTCTGCTTCAACACCAGCCCGGTGCTCATGTGCTGGCCGGCCATCCGGTATGCCCGGCGGCATCACATTCCCCTGACCAACTACGTGCTGGACATCTGGCCGGAAAACCTGTACAGTGTTTTACCGGTCAAGAACAAATTGATGCGAGGCATTGCCCAGGGTGTGAGCGACTGGCTGTACAAACGGTGTGACCGGCTGATTGCGATGAGCGATCTTTTGCAGCAGCGCCTGATGCAGCGCACCGGGAAAAGTTCCGCTCAGGTAGCGGTCATCCCGCAATACTGCGAGGATTTTTACGCCAAGCCGCTGATGGACGAAGATCTGCATGAACAGTTCGGCGGACAGTTCAATCTGGTATTTACCGGCACCTTTACCCCCGCCCAGAGCCTGGAAACGGTGATTGAAGCGGTGGGGCTGGCCCGGCGGAACGGGGCCTATAAGCTGCATCTGCTTCTGGTGGGCGACGGCATGAGCCGGGCCGCCCTGGAACGGTTCGTAGATGCCCACGATGCCCGGGGCTACGTTACATTTTACGGCAGCGTGCCGGCAGCGGATATTCCCCGCTTCACCGAGCTGGCCGACGCCCTGATCGTTTCCCTGTCCGACTCCCCCGACCTGGGCCTGACCGTGCCCGCCAAGGTGGCCAGCTACATGGCTGCCGGCAAACCGGTGCTGGCCAGCATGGACGGTGCCGGGTTTGCCGCCGTACAGGCGGCGGGCGGGCTTTCCAGCCCGGCCTGTGATGCTGCTGCCCTGGCCGCCAACCTGAACCGGTTGTATACCATGAAACCGGACGACCGCGCCGAGATGGGCCGTCTGGCCAAGGAATACTATCTGGCCCACTACCGCCGGGCAGAGCTGCTGCGTCGGCTGGAAGAATTCATCCTGAACGGAACGGTCTGAGCCGTGATTCCGGACCCGGCTGTGTTTTGGCCCGGGTCCGATAAAGACATGAGGTGTTGTTTTGCAAACCAAAGCCAAGATTCTGGTGTTGATTCCCTGCTATAACGAGGAAGCCAACATCGTCAAGACTGTGGAACGTCTGCGGGAGCTGTGCCCCCAGGTGGATTATCTGGTCATCAATGACTGCTCCACTGACCGCAGTGCCGCCCTGCTGAAAGAGCACGGGTATGAATATCTGGACCTGCCGGTGAACCTGGGCATTGGCGGCGGCGTCCAGTGCGGGTATGTGTACGCTGTTGCCAACGACTACGATGTGACTGTGCAGATGGACGGCGACGGGCAGCACGACCCTGCCTATCTGATGGACATTGTCACCCCTGTGCTGAACGGCGAACTGGACATGTGCATCGGCAGCCGGTTCATCCGTCACGAAGGCTTTCAGACCAGTTTCATGCGACGGGTGGGGATCCGGTTTCTCAGCGGCATGATTTTTCTGCTCTGCGGGCAGCGACTGCTGGACGTGACCAGCGGATTTCGCGCCACCGGGCGGGCTATGACCGCATATTTTGCCCGGAACTATGCAGCTGATTACCCAGAGCCCGAATCCAACCTGGCGGCCTGTCTGGCCGGCTTCCGGGTGGGCGAAGCGCCGGTGATCATGCAGGAGCGCCAGGGCGGCGTTTCCAGCATTTCCAGCTTCAAGAGTGCGTACTACATGATCAAGGTTTCTCTCTCGCTGATCATTGACCGGCTGTCCATCAAAAAGATTCACTACCGGTCGTAACGTTTTCTGCGGCTACCACACTACTATTTTGAGGGGTGACCCTATGTCAGATAAATTTCAGGCTTTTATGATCCTGGGTGCCTTGGTGCTTCTGGTCATTATCTTTGTACTGCTCAAGCACGGCAAAATGACGGTGAAATACAGCCTATTATGGCTGTGTCTTTCTCTGGTGCTGCTGGTGTTTGCCCTGTTCCCGTATGTGGTATATGTACTGCGGGATCTGATGGGCGTGGAAATGCCGGTGAACCTGGTATTCATGCTCATGTTCTGCTTTGTGCTGCTGGTGCTGCTGTCCCTGAGCATTGCCATCAGCCAGCTGGCCGAAAAATCCAAACGGCTGACCCAGGCAAACGCGATTCTGGAAAAGCGGGTACGGGAGCTGGAAAAGGCTCTTGGAACCCCCACCGACAATACCCCCGACCATTGATTGCGGCATTGATTTGAGGATGGTGTAAAAAGGAATGACGATAACCTCCCTGTTGTATCTGGGCTTTTTTGCGGCGGTGGCCTTGGTTCACTATGCCCTGCCCCGGGTGGTCCGGCCGTATTTTCTGTTGGCGGCTAACTATGCTTTTTATTGCTATGATGTTTCCAACCGCCCGCTGGCCTTGGTGCTGGCCGGTGCCACCCTGCTGACCTGGGTCTGCGGGCTGGTCATCGGCAAAAGCCGCTCCAAAGTTTTGCGGGTGGTCTTTTTGTTATTGGCCATCGCCGGCGGCGTGGGCATTCTTCTGTATTACAAGTACTGGAACCTGCTGGCCGACGCGGTGGCCGGCGTTACCGGTATCACACCCTATCATCTGGACCTGATCACCCCGCTGGGGCTGAGCTACTTTACTTTTGCGGCACTGAGCTACAGCATCGATGTGTTCAAGAAGCGCTGCAAGGTGGAACCGAATCTGCTGCACTATGCCATGTTTGTCAGCTTCTTCCCCACCATGATCACCGGTCCCATTGAGCGGTACCCTCATCTGCGTCCGCAGATCAAAAAGCCCCGCCGGTTCAGCTATACCCGCTGTGCAGGCGGCGCCTTCCGGATTCTGTGGGGTTACACCAAAAAGATGGTGATTGCGGACAATATCAGCCTGTATACCAGTTTTGTGTATACCACCCCGGATACCATGAACGGCCCCAATCTGCTGGCGGCCAGCATTCTGTTTGCCCTGCAGCTGTACATGGATTTTTCCGGCTGCTGCGACATTGCCCTGGGCGTGGCGCGGATTCTGGGATACGATCTGATCGAAAACTTCAACAGTCCCTTTGAGTCCACCAGTTTCAGCGAATTCTGGACCAAGTGGCATATCAGCATGACAGGCTGGTTCCGGGATTATATTTACTTTCCCCTGGGCGGCAGCCGCTGCTGCATGCCTCGGCGGCTGATGAATGTGGTGATTGTGTTCCTGGTTTCCGGACTGTGGCACGGCGCCGACTGGCGGTATCTCATGTGGGGTCTGGCCTGCGGTGTGCTGTGCGCTTTCGGACGGCTGACCGCCGGTGTCCGCAAGAAAATCTGGAAGTATAATCCCCTGTATTGGGCCGACTGGTGCCGGGTTCTGATTCAGCGGATATTTGTGTTTTTGCTGTTTGTGGCAACCCTGGTCTTTTTTGCCAGCGCTCTGTACAACGCCGACCCCTACGGCGTGTACGCCGGTATCTTCCAGGGCTGGCAGGGCGGTATCGCCCCCGCCTGGGACAGCGTGCGTACCCTGCTGCATGACAGCGGCATCGATGGCCGCCTGCCGGTGGTGCTGACCTGCGCTTCGGCCATTGTGCTGGCAGCGGAAAGCCAGGGCCGCAACGTGGCCCGCTGGATCCGCGCCCAGAACTTTGCTTTGCGCTGGACCCTGTATTATGCGGCGGCTGCGGCGCTGCTGTTCTTCGGCGCTTTTGGCCAGAGCGCATTTATCTATCAGCAATTCTGAGGAAGGAGCCTTTTCGCATGGCACAACAATCCCCAACACCGATCCCCCAGCAGCCGAAACGCGTGCACCGTTCCGGCCGGGTGGCTGCGCCGGCGCGGCCGGCTCCCGCCAAGCCCAAGCGTCCGGGGCCCATCAAACGATTCTTCTACGGTCTGGCCCGCCGGGTATATTTCGGCGCCAAGACCGTCTCCCGTATTGTGCTGCTGCTTCCCATTCTGGTGTTCATGGTGTGGGTAAGCTACACCGTGGACCGCAGCGGTCTGTTCCAGGGGGAGCTGGCTCCCCGACGGATTGTGGACCTGATGCTGCAGGGCTACGACGTGACCAACTTTGAATCCATGGATGAACGCCAGGTGGTGCAGCTCTATGCCCAGGATGTGCCCGAAACACCCCAGGTCATCGGCATCGGTTCCAGCCGGGTGCTGCAGTTCAACCGGGACCTGGTGGGCGTGGACAGCTTTTTCAACATGGGCGTCACCGGTGCCGACGTGCGGGACAACATGACCAGCTATTACAAGATGGTCACCTACGACAAGGCCCCCGAAGTGCTGATCTGGAGCGTGGATCCGTGGGTGTTCTACGGCAACGAGGCCGCTTATGACTACCGCGCCGATGCCGAGCTGTACAACGAATTTCTGACCAAGGTGCTGGGCGTGCCCACCGATTACGAGGAGCCCGACAAGGTGGAACTGTGGAAGGCGTTGGTGGAGCCGGCCTATTTCCAGGGAAATGTGGACTATTACGTCAAGAACCGCGGCCAGGATGTGGTGACCGACGACGACGGCAACACCATCGAGTTCAATCCTGTCAGCGGTGACCCCTACGACCAGACCACCACCATCAAACGGTCGGACGGCAGCGTATTGTATGACACGGCTTTCCGCAACCAGACCCAGGAGCAGATTCTTTCCCTGGCGGCGGCGGAAAGCACCACCTTCAACAGCGTACATATGGAAGGCTTCGACGCCATGAGCGACACCCAGATCAAGGCTTTTGAGGCGTTCATCGACTACGCCCACAGCCAGGGCACCACGGTGATTCTGGTGCTTTCCCCCTGGCATCCCTTCCTGTACAATTATCTGCTCAACGAAACCGACCTGCACAAGGGATTCTTCCAGGTGGAACCCTGGCTGCGCCAGTACTGCGCCGAACACAATGTGCCCCTGTACGGCAGCTACGACCCCGAATGTATCGAGGGGTTGGAGGAGATGGACTTTTTTGACGGACTGCACTGCAAGGATACCGGCATCAAGAAGTTCTTTCCCGGTGTGCCTGCCGTGCTGCAGGCCGTTGAAACTAACACCCTGCCCGACCCGCTGGCCGTAACGCCCCGCACCAGCCTGCCCACCGCCGAAGAAACGGCTGAGGGCGATGCCGCTGCTGAAAACGCCGACGGCGCAACCGAGGAAAATGCCGCCTGATATTCTCCTCTCTTTTTAGCCAAAAGCGTCTGAGAACGCTTGACAGATTTTATGAAATCTGTTACACTTGGCATTGTTATCAAATGAAAATGCGTTGACGGGGAAAAAGCAGTACCAGTTTCCAGCTACAGAGAGCCGCCGGGTGGTGTAAGGCGGTGCGGACGGTATGGCGTCACTGGCCCCTGAGCAGCCGGGTTGAGCGGCCAACGGCCGTTAGGTCCGGACGGAATCCTGACCGTTATCATGCAGGCGCGATTCGCCCCGACAAACGGGCCGATCGTACAGAGGGGCCGACCCCGTTTCCGGGTCGGCAATGAGAGTGGTACCGCGGGTACGGCATAACAAACGCTACTTCCCGTCTCTCAAAGGCAACATTGCCTTTGAGGGACGGTTTTTTATTTGTCCTTCAAAGGCCACACACCCTGAAGGAGGCAAACTATTATGATGGACGCTACCAAGTATCATGTCGGCTACTATCCCCCGCCGGTGGAACCGGGCCATGTGTACGAATGGCCCCAGAAGGATCACATTGAAGAGGCCCCGGCCTGGTGCAGCGTGGATCTGCGCGACGGCAACCAGAGCCTGATCGTTCCCATGAGCTTGGAGGAAAAGCTGGAATTCTACGACATGCTGCTCAAGGTCGGGTTCAAGGAAATCGAGGTTGGCTTTCCCGCCGCCAGCGAGACCGAATACGCTTTTCTGCGCAAGCTGATCGATGAGAACCGCATCCCTGAGGATGTGACCGTGCAGGTGCTGACCCAGTGCCGCGACCACATCATCCGCCGCACCTTCGAAGCCGTCAAGGGCGCGCCCCGGGCCATCATCCACTTCTACAACTCCACCAGCGTGGCCCAGCGGGAACAGGTCTTCCGCAAGAGCAAGGAAGAGATCAAGAAGATTGCCGTGGACGGCGCCAAGCTGGTCAAGCAGCTGAGCGAGGAGTACGAGGGCAACTTCCTGTTTGAGTACAGCCCCGAAAGCTTCACCGGCACCGAGCCGGAATACGCCGTGGAGGTCTGCAACGCCGTTCTGGACGTGATGCAGCCCACCCCCGAGCGTCCCATGATCATCAACCTGCCGGTCACGGTGGAGATGAGCATGCCCCATGTATACGCCAACCAGATTGAGTGGTGCTCCAAGCATCTGAAATACCGGGACAGCGTCATCCTTTCCACCCATCCCCACAATGACCGGGGCTGCGGCGTGGCCGATGCCGAGCTGGCTGTGCTGGCCGGTGCCCAGCGCATCGAGTGCTGCCTGTTCGGCAACGGCGAACGCACCGGCAACGTGGATGCCATCACCCTGGCCATGAACATGTACAGCCACGGGGTGGATCCCAAGCTGGACTTCTCCGACATGCCGGCCATCTGCGAAGTGTACGAGCGGGTCACCCGCATGCACGTCTACGAGCGCACCCCCTACGCCGGCAGCCTGGTCTTCGCAGCCTTCAGCGGCAGCCACCAGGACGCCATCGCCAAGGGCATGAATTGGCGCAAGGAGCACAACCTCCACGAGTGGACCTGCCCCTATATTCCCATCGACCCCCACGACATCGGCCGCACCTACGACGCCGACGTCATCCGCATCAACAGCCAGAGCGGCAAGGGTGGCATCGGCTTTTTGCTGCAGCAGAACTACGGCTACAATCCCCCGCCGCGTATGCGGGAGGATCTGGGCTACCGGGTCAAGGAAGTATCCGACCACGAGCATCGCGAGCTGAGCGTGAAGGAAGTGCTCTACGTCTTTGAGCGTGCCTACCTCAACCACACCACCCCCCTGAACGTTACCGAAGCACATTTCACCCAGAACCCGGACAACACCATCACCGCCAACGTGACCCTGTCCTGCAACGGAGAAATCAAAACCTGCCACGCCACCGGCAACGGCCGTCTGGACGCCGTGGCCACCGCCATCGAGCAGGAAACCGGCATGCATTTCACCCTGGTGCATTACAGCGAACACGCCCTGGACTCCGACACCGACAGCCGCGCCTGCAGCTATGTGGGTCTGAAATGGGCCAGCGGCGAGGAGACCTGGGGCTGCGGCACCCACACCGACATCATCGTGGCCGGTATCCGCGCCTTGGTCAGTGCCATCAACAACAAGTAAATTTGTCATAGAGGAACGGAGGTTTTTGCCATGGGAATGACCATGACCCAGAAAATTCTGGCCGCCCACTGCGGGGCCGATTCGGTCAAGGCCGGGCAGCTCATCAATGCCAAGCTGGACATTGTGCTGGGCAACGACATCACCACCCCGGTGGCCATCAACGAATTTGAGAAGGCCGGTTTCAACTCGGTCTTTGACAAGACCCGGGTCAACATCGTGCTGGACCACTTTGTGCCCAACAAGGACATCAAAAGCGCCCAGCAGTCCAAGAAATGCCGGGAGTTTGCCAACAAGTACGACATCCTGAACTTCTACGATGTGGGCACCATGGGCATCGAACATGCCCTGCTGCCCGAAAAGGGCATCGTCACCGCCGGGGACTGCATCATCGGCGCCGACAGCCACACCTGCACCTACGGGGCTGTGGGAGCCTTCTCCACCGGGGTGGGCTCCACCGACATGGCCGCCGGTATGGCCACCGGCATGGCCTGGTTCAAGGTGCCCGCCGCCATCAAGGTGGTGCTGAAGGGTGCCCTGAAGGCACCGGTTTCCGGCAAGGATGTGATCCTGCACCTCATCGGCACCATCGGCGTTTCGGGTGCTCTGTACAAGAGCCTGGAATTCGTGGGCGACGGCGTCAAGAGCCTGACCATGGAAGACCGGCTGTGCATCTGCAACATGGCCATCGAAGCCGGCGCCAAAAACGGCATTTTCCCGGTGGATGAAACCTGCGAAGCCTATCTGAAAGGCCGCAGCCAGCGTCCCTGGGTGAAGTATGAAGCCGACCCCGACGCCGAGTACGAACGCACGGTGGAAATTGACCTGGACACCCTGGTGCCCACCGTCTCCTACCCTCATCTGCCAGAAAACACCCATCCGGCCAGCGAGGGCAAGGACATTGCCATCGACCAGGTGGTCATCGGTTCCTGCACCAACGGCCGCCTGGAAGACATGGAGGCGGCCTGGAAGATTCTGAAGGGCCATCACATTGCCAAGGGCGTGCGTGCCATCATCATCCCCGCTACCATGGCCGTATACAAGGAGTGCATCCTGCGGGGCTACACCACCGATTTCATCGATGCCGGGTGCATCGTTTCCACCCCCACCTGCGGCCCCTGTCTGGGTGGGTACATGGGCATTCTGGCGGAAGGGGAACGCTGTGTTTCCACCACCAACCGCAACTTTGTGGGACGTATGGGCCATGTGGACTCCGAAGTCTATCTGGCCAGCCCCGCCACCGCCGCCGCCAGCGCGCTGACCGGCCATATCACCGACCCGAGGGAGGTTTGAAGATGAAAGCACAGGGTACTGTTTACAAATACGGGGACAACATCGACACCGACGTGATCATCCCCGCCCGCTATCTGAACACCCAGGACCCCAAGGAACTGGCCAGCCACTGCATGGAGGACATCGACAAGAGCTTTGTCACCAAGGTCAAGCAGGGCGACATCATGGTGGGGGGCGAAAACTTCGGCTGCGGTTCCTCCCGGGAGCACGCGCCCCTGGCCATCAAGTCCGCGGGCGTTGACTGCGTCATTGCCAAGAGCTTTGCCCGCATCTTCTACCGCAACTCCATCAACATCGGACTGCCCATTCTGGAATGTCCCGCTGCCAGCGAGGCCATTGCCGACGGCGACACGGTGGCCATCGACTTTGACACCGGCGTTATCACCGACGTGACCACCGGGGCCACCTTCCAGGCGGAACCGTTCCCGCCCTTCATCCAGAACATCATCCAAAAAGGCGGCCTGATGGCCAGCATCCGGGAGGGCAAGTAAGATGCAGAAAAATATTGCGCTCATCTATGGCGACTGCTCCAGCCCGGAGATTGTCACCCAGGCGGTGCGGGTGCTGGACAAGATTGCCGCCAAGCACGGCCACACCCTCACCTACACCCGCGCCTACATGGGCGGCGAGGCCATTGATAAGTTTGGCGATCCCCTGCCCCAGTCCGAGCTGGACAAATGTCTTGCGGCAGACAGCGTGCTGCTGGGGGCCATCGGCGGTCCCAAGTGGGAGGGCATGCCCGGGGACAAGCGCCCCGAAAAAGGGCTGCTCCGGCTGCGCGCCGGCATGGGTCTGTACTCCAACAGCCGGCCGGCCAAGATCTGGCCCCAGCTGTCCGACGCCAGTCCTCTGAAGCAGGAGATTGTGGACAAGGGCATCGATTTCATTGTGGTGCGGGAGCTCATCGGCGGCGTGTACTTCGGGGAGCACAAAACCTTTGAAGAAAATGGCGAGAAGATTGCCGTGGATACCATGCCCTACTCCGAGCACGAAATCGAGCGTATCGGACGCATCGGCTTTGAGACGGCCATGAAGCGCCGCAAGAAGCTGACCTGCGTGGACAAAGCCAACGTGCTGGATACCAGCCGGTTGTGGCGGGCGGTGATGCACCGTCTGGCCGCCGAGTACCCGGAGGTGGAGTACGGCGAGATGTTTGTGGACAACGCCGCCATGCAGATCTGCAAGAATCCGGCCCAGTTTGACGTGATCGTCACCGAGAACATGTTCGGCGACATTCTGTCCGACGAAGCCAGCGAGATCACCGGCAGCATCGGTATGGTGCCCTCTTCCAGTCTGGGCGAAGGCACCAACGGCCTGTACGAACCCATCCACGGTTCCGCCCCCGACATTGCCGGGCAGGATGTGGTCAACCCCATTGCCTGCATCCTGTCCGCCGCCATGATGCTGCGGTACAGCTTCGGCATGGCGGCGGAAGCGGACGAGATCGAAGCCGCCGTGTCCGCCGTGCTGGACGAAGGGCTGCGCACCGCCGACATCATGCAGGATGGCTGTACCAAAATCGGCTGCACCGCCATGGGCGACGCCATCCTGAAACATATCTGAGATACCCTTTTTTCATCTGATAAAGCAATGCCCCCGCCGCATTCCTTGCGGCGGGGGCATTGCTTTTATGATGAAAAGAGGATGGCAAATCAGGTGCGGGAATTTTCCCGCCAGGGGTGTCTGGCTGCCAGGAGATTGTACCTCACCACCCGCAGCAACAGAAGCAGCAGGCCGACGGCCATCAACAGCAGACAGACGGTGATGGGCGAGAGAGGGAATGTGCGGAATGCATCTCTCCAAATCCAGGTTGTGCACACAAAGGCGATGGCCAGCAGATCCAGAACCCCAAGAACGATCTTTGCCCCCAGATGTCCTTTGCTGCGCGGCGGCAAAAATTGCCGTGCGAAAAGGATGGTGCATGTGGCCACCAGAATCTGCCCCAGCAGCTGCACCAAAAGCATTCCCCCATCCGTAGGCCCGGTATCGGGCACCACGGCAAAAATCAATACCCCGATTGCTCCCACTGCGGCGGTGAGCGCCGCAAAATAGCCGGTAACATAATCGAGCAGATTTCCGTGGTCGATGGAATCTGCCAGGTTGCTGTAAAAGGCGTCTTCATCCCCCAGAGTTTCCCGCAAGGTTTTCCCCTGCCGGTCCGCTTCCGCCGCCATCAGGATCAGATCCCGCACCACCAGTTCCACTTCGTAGGAATTCCAGCTGACGGCTTTCAGCCAGTCTTTGGCCCGGTCCACCGAGTTTTTGTCCAGATCGTTCAGAGCGGCCCGGTCTTTCCGGTTCTGCCGCCATAGGGCGAGATATTCACTGAAGGCCATAGAGAGTTGCTCCCTTCCTGTGATCAGGTTTTACAGCTGGGGTTGTTCCCGCCAGGGATACCGCCGGGCATACCGGTTATAGCGGGTATTCTGCCACCACTGGGTACCTGCCACCCAGGCCAGCTGATACACCACCACATATCCCAACGGCACCTGTATGGAATGATTCGGAGCAAAATTGCCCAAAAAAAGGGACAGACCAACAAACAGCACCAGAAACAGGAGAATCCACCCCAGTTCGGTCCAGACGCCGAATTGCAGACTTAGCTCATAGCCTTTCCGGTACACCCAGACCCCGATGACCAGCCAAAGGATAACCATAAATGGCTGCACCAGATGCAAAACCAGGTTCCCACTGGCGGTTCCACCGCTGGCCACAAGTGCCATGACATTGAGGCATGCCAGAATCAGGTACAACAGCGGGTAATCAATACAGACAAAGTCCAGCGGACTGCCCCGGTCGATGCCGTCCACAATCTGGCGGCTGTATTCATCGGGTGCACAGCCCAGAACACCATGCAGATCACTGTCCCGGGCTTCCGCCTGGGCCGCCATGCCGATGAGGTCTTTGCGGACCCGTTCGATCTCGTAACGGTTCCAGGTATACCCCGCCATGCGCGCACACACCTGATGCAGGAAATCCCGGTCCTGCATATTCAGGGTGGATTCCCGCAGCTCGTTTTCCTTATATAAGGCGGTATATTCGTTTTGCACCAGTTTTTTCAGCATGATGGTCACACCCTTTCAAAAAACGTGTCATTTCTCTTGCAGGATGGCCTCCACCGCCGACGCGGTCAAGCGCCAGGCCTGCTCAAATTCCGTAAGGTATTGGGTTCCTTCCCCCGTCAGGCTATAATACTTGCGGCTGGGCCCGCTGGGAGAAGCCCGATATTCCGCTCTCAGCAGCCCCTTGCGCTCCAGGCGCAAAAGCAGCGGGTACAGAGTGCCTTCGTTCACGTCTGCAAAGCCTGCCTGACGCAGCGCCGCCGCAATGGCGTAGCCGTAGGACGGCTGCCGGGAAATGATCTTGAGGATACACCCTTCCAATGTGCCCTTATTCAATTGCGAACGCTCAAACATGGCACATTCCCTTCCGCTACCTTGCATTGCAAGGGTCCTTCTGGCTATATTGTAATGCAAGGTAGTCTTGTTGTCAATTCTTTTATGATTTTTTTGCTGTTTCCTCGGTTGCTACCTGCTGTTGCGCTGTTGCAACCATATTTTGGTAGCATGGCAGCGGCAAATGATGTATGATGACAGCATAAAGGAGGGTTCCCCATGACATTCGGTGAAAAGATTCAGAAGCTGCGCAAAGAGGCCGGCCTTTCTCAGGAGGAACTGGCCTGCCAGTTGAACGTATCCCGACAGGCCATCAGCAAATGGGAGCGGGATAACGGCTACCCGGAGACAGATAAAATCATCCGTATGGGAAAGCTGTTTCATGTGACCTTGGACTATCTGCTCAATGAAGACACGAATACCTCTGCCGATTCAGATACGCCGGACGGCTTGTATGTGAGCCGGGAAAGCGCCGAAGGCTTTCTGGCCTGGCAGAAACGAAAGCTGCTGAAGCTGGCGGCAGGAGTAGGACTGGCGATTGCCGGATTGTCCCTTTCCTTTCTGGAAAGCGGTGACATTTTCTTCATGATGATTTTGATTGCCGCGGTTTTGCTTCTAATTTCGGTGCCGCTGGCCGACAATCCCTACCGGAAATTCCGACAGGGACCGCTTACCTTGGACAAAAACGTGCTAGCCCAGCTGCGGAGTACCTATGCTGAGAAAAAGGGAGTTTTCCTGGCAGCAACACTTGCCGGAGCTGCCCTGATCGGGCTGGGTCTTCTAATTTTGCCTCTGCTGTTTCCCGAACAGAACGCAGCCGATGACCTGGCCCTGGGAACCGGCATGATTCTGGCCGGAGCGGGGGCCTTTCTGTGCATCTATTCCCGCGGAATGACCCTTGCTTACCGACAGCTGATTATGGACGAGACCAACTTTTCAAGCACGAGAAGGAGTGACCGGAGATGAAACGAATTCTTGCGACGTTTTTTCTGGCGGCCTTTCTGGGGGCAGTTCTGGTGGGATGCGCCGCCCAGGAAACATCCTTTCACAAGGCACAGCAAGTTTCCGTCACCGCAGCCGACGGCACCCTCCTGCGCACCATCACTGACCAGGAGGAGATCGACGCGCTGATAACCGCCCTGTACCCGGACAGATGGACTATGGCCACCCTGCCAGAAGAGGCACGCTGCTTGGGCACGCTCTGCTTTCTGCAGGAAAAGACCCTCCATTTTGGGGAAAGTTCCACCGACGGTACACTGCACCAGGTAGCCAAGCTGACGGTGTTCGAGGACGGCTTTGTTTGTCTGAAAACAGCCGGTATAGAGAGTGTCTTTTCCATGAGCGCCGAGGATTCCCTTGCAATGGCCGATCTGTTCGCGGAATAAGCAAAAAACGCCCGCCGGGTTGGATTTCCCGACGGGCGTTTTCGTTGTAATATACAATCCGCAGATCAGCCCTTGTCCCAGGGCGAGCGGACAATCTCTCCGGAATCAATCTTGGCAAAATCCGGCACTTCGGCACCGGCCTTCACGATGGCACCGGGCGCCACATGTACCGCTGCCCCCAGATGCACATCATGGTCCACGATGGCCCCGGCATTGATCAGGCACCCAGCCCCGGTACGCACGTTGGCCCCCACAAAAGCAAAGGGCAGCACCACCGTGCCCGCCCCCAGATGGGCGGACTCACACACCTCCGCCGCCGGATGGATGAACACCGGCAGCTGATATCCGGCCGCACGCAGTTTTTGCAGAAGTTCCCGGCGAAGGGTGTTATCCCCCACCGCCACAAAGGCCGCCGGGCAGGTCCGGCGCAGTTCCGGGTCCACAAAATCCCGCAGCGTACCGGCACAGTCGGGCGCGTTGTCGTCCAGGTACACCGGGGTGCCCCAGCCTGTATCTGCCAGCATCTCCCCCAGTTCCTTGCCAAAGCCGCCCCGGCCCAACACCAGAACCCGCTTCCGATAGGACAAAATCGACATATCCGTCGCCCCTTTCGTATTTCTTCCGTCAGTATAGCACTTTTGTCAAAAGTGAACAAGACAAAATTCGCGCGGGATAAAGTCATACTTCTTCTTCTTATTGCCCATCAAAATCGACAAAAAGCGCCTTGCAAAAGTCGGCCGGATGTGTAGTTGGCTGAAAAACAATTTTCGTACTTGCAATTTTTCCCATCCGGCTTTACACTAAATTTACAGGATGCCCAACTGTTTGCCGGGCGATTTCAGATAAGGAGGGTGCTCCGTGCCGTATCCGTTGTACAGCAAAAAGTCTATGCATGGGCATCCGTGCAACCAGAAACAGGGCAGCCGTGTATCCCGTAGTAACCAGTAAGCGCAGTGTATATATACGCTGCGCTGTTTTATTTTTTCAGGGAGGTCAAGTATATGGAAAATCGCAAAAAAGTAGCCGTGATCATGGGTTCTGACAGCGACTGGTCGGTGGTCAAGAGCGCATGCAGCGTCCTGAAGGAATTTGACGTTCCGTTTGAAGCTCACATTCTTTCGGCCCACCGCACGCCGGAGGCCGCCGCCGCTTTTGCCAAGAGCGCCCGGGACAACGGGTTCGGCGTGATCATCTGCGCCGCCGGCATGGCCGCTCACCTGGCTGGTGCTTTTGCCGCCAACTCCACCCTGCCCGTCATCGGCATCCCCATGAAGGGCGGCGCCATGGACGGCCTGGATGCCCTGCTGGCCACCGTGCAGATGCCTTCCGGCTTTCCTGTTGCCACCGTGGCCCTGAACGGCGCCAAAAACGCCGCTTACCTGGCCGTGACCATCCTGGCCGTGGCCGATGAGGAACTGGCCGGCAAGCTGGCCGCCTTCCGCGCCGATACCGCCGCCGCCATCGCCAAAAAGGATGCCGCCGTGGCTGCCGAGGCTTCCGCTCTGTAACGCAGTTTTTTGTTGCACCCCCGTACAAAAACAGGTACAATAGAGATGTGGGATCTGCGCGCGGTACATTGCCGCACGCCCAAATATACAACCGTAATTACATAAAACAAAAGGAGAGTTTTATCATGGATATCAAGGTTCTGGATCAGATGTACGAAGGCAAGGCCAAGCAGGTTTTCGCTACCAGCGACCCCGACATCGTTATGGTGCACTACAAGGATGACGCCACTGCCGGCGACGGCGAGAAGAAGGGCACCATCCGGGACAAGGGCATCGTCAACAACAAGCTGTCCAACGCCCTGATGCAGAAGCTGGAAAAAGAGGGCGTGCCCACCCATTATGTGGAGGAAATCAACGACCGTGACACCTTTGTGAAGAAGGTTCAGATCGTTCCGCTGGAAGTCATCATCCGCAACGTTGCCGCCGGCCACTTCAGCCTGCGCATGGGCGTGCCCGAAGGCACCCCGTTCAAGACCCCCATTCTGGAATTCAGCTACAAGAACGACGATCTGCATGACCCGTTCATCAACCATTACTACGCCCTGGCTCTGGATCTGGCCACCCAGGAAGAGATCGACACCATCACCCGTTACGCTTTCAAGGTCAACGACGTGCTGAAGAAGATCCTGCTGGACGCCAACATCCGTCTGATCGACTTCAAGCTGGAATTCGGCCGCCTGCCCGACGGCACCATCATCCTGGCCGACGAGATCAGCCCCGACACCTGCCGTTTCTGGGATGCCACCACCGGCGCTCATCTGGACAAGGACCTGTTCCGCCGCGATATGGGCGGCGAGGCCGACGCTTACCAGGAAGTCATGAAGCGTCTGCTGGGCTGAGATGCCCTTTTGCCCCTTTTGCATGAAGAACGGAGTTTTGTAATGAGCGAATTTAGCCTTGACAATACCGGCCTGCATGAAGAATGCGGCGTGTTCGGCATCTATGATTCCACCGGCCGCACCGACATGGTCAGCGCGGTGTACAGTGCCCTGTATGCCCTGCAGCACCGCGGTCAGGAAAGCTGCGGCATCGCCCTGAACGTGGACGGCGTGCTGACCGGCCACCGGGACCTGGGCCTGGTGAGCGAAGTGTTCACCAAGCGGGTGCTGGAAGACCTGCCCCATGACGCCAAGATGGCCACCGGCCATGTGCGGTATGCCACTTCCGGCCAGCGCAGCCGTTCCAACGCCCAGCCCATGATCCTGCACCATTGCAAGGGCGCCATGGCTGTGTGCCACAACGGCAACCTGACCAACGCCGCCCGGCTGCGCCATCGCCTGGAAATGAGCGGTTCCATCTTCCACGGCACCTCGGACACCGAGGTCATCGCCTATCTGCTGACCCAGAACCGCCTGATCTCCCCCGACATCGAAACCGCCGTCTGCCGTACCATGGAGCAGATTGAAGGCGCGTACAGCCTGGTCATCATGACCCACACCAAGCTCATCGCCGCCCGGGACCCCCACGGGTTCCGCCCCCTGTGCATCGGTGCTCTGCCCGACGGTTCCGGCTATGCCTTTGCTTCCGAATCCTGCGCGCTGGACGCCGTGGGCGCCACCATGCTGCGGGACGTGGACCCCGGCGAGATCGTGGTGGCCGACCGCAACGGTCTGCGCAGCATCCGCACCCACTGCAACAGTGCGCCCCACACCCTGTGTGTGTTCGAGTACATCTATTTTGCCCGTCCCGACTCAGTCATTGAGGGCACCTGCGTCCACGAGGCCCGGCTGCAGGCCGGCCGGTTTCTGGCCCAGGAACACCCGGTGGAAGCCGATGTGGTCATCGGTGCACCGGACTCCGGCCTGGATGCCGCCCTGGGGTATGCCCAGGAAAGCGGCATTCCCTACGGCGTGGGCTTCATCAAGAACAAGTATGTGGGCCGCACCTTCATTCAGGGCAGTCAGGCCCAGCGGGAGAGCAGTGTGCGCATCAAGCTGAATGCCATCTCCTCCACCGTGGCCGGCAAGCGCGTGGTGCTGGTGGATGACTCCATCGTCCGCGGCACCACCAGCGCCCGTACCATCAAGCTGCTGCGGGATGCCGGTGCCAAGGAAGTGCACTACCGCATCTCTGCCCCGCCCTTTGCTCACCCGTGCTATTTCGGCACCGATATTCCGGACGAAAAGCTGCTGATTGCCACCGGTCACACGGTGGAGGAGATCAACAAGATGGTGGGTTCGGATACTCTGGGCTATCTGAGCATCGAACATGTGCAGCAGCTGGCCCCCAAGAGCAAATGCGGCTACTGCGTGGGCTGCTTTACCGGTGAATACCCGGTGGACCCGCCCAAGGAACCCATGAACATTGTGTATGACCGGCCGCTGAGCCAGTCCAACACCAACAAAAAGCTGTGACGGAAAAGGAGTCAACGACCATGGAGAAAAGCTATTCTGAAAGCTATGCCGCCGCCGGTGTGGATATTACCGCCGGTTACGAGGCCGTGCGCCTGATGAAGCAGTATGTGGCCCGCACCATGAACGACCACTGCATCGGCGGTCTGGGCGGTTTCGGCGGCCTGTTTGAGCTGGACTGCACCGACATGCCCCATCCGGTGCTGATCTCCGGCACCGACGGCGTTGGCACCAAACTGCGCATCGCCCAGCTGATGAACCGCCACGACACCATCGGCATCGACTGCGTGGCCATGTGCGTCAACGATGTCATCTGCGCCGGCGCCAAGCCGCTGGTGTTCCTGGATTACATTGCCTGCGGCAAGAATGTGCCCGAGCGCATTGCCGAGATTGTCAAGGGCGTGGCCGAAGGCTGCGTACAGGCCGGCTGCTCCCTGGTGGGCGGCGAAACGGCCGAACATCCCGGCGTTATGGCAGAGGATGATTACGATCTGGCCGGCTTTACCGTGGGCGCTGTGGACAAGAGCAAGATTCTGGACAACTCCACCATGCAGGCCGGTGATGTGATCATCGCCCTGCCTTCCACCGGTGTGCATTCCAACGGGTTTTCTCTGGTGCGCAAGATTTTTGACATCGAGAACCATCCCGAAGTGCTGCAGAAGCACTACGATGAGCTGGGCTGCACCCTGGGCGAGGCCCTGCTGGCTCCCACCAAGATCTACGTCAAGCCGGTGCTGGCCGTGATGAAGGAACTCACCGTGAAGGGTGTTTCCCACATTACCGGCGGCGGCTTCTATGAGAACATCCCCCGCAGCCTGAAGGCCGGCTGCTGCGCCCGCATTGCCAAGGCGGACGTGCGCACCCCTGCCCTCTTCGATCTGCTGGCCAAGACCGGCAACATTCCCGAGCATGACATGTTCAACACCTTCAACATGGGCGTGGGCATGGTGCTGATTGTGGCCGCCGAGGACGCGGACAAGGCTATCGAGATTCTGAAGGCCAACGGCCAGGATGCCTACCGTCTGGGCGTGATTGCCGAAGGCGACGGGGTGGAACTGGTATGAAAAACGTTGCGGTATTGGTATCGGGCGGCGGCACCAACCTGCAGGCCATCCTGGACAGCGAGCACCGGGGTGAGAACCCCAACGGCCGCGTGACCCTGGTGGTGGCCAGCAAGCCGGGCGTCTACGCCCTGACCCGGGCCGAGAACGCCGGCGTCAAGACCGCCGTGGTGGCCCGCAAGGAGTACGCCGACAGCGCTGCCTTCGATGCGGCCCTGCTGGCTGTGCTGAAAGAAAACAAGATCGACGTGGTGGTACTGGCCGGATTTTTGAGCGTGCTGGGCCCCAGCGTCATCGCCGCCTATCCCCGGCGCATCCTGAACGTTCATCCCAGCCTGATTCCCAGCTTCTGCGGACCGGGCTTCTATGGACTGCGGGTACATGAGGCCGCCCTGGCCCGGGGTGTCAAGGTGACCGGCGCCACGGTACATTTCGTGAACGAGGAATGCGACGGCGGGCCCATCCTGCTGCAGAAGGCCGTGGCCGTGCAGCCGGACGATACCCCCGAAACTTTGCAGAAGCGGGTCATGGTGGAGGCCGAATGGCAGCTGCTGCCCCGCGCTCTGGCCATGGTTTGCAACGACGAGGTGTAATGCGATGAAAAAGAATCTGTACAAGTATCTGGCCGGCAATGAATATCCGGGCCGCGGCATCTGCCTGGGTCTTTCCTCCGACGGGTCCAAGGCCATGGTGGCTTACTGGATCATGGGCCGCAGCGCCAACAGCCGCAACCGCGTGTTTGAGGCCCTGCCCGAGCGCGGCGGCATCCGCACCGTGGCGGCAGACCCCGCCAAGATGGAGGATCCCCACCTGATCATCTACAACCCGGTGCTGACCCTGGGCACCACCACCATCGTGACCAACGGCGACCAGACCGACACCATCTTCAACTTCATGAAGGACGGTCTGTTCCCGGGCTACAGCTTCGAGGCGGCCCTGGCCACCCGCACCTTTGAGGATGACGCCCCCAACTTCACCCCCCGCATTTCCGGTGTGGTGGACATGAAACAGGGCGGCTACAAGCTGAGCATCCTGAAAAGCTGCGATGGCAACGATGCCAGCGTACAGCGCCAGACCTTCGATTATCCCCAGCCGGTGGCGGGAGAAGGTCATCTGATCACCACCTACCAGAAAAACGGCAGCCCTATCCCCAGCTTTGCGGGTGAGCCCCTGCGGGTAGGCGTGGATGAGAGCGACCCCAACGAATTTGCCGGCAAACTGTGGGAAGCCCTGAACACCGACAACAAGGTGAGCCTGTTTGTGCGGGCCATCACCCTGGCCACCGGCGATTATGAGGATGTTATTCTGAACAAATACAACACTGTGGAGGGTTGAGCATGAACGAATTCCAGTTGAAGTACGGCACCAATCCCAACCAGAAACCCGCCCGCATCTTTATGGCAGACGGCAGCGAACTGCCGGTGACCATCCTGAACGGCCGCCCCGGTTACATCAACTTTCTGGATGCTCTGAACAGCTACCAGCTGGTCAAGGACCTGAAAAAGGCCCTGGGCCTGCCCGCAGCTGCCAGCTTCAAGCACGTATCCCCCGCCGGCGCCGCCCTGGGCCTGCCCCTGGACGACACCCTGCGGCGGATGTACCACATCGACGCTGACATGGAGCTGTCTCCCCTGGCCTGCGCTTACGCCCGCGCCCGCGGCGCCGACCGCATGTCCAGCTTCGGCGACTGGATTGCCCTGTCCGACGTGTGCGACCTGGCCACCGCCAAGCTCATCAAGCATGAGGTCTCCGACGGCATCATTGCCCCGGGTTATGACGACGACGCCCTGGAAGTGCTGAAGAGCAAGAAGAAGGGCAACTACAACATCGTGGCCATCGACCCCGACTATGTGCCCGCGCCCCTGGAGCGCCGCACCGTCTACGGCGTGACCTTTGAACAGGGCCGGCAGGATCTGGAAATCAACGCCGACACCATGCTGACCAACATCGTAACCAAGGCCAAGGACCTGACCGAGGACCAGAAGCGGGACCTGGTGATGAGCCTGATCGTTTTGAAGTACACCCAGTCCAACAGCGTCTGCTATGTGCAGGGCGGCCAGACCATCGGCGTAGGCGCCGGCCAGCAGAGCCGCATCCACTGCACCCGTCTGGCAGGCCAGAAGGCCGATAACTGGCAGCTGCGTCACATGCCCAAGGTGCTGGATCTGCCCTTCCGGGAGGACATCTCCAAGCCCAACCGGGACAACGCCATCGACGTCTACATCGGCGACACGCCGGAAGATGTGATCGGTGATGACGTGTGGGCCGAGACCTTTACCGAGCAGCCCGCCCCCCTGACCGCCGAGGAAAAGAAAGCCTGGCTGTCTCAGGTGCACGGTGTCTGCCTGGGCAGCGACGCCTTCTTCCCCTTCGGCGACAATATTGAGCGCGCCCGCCGCAGCGGCGTGGACGCCATTGTGCAGCCCGGCGGTTCCATCCGTGACCAGCAGGTCATCGACACCTGCGACAAGTACGGCATCGTGATGGCCTTCTGCGGCATCCGCCTGTTCCACCACTGATATACGCAAAGGAGTTTTTGCGATGAAGATTTTAGTCGTTGGCGGCGGCGGACGTGAACACGCCATCATCCGCGCGCTGAAAAAGAGCCCCCAGTGCACCGAGATCTGGTGCGCCCCGGGCAACGGCGGCATCGCTTATGACGCCATCTGCAAGGACATCAAGGCCACCGACGTGGACGCCATGGTCGCCTTTGCCAAAGAGGAAGGCTTTGACTATGCCGTGGTGGCCCAGGATGATCCCCTGGCCCTGGGTATGGTGGATGCGCTGGCCAAGGTGGGCATTCCCGCCTTCGGTCCCAATGCTGCCGCCGCCCGCATTGAGGCCAGCAAGGTCTTCAGCAAGAATCTGATGAAGAAATACGGCATTCCCACCGCCGACTATGAGACCTTCGACAATGCCGACACTGCCATGGACTACATTCGCGGCCGTGGCAAGTATCCGGTGGTCATCAAGGCCGACGGGCTGGCCCTTGGCAAGGGCGTGCTGATCTGCCAGGATGAGGCCGAGGCCGAAGCCGGCCTGAAGGAAATCATGCTGGACAAAAAGTTCGGCGCTTCCGGCAACCATGTGGTGGTGGAAGAGTTCCTCACCGGCCCCGAAGTGAGTGTGCTGTCCTTCTGCGACGGCAAGACCGTCATTCCCATGGTTTCCAGCATGGACCACAAGCGCGCTCTGGACCACGACGAAGGTCTGAACACCGGCGGCATGGGCACTGTGGCCCCCAACCCTTACTACACTCCCGAGGTGGCCGCCGAGTGCATGTTGACCATCTTTGCCCCCACCGTGGCCGCCATGCAGGCCGAGGGCTGTCCCTTCAAAGGCTGCCTGTACTTCGGCCTGATGCTGACCCCCGACGGGCCAAAGGTCATTGAGTACAACTGCCGTTTCGGCGATCCCGAAGCCCAGGTGGTGTTGCCTTTGCTGCAAAGTGATCTGCTGACCGTGATGCAGGCCACCACCAACGGCACCCTGGACAAGACCGAAGTCAAGTTCTCTGACGGCGCGGCCGCCTGTGTGATCCTGGCTTCCGGCGGGTATCCCCTGGCTTACGAAAAGGGCAAGGAGATCACCGGCCTGACCGAAGGCCAGCTGCCCGGCGCCGACGATGTGACCGTCTACCATGCCGGCACCGCCCGCAAGGGGGACGCCCTGGTCACCTCCGGCGGTCGTGTGCTGGGTGTGACCGCCACCGCTCCCGATCTGGCCACCGCCCTGAAAAAGGCGTATGCAGCCGCAGAGCAGATTCATTTTGACGGCGTGCACAAGCGCAGTGACATCGGCGCCCGTGCCATGGCCGCCCTGAACTGCCGTTAAGGAGGAAAGAACAAATGGTTTACCGCATTTATGTGGAGAAAAAGCCCGGCTTTGACGGCGAGGCTCAGGGTCTTTACCATGAGCTGACCGAACTGCTGGGTATCTCCACCCTGAAAAGCCTGCGCCTTCTGAACCGCTACGACGTGGAGGGCATCGACCGCGACCTGTTCGAGAAGGCCGTGCCCACCGTGTTCAGCGAACCCCCGGTGGATGTGACCTACGACAAGCTGCCCGAGGGCGGCACCATCTTTGCGGTGGAGTATCTGCCCGGTCAGTTTGACCAGCGGGCGGATTCCGCCTCCCAGTGCATCCAGCTGCTGAGCCAGGGCGAACGTCCCGACGTGCGCAGCGCCCGGGTGTACATTCTGGAAGGCGATCTGTCCGAGGAGGACCTGGCTGCCATCAAGAAGTATGTCATCAACCCGGTGGAAGCCCGGGAAGCCAGCCTGGAAGAACGCCAGACCCTGAAGATGGAGTTTGCCGTGCCTTCCGCCGTGGAGACCCTGACCGGCTTCATCGGCATGGACGACGATGCGCTGGAAGCCTTTCGTCAGGAGAAGGGTCTGGCCATGGACCACGCCGACATCGTGTTCTGCCAGAACTATTTCCGCAGCGAAGACCGCGACCCCACCATCACCGAAATCCGGGTGATTGATACCTACTGGAGCGACCACTGCCGTCACACCACCTTCGGCACCATTCTGGACAATGTGACCATCGATGACGAGATCGTCAAGGCGGCCTTTGACCGCTACATGGCCCTGCGGGAGGAAACCGGCCGCAACGCCAAAAACCGCACCCTGATGGACTGCGCCACCATCGGCGCCAAGGCCCTGAAGCAGCGCGGCATCCTGAAGAATCTGGACGAGAGCGAAGAAATCAACGCCTGCACCGTCAAGATCAAGTGTGATGTGGACGGCGAACAGCAGGACTGGCTGTTCTTGTTCAAGAACGAAACCCACAACCACCCCACCGAGATCGAGCCTTTCGGCGGCGCAGCCACCTGCATCGGCGGCGCCATCCGCGATCCCCTGTCCGGCCGCAGCTATGTCTATCAGGCCATGCGCGTGACCGGCGCCGGCGATCCGCTGAAGCCTGTCTCCGAGACCATGCCCGGTAAGCTGCCCCAGCGCAAGCTGGTGACCACCGCTGCCCAGGGCTATTCCAGCTACGGCAACCAGATCGGTCTGGCCACCGGCCAGGTGGATGAGCTGTATCATCCCGGTTATGTGGCCAAGCGCATGGAGATTGGTGCCGTGGTGGGCGCCACCCCCGCCAGCCATGTGCGCCGGGAAGAGCCCGCCCCCGGGGATGTGATCATCCTGCTGGGCGGCCGCACCGGCCGTGACGGCATTGGCGGCGCCACCGGTTCCAGCAAGGCCCACAAGCTGTCCAGCCTGGAAACCTGCGGTGCTGAGGTGCAGAAGGGCAATGCCCCCATCGAGCGCAAACTCCAGCGCCTGTTCCGCCGCGAGGATGCCTGCCGCATGATCAAGCGCTGCAACGACTTCGGCGCCGGCGGCGTCTCGGTGGCCATCGGCGAACTGGCCGACGGCCTGCACATCGATCTGAACAAGGTCACCAAGAAGTACGAGGGTCTGGACGGCACCGAGCTGGCCATCAGCGAGAGCCAGGAGCGCATGGCCGTGGCTGTGGCCCCCGAGGATGCCGACCGCTTCATTGCCCTAGCCAACGAAGAAAACCTGGAAGCCACCGTGGTGGCCACCGTCACCGAGGAAAAGCGGATGGTGGAGGAGTGGAACGGCACCCCCATTGTCAACCTGTCCCGGGAGTTCCTGAACTCCAACGGTGCCGAGCGCCACGCCGACGCCCACATTGAGGCCGGCAAGACCTGGAAGCCGAAATGGCCCGGCAACACTGTGGCCGAAAAGATGGAAGCCCTGGTCAGTGACCTGAACGTCTGCAGCAAGAAGGGTCTGGGTGAACGTTTTGACTCTACCATCGGCGCGGCCACCGTGCTGATGCCCTACGGCGGCAAGTACCAGCTGACCCCGGCCATGGCCATGGCGGCCAAACTGCCGGTGGACGGCGAAACCACCACCTGTTCCGGTATGGCTTGGGGCTTCAACCCCTACCTGACCGAAGCCGACCCCTACCGCGGCGCCTACATGGCCGTGGTGGAAAGCGTGACCAAGCTGGTCTGCGCCGGTTTCCATCATGAAGACATGTACCTGACCTTCCAGGAATACTTTGAGCACCTGGGCACCCAGCCGGAACGCTGGGGCAAGCCTCTGGCCGCTCTGCTGGGCGCTCTGGACGCTCAGATGGGTCTGGGCATCGCATCTATCGGCGGCAAGGACAGCATGTCCGGCAGCTTCGAGGGCCTGGACGTGCCCCCCACGCTGGTCAGCTTCGCCACCGCCGTGGGCAACACCAAGGATGTGTTGAGCCCCGAATTCAAGAAGGCCAACAGCTCTGTGGTCATCCTGAAACCCCAGTACAAGGACGGTCTGCCCGAGGTCAACAGCTTGCTTTCCATCTACAAGATTGTGGAGCAGATGATCGACGAAGGCAAGGTCCTGGCTGCGGCCACCCCGGGCTTTGGCGGCATCGGCGAAGCCCTGTTCAAGATGTGCGTGGGCAACCATGTGGGGCTGAAGCTGAGCAAGGCCATCCGCCCCGAGCGGCTGTTTGAGCCCTGCTACGGCGCCGTGATTCTGGAACTGCTGGATGCCACCGCCGGCGAATTCCTGGGCTTCACCACCGTGGATTACACCATGTGCGTGGACGACGAGGAACTGGATCTGGCCCATCTGCAGGAACTGTGGGAGCGCAAGCTGGAGCCGGTCTTCCCCTACCGCCGTGCCGGCGAGGAGGTCAAGGCCCTGGAATACCACTGCAATCCCTTCCAGCGCGTGGCTCCGGCCGTTCGGCTGGCCACACCGCGGGTCATTATTCCCGTCTTCCCGGGCACCAACTGCGAGTACGACACCGCACGGGCCTTCCGCCGCGCCGGCGGTGACCCCCATGTGCTGGTGCTGAAGAACCTGACCCCCGCCGATGTGGCCGAGAGCTGCGAAGCCCTGGTCAAGGAGATCGACGCGGCCCAGATTCTGATGCTGCCGGGTGGTTTCTCCGGCGGCGACGAACCCGACGGTTCCGCCAAGTTCATTGCCGCGTTCTTCCGCGCTCCGGCCGTGGCCGACGCGGTGAACCGCCTGCTGAACGAGCGCGACGGTCTGGCCCTGGGCATCTGCAACGGTTTCCAAGCACTGATCAAGCTGGGCCTTGTTCCCTATGGCGAGATCCGGCCCATCACCAAGGACGACCCGACCCTGACCTTCAACACCGTGCACCGTCACCAGAGCATGCTGGTGCGCACCCGCGTAGCCTCCAACAAGAGCCCGTGGCTGTCCGAGTGCGACGTGAACGACGAACACCTGATTGCCATCAGCCACGGCGAAGGCCGGTTTGTGTGCAGCGATGAACTGCTGCAGCAGCTGATTGCCAACGGTCAGGTGGCCACCCAGTACGTGGATCTGAACTGCGTGCCCACCATGGACCAGCGCTACAACCCCAACGGCAGTGTGCTGGCCATCGAAGGCATCACCAGCCCGGACGGCCGTGTGTTCGGCAAGATGGGTCACAGCGAACGCAGCGCCGACCAGCTGTACAAGAATGTGGGCGGCGACAAGTATCAGCCCATCTTTGAGGGCGGCGTGAACTACTTCAAGCTGTGATGCACCCCACCCCCGACAGATAAGGAGAATCTTTCAATGGCACATGATCGTTATATCTCGCCCTTCTCCACCCGGTATGCTTCGGACGAGATGCAGTATATTTTTTCCGATGACAACAAGTTCCGCACCTGGCGCCGCCTGTGGATTGCCCTGGCCAAGGCCGAGCAGAAGCAGGGTCTGGACATCACCGATGAACAGATTGCCGAGCTGGAAGCCCACAAGGACGACATCAACTACGAGGAAGCCGCCGCACGGGAAAAGCTGGTTCGCCATGACGTGATGAGCCACGTCTATGCTTACGGCCTGCAGTGCCCCCATGCCAAGGGCATCATCCATCTGGGCGCCACCAGCTGCTATGTGGGTGACAACACCGACGTCATCATCATGCGGCAGGGCCTGGAACTGGTGCGCAAAAAGATCATCGGCACCCTGGCCAATCTGGCCAAGTTTGCCGACGAGTACAAGGACATGCCCTGCCTGGCCTACACCCACTGCCAGCCCGCTCAGCTGACCACCGTGGGCAAGCGTGCCACGCTGTGGATGAACGAGCTGTACATGGACCTGAACGAGATTGAGCACCAGGCTTCCGAGTTGGCGCTGCGCGGCGTGAAGGGTACCACCGGCACCCAGGCCAGCTTTATGGAGCTGTTCGGCGGCGATTCCGCCAAGGTCAAGGCTGTGGAAGCCGACGTCTGCGCCCAGATGGGCTTTGACAAGGTTGTTCCGGTCTGCGGCCAGACCTACAGCCGCAAGGTGGACTACAATGTGCTGTCCGCCCTGGCTGGTCTTGCCCAGAGCGCCATGAAGATGGCCACCGACATCCGTCTGCTGGCCAACTTCAAGGAGATGGAAGAACCCTTTGAAAAGAACCAGATCGGTTCTTCCGCCATGCCTTACAAGCGCAACCCCATGCGCTGCGAGCGCATCTGCGCCTTGTCCCGCTACCTGATGATCGACGTGCTGAACCCCGCCGTGACCGCCGGCACCCAGTGGTTTGAACGCACCCTGGACGACAGTGCCAACAAGCGCATCGCCATGGCCGAGGGCTTCCTGGCCGCCGACGCCATCCTGAACATTCTGCTGAACGTTTCGGACGGTCTGGTGGTGTATCCCAAGGTCATCCGCAGCCGCGTGATGGCGGAACTGCCCTTCATGGCCAGTGAGAACATCATGATGAAGGCCGTGAAGAAGGGCGGCGACCGTCAGGAACTGCACGAGCGTCTGCGCGAACACGCCGTGGCCGCTGCCGCTGTGGTCAAGCAGGAAGGCAAGCCCAACGACATGATTGCCCGTGTGGAAGCCGACCCGGCCTTCGGCCTGTCCCGTGAAGAGATCGAAGCGGAACTGACCCCGGAAGCCTTCACCGGCCGCGCTCCCGAACAGGTGGAAGAATACCTGAACGAATACATCCGTCCCCTGCTGGCCACCAACCCCGACGCCCTAGGCCAGAAAGCGGAACTGAGCGTGTAATCCGCTCAAACGTGTAGCATTAAAAAAATCCCCCGCAGCTTTCCGTACAGGAAATGCTGCGGGGGATTTTTGTCTGTGCTGTCTGTGAATCAGCCTTCCGGCGCCGGGGTTGCTTCCGGGGCCGGGGTGGGCTCGGCGGCATCTCCGCCTTCCGTGCTGTCCCCTGTCTCCGCTTGTGCTTCGGGGGTAGGCGCCGGAGTGGGGGTGCTGGTATCGCTGTTGAAGGTAGCTTCGATGTTGCCGTCCTCCATCTGTCGGCTCACATCCAGGGTGCCACGGTCGGAAGCGGTCAGGCCCGTCCCGTCCTTGTCCAGAATCAGGTTGGCCGCAAACCGAACCTTGTAATCCAGGTTGTTTCCGGTACCCAGCGTGACCGAAACGCGGCCCTGGTAAAGGAAATTCAACTCGGTAAGGTCAGACATATCAATGATGGAGATGCCGTCCAGCAGGCCATTGGTATCCAGTTCCTGCATAAGTTGCTCCAGGGTATCCTGGGCGGAGATATGGCTGGTTTCGGCGGTGGCCTGGTCCTGGTTCTGGGCCTGCAGCACCAAGAAACTGCCCGGTGTGGTGGCCTGGCCCTGGGGCAGGTCCGCTTCCAGCCAGATGAGGTTTTCCGGCTGGCTGTCACTGGTGCGCAGCACCTTGAGATGGTCGCTGAGAACCAGCCACTGGCCGTTGTACTCCAGCATAAAGCGCTCGGTGGCAGGCTGTACCTTCACCACCACCGTGCCCGGCATCTGGGTGCCCACTTCGGCCACATCCAGATAGGGCAGGCTGTTGAGCAGAATCTGGGACTTTTCTTTGGCGGAGAACCCGAACAAGTTATCCCCTTCCGCAATTCCCAACAGATCAATGATCTGGTCTTCCGAGTAAATGCCGGTGTTGGCCGGGGTGGAACCGTCGGTGTTTTCGATGCGGAAATCGGTAACCTTGAACAACAGGTTGATGGAAAGCACAATGCCTCCGATGAGCGCTGCCAGCACCACCAGCATGCCCAGAATGGCGCGATGCCGGCGTCGGCGCAGCTGTTCCGCATGGGTCACACGTCGCGGCGGACGACGGTTGGGGTTGGGGCGGTATGCCGCCTTCTGGGGATTCTGCGGAGCTTGCGGACGGCGCTGGGCATTGTTGGGCGCGGGCCTTGAACGCCCGGCGGTGTTGGCCTGGCGCTGGGATCCCGGCTGCTGGGCCGGGCGTTGTGCCGGAGTTTGCTTGGTCAGCCCCAGGCGGCTTTTCATGCTGCGGGGCGGCTGGCGGCGGTTGGGCGGCGGGGTCGCGGCGGCTTTTTGCCGGCGGTTGCGCTGGTTGCGGTCCATCCGCGGCCTCCTTTCTCTATGGTGGAATCAATCGGTCTGTACGCGGAAAACGCCCCGCGCAGGGTGGGGCGTTCAGTGCTCAGCGGCCCGTCTTGACCAAGGCGAGCAGCCGTTCGGTAATCATATCCAGACTGCGGGGCTGGGCCAGCGTACGGGCCTGCTGCCCCATCTTTGCCAGTCTGCCGGGGGTGGCCAGCAGGCCTTCCACGGTTTCAATCAGCTTTTCCGAGGTCAGGTCCTTCTCCTCAATGACCACGGCCGCGCCGGCATTTTGCAGTTCCAGAGCATTGTAATACTGGTGATTTTCGGCCACATTGGGGCTGGGCACCAGGATAGACGCCCGGCCCATGGCTTCCAGTTCCGCCAGGGTCAGGGCACCGGACCGGGAAATCACCAGGTCTGCCGCCGCCAACAGTTCCGGCATGTTGTTGATATATTCCTTGACCACCAGATCGGGGCCGGGGGTGAAGCCTTCCTGGACAGCCAGGTCCTTGAACAGCTGGACCCCGCGGCTGCCGGTGGCGTGCAGATGCAGAATATTCTGGTGAGTCTTCTGTTCCCAACCGCACAGAGCCCCCACCACTTCGTTGATCCGGCGGGCGCCCAGGCTGCCGCCGAAGCTGAGAATCACCGTGCGGTCCCCCGCTCCGATGGCGGCGCGGGCGGCGGCCCGATCCTGGGTGAGAATTTCGGGGCGGACAGGGTTGCCCACCACCAGGGTCTTATCCGGGGCGCCCAGTTTTTCCACCGCAGCGGCGCTGGCTGCAAAGACCACATCCACATCCTTGGCCAACAGTTTGTTGGTCACGCCGGGAAAAGCATTCTGTTCATGAATGGCTGTTTTGATGCCCTTTTTGGCCGCAGCCCGGACCACCGGTCCGCTGACATACCCGCCGCAGCCAATAACCAGGTCCGGCTGTACTTCCCGCAGGATGACCGCGGTGCGCGGCCCGGACAAGGCCAGGTGATAGATGGCCTGGAAGTTGCGGGCAATGTTTTTGGGGGTCAGACGGCGCTGGAAACCGTTGATTTCGATATGATGGAAAGGATATCCGGCAGCGGTGACAAGGCCGTATTCCATACCTTCCCGCCGCCCCGCAAAATGGATTTCGGCGGTGGGATCAGCCTTTTTCAGCGCACCGGCAATGGCCAACGCAGGGTTGATATGTCCGGCTGTTCCGCCGGCAGCAATCAAAACACGCATGATGGTTCCTCTCTTTCCCTCAATACCCAGGCAACGACGGGATCAGCCGCTGACATTTTCCCGCCGACGATACAGTTTTCGTGTGGGTTCTCCCCCGTGCAGGCGTTTCATCAGCTCTTCCTGGCTGCGCTGGCGCTGGGCCATGATATGCGCATTGCCTGCCCGTGAAACGCTGAGCACCACGCCCATTTCGCAGAGCAGCAACAGCAGACTGGTGCCGCCGGAAGAGAAGAAAGGCAGACTGATACCGGTGTTGGGCAAAGTGGCGGTCACCACACCGATATGACAGAACACCTGCCAGGCCACCTGGGCCATAATGCCGATGGACAACATACTGCCGAAATAGTCGGGAGAGCGCAGGGCAATCAGGATTCCCTGCACCAGCAGGGCTGCAAACAGACCGATGCAAAGCACCGCGCCGATGAAGCCCAGCTCCTCGCACACCACCGAGAAGATAAAGTCGTTGGTAGCCTCGGGCAGCCACAGTTGTTTCTGCCGGCTGTTGCCGATGCCCAATCCGGTCAGGCCGCCCGATGCAATGGAGTAAAGACTCTGTGTGGTCTGGTATCCCAGGTCCACGTCGCTTTCGGCAAACAGTCCCCAGGCACCCAGGCGCTCGTTGGCAACGTTGTTGCCTTTGGCGGTCAGCATCAGGAACAGACCGCCGCCCGCCACGCCGGCCATGACAGGCATCCAGCGCAGGGCACAGCCGCCGCAGAGCAGCATGGTACCCACGATCATACAGATCAGCAGGATGGCCGAGTTGTGGGGTTCCATACGCAGCAGCACCACAATGGGCAATACCGGCGCCACCGGAATAATCATCCCGTGCAGCAGACTTTTGCGCTGTTCATAGTATTTGTCGGTATACATGGCAATGCCCAGAATCACCGCAAACTTGGCGATCTCCGACGGCTGCAGGGTGGTGCCGAACAGGGTGACCCACCGGTGCACGCCGTTGTACTCTTGACTGAACAGCGCCCACACCAGCAGGATCATCAGGATCACATACATGTGCCAGTACAGATGCCGCAGGGAGTGGTAGTCGATGTTGGAGATCAGGAACATGAGTACCACGCCCACCACAGCCAGAATTGCCTGCGGGGCTATGTAATGGTAGATATCATCGAAGCGGTAGTAGGCGGTCACATAGCTGGAAGAAAACAGCATGATGAGGCCGTAGCACAAAACCAGCATCAAGGTTCCCACGAACCCCCACGAGACAGGGCCCCGTTCCTCCTTGCGGAAAGCGGCGTCACGGAAAAATCGAATCAGGTTGCCAAGGGCAAGGTCAAGAAAACGTGCGGCTGTCACGGGCAGGTCCCTCCTTTCCTGCAAAGGGAGCGGTGCAGGATGTTACGCAAGATAAATGTACAAAAGGCCCAGCGCCACACCCATCACGGCAATCAGGCTGAAGAAGGCATCGATGCGGGCCTCTTTCCAGCCGCGCATCTCAAAGGCGTGGTGGATCGGGGTCATGCGGAAGATGCGCTTGCCATGGGTGGCCTTGAAGTAAACGCGCTGGATCACAACGGTCATGGCATCCCAGATAAAGACAATGCCAAAGAAAAATACCAGTTCGGGACGGCCCATCACAAAGGCCAGGGCCGTGACCATGCCGCCCAGGAACATGCTGCCGGTATCCCCCATGAACACCTTGGCGGGATAGAAGTTCCACACCAGGAAGCCGGCACAGGCGGCCGCCGTGGCGGTGGACAGCACCGCCACATGGTAGAAGCCAAGCATGCTGGCAGCCAGAAGGTACCCCAGCATGGACACGAAGGTCACGCAGGAGCACAGGCCGTCCAGGCCGTCGGTGAGGTTGACGGCATTCACCAGGAAGATGATGCCGAAAAATGCGATGGGATAATAGAAGATGCCCAGATCCACAGCCCCGACAGCGGGCACCATGATGATGGTGGTCATGAGCCCCAGGCTGTTCAGGCCGGCCATGAAGGCTCCGGTGACAATAAACTGCATGACCAGTTTCTGCCAGGCCAGCAGGCCCAGGTTGCGGTGGCGAACCACCTTGATGAAGTCATCCAGAAATCCGATGAGACCGGAGCCGAAAGCCAGGAACAGCACCAGCAGGCCGGCCTGCACCTGCTGCGGTGCCACCAGGTCCGGTGCGCGGGAGGAAAGCCCCGCATACACCAGGCCGCCTGCCAGCAGAATGCCCAGAATGAAGCACAGGCCTCCCATAGTGGGCGTGCCCTGCTTTTTATTGTGCCAGGTGGGTCCGTCCTCCCGGATGGTTTGGCCAAAATGCAGACGGCGCAACGCCGGGATCAGGAAAAAGCCCGAAACAACAGTGACGCAAAACGCCGCGATGGCCGCGGCGATCAGCATCCAGGACACGATCATCCCCATATGGTAATTCCCCCAAAGATCAGGTTGTAGTCTTATGCTTGGTCGGGAAGAATCGCGTACAGGGTGTGCAGCATCTCTTCAAACTGCATGGCGTGGCTGGCCTTGGCCAGGACCACATCCCCGGGGCGCAGATTCAACCTTAGATATTCTACTACTTCCTGTGTATTTTGGCAATGCAATGTTGTTACTTTTTGGGACGCAGCTTCGGCCATGGCAGTGCTGTTGGGCCCCACAGCCAGCAGGATATCGGCCACTTCTGCGGCCCATTCTCCGGTCTGGCGATGGGCCTGCTCCGAAGCGGACCCCAGTTCCAGCATATCCCCCAGCACCGCAATACGGCGCCCCTCCGGGCCGGGAACCTGACGGTTCAGAATATCCAGCGCAGCGCGCATGCTGTCCGGGCTGGCGTTATAGCAATCCTCGATGAAAGTCACCCCGCCGTGGTGCACAATGTTCTGCCGCATGCCGGTAGTCCGGTAGTTGGAAAGGGCCGCGGCAGCCCGGGCCGCATCCAGGCCCAGGCGGGTGGCAGCGGCGTAGGCGGCCAGGGCATCGCTGACGGTGTGCAGCCCCTGGGTGGGAATGTGCACAGGGAATTCGCCATACTCCGCATCCCGCAGAGTAAAGTCGGTGCCGTCGGCCACATCCCGGATATCCAGGGCGCAGACATCGGCATCGGTCCCCTGCCGGCTGAACCAGACCGGCCGCAGCCGGGCCGGCAAAGCCGCCCCGCGCAGCATCTCATCGTCCCCGTTGAGCACCAGCGGGGCGCCGTCCGGCAGTCCCTGGCAGATTTCCAGCTTTGCCTTCAGTATATTCTCGCGGCTGCCGAGATTTTCCAGGTGGGACACCCCGATCATGGTGATGATGCCGGCGGAAGGGCGGGCCGTGCGGGTCAGGCGGGCGATCTCTCCCAAGGCGCTCATGCCCATTTCCACCACGGCGTACTCGGTGGCGTCCTCCAGGCGGAACAGGGTGTTGGGCAGACCGATCTCATTGTTCTGGTTGCCCTCGGTCTTTAAGGTGTTGCCGAAAGCCGACAGCACCGCATAGCAGAATTCCTTGGTGGTGGTTTTGCCCACCGAACCGGTGACCCCGATCATCAGAGGGCTGAACAGGGTGCGGTAGTTGGAAGCCATGCGCAGCATGGCCATGTGGCTGGACGGGGTGATGACCAGATGGTCTTCGGGCACACCCTCCACCGGGTGGTTGGCGATGATATATTCGGCGCCCGCTTTGTAAGCCGCCGCGGCATAGTCGTGCCCGTCCACCCGTGCACCGGGAAAACAGACAAAGACGCAGCCAGGCTGCACCTTGCGGCTATCGGTGACAACGGCGGTGATGTCCACCGGCCGGGCCAGGGTCAGCCCGGCCAGCAGTTCGTTGGCATGGATTGGTTTCATTCGGTTCCCTCCTCAGTGTCCGTCTGGTCTGTGGCATCGGTATTCTGTGTATCTGTATCGGTTGTGGTTACAGTGTCGGAAGATGTGCCGTCGCCCTCGGTCTGGATGGTCACCACGGTGCCGTACTCCGCGCTGGACGCGGCCGCCACATCCTGGGAAACCACCTTGCCGTTGGCATCCCCCACCAGCTTCACGTTCAGGTTGGCGGATTTGAGCATCTGCTTGGCAAAAGATCCCGTCTTGCCGGTCACATCCGGCACGGTGGTCCGGCTGCCGGTGGTGGTATCGGTGTAGAAGTACACGGTGGAGCCCGCCGGGACCGACGTACCCGAATACGGATACTGGTAAACGATGTCGGTGCCGGAACCGATGAGCTGATGCCCCAGCCCCAGCTTGTTCAGGTTGGCCTGGGCCAACGACCAGCGGGAACCCACAGCGTTGGGCACTTTGACACTTTCCGGTTCCACGTAATCGGCATCCCGCTCAATACCAAGATACGGGGCGATCTCGCTGATGATGTTGCCCACCATGGGCGCCACGATCTCGGAGGCAAAGTCCTGAATCCAGCGGGGGTCGTCCAGCACCGCAAAGACCAGGATTTCGGGGTCGTCGGCGGGCAGCATGGCGGCAAAGCTGATCTGCTTGTGGTAGTCGCCGTCGGAACGCTCGGTGCGGTCCAGCTGTTCGGCCGTGCCGGATTTGCCGCCGATGGAGTACCCGGCCACGTACACGTTGCGGCAGGAATACCCATCCTGGCCGCCGCCCACGTCGTTTTCCATCATGGCGCAGAGCTGTTTGCTCACATCCTCGGAAATAACCTGGCGGCGGATATTGGGCTGGGTCTGGCTGACCACATTGCCGGAATCGTCGGTCATGCTGTCCACCACGTAGGGGGTAATCAGATACCCGCCATTGACCACGGCGGAAACGGCAGTGGCCATCTGGATGGCGGTGAGCTTCTGGGTCTGGCCGAAAGCGGTGGAGTACAGGTCGGTGGTGGTCTGTTCCATATCTGCCTGGGTCTTGGAAATGCCCTTGGATTCGGCAGGCAGATCGATGCCGGTGACTTCATCCAGGCCGAACGCCTGGTAATAGTTGTAGAAAAATTCCGGGGTCATGAGCTCGGCCACCTGAATGAAATAGAGGTTGCAGCTCTTTTCCAGGGCGCCGGCCATATCCAGCGGGCCGTGGATGCTGTCGTTGGCGCAGCGGTAGGTGTGTTCCCACTGGGTACCCGCGTTGACGGTCAGTTTGCCGTTGCAGTAAAAGACCTGACTGGCGTCCATCAGGCCGGAATCCAGAGCCGAGGCCGCCGTGATCAGCTTGAAAACCGAACCCGGGTAATACAGCTCGGTCACACTCTTATTCTTCCACTGGGCTTCCCGGATATAACCCTGCAGGGTGGAATACTCATCCGAGCCGAGAATGCCGTCCTCCACAATGGAGGCCACATTGTCTTCACCCAGGCGGGACTGCAGCAGGTCGATTTCCTCGGCGGTCAGAGTGCCGTCATCCAGCACAGCGGCCATTTCCGGGTCGGCGATGGTGTAGGGGTCGTTGGGGTCAAATTGGCTCATGGTGGCCATGGACAGGATGGCGCCGGTGTTCACGTCCATGACAATGACGGTACCGCGGTTCTTGACGCTGTATTCCTTCAGAGCCTGGCCCAGGTACTTTTCCACCACCGACTGCACATTATCATCGATGGTCAGGTGCAGGTCGTAGCCGTTGATGGGCTCGTACACCTCCCCTTCGTCATCGGAGGTATAGCCCCAGGCGTTCTGGCTGGTGATGCGCCGTCCCGGCGTGCCGGCCAGTTCTTCCTCGTAGGACTTTTCCAGGCCGTAGATACCCACACCGTCGGCGTTGGTGAAGCCCAGCACCGAGGACAGGAAAGATCCGTAGGGGTAGCTGCGGGTGGAGGTCTGCTCGGTGTACAGTTTGAGGACCGTGCTCCAGTCCTCTTCCGGGTCGCCGTCGTTCAGCGGGCGCTTGGTGTTGGCGTATTCCAGGATCGCGTCCTTGGTGGGCAAATCCACGCCTTTGGCCAGAACCTTATACTGACTGTCCCGGTCGCTGAGCTTTTCCAGAATGCTTTCGGAAGTGACACTGCCGCCCAGCAGGTTGGAGATATCCTGGGCAGCCTGGGCAATGTATTTTTCATCACAGCGGGAAGGATCGGCAATAATGTTCCACACGGTGGTGCTCTTGGCCAGGACCTTGCCGGTGGACGTGTAGATTGTGCCGCGGGCTGCGGGGATTTCTTCGTCCGATAGCTGCTGTTCCGCCGCGCCCACCCGGTATTTTTCGGGGTCGCGCAGCTGCAAGGCATACAGCTGGTAGATCAGAAGTCCCATACCGAAGATGATGAACACCGCCACCAGCAGCAAAGTGCGCACACGCAGCGCATTGTTGATGGGATGTTGGTCGTTCTGCCTGTTGCGATTGTTCTGCATGCTTGTTGTCCTTCCGTTCCATGCGGGGTCATAAAAAGGCAAAAAGCGTGCCCCGACGCGGGATGCACGCTTTTGGGCTTGTTACGGTTCAAAGCTGCCGATCAGGCTGAGGGCAGCGGTGTACAGCTCGTCCAGAATCTCGTCGGTTTTGGAGCCGGTTTTCTCGATGATGCTTTCGTCGTCCAGGCGGATGTAGGTGACCTGGCTTGGATCGGTCTTGACCAGACCCAGGCGATTCTGGGCCACCTCATCAATGTTGGCGCTGTTGGAGATCTCGTCCATCTTGCCGGAAAGATATTCGTAGGTGGTCTGGGCGTCGGCAAGGTCGCTGCGCGTGGCATCGATCTCGCCGGAAAGCTCGGTGAGCTTGGCCTGGCTGGCCACAATGGCCGTGATCAGGGCCAGCAGCACCGCCACCACCAGCACCGAGGCCATCTGGTGCAGCACGTCCTTGGCGCGTCCAAGACGGAAACGGCCGCCGCGCACCACACGCACACGCGGTGCACGGCGTACATACTGTGTATTGTTGATCTGATATGCGGCCGAAGTCATGATCGGCACCCCCTCTATGGTTCAAAAGCCTTGTCCGGCGTCAGTTCTTTTCCAGCACACGCAGCTTAGCCGAACGGCTGCGGCGGTTTTCTTCCAGTTCCTCGGTGTCTGCCTCAATAGGATGGCGGGTGATCAGGGTGGCTTTGGCCACGCCTCCGCAGGTGCAGATGGGTTGCTCCGGCGGACAGGTGCATTTCTGCGCCCAGCGGCGGAACTTGTTCTTCACCAGCCGATCTTCCAGGCTGTGGAAGGTGATCACGCACAGCCGGCCGCCCGGCGCCAGACGGGCAAAGATGGCTTCCAGCCCTTCGTTCAGGGCGTCCAGTTCCCCGTTGACCGCAATGCGGATGGCCTGGAAGGTACGGCGGGCAGGGTTCTTGCTCTTGCGGCGCTCTTTGGGCGGTACCGCGGCAGCCACCAGGTCCGCCAGCTGCAGGGTGGTCAGGATGGGTGCCTGTTCCCGCTGCTGCACGATCTTGCCGGCAATCTGCCAAGCATAGGGTTCCTCGCCGTATTCCCGCAGGATGCGGGCCAGCTCCTCCCGCGGGAGGGTGTTGACCAGATCGGCGGCGGTGGGCCCCTGCTGGCTCATGCGCATATCCAGGGGCGCATCGGCGTGGTAGGAGAACCCGCGGGAAGCTTCGTCCAGCTGGTGGCTGGATACGCCCAGGTCCAGCAGTGCGCCGTTGATCTGGGGGATTCCCAGCTCGTCCAGCACCGCAGCCGCCTGCCGAAAGTTGGCCCTGACCACAAGGGCGGGAAGACCCTTAAGCCTTTCGGTGGCTGTTGCCACCGCATCCGGGTCCTGATCGAGTGCGATCAGCCGCCCTGTGGTCAGGCGCTTGGCAATCTCGCGGGAATGCCCTGCCCCGCCGGCGGTACCGTCCAGGTAGATGCCGGTGGGATCAATGGCCAGCCCGTCAAGACAGGGCTGCAGTAATACGGGAATGTGGGAAAATTCCATTTTGGGTTCCTTTTTGCGCCGTGCGCGGTTTTATTAAAAATCCAGTTCTTCCATGGCCGCGGTAAAGTCATCGTCCAGTGCGGCCTGGTTTGCGTTCCAGGTATCGGTATCCCAGATTTCAGCAAAGGTACGGTTGCCGGTGATGGTCACATCGTGGGTAAGGTTGGCGTACTGCCGCAGGTCCGCGGGCAGCTGGATACGCCCCTGTTTGTCCGGGGTGACCTCGGTGGCGGAGGAATACAGCATCCGGCTGACCTGGCGGCCCTTGACAAGGCCTTTTTCGGCGATGCGCTCCGCCACCTTTTCAAACTCTTCGGTGGGGAAAGCTGCCAGGCAATGGTCCAGCCAGCGGGCCACGATAAAGGTCTCGCCCATACCGTCCCGGAACTTGGCGGGGAAGTTCAACCGTCCCTTGGCGTCGATGGCATAGTCGAACCGTCCGACGAACATGTTGAAAACTCCCCCTTTCTGCCGAAACGTACCGTTTTTTCAACGTCCAGCCGTCAGGATGCTGTTGAAAACCCTGTTGAAAGGGTTGAAAACTACCCACTTCTAACCACTTTAAGGGTATTTTCCCCACAGCTGTACCATCATAGTACCAAATTACAGGGCAAAAAGCAAGTCCGCAGGCCAAAAAAACGCTATGGACAAAGATTTTTCACATCTGCAAAAAGGTGGAGAACGGTGGGGAAAAGCGAGGCTTCCGGGGGAAAATGAGGGTGGTCGGCGGCGAGGCCATCAAGCCCTGTTCTTGCCCCGGGCAGACAAAAAGCAGAACCGCCGGCCGGGCAATCCGGTCGGCGGTTCTGCTTTCACAAATGGGGAGTGGATATGTACTTACTTTTTGGTGCCGCGCATGCCGCGGGCCGCCGCGTTGCGCAGATTCATCCGGGTGTTCTTAATGTCGGCCACGCTGCGGGCCAGCACCTCCTCAGAATTTTTGAGGATGGTCTCACAGTAGGTGGTGGCGCTGCGGTTGATCTCCTTGGCCTGGGCCTGGGCTGCGGTCAGAATCTCCACCGCCCGCTGCTGGGCACGCTTGACAATCTCCTGGTCGGAGACAAGGCCGCGGGCACGCTCCTCCGCCTGGTGGATAATACCATCCGCCTCGGCACGGGCGCCTTTGAGAATCTGCTCCCGGTCAGACACGATCTTTTTGCTGTCACGGATTTCATCGGGCAGGTTGTTGCGCACCTCATCGATGATATCCCGCATGCGGTCCACATCCACCACGCGCTTGGAAGCCGCGAAGGGCACGGCAGTCCCCTCTTCCAGCGTTTCTTCCATCAATTCAAGCAATTCTTCCACGTTCATGGCTGTTCCTCTCTCTCATAACGGCTGACCAGAATTTTGCCGTACTTGTATTGCTTTATCAGGCGCAAGCCCCCCACCTGCGGGGGCAGTTCCGCCTGCAGTTCGCTTTCGCACAGGATGACGCCGCCGGGGGCCAGGCTCCGTTCCAGCAAGGGCAGAACCTTGGCCAGGGTGCCGTGGGCAAAAGGCGGGTCCAGCAGCACCAGGTCGAAAGGACCGCGGGTGGTGTGCAGGTAGTTGAAGGCATCCCCGCAGGAGATGCGCGCCTTGTCCGCCACGCCGGCGGTGCGGCAGTTGGCGGTGACAATGCGCACCGCCTCCGGGCTGGCATCCAGGAAGGTGCACTGGGCCGCCCCGCGGGAAAGTGCCTCGATGCCCAGCTGCCCGCTGCCTGCGAACAGGTCCAGCACACGGGCCCCCGGCAGCAGGAACTGCACGCTGGAGAACATGGCCTCCTTGACCCGGTTGATGGTGGGACGGGTTACGTCTTCGCCCGGAAGGGCGGCGAGATTTTTGCCGCGGGCCGAACCTGCGATCACGCGCATTGTGGCGGCACCTGCCTTTCTTTTGAGTGTTGAAGCGAAAGATTCTCTCTTTGTCCCATCTATTATGGAGTCTTTAGGGAGCATTGTCAAGTCGAAACAGGCGGTAAAACCTGCCTCAGGCGCGCAATGCGTTGTAAATTTTTTCGGCTTTGGCGTGGCTGATGCCCTTGACCTCCTCCAGGTCGGAGATGGAAGCGGCCTTGACCGCCGCCACCGTCTTGAAGTGGGCCAGCAATGCGGCGGAGGTCTTTTCCCCCACCCCGGGCAGGGCGGTCAGGGTGGCTGCATAGGACTTTTTCTTCATCAGCCGCTTGCGATAGTCGTTGGCATAGCGGTGGGTCTCGTCCTGGATGGCGGTGACAAAGGTAAAGATGTTGCGGTGACGGTTGATGGCAATTTCGCCCCCCGCATCATCCACAATGGCCCGGGTGCGGTGGTGGTCGTCCTTGACCATGCCGAAGGTGGGCACATGCTCCAGCGCCGTACCCCGCAGGGCCTGCCGCACCGCCGACACCTGTCCCCTGCCGCCGTCGATGAGCAGCAAATCCGGCAGGGTGGCAAACTGGTTGCCCGGGCCGTCCGGCTTGTCACCACGCCGGGCAGCCTCGTATTCCCCGGCCCGGCGGCGCAGGGTTTCCGCCAAAGAGGCATAGTCGTCCGTGCCCAGCACTTCCCGCATTTTGAAACGCCGGTATCCGCTGCGATAAGGTTTGCCGTCCTTGAAGACCACCATGCCGCAGACGCTGGAACCGTCGCCCCAGTTGGAGATATCGTAGCTTTCGATAATGCGGGGCGGGGCTTTCAGCCCCATGACCTGGGCGGCCTCCTCCAGCAGCTTTTCCTCCCGGGTATAGCGGCCGCTCTCCCGGCCCAGGCGCTCCACCGCGTTGGTGTAGGCCATGGTGACCAGTTTGGCCACATCTCCCCGCTGCGGCACATACAGCTCCACCTTGCTGCCCCGGGCCTGGGCCAGCGCCTCGCTCAGGGCCTCGTGGGCTTCAGGCAAGGCGTCCACCGCCACCGTTTTGGGCACGTATTCCCCGTCCAGATAATACTGGGGCAGGAATTCCTCCCGCACAGCGGCAATGTCGGTGGTGTCGTGGAAGACAAACTCCCGCTTATCGGTCAGGCGGCCTTCCCGGTAACGAAGCACCGCGGCGCACACCGCCCGGCTGGTGCCCGCAAAGGCCACCACATCCATCTCGGTGCCGCTTTCCATGACCACCTTCTGGCCCGCCGCCACCCGCTCGATGGCCGCAATCTGGTCCCGCAGGATGGCGGCGGATTCGAAGTCCAGCCGCTCGGAGGCAGCCTCCATCTTCTCCCGCAGCTGGCGCAGAATGTCCTTCTTGCCATAGCGGATCATCTGCAAGGCTCCCTGCACGGCTTCGTTGTAGGCCTGACAGCTGACCTTGCCGCTGCACACCGCCATGCACTTGCCGATGTGGGCGTTCAGGCAGGGGCGGCCTTTGCCGATGTCCCGGGGAAATTCCTTGTTGCAGCGGGGCAAAAGGAAGCAGTTCTGGGCGGTTTCCACCATCTCCCGCACCGCAAAGGAGGAGGTAAAGGGGCCGATGTAGTCGGCGTTCTCGTCATCCTTCTGCAGCGCGGCGGAAATGCGGGGCCAGTCCCCTTTTGTGATCTTGACGTAGCTGTAGCCCTTGTCATCCTTGAGCAGAATGTTGTACTTGGGGGTGTGGGCCTTGATCTGGCTGGCTTCCAGCACGAGGGCTTCAAACTCGCTCTGGCAGACGATCACATCAAAGGTGAAGGCATGGTTGATCATCTGGGTGACCTTGGCGTCATGGGGAACCCCTTCCCGGAAATACTGGGACACGCGGGTGCGCAGACGCTTGGCCTTGCCGATATAGATGATCTCGTCCGATTTGTCCCGGATGATGTAGACACCGGGCAAAAGCGGCAGCATACAGGCTTTTTTGTACAGTTCTTGCTTGGTCATGGAAACCCCTTGCAAAAATAAAATAAGACCGGGTGGTTACCCCACCCGGCCGAAGAGAAACATGGGATTATTCGGAGAAGCCGGAGTTGACCAGCTTGACCAGACCGTCAACGGCGGCCTGCTCATCGGTGCCGTCCGCGATGATGCGGATGGTGGTGCCGCCAACGATGCCCAGGCTCAGAACACCCAGCAGGGACTTGGCGTTGACACGGCGCTCCTCTTTCTCAACCCAGATGGAGGATTTGTACTCGTTGGCCTTCTGGATGAAGAAGGTAGCCGGACGAGCGTGCAGACCAACCTGATTCTCAACGGTAACTTCTTTAACGTACATAGCTATTCTCTCCTACTTTGTGAAAATAATACGCCCAAGCTCTTCTACCGCGGGCAAGTGTCAGGCGGTGTTTGCACTAAAGGTAGCCGCCCGGATGATTTTATTTTATCCCATTTGTTCGACTTTGTACAGTGGAAAACCGCAATTTTGTCAGGATTCCGCATTTCCGACAAACCTTGCACCCGTTCTTTGTACAACTTAACCAGTTTATTTTCAACACTGTTGTGAATCAGCACAAAAAAGTCAGTTTCCTGATGTTTTGTCCTCATTTTTGGTCGGTGCATAGACCATTTTCAGTTCCCGGCAAAACTGCACAGTATCCGGATTTTCCGCGGGATCATACACCTTGTGAACACCTTCCCAACGGTAGCCCATGCGCAGGTACAGGGCCTGGGCCGGCAGGTTGCAATCCAGCACAAACAGGTGGGGCGCCGGGTGTTCCGGCAGTTTTTTCCGGGCAAATTCCAGCATCAGCGCCCCGATGCCCCGGCCCCGGGCGTCCTGCCGCACATACAGCCGGCCGATCTCGCCGGTTTTGTGGCAGACCCCCACCAGGGCATCGGGTACACCGGCGGTGCTGTGCAGGTAGAAAGCCCATCCGGCGGCGCGGTCCGCCTTCATTTCCGCCAGCATATGGTCCGGGGTGTGTTCGGCCACATAGGCCGGGGTACACAGGGACGCACACATGCCTTGCCAGGCTTCGGCATAGATGGCGGCAGCAGCCTCCCAGGCGGCGTCGGTCCGGATCAGCTCCGCCCGCTCACTGCGCTTCCAGCGGCGGGGACGCAGCGGATGGCGCAGGCACCAATCCTTGTACAGTTCCGGGCGACGGGCCGCCGTGCGGGCATGGGCCTGCCGGGCCCGCCAGTCGGTGATTTTGCCATGGTCACCGGTGAGCAGCACCGGCGGCACGGCACGGCCTTCCCACACTTCGGGGCGGGTGTACTGGGGATATTCCAGCAGGCCGTCCCAGTGGCTTTCTTCCTGGTAGCCCTGTTCCTCGGCCAGCACACCGGGCTGCAGACGCAGCACGCTGTCCGCCACCACCAGACTGGCCAGTTCCCCGCCGGTAAGCACATAGTCCCCGATGGAGATTTCCTCGTCAGCAAAGGCCTCGATTACCCGCTCGTCGATGCCCTCGTAATGGCCGCAGACCAGGGCGAGGGAATCGCATTTGGCCAGCCGCTTGGCGATCTGCTGGTTGTAAGGCTGGCCGCCCGCCGTCATAAAAACAATACGCGGGCGGGGTCTTCCCTGTTCCTCGCACTGGCGGATGACCTCCCGCAGGCAGTCCGCAATGGGCTGGGCATACAGCACCATGCCGCAGCCGCCCCCGTAGGGGTAGTCGTCGGTCTGCTTCTGTTTGTTCAGGGTGTAATCCCGGATCTGATGGCAGTGGGCTTCAAACAAGCCTTTATCCGCCGCCCGGCCCAGAATGCTGGCGCCCAGAAAACTCTGGCACAGTTCCGGAAAGAGAGTCACAATATCAATGCGCATGGTTTACTCCTCGTCCCCGTTGACGGGCTGGTCGAACATTCCGGGAATGGGCCGGACATACACCGCCCGCGCTTCCAGGTCCACCCGGTCCAGGAATTCTGGCACCGCCGGAAAGAGGGCGGTGCTGCCGTCCTGACGCCGCACCGTGTATATGTCATGGGCGGCAGGGTGATCGATCTCGGCGATGGTGCCGTACACCGTGCCGGTGTCGGCATCGGTGACCGCACAGCCCAGCAGATCGTCGATGAAATACCGGCCTTTGGGCAGTCTGGCATCCTGCTTGGCAAAATAGAAGGTGTGCCCTACCAAAGCACGGGCGGCGTCCATGGAATCCACCCCGGCCAGGCGGACCAGCAGCATGCTGCCCTGGGCGCGCACCCCCTGCAGGGCGGTTTCGCCGGCCCCCTGGGCCGAAGTGTACACCCGCTTGATGCGGGCCAGGAACGCCGCGCCGTCGCACAGGGGCTGGGCTTTCATTTCGCCGCGGACGCCGTGGGTGGTCACCACCTTGAACGCGGGGAGAAAATCAAACATAGGTAAACCTCCGGAAAGACATTCAGTAAAAAAGCACCTTGCCCGGGGGCAAAGTGCTTGCGGATAGCAATGGAGTGTCAGTCGATCTCCACCACAACTTTTTCGCCCTGGCGGACGGCGGCGGCACGCATGACCACACGGATCGCCTTGGCGATGCGGCCCTGCTTGCCGATCACACGGCCCATATCGTTTTCGGCCACGCTCAGGTGGTAGACGACGGTACCGTCCTCACGCGCAGGGTCAACCGTGACCCGCACCGCGTCCTTGTCTTCCACAAGACCGCGGGCAACGGCAATCAGCAGTTCCTGCATCTGGGGTCCCTCCCTTACGCTAGACAGGTTACAGGATCTCGGCCTTCTTCAGCAGAACACGAACGGTGTCGGTCGGCTGAGCGCCGTTGGCCAGCCACTGCTTGGCCTTCTCGGCGTCGATCTTGACCACGGAAGGCTCGGTGGTGGGATCATAGTAGCCGATTTCTTCGATGAAACGGCCGTCGCGAGCAAAACGGCTGTCGGCGACAACAACGCGATAGAAGGGGTTCTTCTTGGCGCCCAGGCGGCGCAGACGAATCTTAACCATGATGTGTTTCCTCCAAAAAATTCATGAATTTTTTTGTACGGCCCGGACGGGGCCTGTTTCTATATCCACCCCGTATCCGGGAGAGATAACCTTGTGTTTACCGCAGGCCCTTGAGGCCGCCCAGCCCGCCCAGGCTGCGCATAAAACCCTTGGGGTTGCGTTTGGCTTTTTTCATCATCTTCTGCATCATTTCAAACTGACGCAACAGCTTGTTGACTTCTTCCACGGTCCGGCCGCTGCCCGCCGCAATGCGGCGCTTGCGCTTGGGATTGATGATGGACGGGTGTTCCCGTTCCGCCGGGGTCATGGAATAGATGATGGCTTCGATGTGAGCCATGGCCTTGTCATCGATCTGGTCGGGGTCGATCTGGTTGCCGCCGGGCAGCATGCCCAGCAAGGCGGCTGCGCCGCCCATCTTTTTGATCTGGGCAAACTGGGCCAGCATATCGTTCAGGTCGAATTTATTTTCCATCATGCGCCGGGCAGCCTGTTCGGCGGCCTTGTCGTCCTGCACGGACTGCGCACGCTCGATGAGCGAAAGTACATCGCCCATGCCCAGAATCCGGCTGGACATACGGGCGGGATAGAAGGGTTCGAGAGCGTCCAGCTTTTCGCCGGTGCCCTGGAAGTAGATGGGCTTGCCGGTGACGGCCAGCACCGAAAGGGCCGCGCCTCCGCGGGTATCGCCGTCGGTCTTGGTCAGGATGACACCGCTGATGCCTACCTTCTCGTTGAAGGTCTTGGCCACGTTGACGGCTTCCTGGCCGGCCATGGCGTCCACCACCAGCAGGGTCTCGTCCACTTCCACGGCTTCCTTGATGCGGACCAGCTCGCCCATGAGCTCGTCGTCGATCTGCAGGCGGCCGGCGGTATCCAGAATCACGATATCGTTGCCGTGATCCCGGGCGTAGGCCATGGCCTTGGCGGCGATGATCTCGGGCTTTTCGGTGCCCATCTCGAACACCGGCACCCCGGCCTGCTGGCCGACGATGCGCAGCTGATCGATGGCGGCGGGACGGTAGATATCGCAGGCCACCAGCAGCGGGCGGCGGCCCTGGCCCCGGTAAAACTTGCCCAGTTTGGCGGCGTGGGTGGTTTTACCGTTGCCCTGCAGGCCGCACATCATGAGTACGGTCTGGCCTTTGTTCTTGATGTGCAGGGTCTGGGGTTCGTCGCCGCCCATCAGCTTGGTCAGTTCCTCGTTGACGATCTTGACCACCTGCTGGGCGGGGGTCAGGCTTTCCATGACCTCCTGCCCCATGGCACGCTCCGAAACCTGGGCGCAGAAATCTTTGGCGACTTTATAGTTGACGTCGGCTTCCAGCAAAGCCATGCGCACTTCCCGCATGGCGGCCTTGATGTCGGCCTCGCTCAGTTTGCCTTTGCCGCGCAGCTTCTTGAACACGCCGGACAAACGCTCGCTCAGTGATTCAAATGCCATTGTGTTCCCTCCCGGTTATCAGGTATTCAGTCGTTTCAATATGGCCAGCATCTCATCCGTGTCCCGGGTGATCTGCGGCACCGGCGTATACAGGCCGGTATTACAGCAGCGCACTTCCATGATCAGCTGTTCCAGCCGGGCCAGGTCGGCGCGCTGGGCAGCGTCCTTTTCGGCATAGCCCAGGTTCTTTTCCATCTCGGTCAGGGTGGCTTCCCCATGCTTGATGGCGTCGCGCACCCCCTGGCGGGTGATACCATAGTTTTCGGCAATTTCGGCCAGGGACAGGTCCTGATCGTAATACTCGGTCAGGATGGAACGCTGCTTTTCGGTCAGGACAGGGCCGTAATAATCCAGCAGCACCGAAAATGTCAGATCTTTCTGGCTTTTGGGGGCCACGGCGGCGCCTCCTTCCCTTCGACAATGTAAAGCATTTTTCTTTACAGCAGATGAATTATAACACTCCCGGACAGGTGTGTCAAGCAAATTTTTGTCATTGACGTGATTTTTTCGGCCTGCACACAGGCTTGCAGCGCTCTTCCTGCATTTTTGTATGGCCGAAGGGATGCAAAGGCCCGCGGTTTATGCTATAATATAAAAGTATCTGACGAATTTTCCGATTATTTTGAAAGGACGGTGGCGGCCCATGGCCATCCTGCAAAGTTACTATCAGGATGTATATAAATGCCCGGTGGTGCGCCTGTCCGGTTTTTCGGGGCGGCACGGGCTGGCCTCCAGCATTCTGGCATACCTGGATTTTGGCGGCGCCACCGGCACCTGCAAGGACGGCGTAGCCGAAACCATGCTGGCCTTTGCCACCGAGCGCGGTACCCTGCAACCCGGCATGCCGGTGGTGGAAGCCAGCTCCGGCAGTTTCGGGGCGGCGTTGGCGGTTTCCTGCGCCACCACCGGCCACCCCTGCATTCTGGTGGTGCCCAGCAGCCTGCCCGCCTCCCGCCGGCAGCATCTGCAAAGTCTGGGGGCCCGCATTGTGGTGTGCAGCGGCGGCGGGCGCAAGGCGCTGGAACGCATTGCCGCCGACACAGCCAAGCGCTATAACGGCTACTACACCAACTATTTCGCCAACGACGACAACCCGGAATATCACCGCCGGGTGACCGGGCCGCAGATTCTAAAAGCCTGCGGGGATTCCATCGACGCGGTGGTCATCGGCGTGGGCAGCGGCGGCACCATCACCGGTGTGGCCGAGTACCTGAAGGCCTGGAACAGCATGATCCGCATTGTGGCGGTGGAACCCAGTGAATGTGCCGCCATCTCCGGCGGGTTCATCGGGCACCACGGCATTGCGGGGATCGGTCCCGGCTTTGTGCCGGAAAACTACAACCCCTACGTGGTGGACACTGTACTCACCGTAAACACCGCCGACGCCGAGCGCGCCGCCCGGGAAGCGTTGTTCTTTGACGGTGTGCCCGCCTGCACCAGCGCCGGCGCCACCTTGGCCGCCGCGGTACAGCTCATCGGCACTGGCAAGTCCACCCGCCCTCTGTGCGTGTTTGCGGGACGGCGCACTTACGAGTAATCGCCCGGTGTTCAGGCTATCTTTCCTGTAAAGTTTTTTGCTTCACAGCGCTTCTCTTTCCTTTTTGCCTTTTTTACTTTTTTGGATGCTCTTTCGGCACCTTCCGGGGCTTTTCGCTCCGGGGGTGCCTTTTTTGTGCGGTGCCGCTGTCATATGCATGGCCACTTCGGCATAGGGTTGGACAAAACAATCCTGTGACAAGGGAGGTTTGCGTATGAAAGGCGACCCCGAAGAACGTGCGGTGGCGGTGGGGCAATATCTGGTGCGCAACGGCGCAACCGTGCGGGCCGCCGCCCGCATTTTCGGCGTGAGCAAGAGCACCGTCTGGAAGGACCAGACACGGCTGCGGCACCTGAACCCCGGGCTGTGGGCCGAGGTGCGCAAGGTATTGCAAAAAAACAAAGCCGAACGGCATCTGCGCGGCGGCGAGGCCACCCGCTGCAAATATCTGCGCGACGCACAATGCCGCCATCCGCCCGACTTCACAAAAGTTTGACAGGGTGTTTACAAGGTCTTGCGCCGCCGTGCCATGAACAGTATAATAAAGGCAAGATGTGAATTCGTTCCGGTTTTTGGGACCGGAAGAAGAAAGGTTGTGTGGAACGATGAAACGCACCGACTATATCAGTTGGGACGAATATTTCATGGGCATCGCCCTGTTGTCCGCCATGCGCAGCAAAGACAACAGCAGCCAGGTGGGGGCGTGCATCGTCAGCCCGGAGAACAAAATTCTTTCCCTGGGCTATAACGGCATGCCCATTGGCTGCAACGACGATGACATGCCTTGGGAACGGGAAGGTCCGCCGCTGGAGACCAAATATATGTATGTCTGCCATGCCGAATTGAACGCCATCCTGAATTCGGCGCACAGTGATCTGCGCGGGGCCCGGGTGTATGTGACCCTCTTTCCCTGCAACGAATGTGCCAAGAGCATCATCCAGAGCGGCATCAAAGAGATCGTGTATCTTTCGGACAAATACCACGATGCGGATATGAGCATTGCCAGCCGTAAGCTGCTGCGCATGGCGGGGGTCAGCTTCCGGGCATACCAGCCCACCGGGCGGCAGATCACCTTCACCGTATAAACCAAAGGGGACGTTGGGAATGAAAACCACCATCATCGGTATTGCCGGCGGTACCGGCAGCGGGAAAAGCACCTTGACCGCCCGTCTGCGGGAACATTTCGGCGAGCATGAAGTGAGCGTCATCAACCACGACAGCTACTACAAGCGCCATGACGAGCTGCCTTACGAGGAGCGCTGCAAGCTCAACTACGACCACCCGGATTCCTTTGACACCGAGCTGCTCATCGAGCATCTGCGGGCGCTGCGGCGCGGTGAAACGGTGCAGGTGCCGGTGTACAACTACTCCATCCACAACCGCAGCGACAAAACCGTGACCGTATCCCCTGCTCCGGTGATCATCGTGGAGGGAATCCTGATCTTTGATTCCGCCGAGCTGTGCAGTATGATGGACCTGAAAGTATTTGTGGACACCGATGCCGACGTTCGGATTCTGCGGCGGATTGTGCGCGACGTGAAGTATCGCGGGCGCACGTTGGACAGCGTGGTCAAACAATATCTGACCACCGTCAAGCCCATGCACGAACAGTTTGTGGAGCCCAGCAAACGCAAGGCCGATCTGATTGTGCCGGAAGGCGGCCGCAACGAAGTGGCCCTGGATATGCTGATCAAATGGGTCAGCAACCATCTGCAGGCCGAATAAACATACCGCAAAAAGCCCCGATGCCGTTTGGCATCGGGGCTTTCCTTATTATAATAGGAAAGGTGTTGCGCCGGGGCAATCAGGCGGATTCCTGTTGATAGACCAGCTGTCCCAGCTGCTGCATGGCAGACACCACCTGCGGAGGAAAATCCACATTCTGATCTCCCTGGTCGGTCATGCAGCAAAGGATGTAAGGGCTCTCTGCATACACGATGGCAAAATCGTGGAAGGCGTAGTCCCAGCTGCCATACTTTTTGGCCGCCTCCACCCCGTCGGGCACATACAGCGCCGTGTGCTCCGCATCCAGGAAGCAATCCATCAGTTGGAGAGAGGTGCTTGTCTCGGTCTCGAAATACTCGTACAGCGCCTGCATGAGCAGCCCGGCGTCGGACACATTCATAATGCCGTCGATGCCGCCGTCCAGGGTCATAGAGCAGGAATAGGGTGCGTGAAACCCCAGTTCGGCCAGAAAGTCGCAGAAGCCGGTTTCCTGGTTGGCGGGCCAGGTGGATACCAGCATATCCATGGCATTGTTGTCGCTTACCGTGATCATGGCGTACATGGCATCCCAGGCCGGTATCATGGAAACACCGTCGTACGCATCCAGCTTGGTGCCTTCCAGCGTGCCGAAAGCGAAGGAATTGTACACGTCCCCTTCCATATCCAGCAGTCCCTGCTCCGCCTGTTCACACAGCCACAAGGCATAGGCCGCCTTCAGAGTGCTGGCGGGATAGTACTCGGTTTCCGCATTGTATGTATAAATGTCCCCTGTTTCCAGATCCTGGGCATATACCGAAAAGCCGCTGGGCTGCTGTGCACAGAAGGCATCCAGGGAAGCGGTGTCCCACCCCGCAAAAGCGGCTGCCGCGGTGGGTTCCGGCGTGGCTGTAATTTCACTTTGCGCCACATCAGCGGGTTCGGTTGCCGAAGCGGCCGGCAGCTCCGAAAGCACACTTTCCGCCACCGATTCTGCTTCCTCAACGGCCCGGTCCGTCCGTGCCAGAGGCAGCCATTCCTTCGCACAAAAAGCCAGCGCCGCCGCGACCGCTACCATTCCCACAAATGCCAGACCTGTATGCGGCTTTTTGGTTTTTGTTGACATTCCATCCACATCCTTCAAGCACCATTGTAGTCCATGTGATCTTATATATCAAGAATACGCGCCATTTGTATCGGTTTTGTTTGCAAAATGTGTTGAAATGGTGGGGACAAAAAATTTCCCGCCGGAAAAACCGGCGGGAAATTTTTCAGGCTATCAAATTTGACTTACCAGAGGTTGACAACTTCGTTGTACAGTCCTTCGTAGCTCTTGGCAGAGTTGGACCAGCTGAAGTCGCACTCCATGGCGCGGCGGACCAGAATCGGCCAGCCATCCTTCTGCCAGTAGCCCTCCTTGGCACGCCAGCAAGCTTCATACAATTCATGGGCGTTGTAGTTGGCGAAGGTAAAGCCGTTGCCGTACCCGTCCCCGGAATCGTGGATGGAGTCGCGCAGGCCACCGGTCTCGCGGACCACGGGAATGGTGCCGTAGCGGCAGGAAACCATCTGGGCCAGGCCGCAGGGTTCCGAGCGGGAAGGCATCAGGAAGATATCGGCACCGGAATAGATGCGCTGGGCAAGCTTGGCGTTGAAGCCGATGTACACGCCCACACGCCCCGGATGACGGGCGCACAGCTCATTGAAGAAGTTTTCGTACTGAGCCTCACCGGAGCCGAGAATCACCAGTTCAATCCCCTGCTGCAGCAGGCCTTCGGCGATGGAGCGGACCAGATCAACGCCCTTATGGCCCACCAGGCGGGTGACCATGGCCATGACCGGGCTGCCGTCCTTGTTCAGTCCCATCTCATCCTGCAGAGCAGCCTTGCAGGCAGCTTTGCCTTCCTGGAAGGTATCCACATCGTAGTTCTTCACGATGTCCGGATCGGTGGCAGGGTTGAACACATCCACATCGATGCCGTTCAGGATGCCGCACAGCTTGTACTGTTTCTGACGCAGCAGGCCATCCAGGCCGTGGCTGAACCAGGGATCCAGAATTTCCTGGGCATAGGTGGGGCTGACGGTGGTGACCTTGTCGGCGGTTTCGATGGCGCCTTTCATGAAGTTGGCACAGCCGTCGTATTCCACCACATGGGCATCCCGGTTGCCGATACCGCAGGTGTCTTCCAGAATGTCCAGACCATACTTGCCCTGGTAGGCAATGTTATGGATGGTGAACACCGTCTTGATGCGGTTGAACTTATCCAGGTGGCGGTAATACAGGTTCAGATACACCGGAGTCAGCGCGGTCTGCCAGTCGTTGCAGTTGATGATGTCGGGCTCAAAATCGGTGTAGAACAGCATTTCCAGAATGGCGCGGGAGAAGAAGGCGAAACGTTCGCCGTCATCATAGAAGCCATACAGGCCACTGCGCTTGAAGTAATATTCGTTGTCGATGAAGTAGAAGGTCACTCCGTCGTATTCCGCCTTGAACAGGCCGCAGTACTGGCTGCGCCAGCCCACCGGAACACTGAAGTTGGTGATGTAGGTCAGGGTATCCTTGTACTTCAGGTCGTTATACAGCGGCATTACCACACGACAGTCGATGCCATCCTGAACGAGAGCCTTGGGCAGAGCGCCGGCCACATCGGCCAGGCCGCCGGACTTGGCAAACGGGGCCGCCTCGCTGGCAGCATACAAAATTTTCATGGTGGGTAGCCTCCTTTCGGGTTATAATACGCGCTAGGCGCGAAGAGATAAAAGAAAGGGCGGGAGACTCCCCCGCCCTCTCAATCAGGCGCGGCTGCCGGGGAGATGTGGCGGCCCGCCTTTTTGAGCGATCAAACCGTGTGGTTCTTGGCAACGAACACCGGGAACGAATCGGTGCCGCACAGCTGCTTGCCGGTGGTGATATGAACGTTCTTGTCGGTCACGACATACTCAACCGAGCAGTTTTCTTCCACAATGGTATCCTGCATCAGCACGCTGTTCTTGACCACGGCGCCCTTCTTGACAACGCAGCCACGGAACAGCACGCTGTTTTCAACCTCGCCTTCGATGACACAGCCGTCGGCCAGCAGGCTGTTCTTGACCTTGCTGCCGCTGATGTACCGGGTGGGGTTATCGTCACGAATCTTGGTGTAGATGGGGTTGGCGGGATCGAACAGCTGGTCGACGTTACCCGGCTGCAGCAGCCGCATATTCTCATCGAAGTAGCTCTTCATATCCGCCAGACGGGCGGCATAGCCGGTGAACTCATAAGCCTGAACGTTCAGCAGGCTGAGGTTGCGGGCCAGAATGTCGCGCTCGAAGTACACCAGGCCGCGGACAGCGGCGTCTCGAACCAGCTGGATCAGGCTTTCGCGCTCGATGACATACAGGTTCATGGACAGGTTCTGCATGCCGGGACGATAGTCATTGGACAGCAGCTCGGTCACACGGCCGTTGGCATCCATGCGGATGGTGTAGTTATCATTGCGGGCGCCATCGGGAATTTCGGCCCGGTTATAGACCATGGTCACATCGGCGCCGCTGTTGACATGAGCTTCCAGCAGCTTGTTGAAGTTGAAGTTCATGGCAATGTGGGAGTCGGACAGGATGACATAGCGCTCTTTCTGCGCAGCCAGCCAGGTCAGAACGCTGGCCAGGGCATCCACACGACCGGAATACAGCTTGACGCTGCGCTCCGCAAAAGGCGGAATGATGTTCAGACCGCCGCGCTTGCGGGTCAGGTCCCATTCACGGCCGGCGCCCAGATGGTCCATCAGGGAGTGGTAGTTCTTGCGCACGATGATGGAAACATTGTCCACGCCGGAATTGGCCATGTTGGACAGCGTGAAGTCGATCATGCGGTAACGACCCGCAAACGGGATGGAGGCCATTGTGCGCTCCGCCACCAGTTCGGGGACAAGGTTATCATACGAGTTGGCGAAAATGACGCCCAGAGCATTTGCGTTGCTGCTTACCATTGTTCCTCACCATCCTTTACATCATTGGAGACCATTGCCTTGGGACCCACCGTTGCGCCCTTGCCGATCTTGACGCCGGCGCCCAAAGTGGCCACATCGCCGGGTTCGGCAATGTTCAGGCCGCTTTCGGGCATCTTGCCCACGGTAGCACCTTCCTCGATGGTGCAGTTTTCGGCCACGATGCAGTGTGCCACGGTGGCGCCAGCCTTGATGACCGTACCACCCATGACCACAGCGGCTTCCACCGTTGCGCCCTTTTCGACCACAACGCCCGGGAAGAGGATGGAGTTCTTGACAGTGCCGTTGACCTTGCAGCCTTCGGTAACCATGGAGTTTTCAATGTCGGCATCCGTTCCGATCTGCTGGCACGGACGGCCGGAGTTGCGGGAGTAGATCTTCCAGTTTTCGTCAAACAGGTTGATGCCGGAGTGAGAGGGATCCAGCACTTCCATGTTGGCCTGCCACAGAGAAGAAATGGTGCCCACGTCCTTCCAGTAGCCGCTGAAACGGTAAGCATACATGCGACGGCCGTCCCGCAGCAGAGCGGGAATGACGTTCTTGCCGAAGTCGTTTTCAGAGTTGGGATCGGCTTCGTCGGCGATCAGGTAGGCCTTGAGCACATCCCAGTTAAAGATGTAGATGCCCATGGAAGCCAGGTTGGACTTGGGCTCTTTCGGCTTTTCCTGGAATTCGCTGATGCGGTCGTCGTTATCGGTGACCATCAGACCGAAGCGGGATGCTTCGCTCCATGGCACTTCCATGACGGCCACGCTGAATTCGGCATTCTTTTCCTTGTGGAAACGCAGGAAGTCGCTGTAATCCTGTTTGCAGATCTGGTCGCCGGACAGGATGATGACATACTGCGGATCATACCGATCGATGAAGGAAATATTCTGATAGATTGCGTTGGCCGTACCCTTGTACCAGTCGGACCCGCTGGCCTGCTGATACGGGGGCAGGACGTGCACACCGCCATGCAGGCGGTCCAGGTCCCAGGGCTGACCGTTGCCGATGTACTCGTTCAGAACCAGCGGCTGATACTGGGTCAGGATACCCACAGTATCAATGTCGGAGTTGACGCAGTTGGAAAGCGGGAAGTCGATGATGCGGTACTTTCCGCCAAAGGGTACCGCCGGCTTGGCCAGCTTCTGGGTCAGCGCATAAAGGCGTGAGCCTTGTCCGCCGGCCAGGATCATTGCGATCATTTCTTTTGCCATAATGTTTCTCCCCTTAAATGTGGTATTTGCATTGGATCAAATATTTCCTTCCATCTTTTCAGACGGTTTGGACTTGGGTTTGCGCGCACGGGTGGCCGAGGTGGTCTTGCGCGCCGTGGGTTTTGCCTGTTTTTCTGCCTTGGAAGTCTTGGTTGCCTTGGCCGGTTCGGCGTCCGTCTTTTTCACAGCCTTCTTGCGCGGCGCAGGCACACTGAAATACAGAGTGGACAGCGGCGGCAGAGTCAGGGTGATGTGCTGTTCAAAACCATGCATGGCGCCTTTCTTGCTGCGCACCGTGCCGTTGGTCACGCCCGAGCCGCCGTACTTGGCGTCGTCGGAATTGAGCACCTCTTTATAGCTGCCGGGGTTTGGCACGCCCATGGCATACCCTTCCCGCAGAACGGGGTTGAAGTTGCAGACAATCAGCACCATCTTGCCCTGGGCATCCCGCCGCAGGAAGGCAATCACGCTCTGCTGGTTGTCGTCGGGCACGATCCACTGGAAGCCTTCCCAGCTGTAATCCACCTGCCACATGGCGGGGGTCTCGCGGTAGAACTTGTTCAGATCGCGCACATAGCTTTGCAGCTGATGATGTTTGTCATAGCCCAGCAGCATCCAGTCCAGCGGTTTCTTTTCGTCCCATTCGATGAACTGGCCGAACTCCTGGCCCATGAACAACAGCTTCTTGCCGGGATGGGCGGCCATATAACCGTAGAAGGTGCGCAGGTTGGCAAACTTCTGTTCGTAATCTCCCGGCATCTTGTTGATCAGGCTGCACTTGCCGTGCACCACCTCATCATGGCTGATGGGAAGGACAAAGTTTTCGCTGAAAGCGTAGAAGAAGCTGAAGGTAACCTTGCCGTGGTTGCCCGCACGGAACAACGGATCGGTCTTCATGTAGCTGAGCATGTCGTTCATCCAGCCCATGTTCCACTTGAAGTTGAAGCCCAGGCCGCCGTCCGCCGCCGGCTTGGTGACCAGCGGCCATGCGGTGGATTCCTCGGCAATCATCATCTTGTGGGGGTAACGGCCCAGCACGGTGCTGTTGCACTTTTGCAGGAAAGCGATGGCTTCCAGGTTTTCCTTGCCGCCGTTGACGTTCTGTTCCCACTCGCCGTCCCGACGGTTGTAATCCAGATACAGCATGCTGGCCACGGCATCCACGCGCAGGCCGTCCACATGGTACTGTTCAATCCAGAACAAAGCGCTGGAAATCAGGAAGCTCTGCACTTCCGGCATGCCGTAGTTGAAGACCATGGTGCCCCATTCCTTGTGTTCCCCGCGGCGAGGGTTGGGGTCCTCATAGCAGGGGGCGCCGTCAAACATGTACAGGCCGTAGGCATCCTTGGGGAAATGGGCGGGAACCCAGTCCAGAATCACGCCGATGCCGGCGTTGTGCATCTTGTTCACGAACGCCATGAAATCGTGGGGCGAGCCGTATCGGCTGGTGGGGGCAAAGTATCCGGTGACCTGATAGCCCCAGCTGCCGTCAAAGGGATATTCGGTGATGGGCAGCAGTTCCACATGGGTGTAGCCCATATCCTGTATGTACGGAATCAGCTCGTCCGCCAACTCGGAGTAGTTGTAAGGGACGCCGTCCGCTTTCATCTTCCAGCTGCCGGCATGCAGCTCATAAATGAGCATCGGCCCGTTGATCACATCGCGCTTCTTCTGTTCTTCCTCCCAGGCGGAGTCGCTCCAGGTAAAGCCGCCGATGTCATAGACCTTGCTACCGTTGGAAGGGCGAGTTTCGGCATGGAAGGCATACGGGTCCGCCTTGTAAATCAGCTCGTCCGAAGGTGTGGTCACGCAGAACTTGTACACATCAAACTGCTTGATGCCGGGAATGAAAAGTTCCCAGATTCCGTCGTCCACCTTTTTCATCGGGTGTGCCGTGGGCATCCAGTCGTTAAAATCGCCCACCACAGAAACAGCCTTTGCATGCGGGGCCCACAGCCGGAACACAACGCCCGCCTGTCCGTCCTGCTCGCAAAGGTGTGCACCGAAGTAGCGATATGCTTCCATATTATTTCCCTGCCGGAACAGATAAATCGGCAGGTCGGAAGGTTTTGGCACCTTTTCTTGCTGTTTCAATTTGATCTCCCCTTACAAAACCATGCGTGTATGAATCCATTTTGACAGATTCACCGTTTGGTGTGGTTTCTATTGATTCTATATTACCTGTTTCAAACGCGAATTTCAAGACTTTTCTGTAATAAACCGCTAAAATTTTGTCAAGGTCTCTTGTCGATTTGTGCAAAATAGTCATTTTTGCTGTCGATGAATGGAGCGGCTGCACGAAAAAAGCGCTTATAGCGTACTTTTTGCTAAAAAAGTACGCTATAAGCGCTCAGAATCATCAGGAACCGAGAATATAGTAAGGGCTGGTACCTTCGTACTGGTTACGGCGGTCCCAGGCGGTGTGGGTCTGCAGATACTCGGTCCAGGCCGCGTACCCGGCAGGTCCCATGTGGATACCGTCGGCGGTCTGGTAGTCATCAATCTGGCTGCCGTCCGGGTAGGTCAGGGCTTCCTGAATATTGACGAAATAACACCCACGGGTCAGGGCAATGTTGGCCAGCATATTGTTGATGGTCTGGATGCGGGCATTGTCCAGGCCGGGTTTGCTCTGAACCACCGTTTCCTGCACACCGGGGATAGCTTGGATATAGATGGCCACGCCGGGCAGATTCTGCTGCAGAATCTCGATCATCCGGTCATAGTAGGCAATGAAGGAATCCTCGTTGCCCTGGGTGGTCAGGGCATTCGTGCCGAACAGCACATACAGGAAATCCGGCTGGGAGGTCACCACCGAGTCCAGGGCGGCCTCGTCCACATTGCGGGCATAGTCATGCACCACCGTGTTGTTCACGATGATCTGGGGACCGGAGCTGCGGTATCCACGCACCTGGGCATTGGTAAAGCCGGTGGCGTAGATGGCCATGCCTTCGGTGATGCTGTCCCCCAGGAAGGTGGCGGTATTAAAATGTTCCCGCGTCACCCGCCCGGACTGAGGCAAAGCCACCATGCGGGCGTCGGTGTTCAGATAGTCGAAATCAATGGTCTGCGCCACCGGCTGGCTGGTATCCCACGCGGCATTTTCCACCGCGGGAAGCAGACGCTGGGGCGCATAAGGTACCGCGGATTCTCCGGTGGCCGTTTCCGCCGTGGCGGGCGGCTGGGTGGCAGGCGCCTGCGTAACCGACAAAGCCGCAGCTTCCGGTGTGGCAGTTTCGGGGGAAGTGGCGGGCACTTCTGGCTGCCGGCTCCGGAACCAGAAATATCCGGCCGCCGCACACAGCAGCACAAGAACGATCAGCAGCGCAATCACCGCTTTGCGGCGGCGGCGCTGGCTTTCGATTTTTCTTCTATAATAATAGTAATCGGCCATAATAAGGAAGTCTCCTGCGATTGTGCACGCCCTTGCGTGCGGCATAACAGATACATGAGGCTATTATACCTCTTTTTTCCCCGGATGCGCAAGGGTTTATACCCCTGTCCCGCAGCTTTTACAAAAAGCCACGTTGCTGTGCATGCTTGACGGTTCTGCCGTGCCCCCGTATAATAAAGAGTAAGATACCAATACTTGGAGTGCGCCTGTGTTCTGCACCGGTGCCGGGAGGTTTTGCCATGGCATGGATGATCGTATCCGACACTTCTTGTGACATCCGGGAACTGACGCCGCTTTCGCCCGGGGTTCAGTTTGCGCTGGTCCCGTTCAAGATCCGCATCGGCGAACGGGAATATGTGGACCTGCCCACCCTGAATGTCCCCCAGATGATTCAGGCGATGACCGACTATAACGGGGCGTCCTCCTCCGCCTGCCCCAGCCCCGAGGAATGGGCCGAACGGTTTTTGCAGGGGGATCAGGTCATTGCCATGACCATCAGCAGCAACCTTTCGGGTAGCTACAACGCAGCTGTGGCCGCCCGGGAGATGGTGCTGGAAGAACACCCCGAAAAGAAGATCTTCATTCTGGACACCTTGAGCTGCGCCGGAGCCTTGGCTTCGGCGGCCGCCCTGGCCAACCGGATGATCGGCGAAGGTGCCGGTTTTGAGGAAATCTGCCGGGCACTGACCGAGTTTAACAACGAAGGGCACATTCTGTTTGCTCTGGCCAGCTTTGACAACCTGGCCAAGAATGGCCGCGTTTCCAAGGTAGTCGGCTTTATTGCCGGACGCCTGAACATGCGGGTGCTGGGCAAGCGCACTGCCGACGGCAAGATCGACTTCTTCTTCAAGACCCGCGGTGAGCCCCGGGTACTGGCCCGCATTCTGGAGCAGATGGATCACGACGGATACGACGGCAGCCGCCCCATCCTGATCAGCCACTGCTTCAACGACAACGCCGCCTCCCTGCTGGTCCACGGCATCCATGCCAAGTGGCCTGAAGCCCCGGTGCAGGTAGTGCCCTGCAGCGGCCTGTGCAGCTTCTATGCCCAGGAACAGGGGATTATCATTACCTACTGAGCAACCAAAAACGGCTCCAGACGGAAACATCCGCCGGAGCCGTTTTTTTGTTTGCCTGTACCTTTTAGCCCATAGAGGAAAACGCCTTCCGGCATCGTTCCACCCAGAGCTTTTCGTACTGAACCTCTGACAAGACGCGCCCGCAAAGATCCCCCACTGTATACACGCCCGCGTCCCGACACCATCCAATTGCCATACGATAGGCTTTCAAGCCGGACACACCCACGACCTCCTCGTCATTATCATATCGTACAGGACAAGACAATCCTTGCTGCAGCAGTGCCAGTGCCCGCGTGTGCCCATCCGTCAAGGTCAGGTTTCCATCTCCAAAATCATGTACCGGAAGTGGCTCACATCGCTCCAGGTTGTCGGATGTGAGCCAGGACCGAACCGACAGAAGCTTTGCTTCATTCACATATAGCTGACTGACGTATAGCCGCTCCGGCGATATGTGGAGAATCCCCTCAAACACCAGCGCCATATCCATCCCCCTTTGGATTTGCAGAAACAAAAAAAACCCGAACGCTTAAGCGTTCGGGTTTTTGGTGGGAGCTGGTGGATTCGAACCACCGAAGCATTACGCAGCAGATTTACAGTCTGTCCCCATTGGCCACTCGGGAAAGCTCCCATCTATTCAGTTGCGCCGTTTTGTTTGCGCTCACCTGTCAGGTGCTTGTTTATTATAGCAAAGGAACAAGAGAAATGCAAGTGTTTTTTCAAAAAAAGTTTGTCGATAATTCGTCATTTGAAAAAAATCTTTGAAAAAAGTGGATTTTTCTCCCCAAAAACGGCTTTCCGGGGGCTTTTCCCGGCATTTTTGTACCGGACGCGGAAAGCAAAAACCGGCCTGCGGAAACATTCCGCAGGCCGGTGGGTACATCTTATTTGATCAGCGCTGAATCTGCATGTGGGGATGACGGGGGCTATACCCTTCCACCGACAGTTCCCAGGTGGTATTGCCGTCGGCGTCCTCGTCCACCTTGGCAAAGCCCATCCCCGCATAGAACTCCTTGACCATGCCGTTCTTGGCTGTGGGATAATAGTACCCCCGGATGGTCTTGAGCCCCCGGGCGGCGGCATCCGCCACCACGGCGTCCATCATGGCATCCTCCATGCCGCGCTTGAGTACGCGGCAGCTCATGAGCCACAGGCGCAGGTGCAGGGTCTCCCCTTCCGACTGACCGGCGACCACGGTGACCACACCGTTATCGCCGAACTTGTCCACCAGCTTGCCGTACAGGCACAGCCAGGCCGGATTTTCGGCCATACCGCGGATGTCGTCCTCCGAGCAGCGCAGGGTGGTCAGGTTGAACTGGTTAGACTTGTTGGTCAGCTGGGCGATACGCTGGATGTACAGCGGCTCAAAGCCCCGGATGGTGGCGGTCATCTCCAGGCTGTCCAGGTAAGCCCCGTAATCCGCAAAGGCAGCCTGGGCGCGGCGACGCTGGGCGTTGGCATGGTAGAGTTCGGTCTTTTTCAGGTCCTCCCCCGACAGGGTGGTGACCTCAAAATAGCCGCCATGGTCCAGGGTCTTAATATAGTTTTCAGCGCCATCCAGCACCGGCGTTTCCACCCCGGGCACCTGGGCCGCCACGATGGCCCGTTCCGCCGGGTTGTCGTCGGCAAAAACAAAGCTGTCCGCCCCCAGGTTGAGCTCGTCGGCAATGGCTTTCAGGTTCTGGTCCTTGGGGTCCCAGTTCGCCTTGATGGCCACAAAGTCATCGGGACGCAGCACCCCATCGGGGTGGTTGAGACCCGCCAGGGCGTTCTCCTCGTCGTTCTTGGAATCTACCGCCAGCACCACGCCGATGGACTTCAGCGCCTTGCAGTAGCTCTGGAACTCGGCATAGACCTGGCCTTCGGGCACTTCGGGGCCCACGGCGATGCCGTCCACCCCATCGTCCCCCACAACGCCGCCCCACAGGGTGTTGTCCAGGTCCAGGACCAGGGCTTTCTTGTTGCGGCCGTACAGAGATTTGATGATGTTGGCCAGGCTGTTGGCCAAAGACGGGATGGCATCCAGGCACATGGCGTACTTGTACATGTGCCAGAAGAAGGCATCTCCCCAGGCGGTCAGACCGTAATCCGATGCCAGGTAGTCCAGGTCGTTGATGTAGAAATCCTCATGGGCACAGGCATAGGCGTAGAACTTCTGGTTCAGGCGGGAGAGGAAGTTGGTACGCCCCCGCACGTCCCACACGTCCCGGTTGCCCATCAGGCGATAGTTGGGACGGTCAAAGTTGTTCTGGATGACGGGGCAGCCGAACTTCTGTGCCAAGGCCTTCCACATGGTTTCGAACCGGGTATACTCGGCTTCCAGCAGCTCGTCCACCTGGGCCGGGGTATCGGCGGTGGTGGGAAAGTGCTCGACATTGCGCCAGTTGGTGTGGATGTAGATCACATCCGGCTTGAACTCATCCAGTTCGGGGGTGCCGAACATGGCGTCCTGCCAGTACTGGCCGTATTCGGATTGATAGAACTCGGCCTCGATGCCGTAATTCAGAAGAAACAGTCCCAGCTGGTCCGCCACTTCGTTGGTGGTGGACCCGCCCAGAATGGCAATCTTCTTGTGCAGGGGGTGCGGGTTCTGGGCCAGCAGTTCCCGGCGGATGCGGCGCTTTTTGCGCAGCAGCTGTTCGGTATCCAACGGATAATGGAAGCAGTCCATGGCAGGCTCCTTTGCTTCGTTGTCAGAATGGGCAGACATCAGCCCAGGTGGGTCAGGGCTTCTTCCAGGGCGCGGGAGATCTGGTCCGGGCAGCTGGTGGGCCGGGGACCGCAGGTGGTGCCCTTCATGCGCTGGATGGCGTCCTCGGCCTTCATGCCGGCCAGCAGCTGGCAGATGCCCTTCAGGTTGCCGTTGCAGCCGCCCATGACTTCCACCTTGCGGATGGTGTGGTCGTCGGCCAGGTCAACACGGGTCAGCACCGAGCAGGTGCCCTGATTCTTGCGTTCGTAAATCATGGTTCTTCTCTCCTTTGTTTGTAGCCGCTCAGCGCTTGCGGGCGCGGGCGACGGCTTCGATGCGGGCGATCTGCTCGTCCGTGGTATAAAAGGCGCCCACAGGGCGCGGGTTGTTGGCGTTCATACCGTGGAAGTCGGTGCCGCCGGTGACGATCAGGTCGTTTTCCTTCGCCAGGCGGGTCAGCTCCTCCTTGTCCTCGGGGGTGTTGCGGGGATGGTCGATCTCCACCCCGTCCAGTCGTCCGGCCGCGATGAGTTCCCGGGCCAGAGGCATGCTCTTGTACACGCTGGGATGGGCCAGCACCGCCACACCCCGGCAGGTCTTGATCAGGTCCAGCACCGTGTCCACCGTCTCGTACTTGGGATTGTGCAGGATTTTGCCCCGCACCGGGCGCAGGCCGAACAGGGACCGGTACACCGAATTGTACATGCCGTCCGAAAGGCCGTACTGCCACAGCACCCGCATGACATGGGCCTTGTACAGCGTACCGCTGTCCTTGGCGAACTCCAGGGCTTCCGCGGTCTTGAACTGGGGGCAGATTTCCTCCAGTTCCCGGCAGCTCTGCATGACGGCGTTGTACCGGCGCTCGGACATGAGTTTGGAGAACTCCTCCAGGGCTGCGCAGTCGTCCGGCCAGAAGCAGAGAATGTGCACACGATGTCCCCGCTCATAGTCGTAGGCGGTGAGCTCGGTGGCCGGAATCAGATGAACCCCTTCCACCACCGGATTGGCGTAAGCATAGCGCACGCTGCGGATGGCGTCATGGTCGGACACAGCCAGATGGGTCATGCCGGCGCATCTGGCCAAAAAGGGCAGCTTGGCCACCGGGGTGGAACCATCGGAAAAGGTGGTATGTGTATGAAGATCTCCGGGCATGGGGAGCGCTCCTTTCCGCTGTATGGCAGCTCTTTTTATTATATACAGTTTTGTCAAATTTGAAAAGAGGGTGCCGCAGCGGAACACAGCAAAAGGGGCCGCCCCTTCAGGGGCAGCCCCTTATTCGGAAACAGAATCAGGCCAGAATGGGCTTGATGGCCTCGGCCAGTTTGTCTTTCTGGGCCTGGGCTTCGGCCAGGTCCTTGCCGAGGGTGGTGAAGTAGGTCTTGATCTTGGGTTCGGTGCCGGAGGGACGGACCACCACGGTGGCGCCGCTTTCCAGCTTGTAGATCAGCACATTGGCGGCGGGCAGACCGGTCTCTTCGGGCTTCTCGTAGTCGGTGACCTTGACCACCTTGTCGCCGGCAAATTCCTTGGGAGGATTCTTGCGCAGGCCTTCCATAATGCCGGCCATCTTGTCCATACCGGACAGGCCCGGGAATTCGAAGCTGTCCACCTTGTTCAGGTAGCGGCCGTACTGGGCGTAGATGCGCTCCAGTTCTTCCTTGATGGAAGAGCCCTTGGCGCGGTAGTAGGCAGCCATCTCGCAAATCAGCATGGAACCGATGATGGCGTCCTTGTCGCGGACATAGGGGCCGGCGAGGTAGCCGTAGCTTTCCTCAAAGCCGAAGATGAAGCGGTCAACCTGACCGGCGGCTTCCAGCTTGGCGATCTGGTCGCCGATCCACTTGAAGCCGGTGAGAACGTTGCGGCATTCCACACCGTAATGGGCGGCCACAGCGTCCGCCAGCGGGGTGGACACGATGGACTTGCACATGACGGGGTCTTTGGGCATGGTGCCCTGCTCGATGCGGCCGGCGCAGATGTAATCCAGCAGCAGCACGCCCACCTCGTTGCCGGAAAGCAGCTCATAGCTGCCGTCCTTGCACTTGACGGCAATGCCCACACGGTCGGCGTCTGGGTCGGTGGCCAGCATCAGGTCGGCGCCGGACTTTTCGGCCAGTTCCAGGCCCAGGCGCAGCGCCTCGAAGATTTCGGGGTTGGGATAGGGGCAGGTGGGGAAGTTGCCGTCCGGGTCCTTCTGCTCGGGCACGATGGTGATATCCTTGATGCCGATCTCATCCAGAACGGTGGTGACAGGGACCAGGCCGGAGCCGTTCAGCGGGCTGTACACCAGCTTCAGGCCGGCGGTCTTGCAGATGCCGGGACGGATGGAGCGGGCTTCGATGGCATCGTACAAAGCGCGGATGCAGTCATCCCCCACATACTCGATCAGGCCCTTTTCCAGACCTTCGGCAAAAGGCATGGTCTTGGCACCGGTGAGGATGTCGGTCTTCTGGATTTCGGCATACACGATGTCGGCAGCCTCGTCGGTCATCTGGCAGCCGTCCGGACCATAGGCCTTGTAGCCGTTGTACTTGGCCGGATTGTGGGAGGCAGTGACCATGATGCCCGCGTTGCACTTATAGTAACGGGTGGCAAAGCTCAGCGCCGGAACCGGCATCAGGGCTTTGTAAATACGTACATGGATGCCGTTGGCAGCCAGGACTTCAGCCGCGGCTTTGGCGAACACATCGCTCTTGATACGGCTGTCGTAGCTGATGGCCACGGTCTGGGTGCCGCCCTGGGTCTTGACCCAGTTGGCCAGGCCCTGGGTAGCCTGCCGGACCACGTAGACATTCATCCGGTTGGTACCGGCGCCGATCACGCCGCGCAGGCCCGCCGTGCCGAACTTAAGAGCTACGGCAAAACGGTCCTGGATGGCAGCGTCGTCGTCTTTGACGCTTTCCAGCTCGGGTTTCAGGTCGGCGTCATCGAGGTCGAAGGCCAGCCAGCGGTCAAACATTTCTTTATACATTTTGAACACCTGCGCTTTTCTTCCAAAGGTATCTTTTGGGTAGTTTGGCTTAACTATCATAAATATACCAACCACAAAGGGTCTTGTCAATCGAATCTTGGCGGAATCAACGATTTTTTGCCCCGCCTTTCGGCTTTTTTGGACTTTTTGCTTGCCCGGAGCAACATAAAACGGTATACTGATAAGCGAAATGAACAAAGACGGAGGCACGGTATGTTTGCGCAGATCAGCAGTCTGGGGGTGACGGGGCTCAACGGGTACCCGGTTACGGTGGAGACGGATATTTCCGGCGGTCTGCCCGCCTTTGCCCTGGTGGGACTGCCGGATTCCGCCGTCAAGGAATGCAGCGAGCGGGTGCGCAGCGCGGTGAAGAACCTGCGGTATCCCTGGCCTGCCAGTCATATCACGGTAAATCTGGCCCCGGCCGACGTGCGCAAGACCGGCTCCCTGTATGATCTGCCGGTGTTCCTGGGGATCCTGACCGCCCAGGGGCAGCTGCCCACCCCGGCGCCCCACCAGGCTTTTTTGGGCGAGCTGGGGCTGGACGGCACCCTGCGGCCCATTCCCGGTGTGCTGCCCATGTCCCTGGCGGCGCAGAAAGCCGACATCACCGAACTGTTCGTGCCCGCGGAAAATGCCGCCGAAGCCGCCGTGGCCCAGGGGCTGACCGTATACCCGGCCCGCACCGCCCGGGAAGTGGCGGAACACCTGTGCGGCACAGCCCCTCTCTCCCCCGCCCAACCGGACGGCTATGACGCCGAAGGCGGCTGGATGGGCCCCGACTTTGCGGATGTGCGCGGGCAGGCCGAAGCCCGCCGGGCCCTGGAAGTGGCCGCTGCCGGCGGGCACAACGTGCTGATGGTGGGCCCGCCGGGTACCGGCAAGAGCATGCTGGCCAAGCGGATGCCCGGCATTCTGCCCCCCATGACCCACGAGGAAGCCCTGGAAACCACCGCCATCTACTCGGTGGCGGGACTGGTGCGCGCCGGGCAGGGACTTTTGAAAGCGCGGCCTTTCCGCAGCCCCCACCACAGCGTGAGCGCCACCGCCATTGCGGGCGGCGGCAGCAGCGCCCGGCCGGGCGAGGTGAGTCTGGCCCACAACGGGGTGCTGTTCCTGGATGAACTGCCGGAATTTTCCCGGGATACGCTGGAAGTGCTGCGCCAGCCCCTGGAAGACGGTAAGATCACGGTGAGCCGGGTCCATTCCAGTGCCACCTATCCCTGCCGGTTCATGCTGGTGGCGGCCATGAACCCCTGCAAATGCGGCTATCACGGCTGTCCCGGTCATGAATGCACCTGCACCCCCAGCGCCATCCAGCGGTATCGCCAGCGCATCTCCGGTCCGCTGCTGGACCGCATTGACCTGCACGTGGAGGTCCGACCGGTGGAATACGACTCTCTGGCCTCTGAAACCGGCGGAGAGCCCAGCGCTGCCATCCTGGCGCGGGTGACGGCCGCCCGGCAGGTCCAGCAGCAGCGCTATGCCGGGCTTTCGGTTGCCTGCAACGCCCAGCTGCCCAGCGGATTGCTGCGAAAATTCTGCCCCATGGCGCCCGCCGCCGAGACCATGCTGCGCACCGCCTTTGAGCGGATGGGCTACAGTGCCCGGGCCTACGACCGCATTCTGCGGGTGGCACGCACGGTGGCTGACCTGAACGGGAAGGAACTCATCGGTCCCGCCGAACTGATGGAGGCGCTGCAGTACCGCAGCATGGACCGCAAATAAGACCAACAGAAACCGCCCGGCTTCGCCGTGCACCATGCACACGGAAAGCCGGGCGGTTTTTGTATCTGTTTCAGAAGAGCAGGCCTGCCAGGCGGCGGGCACTTTCGGCCCAGGAATATTTGGCCAGCAGTTCCGCGGGGGCGGCGGCGGGCGGGGTGATGCGGTTCACATCCCCGTGGTTCACCGCCAGATCAATATATCCCGCGCAGGGGCCGTAGATTTCCCGCATGCAGGGAGTGTCGCTGACCAGCACCCGGGGGGCCCCGCAGGCCACCGCTTCCAGGGGAGGAATGCCAAAGCCTTCATACAGGGTGGGGAACAGAAAAGCCTTGCAGTTGGCCATCAGGGTTTTGGCCTCCCCATCGGTGACATAGCCCAGGTAGACAACGTTAGGCAGGTTGGCCAGGCCCAGTTCCTCGGCCTGGCTTTGCAGGCTGCCGCCCCCCGCAATGGCAAAAATCTCCCGGGGGGCGTTTTTGGCTGCCCGCAGCACCCAGGGGAAATTTTTGTTCTTGAGCAGGTTGGCCATGGAGAAGTAGTACTGTCCCTTATGCAGCGCCGGCCACTTGCCCTTGCCCGCAAATACCTCCGGGTCAGCCTGGATCCGCTGCATGTGCTGCCAGGCGTTGCCGATGACCGTAATGCGCCCCGGGTCCACCTTATAATATTTGACGATCTCACTCTTGGAGAATTCCGACACCGTCACGATGCCGCAGGCCTGCCGGGCCATGGCCCGGTATTGCAGCCGGTGCCAGGCAGCCGATGCCCGGCCACGGGGGTCCCGGTAAAAGTCCGGACGGGCGCGGTAACACACATCGTGCCACACCGCAATTCCTGCGCTGCCATAGGCATGCAGCGGAATCACATTGCACATGCACAGCCAGCGGCGCCCCGCCTTTTTCAGGTACCGGGGAAAGTCCCGCTGTTCCCACAACCCGTTCTGCTTGCCGTACACCACAACCTTCAGGTTCTCATACACCGGCTGTGGCGCACCTTCCGGGATGACCACCTCCAGGGCACCGGGCGGGGCAATCTTGTCCAGTTCCGCCAGCACCTCGGTGGCATAGCGCTGAATGCCCGAAAGCCGTTGGGTGAAAAACCAACCGTCCACCGCATACAAGGGTTTGGCCGCCGGTTTTCCGCCGCAGTCCCGCACCTGCCAGCAGCGGGCCCGCTCCACACCGGTTCCGGCCAGGGTATTCTGGGCCGGTTTGGCGGTCACATTCTGTTTTTCCATCCGGGTTCCTCCTGTTCGGGGCAATTACGGCAACAGCCCCGCCTGTTGTTTCAGCGCCAGAATGCGCGTCACGCTCTCATCAATTCTGGCTTCACTCAGTCGTCCATCCTCCACCTCCTCCAGCACCGCTTCATAGGCCTGGGTCAGACCGGCGGGCATCAGCAGCAGATCCGCCCCCGCCTGCAGTGCCCCCACGGCGGCTTCGCCGGGGGTGTACTGCCGGGTGACGGCTCCCATGGACAAAGAATCGGTCACCACCACCCCCGTAAAGCCCAGTTCCCCGCGCAGTACATCGGTGATCATGGTGTGGGAGAAGGTGGCGGGCAGGGCCGCGTCCTCCCCCGTCACGGCGTTGGGTGTGGTGATATGTCCCACCATGACCAGGGGCGCACCGGCCCGGATGCCTGCCGCAAAGGGCAGGAATTCACAGGCGCGGAGTTCATCCAGCGTTTTCTCGGTATACACAGCTTCGTCGTGGCTGTCCTGGGCAGTATTCCCATGACCGGGGAAATGTTTGAGGCAGCACAGCACCCCGGTCTGGGCAAAACCCTCCACCGCCGCTGTCACACAATCGGCGGCGGTCTGCGGGTCGGTGGAAAAGGCCCGCGTGCCGATAACGGGATTATCCGGGTTGGTGTTCACATCCGCCACCGGGGCAAAGTCCAGGCTGATGCCGTACCCGGACAGGTAACGGCCGATCTGCACCGACATGTCCCGGACGGCATCCGGCCCCAACGCCCCCACGGCAGCGGCGCTTTCGTACCGGGGCAGGTCAAAGCCGGGGCTGTTGGCCAGCCGGGCCACGGCGCCCCCTTCTTCATCCACACCGATGAGCATGGGCACTGCCGACGTCTGCTGCAATTGATTCACCAGGTTTTGCAGCTGGGTCTCACTTTGGATATTTTTGCCGAAGAGCACCACCCCACCCACCGGGTACTCTTCCAGAAAGGTTTCCATGGCGTCCGACACGGCGGTCACCCCCGCCGCGTCGGCGTCGTCCATGGTTTCCTGGTCAATGGCCGGGTCCAGGGCGTCCGGCCGCACCAGAAACAACTGCCCCACCTTTTGCCGCAGCGTCATTTGGGACAGGGAAATTTCTTCCGGCCGGGGTGTTTGGAAGGCAGGAGACGGGGTGGGTGCGGCGGTCGATTCCGCCGTGGGGGCAGGCACGCATCCGGTCAACAGCCCCGCCGCCAAAGCCAGCGACGCCAGACGGCGGAAACTCATTTTCGGCACGGGACGTTCCTCCTTCCGGCGGCAAAAAGCAAAATCTGCCTGTATTATAGCATGGGCCGGCCCAAAAAGAAACGCCGTCCCTGCAGAAAAACGGCACGGCCCCAGACAGGGTCGTGCCGTTGTATATTTTACGGAGCCGGTCACACTTCCCGCCAACCGGCATTTCGCTCTTTTCGCAGCGCGCTTTTCATACGGCTGAGGGTTTCCGGCGTCATGTTCAGGAAGCTGGCCACATGGCGGTTGTTCACGTCGAACACCAGACCGGGATACTCTTCCAAAAACCACTCGAACCGCTGCCGCGCGGGCAGATTGCAGATCACATGCCGGGTGTGGTTGTGCATGCGCATGGCTTCCATCAGCAGCCGGGCGTACAGTTCGGTCAGTTCGGAATACTGACGTACCATCTCCATGGTTTTCTGCAAAGGCAAAACCACAAAGTCGCAGTCGGTCACCGCGACGATGCTCTCCGGCGACGGTTCGTCAAAGGGATTGGGCGGCATGGTGGGTGTGCCGCACCGGAAGCAGAAACAATCGGTATGCTCTACCCCTTCCCTGTCCACAAAATAACCCCGCGCCACGCCGCTGAGCAGCAGGAATAGCTCGGTGGGGAGTTTGCCTTTCTCCAAAAACACCGTCCCCCGGGGAATATGCCGCACTTCGGCCGCCCCGCACAGGGTTTCCAGCAGTTGTTCATCTTTCAGGCCATATTGCCGGGTAAACAATTCCATGGCTTCCATATAGTATTACCTAACATCCTTCCCCCTGCCGCGGCGTGATTTCGGCAAAGCCGGTTTCCGCGGCGCGCTGCCGTATTCCGGTTTTGGACAAGGAACAACGGCACCGCTGCAAATTGTTATTTTATATCATACCTTGTCTTGTACAGATGTGTCAAGAATCCTGTGCATTTTCGGCATCATCGGCTGCAAAATCCGACCATGAATTTTGTTCTCTTGCCCCGCACCGTTCCATGCACTATAATAGGGACAGAAAGCCTGTTAAAAAATACACAGTCGTCTTGTCCAAGGGATATTCTGGCAGACAGTAAAGAAAGGTTGCCTACCATGAAAAAGAACAGGGCCAAGAAGTACGGCAGTTTGCGCCGTGTGCTGGTTGCCATGCGCCTGAGTTTGCTGGCGTTTGCGGTTTTGGTCTGTCTGGCCGTTTTCGGGGTGCTGATGATCCGCCGTTCCCTTTTGAAAAATGCCCAGGAAACCGGTAATGCCCTGGCCCGCGGCTACGCCGAGGAAGCCCGCAGCAATCTGACCGTGTACCAGACGCTGCTCAGCTACGGCACCGCCTTTTTGCAGGACCGTTTGAACCAGGGGTATTCCATGGAATCCCTGTGTGATTCGGCCCAGATGTATTTTGACCGGGTGACCGGCGTTTTGGGAGAAGGAGTGGTCAGTCCCTTTTTGCTGGTGGGCGATGAGATCATGACGGTGTCTGGAGTCAGCCCCACCGACATTGACCCGGCATATGACCCCACCCAGCGGGAATGGTACCGCACTGCGGTGGAAGCCGACGGCAAGGTGGCCTTTACCGGCCTGTACACCGATGTGATCACCGGCGAACCTGCCATTTCGGTGGTGCAGTCCTTCAACGGCGGCGATGTGATCCTCGGCTTTGATATCTTTACCGAAAACTTCCATTTTCAGGCAGATTCCTTGAGTCTGGCCCATGCCGACTCCTTTTTCCTGTGCGATGCTTCCGGCGCGCTGCTGTATTCCCGCACGGGACTGAACCTGGGGGATGATGCCTTGCAGGAATACTGCAACATGTTGCTGGAAAAGATCACCGCCGGAGAGCTGGACTCCTACGAGGCCACCATTCTGGACCTGGAGGGACAGCAGCGGGGCGTGTACTACAACCGGATGGAAAACGGATGGTATTCCATCATCACGGTGCCTTACTGCAATATTCTGGGTGATCTGCGGCCTTTCGGCAGCGTATTGGGGCTGATTCTGGCGGTTTCGCTGGTGGTGCTGGCCGTGACGGTCTGGCGGGAAAAGAAATACCACGACCGCATCGACCGCGCCGACGAAACCGTGCACGTGCTGGGCAACTCCTATTACGCCCTGTACCGCGTAGACTTTGCCCAGGGTTGCTACGAAATGATCAAGAGTCCTGCGCCTGTTCAGGAAAAACTGGCCCCGAAAGGCAATTATAGCGCCCTGATGCAAATCGCGGGTGAAGTGATCGAACCCGGAGCCTACGCCGAATTTGCCAAGAGCTTTTCCCTGGAAAACATCCGGCGGCTGGTCCAGAACAAAGTCCAGGATTTCGGCGGGGATTTCCGGCGACGGTTCGGCGAGGAATATCGCTGGGTGAATGTGCGGGTCCTGTTTGACGAGACCCTGGCCCCGGAAGAGGTGGTTATCTGCTTCCGGGAGATCGGGCAGGAAAAACAGCAGGAGATGGAAGAACGGCGGATCTTAAAAGACGCCCTGGAACTGGCCCACCGCAACGAGACCGCCAAGCAGGCCTTTTTCAGCAGCATGTCCCACGACATGCGCACGCCGCTGAACGCCATTGTGGGGCTGAGCGAGCTGGCCGCCCAATACAGCGATGCGGACCGGCTGAAAGATTCTTTGCGCAAGATCAACAACGCAAGCCGCCAGCTGTTGAGCCTGATCAATGACATTCTGGATATGTCCCGGATGGAACAGGGCAAGGTGATGCTGAACAACCGGGATTTTGATCTGCGCGAATGCCTGGACGATTGTCTGGAAGCCTTCCGTTTTCAGGCCCAGGCCCAGCACAAAACGCTGGACGTGAAGCTGGAACTGGAAGCCACCCGTCTGCTGGGTGACCCGGAACGCATCAACCAGATTCTGAACAATCTGCTTTCCAACGCCTTCAAGTTCACCCCGGAGGGCGGCACCGTCCGGCTGCAGGTTTCCCAGATTGCCGGCGGGGATTTTGTCAAGTACAAAATCGTGGTGGCTGACAACGGCATCGGCATGTCGGCGGACTTTTTGCCCCATCTGTTTGAGCCGTACAGCCGGGAAATGCGGTTTGCCGCCAGGCAAAGCGTGGGGACCGGGCTGGGAATGTCCATCACCAAAAACTTGGTCAGTCAGATGAACGGCGAACTGCAGGTGGAAAGCGAGCAGGGCAAAGGCACCACCTTCACCCTGGTTCTGCCCTTCCTGGTATCGGCCATGCCCCTGAACCGTCCGGAATCCGCCACGCCCCCCGAAACCTACCGCTTGGAAGGGCGGCGCATCCTGTTGGCCGAGGATAACGAGGTCAACATGGAAATCACCACCGAATTGCTGCAGATGCACGATGTGGAGGTGGTGCATGCCTGGACCGGAAAAGAGGCGGTGGAACAGTTTGAAAAGAGCGAACCGTTCTTTTTCGATGCGGTGCTCATGGACATGCAGATGCCGGAACTGGACGGCTGCGAAGCCGCACGGCAGATCCGCGCCCTGCCCCGCCCTGACGCCCCGGTGGTACCCATCATTGCGGTGACCGCCAACGCCTTTGCGGAGGACATTGCCGCCACGGCCGCTGCCGGAATGAACGCCCACGTATCCAAACCCATCGACTTTGCTTTACTATGCCGCACCCTGGGACGGCTGACGGCCGACACCGACATCACCGCAGACAGTGCGCCCACCGATTTGGTCTGATCCATATCATAACAGACAGTCCCCGAACCTTCCCGGTCCGGGGACTGTTTTTGTTTTATTGCCAGCCCCGCCGGGCGGGGTCCAGAGTATCCAGCGCCGTATACAGCAGAGCGTTGCAGATGGCCGCCGCCACATTGCTGCCACCCTTGCGCCCCATGGCGGCAATGGCGGGCACACCGGCGGATTCGCAAACCTGCATCAGCCGTTGTTTGCTTTCCACCACGTTCACAAAGCCCACCGGCACCCCCACCACCAGGGCGGGGCGCAGGCCCTGTTCAATCAGGTCGGCGATTTCCAGCAAAGCCGTGGGGGCGTTGCCCACCGCCAGCAAAGCGCCGGGCAGGGTTTCGGCGGCGTACTGCATGGCCGCCACCGCCCGGGTGGTGCCGTTGTGCCGGGCGCGCTGGGCCACGGCTTCGTCCGCCATAAAGCAGTGCACCTGCATTCCCAACCGTGCCAGACTGGGTTTGCTGATACCCGCTTTGGCCATATTGGTGTCGGTCACGATGGGTACACCTTTTTGCAGGGCCCGGACTCCCAGGGCCACCGCGTCGGGGGTAAAGCGCAGCGTTTCGGCATAGTCGAAATCGGCGGTAGTATGGATGACCCGCTTGACCACCGTTTTGGTTTCGGGAGGAAGCACAATGCCCCGCGCCGCCAGCTCGGATTCGATGATGGACATGCTGGTGCGCTCGATGTCCGCAGGCAGATGATGTTTGGGTTCGGCGTTCAATATTCCACTCCCTTTCTGGCGGTGATGCCTTTCTGATAGGGGTGCTTGTGACAGCGCATCTCGGTGGAATAGTCGGCGGCTTGCTGCATCCAGTCGGCGGGGTCCCGTCCGGTGAGCACCACTTCCCTGCCCGCCGGGCGCCCAAGCATCGCCTGGCGCAACAGCTCTTCGTCCACCATGCCCAGTCGGCAGGCGGCACAGGCTTCGTCCAGCACCAGCAGGTCGCAGTCAGTTTCCAGGGCACGGCGCAGATGGTCGTCATGCCGGGCACGGACCTGCTGCCGTTCTTCCGGGCTCATCTGGGAGAAGAATCCAGTGCCCGCCTGCCCGGAATACACCGTGGCCCCCAGTTTGCGCAGCGGTTCCAGCTCGCTGCTCTGCCCGTCCTTCAAAAACTGCACCACCGTGACGGTACCACCGCTGCCCAGCATGCGCAGCGCCAGACCGAACGCCGCCGTGGTCTTGCCTTTGCCTTCGCCCCAGTACAGATGCACCAGTCCTTTATCCATGGTTGTATGCCTCCATTGCGCGGTAGATGGCCGGCATATCCAGTGCCGCGCGCACCTGGGCTGCCAGTTGGTCGTATTGTTCTTCCTTGTAGGCGGCACGTTCCCGGGTGGGTGTGCTGTCTGCCGGAAGGCCCTTGCGCTCCAGCAGCCAGGCGGCCAGCCGGTCGGTCAGGCTGCCGGTATCAAACAGGCCGTGGAGATAGGTGCCGAACACCAACCCCTGCACCGCGCCGTCCTCCGCCCCGGTCTGTAACCGGCAGAAGGGTTCTGCACCGGTACGCTGGGTGCGGCCCATGTGAATCTCGTACCCATCCAACCGGGCCCCCGCAAAAGGTTGGGCCAGAACCTCGGCCTGCATACGGGTACGGGTCTTTTGGGCGTTGAAAACCGTCTCGCAGGGCAAAAGTCCCAGCCCTGCCAAAGTCCCCTGCTTTTCTATCCCTTCCGGGTCGCTGAGGGTCCGGCCCAGCATCTGGTACCCGCCGCAGACTCCCAGAACGGGTGTGTTGGCCGCCGCCAACTTGCGGATGGCCGCTTCAAGACCGCTTTCCCGCAGCCAGAGCAGGTCCTCCATGGTGTTTTTGGTGCCGGGCAGGATTACCAGGTCCGGCACCCCCAGCTGTTCGGGATTGTTCACATACCGCACCCCCAGGGCGGGGTGACTTTCCAGCGGGGCGAAGTCGGTGAAATTGGAGATGCGGGGCAACCGGATGACCGCAATGTCCACCGCTCCTTCGGCCCGGGTATGGGAAAGGCGCGGGGCCAGGCTGTCCTCATCGTCAATGTCCCACCGGCCGTAGGGCACCACCCCCAGCACCGGCACCCCGGTTTTCTGGCGCAGCATTTCCAGGCCGGGTTCCAGCAGGCTCACATCCCCCCGGAACTTGTTGATGACGGTGCCCACAATGCGGGCCTGTTCCCGGGGTTCCAGCAGGGCCACCGTGCCGTAGAGCTGGGCAAACACCCCGCCCCGGTCGATGTCCCCCACCAGCAGGACCGGAGCATCCACCATCTCCGCCAGGCCCATGTTGACGATGTCGTCGGCCTTCAGGTTGATTTCCGCCGGGCTGCCGGCGCCCTCGATGACGATCACGTCATTTTCGGCGGCCAGACTGCGGTAGGCTTGCAGAATATCCGGCACCAGGGTCTTTTTCATGGCGAAATAGTCCCGGGCCGCATACTGCCCCCGCACCCGGCCATTCACAATGAGCTGGCTGCCGGTATCGCTGGAGGGTTTGAGCAGAATGGGATTCATCCGCACATCCGGTTCCTTGCCCGCGGCTTCGGCCTGGGCCACCTGGGCGCGGCCCATTTCCAGCCCATCCCGGGTGATGTAGCTGTTGAGGGCCATGTTCTGGCTTTTGAAGGGGACCACCCGCAGCCCGTCCTGCCGGAAGATCCGGCACAGAGCGGTGACCAGCAGGCTTTTGCCGGCGCCGGACATGGTTCCCTGCACCATGATGCATCTGGCCATTCACAGCACCTCCTTCAATGCCTGTACAAAGGCGTTGTTTTCTTCTTCGCTGCGCACAGCGCAGCGGTACCAGCCGGGACCAAGGCCCGGGTAGTTGGCACAGTCCCGCAGCAGCACACCCCGGCGACGCAGCGCCGGAACCAGGTCCTGCCGGGGATGGGAAAAGAGCAGGTAGTTGGCCTGCCCCGGCACCACCCGGCAGCCCAACCCGGTCAGAGCTGCCGCCAGGCGGGGCCGCTGGTCCATGATCAGGGCATGCAGGCGGCGGCTGTAGTCCGTTTCCTGCAAGGCAGCCAGCCCAGCCGCCTGGGCCAGGCCGGACACCGCCCAGGGCTGACCCGCTGCCTGCATCTGTTCCAGCAAGGTGGTATCGGCACACAGCGCATAGCCCAGCCGCACCCCCGCCATAGCATACCATTTGGTGAAAGCTTTGAGGATCAGCAAATTGGGATACCCGGCCAGGCTGCCTTCCAGGGTATGGGCGGCGGGGTCATCCAGAAATTCGTTGAAGCACTCGTCCACCACCAGCAGAGTCCCGTTGGCGGCACAGGTTTCCAGGATCCGGCGCAGCAGAGCCGGGTCGGTGGTGCGGCCGGTGGGATTGTTGGGTTCACACAGCAGCACCAGGTCGGTTTCGGGGGTGATGCAGGTCAGGAAATCCTCTTCCACCGCAAAATCCCGTTCGGGGCGCAGAAGATATTCGTGCACCCGGCAGTCCACGCTGTGCAAAGCGGCGGCATACTCAGCAAAGGTAGGGGCCGTGAGCAGGGCGTGGCGGGGCTTTTTGGCCAGGGCCAGCCGCCAGATCAGGTCCGCTGCCCCGTTGCCGCACAGGATGTGATGGGCGGGCAGTCCCCGGCTCTGTCCGATGGCGGCACACAGGTCCCGGCACAGCGGGTCCGGGTACCGGTCCTGGGACGCGGCTGTCTGGATGACGGCCCGGCGTACCCCTTCCGGCAGGCCCAAAGGGCTGATGTTGGCGGAAAAATCCAGGGGCATGGCGCCGTACTCGGCCGCAAAACCGGCCCAGTCTCCGCCGTGTGTCAGTTGTGGCATAAGGGTTCCTTTCCCAAAAAAACGTAAGTGGTCAGAACAGAACAAGCAGCAGGCCGCGCAATACCAGACCCACAACCAGTGCCAGTACACTGGCCGTGTACAGCATGCGGTTGGCCCGCAGAATGTCTTCGGCTTCGATGGGACGGGTGGGGTCGCCGATGGTGGGCTTTTCGTACCGTTTGCCGAAGTAATACGCCGGCCCGGCCAGCTGTACCCCCAGCGCCCCGGCACAGGCGGATTCGGTCTGGGCACTGTTGGGGCTGGCATGGCAGCGGCGGTCCCGGCGCCAGATGCGCCAGACCTCCCGGGCATCCCGGCCGTTGAGGGCGGCCGCGGCAATCCAGAACAGCGCCCCCAAACGGGCGGGCAGATACCCGGCCACGTCGTCCAGGTGAGCCGCCGCACGGCCGAAGTAAAGATACCGATCATTCTTGTAGCCCACCATGCTGTCCATGGTGTTGATGGCCTTATAGCATAGCGCCAGGGGCGCTCCGCCGATGAGCATGTACAAAAGCGGCGCCATAACCCCATCGGAGAAGTTTTCGGCCACCGTTTCCACCGCGGCCTTGGTCACCCCTTCCGCCGTGAGGGCCTGGGTGTCCCGGCCCACAATGCGGCTCACCGCCTGCCGGGCCTGGGGCAAGGTGCCTCCGGTGAGCTTTTTATACACGTTGCGGCTTTCCTTGGCAAGGCCGCGCACGGCCAGGGCCTGCCAGCACCAGAAGGTCTGCACCGCAAAGCCCAGCACCGGGTGCAGGGCTGCGGCACCCAGGCAGACGGCACCAGTGAGGGCCAGCGTGCCCAGGGGCAGCAGTGCCGCCAGAATGCCCCCGGCTTTCAGCTGACCGGCGGGGGTATCGGGAAAAAGGCGGCGCAGGCGGGGTTCCAGCGCCGAGATGGCCCTACCCATGAACACCACCGGGTGGGGCATCCATTCCGGGTCCGCCAACAGAAGGTCCATCAAAAATCCGCAGAGGATGGCGGCACACAGCATCATCGGGATTCCTCTTTCGTGTATTGCACCGTCTTGATCAGATGCAGGATGTGTTGGGTCTGCCAGTCGCAGGCATCCAGCAGGTAACCGCCGGCGTTGGGGGCGCACCACTGGTAATACTCTTTGTGGGGCACCGCGTACCGTTCCATCACCGACATCTGGGTGCCGCCGTGGGCCACAATGACCATCAGGTCCCGGCCCTGGGCCAGGTTTTCGTCCACCAGCTTGGAGAAGGCAGCGCAGGTCCGGTTGCAGAAATCGGTCTTGCGCTCCCCGTCGGGGCAGGTGGTTTCGCAGTTGGCCTGTACCCAGGCCAGGTAATCGGGGTCGTGCTCCATTTCCTTGTAGTTGCGGCCTTCAAAGCTGCCGAAGCACATCTCCCGCAGATCCGGCACCTGCACCTGGCGGGCGGTGGGAAACAGCACCTGGGCTGTCTGGCGGGCACGGGTCAGCGGGCTCACATACACAAGGTCCGTATCAAAATCGGCTTTGCGCAGCATGGCCAGCCCTTCGGCGGACAGGGGGATGTCCCGCTGTCCCTGGTACCGTTTTTCGGTATTATAGATGGTCAGGCCATGGCGCAACAGATAAATTTTCATTGAGGAAGATCTCCTTTCAGCACAAGAGGCAGGCCGCAGAACACCCGCACCACCGTGTTGGCCCGGGCCGCCAGCAGGCATCCCAGCCGCCCGGCGGCTTCCCGGGCGGCCCGCTGGGCGGGGTCGGTGGGCACCACGCCGCCGCCCACCTCGGTGACGGTGACAACCGCATATTGCCCGGCCAGGTGGTCGGCCAGGGCTTCCAGGTCGGGGCAATCCGCCGCCAGCGTCTGGGCATCGGTACAGATTTGGGCGGGATTGGGGCAGAGGGTGCGGGCATAGTCGGTCTTGCCGCTGTACAGCGGTCCGGTAATCAGAATCACAGCGTCCATCCCCCGATCCATTGGCCTGCCGTCAAGGCGGCCAGCATCCACAGTTCGGCCCGCTGCACAAACCAGCCGGCCAGATCCCCGCTGAGACCGCCGAACTGTCTGACGGCGGTGCGGTGGTAGTGCCAGAACACCAGCAGCCCGGCCAAAACGGCCAGCCCGCCGCCGGCCAGCACCAGCAGGGCGCACAATAGCACACACAGCACCGTCAGCACCAGACGGACCCGGTGGCGGTCGGCGGTGGTGGCAAAGGTATGGGCCAGGCCGGTGTTTTTGGCCAGCGGAAAACTGGTGACCGCCAGGCCGGACAACGCCCGTTCCAGGGTAAAGCAGAGCCCCATGCACAGGCAGGCAGCGGGAGTGGGTTCGATGGCCCCGCACAGCCCCACCGTGGCCACAAAATAGCTGCACAGCCGGATAACCGCAAAGGCGCCGCAGTGCGGGTCTGCTAGAATGGCCTGCTTTTTGGCCGGGTCGGCGCAGCTGGCCAGGGCGTCACAGGTGTCGGCGTAACCGTCCAGATGGATGCCGCCGGTGAGGAGCACCGGCACCAGGCAGAGTCCCGCTGCCCGCAACAGAACAGGGAGGCCGAAGCTCCCGCAGACCCACGCCCAGGCCGCCCACACCAGACCGATGACCACCCCGATAAGGGGAAAAGCACACATGGCGTAGCGCATGTTTTTCTCATTCCACCGGGGTTGGGGCAGCGGCACGGCGCTGAACATGCCGAAGGCCACCGCAATTGTCTCAAACAGGACCATACACAGGTTCCTTTCCTTTATAGTACACCGGGCAGCCGGACACCACTTCGCAGACGTTGTCGGCCTCGGCGGCCAGGCAGCGGTGCAGATCCGCCAGCAGTTTCAGGTAGGCGGCGGTATCCCCGGCATAGTCGGTACCGCCGCAGAAAAGCTCGTTGCCCACCACGATGAGATGGGGGCTCTGGCGGTGCAGCGCCCGCCAGCCTTCCCGGACAGCTTCCTGTGTGTATGGCCCGGCTCCTGCGGGGTCATACCGTTCATTGGCCGCCAGGTTGGTAAGGTCCTCCAGCAGAACAGACCCCGGGGCAGGCAGCCGTAGCCGAGCCAAGTCACGGGAACATTCCAGCGTAACAAAGCCGCGTCCGGCCCGCTGGGCGCGGTGCCGTTGGACGCGGCGGCGGCATTCTTCGTCCCACACCTGCATGGTGGCCACATAATACCGGGGACCGGGGCTGGCCGCCAACAGCCGTTCGGCGTAGGCGCTCTTGCCGCTGCCCGCGCCCCCCACCACAAAGGTCAGCATGGTGCGCCCTCCTGGGGGGTGTAGGCCTGCATACCGTAATCGGCAAAGGTGGAACCGTCATACACCGCCAGGGCCATATCCAGCAACGGCATGGCCGCCAGGGCACCGGTGCCTTCCCCCAGGTGCATGCGGGCGGTGATGACCGGCTGTTTGCCCAGCGCCTGCAGCAATCGTTCGCCGCAGGGTTCGGCGGAACAGTGGCTGGCCAGAATGGCCTTGTCCGCCGCCGGGCAGAGCCGCACGGCACACAGGGCGGCCGCCGCCGTGATCACCCCATCCATGAGCACCGGAACGCCGTACAGCGCCCCACCCAGGAACACACCGCACAGTCCGGCAATGTCCAGGCCGCCCACCTTGGCCAACACGTCCAGGGCGTCGGCAGGGTCGGGGGAATTGACGGCCAGCGCCCGCTCAATGGCCTGCACCTTGCGCGCCAGGCCCGCGTCGGACAGTCCCGCCCCCCGGCCGGTGACCTGTGCCGGGTTCAGTCCCAGCAGGGCGCAGGTCACGGCGGTGGCAGTGGTGGTGTTGCCGATGCCCATCTCCCCGGCGGCCAGCAGGGTTGTGCCCTGTGCTTTCTGCGTTTTGACTAGGTCCATGCCCGCCAGCACCGCCCGGGCCGCCTGGTCCCGGGTCATGGCCGGGCCCCGGGCGATGTTGCCGGTGCCGTTGGCCACCCGGGCATCCACAACTCCGGGCAGAGGCGGCAGGTTCAGGATGCCCATATCCACCGGCACCACCGCACAGCGGGCCACCCGGGCCATGCGGCAGGCGGTGCTGTTGCCCGCCGCCAGCTGCCGGGCCACCACCGCGGTGACCTCGCTGCCGGTCTGGCTGACCCCTTCGGCCACCACACCGTTGTCGGCGCACAGCACCAGAAGGGTGCGTTTTTCCAGGCGGACATCGGCACTGCCGGTGAGGGCGGCGATGTCCTCCACCATGGTTTCCAGCAGGCCCAGGCCGCCCAGGGGTTTGGCGCAAGCTGACCAGCGGTCGTGCGCCGCCCGGCGGGCCTCTTTATCCGGGCCGGTGATCTCTGCCAGCAGCCGGCGCAGGGTTTGCTCTTGCATGGTTCACTCTTCCTTTGCGTGATAGTTGCGGGCCGCCGCCACAAACCGGCGGGCCATCTGCATATTGCCCGCGAAGTACAGATGGGAAAATGCCGCATACAGGGTGGGGGTGGTGAACCCACAGGTCCATTTGCGCCCCGAAACGGGTTTGACCGCCTCGAAGGCGTCGCCGTTTTCGGTGCTGTCCCAGTAATGGAATTCATGCACCGGGGTGCTTTCCCCCTGGCGGAGCAGAAGTCCCCCCTGCCGGGCTGTCAGCTCGGCGTACCCGAACCGGACCAGCTTTTCGGTGCGCAGGCCGTGACCAGGCAGCACCCCCACCATGGGGAAGGTCTGGCCTTCCCCGTCCTGCAAAGACTGGCCCAGGTACAGAAATCCCCCGCATTCCGCCACCGTGGGCATGCCGTCGTCGATGGCTGCCCGGATGGCCGTGCGCATGCTCTCGTTGCGGGAAAGGGCTTCGGCGTGCAGTTCGGGATATCCCCCCGGCAGATACAGCCCGCCGATATCGGAAGGCAGCTGCTGGTCGTGCAGGGGGCTGAAAAACACCGGTTCCGCCCCCGCACGGCAGAAGGTTTCGATGGTTTCGGCATAGGTGAAGCAGAACGCCTGGTCCCGGGCCACCGCAATGCGGGTCATAGCCTGGGGATAGGGCCGCCTGGCGGCGCCATGGTCCGGGGTTTCGAAGATCTGTTCAAACCGGGGCCAGTCCACCGTTTGCAGGATAGTGGCTGCCAGGGCGTTGATCCGGCTGCGCAGGTCGATGATCTCCCCCGCTGTGTACAGGCCCAGGTGACGGCTCTCGAATTTGGCTTCCGGCATAGGGGGCAGATATCCCAGCACCGGCAGGCCGGTTTTCTCCTCCAGCATGGGGGCCAGGGTGCTGTACAGGCTGGGGGAACAGTCGTTGAGCAGAATGGCCGCAATATAGCTGTTGGGAGCAAATGTCTGCAGTCCCCGCACCACGGCGGCCAGGCTCAGGCTGGCGCCCTTGGGACGCAGGGTGAGCAACACCGGAATGCCCAGCGTGTCGGCCAGATGCCAGGCGGAGGCCCGCTCGGTGGTGCCCCCTACCCCGTCATAAAAGCCCATGACCCCTTCGCACACGGCGGCGCCGTGGCCGGCGCAGGCGTCCACGTACAGGCTGCGCACCGTGGCTTCACTGGACAGGTACAAGTCCAGGTTGTGGCTTTCCACTCCCAGCACCGCCCGGTGAAACATGGGATCGATATAATCCGGCCCGCATTTGAAGGCGCAGGGGTCGTGCCGGCGCCGTTTCAGGGCGGCCAGCAGGGCGCAGGTCACCACCGTCTTGCCGCTGCCCGAGTGGGGGGCGGCTACCATACATTCAATCATCGCAGTTCCCCGTTATCAAAAAGATGGGATTCTGGGCCGTGAGCATATGCACCCGGCCCGCGGTTCTGGTTGCACTGACCGCCAGCTGCCGCACACAAGGATCCACACCGTGCTTTTGCAGTGCCTGCATGGCGGTGGTCACCGTTTCCAGGGCGATGGCCGTGATACACAGCCGGGCGGCAGGGTTGCGGGCAAGCACCGTGTCCACCACCGCGACCATACCGCCCTTGGTGCCTCCGATGAATACCCCGTCCGGCGCAAGCAGGTCAGACAGGGCTTCGGGGGCGCGGCCCGGCACCGGATGCAGGTTCCAGGCACAGAATTTGCGGCGGTTTTCCTCGATCAGGCGGCAGGCTTCCGCCTCACATTCCACCGCGTACACCCGGCCACGGGATGCGACGGCGGCCAGTTCCACACTGACGCTGCCGGTACCGGCCCCCACGTCCCAGAGGGTATCTTCCGCTTTGGGTGCCAGGGCAGCCAGGGCGGCGGCGCGGACCATCTGCTTGGTCATAGGCACCGCCCCCCGGACAAACCAATTGTCCGGCCAGCCGGGGGTGCGCCGGGGCCCCTGGGGGGCAGCTTCCGCCAGCAGCACCGACAGCGCCGAAAAGCTGCGCTCCGCGGCTTCCTGCGCGGTGGTGACCGTGATGTTCTGCGCTTCGCAGCCCAGGTCCTCCCCCACCGTCACCGGCAAAGTACCCAGCCCGGCATCGGTCAGCTGACGGCACAGTTCCGCCGGGCCCAGGGTGCCGCCGGTGAGAAAGAAGGCAGGTTTGCCCTGCATGACGGCGGCCACGGCGTTGCAGGTCACCCCGTGGGCGCTGACCAGGTTCCAGTCCTGCCAGGGACGGCCCAGGGCCGCGGCCAGCATCTGCACGCTGGAAATGCCCGGCAAGACCGTTACCGCCTGCCCTTGCAGCAGCGGCAGCAGGCTGCGGCAGCCGGAGTAGAAACCGCTGTCACCGCTGTAAGCCACCACACAGGGGAGGTCTGCATTTTCTTCCAGAGCCTGGCGGATGGCATCCGGCTTGGTGGCAACCACCCGGTTGGGTGTGCAGGAATCCGGCAGTCCGGCCAGCAGACGCCGGGCCCCGATGATGCACCCCGCCCCGGCCAGGGCTTCGGCGGCCCCTTGGGTCAGGGTGGAAGTGTCCCCGCTGCCGATGCCCAGTAAGGTAATATTCATGGGATCAGTCCTTTGCAGAAATTGAGGATTTCCTCTTCGGATTCGCCCGCGTCGGCGGGGCGGCGGATGACCACCAGCACTGCACCGGTCTTCTGGGCGGCGGCGGCCTTTTCGGCAAAGCCGCCCTGGGGGCCGCCGTCCTTGGTGACCAGATACCGGATGGAAAACTGGCGCAGCAGGGCCACGTTCAGCTCGGTGCCGAAAGGCCCCTGCATGGCAATGATGTTGCGGTGGGGGATGCCTGCCGCCTCGCAGGCACGCAGGCTTTCGGCCACCGGCAGCACCCGGGGAAACAACCGCTCTCCCCCCAGGCAGGCAAAGGCGGACAATTCCTTGGCACCGGTGGTGAGCAGGATGGGGCCTGTGGTCTCTTGCAGCAGCGCCGCAGCGCCTTGGGCATCGGGAGCTGTCAGACTTCCGGGCGGCAGCGGGCTGGCCGGGCGCAGCAGCCGTTTGTAAGGAACCCCCGCCATCCGCGCCGCCCGTCGGATGTTGGCGGTGGCCGCCGCCGCATAAGGGTGGGTGGCGTCGATGCAAAGGGCCGCCCCAGTCAACACACGGGCCATGGCAGGGGGCTCCATCCGGCCGGTGTGCACCGTCACGCCGGGGGCCGTGCCCTGCTCTTCGGCACCGTATTCGGTGGCCACACAGACGGTGACCTGTGCCCCCCTTTGCGCCAGGGTGTGGGAGAGGCAGCGGCCTTCGGTGGTGCCGGAAAAGATCACGATCCTCACGGGCGATACCCCCGGGGGGTGACCAGCCTATCACTGAGAATCCGGGTGGTGGAAGCCCCGATGAAGACGGTGGTGAACATATCCATCTCCGCAGTTTCCAGCTGTGCCAGGGTCAGCACCCGGGCGCTCTGGCCTTCCCGGCCGATGTTGCGCACATAGCCGCAGGCCGTTTGGGGATCTTTGCCCGCCCGGAGCAGGATCTGCACCGCCTTTTGCAGGTAATCGGCCCGCTTGCGGGAACCGGGATTATACAAACACAGGGCAAAATTCCCCTTGGCGGCACAGGTCAGGCGGTTTTCGATGACCTCCCAGGGGGTGAGCAGATCGGACAGGGAGATCACGCAGAAATCGTGGCCCAGGGGTGCCCCCAGCACCGCCCCGCCGGACAGCGCCGCCGTGATACCGGGCACCACCTCGATGTCCACGTCCGGGTATTCGGGGGAAAGTTCCAGCACCGGAGAGGCCATGCCGTAAACTCCGGCGTCCCCGCTGCACACCATGGCGGTGGGAATTCCCTGCTGCGCCGAGGCCAGAGCATGGCGGCAGCGGTCGATTTCCTGCTTCATGGGGGTGGTGTAGTAGTCTTTATCCGGATACAGCGGCTTGATCAGATCAATGTACACCGAGTACCCGCAGATCAGCTGCGCCTGGTCCAGGGCCTGCCGGGCCTGTCCGGTAAGAAACCGGGCGTCGCCAGGGCCAAGGCCCACCACAAACAATTTATTCATCCTGCCATCTCCAATCCGGGGTGTAGGGTTTCAGGGCCAAGGCCATGGTCACGCCGTTCCCCGCGTGTTTTTTGCTGAAAAGGGTCCCGCCGGACGCCCGCACCGCGGCCCGCTCGCACACGTTATCCACCCCGGTGACCCTGCGCACAAAGGGGCTGGGGGTGAAGGTTCCCGGCACGGCGGCCAGTGCGGCGGCGGAGTAGGTTTGCAAAGGCCACCCATGGGCCTTGCAAAAGGCCTGCAGGCCGGGTTCGTCCTTTTTGAGGTCGATGCTGGCCACGGCACAAAGAGCCTGCTCACATAGGTCGGTTTCCGCCAGCAGCTGGTCCAGTGCCTGTTCCAGGGGTTCGGCAGCGGTACCTTTGCGGCATCCCACCCCCAGCACCGCGATCCGGGGCACCAGGTGCAGCGCTCCCGAAGCCTCCCGGTGCAGGCCCAGGTACAGATCCCAGGGGGCGGATGGGGTCAGGCACAGGCCCGGGGGCGTGTTGCCTGCGATGGGGAATTCACTGTACACCCGCACCGGCGTTCCGGCCAGCACCGCTGATGAAACCGTCTTGATTTTTTCGGGGTTGACGATCCGGCAGTTCTGCCGCTTGGACCATTCGTCCACCGCAAAGACGCCGTTTACGTCGGTGGCGGTGGTGAGCACCGCCGCAGCGCCGCACAGCCCCGCAATCCGCCGGGCCAGGTCGTTGGCACCGCCGAGATGGCCGGAGAGAATCGGAATGGCCCAGTGGGCGCCTTCGTCCACCACCACCACCGCCGGGTCCTGCACCTTACTTTTGATATACGGGGCGATGGCCCGCACCGCAATCCCCGTTGCCCCCACAAACACCAGGGCTCCCGCCTGAGAAAAGTGTTTCCCGGTCCATTGTGCCAAAGACAAAGGGCTCCCGCAGCGGGCCGCCTGTCCGCCCAACGGCCCGGCCAGGGATTCGGCCAATTGCTGGCCTTTGTCGGTGAAGGACAGCAGAAAAACCGGTCCCGCGCTCATCCTTCGGTTCCCTGGCGGTAGCCGGTGGTGAAGGTTGGATCATACAACCGGCTGCGGTCGTATTGTCGGCCCAGGAAGTCCCCCACCAGCACCAGAGCGGTGCGGGAGATGCCGTTTTCCCGGCCGCAGTCAGCCAGGGTGCCCACCGTGCAGCGGACCACCTTTTCTTCCGGCCAGGAAGCCTTGTACACCAGGGCGGCGGGGGTTTCCTGGGTGTAAGCGCCTTCCAGCAACGCCCGCTGGACACCAGGCAGCATTCCGGCAGAGAGGAAAATGACCATCGTGGCGCCATGGGCGGCCAGGGAGGCCAGGCTTTCCCGTTCCGGCACGGGGGTACGGCCGGCCAGACGGGTGATAATCACACTCTGGCTGACCCCGGGCAGGGTGTATTCCGCATCCAGGGCCGCCGCCGCTCCGCAGAAGCTGGAAACGCCGGGGGTGCTCTCATAGGGAATGCCCGCCTCGTCCAGGGCGTCCATCTGTTCCCGCACCGCGCCGTACAGGCAGGGGTCCCCTGTGTGCAGCCGCACCGTCCTGTGCCGGGCGGCTTCCTGCTCTTTCATGACCGCCAGCACCTGCTCCAGGGTCATCTCGGCGCTGTTGTAAACGGCACAGCCTTCCTTGGTCAGCCCCAGCAGCGCCGGGTTGACCAGGCTGCCCGCATAGATCACGCAGTCGGCGGTGCGCAGCAGCTCCGCCCCCCGCAGGGTAATCAGGTCCGGTGCGCCCGGACCAGCGCCCACAAAATGCACCATGGTATTCTGTCCCCTTTCCTTATTTGTTCACCAGAATGGTGGCAAAGTACCCGGCGTTTTCTTCCGGACGGGTTTCGGTCAGGTTGTCCCAGACCTGTTCTTCCGGCAAACCGCAGTTACACACCAGGGCGCTTTTGTCCAGCAGGTCCGCCTGTTCCAGGGCGTCCAGCACCCGGGGCAGCTGACGTCCGCTTTTCATGAGTACCTTGGACCCGGGCGTGGCCAGGATCTCTTCCAGCTCGATACTGCCCGGGGCGATGGTCAGCGGGGTGTCCATGCCGCCGGTCAGCGGCCGGTTGAGCCGGGCCGCCACGGCGCAGAAGCTGGGCACCCCCGCCACCATGGCGGTGCGGTAGCCCTGTTCTTCCAGAATGGCCTGCAGATACCCGAAGGTGGCATACACCGAAACGTCCCCCAGGTTGAGCATAGCCACATCCTGCCCCGCATCCAGGTAGCCCCGCAGGGTTTCGGCGGCGGCTTCGTGGGCTTTGCGGCGCTCGGATTCCTGCCGGCTCATGGTGAAGTGAAGCGGCACAATGGCCTTACAGCTCAGGTCCACCGCCTGGCGGGCGATTTCCAGAGCCAGCATCTCCCCGCTTTTGGTCTGGGGCGCGGCAATCACCGGGCAGCGCCGGATGATGCGCATGGCCTTGAGGGTGAGAAGCTCCGGGTCACCCGGCCCTACGCTGACCCCGTACAGGGTGCCTTTTAACGTTTCCACTGTGCAAGTATCTCCTTTGCGGTATCACTCAGGCCCAGAAGGCCGTATTGGTTGGAAAAGAGAATCAGTCCCGTCCGGCAGGCTTCCCCTGCGCGGCGCTGCAGATGCCCGGCGGCGGCGTCCAGCAGCCGCTGCAAAACCGCCAGCCGCAAGCCGGCTTTATCCAGCAGTTCCAGGCAGGCATCGGTGGTGGGGGCCTGCAGCAGAGCGGCACAGAGTTCCTGCCCCGCCCCGCAGACGGCGGCGTGGGCGCAGAACAGCTCGGTGCGGCAGTCGGCATAGCGGGAATGGGTGTTCATGATGCCCCCCGCCAGCTTGACCAGCTTGCCGATATGCCCCACCAGCAAAAGGCGTTCCATCCCCTCGGCGGCGGCGATGTCCAGGGCGTCTCCGATGAAGTTGGAACACTTGACCACCGGCACCCCCAGCAGGTCCAGCTTCTGGTCCCGCAGGAAATCGGCACCGTAGTTGCCGGGGGTCAGGATCAGGTCGTGCCCGGCGGCGGCCGCCTGGCGGATTTCCAGGACGATGGTATCCACCAGAGCCTGCTCACTCATAGGTTCTACCACCCCGGAGGTGCCCAGCACCGAGAGGCCGCCTTCCACCCCCAGTTTGGGGTTGAAGGTTTTGCGGGCGGCTTCGGCCCCGCCGGGAATGCGGATTTCCACCCCCAGACCACCGGCATACCCCAGACGGCGGCAGATTTCGGCGACGGCCTCGGTGATCATACGGCGGGGCACCGTGTTGATGGCCGCCGCCCCCACCGGCTGGTCCAGACCAGGTTTGGTCACCCGGCCCACCCCCTCGCCGCCGTCCACTGCAATGCCGGGGGCGTCGGTGCGGACAACGAGCGCTTCCACCACCATGCCGTCGGTGATGTCGCAGTCGTCGCCTGCATCCTTTTCCACCCCGCACAGGGCCGCCGCATATTCCATGCGGCAGTACCGGGGCAGTACCTCCACCGGCCAGCCCTTGGGGGTGGTCAGGCAGACGGTGCGCGGCGCACAGCCGGTAAGCAGCAGTTCCGCCGCTCCCCGGGCCGCCAGCGCCGCACAGGTACCGGTGGTGTAACCGCAGCGCAGCAGCCGCTGGCCGCTGCGCACATAGTGTTCAAAACTCATGAATTTTGCTCCCGCAATTCCCGCAGATGAGCGGTGTACAGGGTTTGCACCGCCGGCAGAGTTCCCAGTCCCCGCAGGGTACAGCGGACGGAAACGCCCGCCGCGCTCAGCCGGGACTTCCAGCTGTCCGGGTCGTCCCCGGCCATATCGTTGCAGGCGTGGTCCCCCGCCACCAGCATGAGGGGCATCAGGTGGGCGGCACGGATGCCCGCCCGCTCCAGCTGGGGAAGGACCTGGTCCAAAGTGGGCCAGCCTTCCACAGTGGCCACGTACACATCGGTGCGGCCCATCATATGAAAGACCGTCTGCAAGGCCGGGTACACCACCCCCGAAAAGTGTTCGGTGCCGTGGCCCATGAGCAGCAGCGCCTCGCCGGAAACCGGCGGGCAGGCTTCGGCTATGGCCGCAGCCAGGACGCGCAGGTCTTCCACCCCTGCCAGCAGCGGCTTGCCCAGGGCGATGGAGGAAAAACGATCCTGCCGGGATTCCACCTCCCGGCGGATGCAGTCGTACTCCTGCCCATACAGAAAATGGGTGGGCTGCACGAGCACCTCTTTTCCGGCCAGGGCTTCCAGTGCTTCGGGCAGGCTTTGCACCCTTTCGCCCCGGCTTTGCAGGATACGGCGGATGGTGGGGCTGGTGAAGGCCCGCACGAAGGCCAGATCCGGGGCCGATTGCTGCAATGCGGTTTCCACCGCCGAGATACTTTCCCGGGCGGCGGGCACACTGGTGCCGAAGCTGACACAAAGCAAGGTTTTTGGCATAGTTCGTTGTTCTCCTTGGATGTTCCGCCGGGGTTGGGCGGGATCATCTTGTTATTGTACCACATTCGGGGCGGAAAAGGATATAGGGTACACCATTTTCATCCGGCAGCACCCGGGCGTGAACCCCGTACACCTTCTGAAGGAGGGTGGGGGTCAGAACTTCCGCCGGGGTGCCTTCGGCCACAATGGCACCTTCCTGCAGCACCACCAGACGATCACAGTACAAAGCGGCGATATTCAGGTCATGCACGGCCGCAACGACCGTCTTGCCCAGCCCCCGCACCAGATCCATGAGCTGCAGCTGGTAGCGGATATCCAGGTGGTTGGTGGGTTCGTCCAGCAGCAGGCAGGGCGTCTGCTGGGCCAGGGCCCGGGCCAGTACCACCCGCTGCTGTTCCCCGCCGGACAGGCGGGAAAAGCTGCGGTCCTCAAACCCGGCCAGTCCCACCGCCGCCAGGCTCTCCCCCACCAGGCGGAAATCCTCGGGGGTGTCCCGCTGGAGGGCACGCTTGTGGGGACTGCGGCCCATGAGCACCACCTCCCGCACCGTGAAATCAAAGTTGTAGGTATTGTGCTGGGCCACCATGGCCATGCTTTGGGCCGATTGGCGGGGCGTATAGTCCTGCAAAAGACGGCCGTCCAGCAGCACGGCACCGCCTTCCGGACGCAGAACCCGGCCGATGCAGCGCAGCAAGGTGGATTTTCCGCTGCCGTTGGGCCCGATGATGCCCAGGACTTTGTTTTCGGGAATGTCCAGGGTCACATCCCGCAGCACCGGGCGTCCACCCAAGGCTTTTTGCAGATGCTGTACCGTGATTTTCATGCCTCACCACCCCCGAATCCGTACCGGCGGCGTACCATCAGGTACAAAAACACCGGCGCCCCCAGCATGGCGGTCAGAATGCCCACCGGGATTTCGTTGCCGGGCAGAATGGTGCGGCAGAGCACATCCGCCCAGAGCAGAAACAGCGCCCCGGACAGCGCACACAGCGGAACCAGGCGACGATGATCGGTGCCGAAGAGCAGGCGCACCACATGGGGCACCACCAGCCCCACAAAGCCGATGGCCCCCGCCGCATACACCGAAAATCCTACCAGCAGGGCGCTGACGGTCAGGTATACCAGGCGGTAGCGGTACAGGTCGGTGCCCAGGGTCACGGCGGTTTCGTCCCCCAGCAGCATGAGATTCAGCGTGCGGCTCTGGGTCAGGAAAAACGCCGTGCCTCCTGCGGCCACCGTCAGCATTACCCCGTTGACCGGCCAGTCGGCGGCGGCCAGGCTGCCCATGGTCCAGCGCAGGATTTCGGTAGCGGCACGGTCGGCGCTGTGTATGTATAAAAGGAACTGGGAGCCAGCCCCACACACGGCGGACAAGGCGCTGCCGGCCAGAAGCAGCTTGACCGAATTGGCCCGGCCGCCCACGTTGGCCAGCACCACCACCGCGAAGGAGATGGCCAGTGCCCCGGCAAAGGCCATCAGCCCCACATAGTTGCCGCCCAGGGCCGTGCCCACCCCCAGCAGCACCGCCAGGGTGACCCCCAGGCCGGCGCCGGAGGAGACGCCCAGGATGTACGGATCAGCCAGCGGATTTTTGACAATGGCCTGCATGGCCACCCCGCACAGGGAAAGGCTGCTGCCCACCGCGGCGGCCAGGACCAGGCGGGGCAAACGGATGAGCCAGACCACATCGTGGACCGCGGTTCCGGGGGCCCAGGCTTCCGGGATGGGTTGCCCCAGCAGCCGGTGGGCCAGTTCATACCGCAGAACGGTGTACACCTGCCCCACCGGCAGCCTGGTGGTGCCGAAAGAGACCGCCACCACCAGAGACACCCCCAGCCCTGCGGCCAGCAGCACCACGGTCGCCGCCACCAGCCCGTCGGCGGGACGGCGTTTTCTTGGTATCATACCTTGTTTCATCGGATTCCGCCTTTTCTCAGGACACGGACAGATCCGGGTACATGCCCGCGGCAATGGTGCGGATCCCGTCCACGGTGCGGGGACCGGCGGCGTACACGTCCCCCAGCATCACCGGCTTGACCCGGTCGGCGGCCACGGCGGTCAGGCTTGCCAGGGCCGGGTCCCCGGTGATGGCCCCCAGCTGCTCGGCCACCACGGTTTCGGGATCATCCCCGGAATAGGCCATGTAAATCACAAAAATCACATCCGGATTCGCCTGCACCAGCTCTTCCTTGCTCATCTCGCCGCCTTCCGGCTTGACCAGGGTACCGCCCAGCTGCACCACCATGTCCCCGGCCAGGGAATCGGCGCCGTAGTTGGTCATGCCACCCCCGATGGGTTCCACCACCGCCACCCGGGGGGAATCCTGTCCTTCCACCGCCGTCAGGGTGGTGGTGATGGCGGTGCGCATCTCCTCCACCAAAGCTTCGGCCCGGCCTTCCACATCAAAGATGCGCCCCAGGTTCAGAATGTCGGTGTACTCGTTTTCCAGGGTACGAGGGCGGCCGCCGCCCCGGGTGTTGGTGTTGATGTAGGTGGCCACGCCCTTGTTGTTCCAGCCCGTCACATCCCCCAGATTTTTCTCGCTGAACAGAGATCCCCAGGAAAGAATCATGTCCGGTTCCAGCAGGGTCACAGTTTCCTTGTCCGGGGCAAAAACGTCTTCCCGGTAGTTCATGGCCGCAAAGCCCTCCTGCCATTCCGGCTTGACCTCATTGTCCAGGCCGTAGCTGGCAATGACGTGATCTTCCAGCCCCAGGGCGATCATGGTTTCGATGGAGCCCTGATAGACCGCCACCACCCGCTGCGGGGCTTCCTCATAGGTATAGCTGACTTCGTCCCCCAGGTAGTTGTAGTTGGTGACGGTGACGGGATAGTGCCCGTCGGCGGCGGTTTCGGCCGTGGCGGGTGCGGGCGACGGTGCAGACGTACCGGTTGCCGGGGCGCATCCGGCGGTCAGGAGGGCCAGCGTCAGAGCCAGGACACCGGTGCGAAGGTGGTGTTGCCGTTTCATAAGATACCTCTCTTTTTGTGGGAGAACCGAACAGGCACCGCAAAAAAACAGCGGGCCTTTTCTGCCAGACAGCAAAAAAGACCCGCACAAAAACAAAGCACGCCAAAACACGGTGTACCATGGTTTTACCGCACAAACGTTTCGTCCGTCCGCTGCGCGGGTCCCGCCTCCCACGGCCGACGGTTCTGCCCGGCCGTACAGGCGGTATTCAAACAGCAAGGCAGGTCTTCCGGCTCTGGCGTCCTCGTTCCGGTTCAGCCTTCCCATGCCAAAAGCACAGTGACATTGTGCAAACCGGAACTCGGCCATTACGGCGGCGGTCCCGCGCAGGTCTTGCACCTGCTTCCCTATTCTCCCGGCCGGCATGCGCCCCGGGCACCTTGTGTCGCTTTGTAGTATAAAGGTAACATAAACTCAGCGCTTTGACAAGCGAGGATCCCGCAGAAACACATAGCGGTCCTTGTCCGAGTGTTCCGGGGCAAACCGGAACTGCCGACCCACAAAGTCTTGCAACTCCTCCGGCCGGGTAACACCATGCTCCGCCATATAGCGGACCATCTCCCCCCGAGCCATCTTGCACATGGTGGCCTTTTCCACCACCTTGCCTTCCTTTTCCTCCCCGAAAATGCAGCTGACAAACCGCATGGATTCCGGCAGATACCGGGAGATACAGACGCTGTACTCCTTGGAGGCCAGGTTGATGATGCAGTCGGTCTCGGCAAACAGCGCCTTGGCCAGGCTGTCTCCCCAGAAGGCATACACATCCTTGCCATACTCGGTGGCAAGACGGGCCTGCATTTCCAGCCGGTAGGGTGTCACCCCGTCAAAAGGACGCAGCAACCCATAAAATCCGGACAGGATGCGCAGGTGCTCCTGGATGTAGGCAAACTCCCAGGTAGTGAAGACCCCCGGCGCCATATACTGGTACTGGATGCCCTCGTAACTGAGGATGGCCGGCGTCAGATGGCGGCGCAGATCCATGGTCTGCAGCCGCTGTACATTGAGTTCCGCCAGCTGGTCGTTGCACTTCCACAGCCTTTTCAGCTCGCCGAAGGACATGCTTTGCAGTCTGGTTTTCAGTTCTTCGGTGCGGTCCAGAAATGCCGGCAGCGCCTTCCAGTCCAGGCTATCGGGGTCATCCTTCATTTTCTTGGCCGGCGATATGATGATCCGCATGGTCTTTTCCTCAGGCCTCCCCTTCCAGCGCGGCCAGAATATCGGCGGCGTTGGTGTCGGGCTTGACCTTAGGCATCACCTTTTCAATGTTGCCCTGGGCGTCGATGAGGAAGGTGGTGCGTACCACGCCCATGCTCACTTTGCCATAAAGTTTCTTTTCCTGCCAGACGCCGTACGCCTGGATGGCCTGCAGCTCCGGGTCAGACAACAGAATGAAGGGCAGCTCATACTTCTGGGCAAACTTCAGGTGGGATGCCACCGAATCCTTGCTGATGCCGATGACCACCACGTCCTTGGCGCGGAAGCCCTCATAGTTCTGTGCAAAGGCGCAGGCCTGACGGGTGCAGCCGGGGGTGTTGTCCCGGGGGTAAAAGTACACGACCACCCGCTTGCCCGCAAAGTCGGACAGACTGACCGGGTTGCCGTTCTGATCGGGTAAAGTAAAATCCGGAGCCTTGGTTCCTGTTTCCAGCATGGTATTCTCATCCTTTCTGCCGGTTGCCCCAAAGGAGGGGGATCACCGGTCCTGTTCAGTATAGAAGAGCCGGTGCGGTGCCGTCAATGGCCACGGCCACACCTTTGTGCCCCAAAGCAGGTGTTGCAAAGGTCAGTTTTCGACATTTTCTGACCGAATGGGTTGAATTTATGCGATAAACGCCAAAAATATGGAAACCATGTCTTGTAGGATGTATCTGCTTACAGAAAGTCTCCCAGGCTCATCTGGCCGTCCTCACACTCCCGCCGCAGATTGGGCGGAACCCGGTCCAGCAGAGCCAGTGCGGCCTGTGTATCGGTCAGCCAGGGTCGTACCTGGTCATGGGTGAGGATCAGCGGCATGCGGTCATGAATGTCCTGCACCGTCTTGTTGGGAGCTGTGGTCAGCACCACAAAGCGGTCCTGTCCTTCCACATTGTCATATATGCCGGCCATATAAAGAGGGTTGTCCGGCAGCTGAAAGAAATACTTGTGCCGGGCGGCATCCCACTCATAATAGCCGCTGGCCGGGATGACGCACCGACGCCCCGCCATGCTGCTGCGGAACATCGGCTTTTCGCACACCGTCTCGGCCCTGGCATTGATCACCAGACCCCCGTTTTTTCCGGGAATCCCCCACTGCTGGAACCGTGCCGTCACCTTTTGCCCCCGGGCGATCAGGACCGGCGCCCGGGCTGCCGGGGCGACATCCCCCGCCACAGGGGCGCTGAACTCTTCCTTTTCCCGACTTTCTCCCCGCAGGGCAGCACGAACGATCTGCTGCAGTTCCCGGTATTGATCCGTTGAGAACCGATAACGGCCACACATGGTCCTCTCTCCCCTTCCGATTATACAGTGGCAAAGGACGGAATCCGCTGTGCCAGAAATGCGCCCAGGTCCTGTGCATTGCCCTGCACCAGGTCCTTCTTCTGCAGCAGGATTACCCGCTCTTCATAGACCAGAAGCCACGCATCCGGGCTTTCCACGGCGAAGGTAAACTCGGTCCAGGGTGTTGTTTGGGTGCCGTCCACCGTCATTTCCTGGGCGGAGAAGGAGACTGTGGGCAGCTGGTCCGCCGGCAGGGCCTCGAGGCCCGACAACAGCGTAGCCGCCGATTTGTCAAAGGGATTGCGGGGCTGGCGGAAACTGCGCCACAAGCCCCCAACGCCTGCGGCAACAGCAAATGCGCCTACCACAAGGGGCGCAAACAATGCCTGCGGCTCCATCATGCCGGGCACAAACAAGATTATCCCAAGAACCAGGCAGAGCACGCTCATGACCCTGGTGCGCAGGCGGCTGCGGGACTTTCCCTTGGCCCGGGCGTTCAGCCGGTCGGTCTGCTTCCACAAGCCCGGATACCGCTGGCGGGAAAGCAGTTCGGTGCGCTTTTCCAGCGCCTTGCTGACCTGGGGCAGCAGTTTTTGGGTATCGTAAGGGGTGAGATGAAAAATAAAATCGGCGGACGCCATGGACACGTCGCCTCCCTTCCCGATTGTCGGCCAGACACTCTGTGTATGAGCAGCCGGCACTTCTGTACTGATTATATCCAGAAAGCGATTTTCCCGCAAGATATCTCCGGACTGAACACCACTTTTTACACGGACACGACGGGGCCCCTTCCGGAAGGGGCCACACCGAAAAATGGTGTACGTTTTCTAAAATGAGATACCAAACATAGCAAAAGGACCGTGAAACTTGCGTTTCACGGTCCTTTTGACGGGCTGACTGACGGCCCTTGTTTGGTCCGAGTGGCGAGAGTCGAACTCACGGCCTCTTGAACCCCATTCAAGCGCGCTACCAAACTGCGCTACACCCGGTCACGACCGAACCGGTCAATCAGCATGTATGATTATACCGGGTTTACTTGGATTTGTCAAGGGTTTTCCGCATATTTTTTACAAAATTTTTGAAATCCGATTTTTTCACGCCTGTTCGTAGCCTTTTTTGCGGATCACATCCACAACCTGGTCCACATACTTCTGGCAGGTCTCTTTGCTGGGAGCTTCCACCATCACACGAACCAGGGGTTCGGTGCCGGATTCTCGCACCAGGATGCGGCCGGTGTCCCCCAGCTCGGCGGCAACAGCCTGCACAGCGGCCTGCACGTCCGGGTCATTCTGTGCGGCAGCCTTATCGGTGACCTTGACGTTTTCCAGCACCTGGGGATAGATGGCCAGAGGCGCGGCCAGTTCGCTCATGGGCTTCTTGCGGGCCATCATCACTTCCATCAGCTTCAGGCTGGTCAGGATGCCGTCGCCGGTAGAAGCGTACTTGCTGAAGATGATATGGCCGCTCTGCTCGCCGCCGATACGGCTGCCGTGCTGCTGCATATACTCATACACATACTTGTCGCCCACAGCGGTCTTGGCGTAGTCGATGTCCAGCTCATCAAAAGCCTTGTACAGACCGAAGTTGGACATGACGGTGGTGACCACCGTGTTGGTGACCAGCTTGCCCCGCTCCTTCATATAGCGGCCGTAGATGTACAGGATATGGTCGCCGGTGACCACATTGCCCTTCTCGTCCACGCACAGGCAGCGGTCGGCGTCGCCGTCATAGGCAAAGCCCACGTCCAGGCCCTTCTCCACCACGAACTTCTGCAAGCCCTCGATATGGGTGGAACCGGCGTTCAGGTTGATGTTCAGGCCGTTGGGTTCGGCATTGATCACATAGGTGGTGGCGCCCAGAGCGTCGAACACCGCCTTGGCAATGTTCCAGCTGGACCCGTTGGCACAGTCCAGGCCGACCTTCACACCGCGGAAGGAGTACATGCCCAGGCTGATCAGGTAACCGATATACCGGTTACGGCCGGAGATGTAGTCCACGGTGCAGCCGATCTTATCGCGGTGGGCAAAGGGCAGTTCCTCCCACTTCTGGCCGAAGGCTTCCAGGTTGCCGTCCAGATACGCTTCCACCAGAGAGATGGTCTCTTCATCCATCTTTTCGCCCTGCCCGTTGATCAGCTTGATGCCGTTGTCGTAATATGGGTTATGGGAGGCGGAAATCATGATGCCGCAGTCGAAATTGTCCACCCGGGCGATGTAGGCCACGGACGGGGTGGTGGTCACATGCAGCAGGTAAGCGTCGGCGCCGGATGCCACCAGCCCGCCCACCAGGCTGTACTCAAACATATAGCTGGAACGGCGGGTGTCCTTACCGATGACGATGCGGGCCGGGCCTTGCTGGGGTGCCAGGCCTTCGGCGGCGGCGCGGCGGCGTTTTTCATTATAGTACCAGCCCAGGAACCGTCCCACCTTGTAGGCGTGATCGGCGGTCAGGGTGATGTTGGCTTCCCCGCGGAAGCCGTCGGTACCAAAATATTTACCCATTGTTTTCCCCTTTCAGGTGATATAAAACAAATTCAAACGGCGGGCACACAGGAACCCCCGCCAGTTCCTTTCTATTGTATCGCATCCATGCTCAAATGTCCAGCAAAGCCGGGATCATACGAATTGACGTACCCGCCATTTGGGCGTAATATGAACAACAGGAAACCATACAAGAAAGGACCGGCCTTATGTCCAACGATTCCTTCCGTCTTCTGTATCCCGCCGGGTATCTCCCGCCGGAACGCTGTGCTCTGCCGGACACGGAATTCATTCATACTTTGCAGCTGGACCAGATGATCGGCATCCGGCGGGAAAGCTATCGCGGCATTGCGGATCTGCAGCTTGAGCAGTTTTTCAGCTGCGAGCCCGCCGTGCTGGCGTACCGGGCGGAGCTGATTCTGGAAATAGCGGACAGCGAGGCTCTGCAAGCCCTGATCCAGGACGCACTGCCCCTGATCCGGGATGCCTACGAGATGAGCAAGGTGCTGAACCGGGGCGATGGCAGCCTGGAAAGCGGCCTGGCCAGCACCCGGTACATTGAACAGTATCTGGAACTGGTGGAGCTGTTCCGGTCCCGGCTGGCCCCCCTGGCTGTGACCGGCGCCGGCCTGCGGCGTTTGAAAGAGGAAATCCAGACACGCTGTGAGAGCCCGGATTACCGCGCTCTGCGCGCCCATCTGGAGGAACTGGACATGCAGATCGGCCAGATAAAAAGCGTCTCTCTGGGGCTGAATCTGGACGGCAGCCTGCATGTAACCGAGGCCGGACTGCTGGGGCTGCACACCCGGCCCTTCCGCCAGGGCAGCGTGCTGGACAAGCTGCTGGGCCACAAGCAAGACCCCATGGTGTGTATGTCCGGCTTTGCCAGTGTGAGCAAGGCAGGGCGAAGTGAGGAACGCCAGGCACTGAACGGGGCGGTGTGCCGGGCGCTGGACACAGTGTTTGCCAAAACCATCCGCAGCTGGGAACCGGTAATCAATCAGTTTTTCCATGACGAGACCCGGTTCTTCATCGAGCTGATGGATGATCTGCGGTTTCTGGCCGCGGCGGTGCCCTTTGTGTGCCAGCTGCGCCGGGCCGGATGCCCCGTATGCCGGCCGGTGATCCGCCCGGTGCGGGATAAAGCCATGCGGCTGCATAACCTTTATAATCCCATGCTGGCTTTGAAAAATCTCCACAATCCCATTGTATGCAACGATTTTTGCCTGGATGAGAAAGGACGTTTTTACCTGGTGACCGGCCCCAACCACGGCGGCAAATCCATCTTCTGTTACGCGGTGGGCATGGCCCAGGCCCTGTTCCAGCTGGGACTGCCTGTGCCCGCCGAAGAGGCGGAAATGAGCCCGGTGACCGGTATCTACACCCACTTTCCCACTTCCGACGAGGACAACTACGGCAAGGGACGGCTGGAGAGCGAATGCGCCCGCATCAGCGCCATTCTGCCCCGCCTGCGCGATACCGACCTGCTGCTGATGGACGAGAGTTTCAGCTCCACCAGTTTGCTGGAAGGCGAATATATTGCCGCCGAGGTGCTGGCCGCCATCAGCCAGATCGGCTGCGGCGGGCTGTATGTGACCCACATCCACGAACTGAGCCAGCGGGTGGCAGAGCTAAGCATCGGCCCCGGCAAGCTGGATAATCTGGTGGCCCAGATGCAAGATGTGGGCAACGGCACCCGCAGCTACCGGATTCTGCGCACTACCCCCGACGGGCTGAGCTACGCCCGGGACATTGCCCGCAAATACGGGCTAAGCCGGGAGGAAATTCTGGAACGCCGCCGGGCCCGGGGCGAAGCATAAAAAGCGGCACCTGTCATCCCTTTTGGATGGCGGGTGCCGTTTGGTTTTATTCGGATTCGGGCGGGGCGTCGTCGTAGCCTTCCAGAAAGGTATGGGCCACCCCGTGGGATTTGTAGCCGGGAACGGTGTCCAGGCAGACCGAATGCAGCGCGCTGAAAATATTGTTTTCGATGTTGGGATTGGTTTTTTTCAGTTCCCGCAGCAGGGTTTTGACCTCCTGCCGCTTGGAGGCTCCGGGCTCATCGCTGCGGGCGGTCATGCGGCAGGCACATTGCAGGAAATGCAGGTCATGGTACCGCGCCCAGGCAATGATATCCTGTTCCTTGACGCAGTAGAGCGGGCGGATGAGTTCCATGCCGGGAAAGTTCTTGCTGTGCAGCTTGGGCGGCATGCCCTGCAGCTGCGCCCCGTAAAACATGCTCATGACGGCGGTTTCGATGACATCGTTGAGATGGTGGCCCAGAGCGATCTTGTTGCAGCCCATGAACTGGGCCTGCTTGTACAGATGTCCCCGGCGCATACGGGCGCAGAGATAGCAGGGGTTGCGGTCGGTGTGATAGGCGGTATCAAAGATATCAGTCTCAAACACCGTGATGGGAATATTCAGCAGTCTGGCGTTGTCCTCGATCTGGCGGCGGTTCTCGGGCGCATACCCCGGGTCCATGACCAGAAACTTCAGCTCGAAGGGCACTTCGGTGTGGCGGTGAAGCTCCTGCATGAGCTTGGCCAGCAGCATGGAATCCTTGCCGCCGGAAATGCACACCGCCACCCGGTCCCCTTCCTGCACCAGTTCGTACCGCTTGATGGCGGCCACAAAGGGGTTCCACAGCTGTTTGCGGTATTTCTTGATCAGGCTGCGCTCGATGACTTCATAGGGCTGCAGTTCACGGGGCATGAGCCGCCACCTCCTTATCCGCCAGGTCAGGCCAGCCGGCCAGGTCCTTGATGACCTCCCCGGCCAGAATCAGCCCCGCCACCGGGGGCACAAAGGCGTTGGAACCGGGGGTAAACCGTTTGCCGGAACCGCTGCGGGCGGTGTCCAGGCTGCCGCCGCTCTGGGCCGGCACGGCGTGGGGCGTCTCCTTGGAATAGACCACCTTGAGGGACCGGATACCCCGCTTGCGGCACTGGGTGCGCATGGCCCGGGCCAGCGGGCAGACCGAGGTGGCATACAGGTCCGCCACCTCAAAAGCGGTGGGGTCCATCTTGCCGGCTGCCCCCATGGAGCTGATCACCAATACCCCCGCCTGCTGGGCCAGCCAGGCCAGCTCCACCTTGGCGCTGACCGTGTCGATGGCATCCACCACATAGTCGAAGGCGGAAAAGTCAAACTGACCGGCGGTGTCCGGGCCGAAAAAGACCCGATGGATGTTGACCACCGCATCCGGATTGATGGAATGAATCCGCCGGGCAAAAACCTCCACCTTGGGCTGGCCGAGGGTTTCGTGGGTGGCGATGATCTGGCGGTTCAGGTTGGTCAGGCAGACCTCGTCGTCGTCGATCAGGTCCAGGGTGCCCACCCCGCTGCGGGCCAGGGCTTCCACGGCGTAGCCGCCCACACCGCCCACGCCGAACACCGCCACCCGGGCGTGCTGCAGGCGCTGCATGCCTGCTTCCCCCAGCATGGTGCGGGTACGGGAAAACTGGTCGATCATAGGATACTATCCTCCCAATTCCTACAAATTCTGTTGGTCATTGTAGCATGCGGGCCGGACACTGTCAAGGCAAGCCGCTCGACCGGCATTGCCAAAAAATGCCGGGCACAGCGGATGGCTGTACCCGGCATTTGGAAAAGGGATTCTATATTATTGGTGGAGGTCGGCGTGGGTGCAGCAGCCCGAGCAGCCGGAACATCCGCCGCAGCTGCCACCACAGGAGCAGGAGTGTTTGCCCTCCCGCTTGTCACGGATCATTTTATACACGGCCAGACCCACGGCGCCGAACACCAGCACCGCCACGATGATCGTGGCCAGATTGCTTCCCAGAAATGCCAACATGGCAAACCCTCCTTTATACAATATGAATCGGTTTTATTTGGCAGTGACCACCTTGCGCACATCCAGGCGGAGCTTTTCTTCCTTATACGGATTGGGCCGCACCACCAGGTACACCAGCACCGCCAGCGCAACAAGGGCTGCCACGGTGAAGGGGCCGAAGGAAGCTTCGCCGGTGATCAGACCGCCCAGCTGATAGACGATCATGGCAATGACATAGGCAAAAGCGCACATATAGCCGATGGCGCCCAATGTCCAGCGGGGATTGTTCATCTCCCGCTTGATGGCGCCCATAGCCGCGAAGCAGGGCGCACACAGCAGGTTGAAGATCATAAAGCTGTAGGCACGCACGGCACCGAAATCCGCTGCCACGGCGCCCCAGATGGGGCTGGAGTCCTGCATCAGATCGGTGTCACCGGCGTAATTATACAACACACCGAAGGTATTGACAACCTCCTCCTTGGCAATCAGGCCGGTGACGGTGGCCACGGTAGCCTTCCAGGCCATATCGCCCATCCAGCCCAGAGGGTAGAAGATCCAGGCGACAGCATTGCCGATGGCCGCCAGCAGAGAATGGTTATTGTCCTCCACCTCCGCAAAGACACCGTCCACAAAACCGTAGCCCTGCAGGAACCAAAGCACCACCGAAGACACAAGAATGATGGTGCCGGCCCGCTTGATGAAGGACCAGCCACGCTCTGCAGTGGCCCGGATCACGTTGCCCCAGGCAGGCACATGGTAGGCGGGCAGTTCCATGACAAAGGGGGCGGGGTCCCCGGCAAAAGCCTTGAACTTTTTGAGCATGACGCCGGAGATCACCACCGCCGCGATACCGATGAAGAAGGCCGAGGTGGCCACCAGGGGATTTTCTCCGAAGACGGCGCCGGCAAACAGCCCGATGATGGGCAGTTTGGCGCTGCAGGGGATGAATCCGGTGGTCATGATGGTCATTTTGCGGTCCCGGTCGGACTCGATGGTGCGGGTAGACATGATGCCCGGCACGCCGCAACCGGTGGCCACCAGCAGCGGAATGAAGCTCTTGCCGGACAGACCGAAACGACGGAAAATCCGGTCCATGACAAAGGCCACCCGGGCCATATAGCCCACGTCTTCCAGAATGGCCAGCAGGAAGCAGAGCACCAGAATCTGGGGCACAAAGCCCAGCACCGCCCCCACGCCGGCCACAATGCCGTCCTGAATCAGGCCGTACAGCCAGTGTGCCACCACCGGTTCGCCCTGGGCGTTGAGCAGCAGCTTGTCGAACAGGCCGGGGACAATCTCCCCGAACAGCACGTCGTTGGCCCAGTCGGTGCCCTTGGTGCCGATGGAGATAGGCAGCTGCCCCATGGCGATGGAGTAGATGACCCCCATGATCACCACAAAGATGGGCAGGGCCAGGATGCGGTTGGTGACAATGCGGTCGATGCGGTCGGAGACGGTCATATTGCCGGTGCGGGCCTGCTTGTGCACCGCCTTTTCCACCACCCGGCCGATGTAGGCGTACCGCTGGTTGGTGATGATGCTCTCGGCATCGTCGTCCATCTCGGCTTCGCAGTCCCGGATGTGAGCGTCCAGGTGGTCCAGGGTGGCTTTATCCAGGCCCAGCTCCTGCTGGATGCGCTCGTCCCGCTCAAACAGCTTGACGGCGTACCACCGCAGGAAGCGGGCATCCACCTTGCCCTGGATGCTTTCCTCAATATGAGCCAGGGCGTGCTCCACACTGCCGGTGAAGACGTGGGGCAGTTCCCCCGCCTGACCATCCCGGGCGGCGTCCACCGCCATCTGCGCGGCTTTGGCGCTGCCCTCCCCTTTCAGGGCGCTGATCTCGATGACTTCGCATCCCAGCTCCCGGCTGAGCTTTGCCAGGTCGATGCGGTCGCCGTTCTTGCGCACCAGGTCGATCATGTTCACCGCCATGACCACCGGAATGCCCAGTTCGATGAGCTGGGTGGTCAGATAAAGGTTGCGCTCAATGTTGGTGCCGTCGATAATGTTGAGAATGGCGTCCGGCTTTTCGGTGACCAGATAGCCCCGGGCCACCACCTCTTCCAGTGTGTAGGGGGAAAGAGAATAAATGCCCGGCAGATCCTGAATGACCACGTCCTTGTGGCCTTTCAGGCGGCCTTCCTTCTTTTCCACCGTGACACCGGGCCAGTTGCCCACATACTGGTTGGAGCCGGTCAGGTCATTGAACAGCGTGGTCTTGCCACAGTTCGGGTTACCGGCCAGTGCGATCTTGATACCCATGCGTATCCTCCCCTTTTTGTATGGCTTTTGATAGTTAGTCTTAGCTAACATTCGGTGCTGAAAGAAGGCGGTTTGTTCACAACCGCCTGTTTATACCAGTTCCACCATCTGGGCATCCGCCTTGCGGATGCTGAGTTCGTACCCCCGGATGTTCAGCTCCATGGGGTCGCCCAGGGGCGCCACCTTGCGCACCAGAACCTGAACACCTTTGGTCAGGCCCATATCCATGATGCGGCGGCGCACCGGGCCTTCCCCGTGCACCCTGGCCACGGTGACGGTTTCCCCCACCCTGGCGTCCTTCAATGTCTTCATTGCATTGCCTCCTCCATACAAATCTATAGCCAACGGGTTGTCCCGTTCAGCTGACCAGTATCCGGTTTGCCATCGTCTTGTCCAGGGCAATCCGGCTGTCCCGGACCTGCAGAATCAGATTGCCGGACAGCTCGCTGACAATGACAATCTCGGTGTCCAGCACAAAGCCCAGTTCGGCCAGGTGCTGGCGCACTTCATCCCGCCCGGTGATCTTGCGGATCAGGTAACGTTCCCCGGGCTTGCCTATGGTAATCGGCATCATTGACGATTCCTTCTTTCTGCCTTGCGATGGCAAAGATGCGATAAACGATAAAGGTTAGCTCTTGCTAACTATCACTTCAGATGCAGTTTATCACCACTAACCGGATTTGTCAATCATTTTTCTTGCATTTCCGGTTAGCATGTGCTAATGTTTAGGTATATTTCAATAAAGAGAGGCTTTTTCCTATGAAGATACACCAGTCCGCAGAGGATTATCTGGAAAAAATTCTCATGATTCAGGAGCGCAAAGGCGAGGTCCATTCCATCGACATCGCCAACGAGCTGGGATTTTCCAAGCCCAGTGTGAGCGTGGCCATGAAAAACCTGCGCATGGCGGGGTATATCTCCATGGACGGGGCCGGGTGCATCACCCTGGAAGCCCCCGGTTACGAGATTGCCACCCGCATTTATCAGCGGCACAAGCTGCTGACCCGCATCCTGACCGCGCTGGGGGTGGATGAGGCCACCGCCGCCGAAGATGCCTGCAAGATCGAACACGACCTGAGCCCCGAAACCTTCGACCGGCTGGCCGAATACGCTGAGAAACATTTTCCCGAAGAATAAACAAACAAAACCGGCGCCCGCACGGAGAGTACACGGGCGCCGGTTTTGCTGATTCGGAATGCCTTTTCCAAAAGACCGCAAATGGCTGTGTACGTTCTTTTCAGGCAGGATAAAAATCAAAGAAGCAGCCGCTTTTACGCCGCTACCGTCAGCCGCGCGGGAGAAAATCCGTTGCGGTAACAGCGCAGGTACACGTCGGTGCACTTGCGGTAGCTGGCAAAGCGGGCACGGGCAGCTTCCGGATCGCCGTAGGCTTTCCAGTAGCCCTTGCAGGTATAGTTTTTGCCTTTGTGGCGCACGAACCCGATGACATCCTCCAGAGGATAGCCGAGGAAAATGCCGATTTCGTGGGGGAACTCCGCTTCGGTACACAGCCGGGCCGACAGATGGGCCAGATGCTGTTCCAATGTACCGCCGGGATAGCCGGATTGCTCCAGATAGGTTCGCACTTCCCCACGGCGAAGGATTTTTTCCAGCGGGGCCGCGCGGTAGACATAAATCAGGAACGCCGAGGTCCGGGCACAGGCTTTCAGCACGGTGATGCGCACGCCTCGCGGCCCCAGTTGGGCCCGCCAGGATTCGATGGTGGCATACATAGCCCGGGCGTCCGGCTCCACCCAGCGAAACAGGTTGGCGGGTTTGAGCCCGGCCATGACCGGAGCACACTGGGTGATAAATGCAACACCGAAATCTCTGCGCATGAGAAAGCCTCCCTTCCGGAAGTTAGCTCTTACTAACTTCCATTTCAAAAAATAAGCCGCTGCTCCGCCCTCGGAGGGTGGATTTCCGGCCAACAAGTTAGTTTTATCTAACTACGGGAAAACTATACCACACCTTTCCCGCCTTGTCAAGGCATGGGAGCAAACTTTTTTTGAAAGTCCTGTTTTTGTCCACACAGGGAGAAAAATGCGGGCGGCAACTGGCAATTGCCAAAAGGCTATGGTATACTGAATGCAAATCATCAGCACAGAATGATTCATCTTCAACACGGAGGAGGTGCGGCATGGATCATATTCTGTATGTTGAGATTAACCTGATCTGTATTCTGATCGTGGCCCTGGAAATAATCCAGCTGGTGCGGGACATTGACAAATCCCCTCGTGTGCGGCTGTTTGTGGGGTTGATGTGCTGTGCTCTGCTCAGTTTCGGATTTGACCTGACCTGGGCATTCCTGCACGCGGCCGGCGCACCGGAGCCTTTGAGCTGGGTGGTCAACCAGCTGTATTTTCTGGCGCTGAACCTGACTTCGGTGTTCTGGATGCTGTATGCCGAAACCTGCCTGGAATCGCCCTGGCTGAAAAAGCGGAGCCTGTTTGTTGTGTCCCTGGCGCCGGCGGTGCTGCTGCAGCTTGTCACCTTGGCGGGGCTGGTCTTTCACATCAACCCGGAAGGATACCAGCGGGGCCCTTTGCACTGGTTCCAGGTGACCATCGCCTATTTCTACATTGCCTGGCCGGCGATCAAGGCGTTCCTCAAATCCAACCAGCGGCGCTACTACGCCCAACGGTCGGAATATCGCATGCTGGCATCCTTTGTGGTGTTTCCCCTGCTGTTCTCGATTTTACAGCTGTTTTTGGGCGGCGATGCCCCCATGCTCTGCGTTGGCATCACCCTTTCCATCATCCTGCTGTACCAGAACCGACAGGCGCGGTTGATCTCCCGGGATCCGCTGACCGGACTCAATAATCGGTCCCAGTTGATCCAATATCTTTCCGAACATATCAAAAGTCATGACAAGACTTTGTACCTGATGATCATGGACGCCGACCGGTTCAAGAGCATCAACGACACCTACGGCCACAACGCCGGTGACCGCGCGCTGGTGCAGATTGCCACAGCGCTGAAAAAGGCGGTTCCGCCCCGGTTTCTGATTGCACGGTACGGCGGGGACGAGTTCATTGTGGCTGGGGAAGCCGACAGTGAACTGGACATCTGCCTGCTGCGGGATTGCATCGTGCAGACCTTGGCGCAGGAAAACGCCGACAGCGGCGAGCCATGGCATCTGTCCCTGTGCATCGGGTATGCCGCCTACAGCGAAACCATGAACACCATCCCGGATCTGATCGAAGCCGCCGACCGGGAACTGTACAAGGCCAAACGCAATCTGACCAAAGTAAAATAAGCAAAAAAGCCTTCCGCCTGGGATAGGATGGAAGGCTTTTTGCATTGTATTACAGCTGGTGCTGTTCGATCCAGGTTTCCACTTCCCGGGACAGGTCGGTCAGACTGCCGGGGGTGAAGGGCACCTTCATGCCGGCGGCCCCGGCCAGCTCCGCGTAGGAGGCGGTGCCGGCCAGTCGGGTCAGTTTGAGGTAACGCTGCCAGGCATCGTCGTGGTCATGCAGGGCCGCAATGAAGAACTGCAGCGCAATGACGGTGGCCAGACAGTAGTCAATGTAGTAGAAGGGACACTCGTAGATGTGCAGCTGGCGCTGCCAGCCGGCGCCCCGGCCGTAGAAGGGCAGGTCGCCGAACTCGTTCCAGGGACGGTACTTATGCTCCAGCTTGAGCCATTCGGCGTTGCGCTGTTCCGGGGTCAGGTCCGGGTTCTGGTAGACAATGTGCTGGAACTCGTCCACCATGCAGCCATACGGCAGAAAGACAAAGCTGTCCTCGGCGTGATACAGCTCATACTTGTCGGTGTCCGGGCCGAAGAAGAGATGATGCCAGGGCGCGGTGAGAAACTCCATGGACATGGAATGAATCTCGGCGCTTTCCATGCCGGGGCACTGCAGTTCCTGGGGAATGTCGGTACGGGCGGCCAGGTAGGCTTCCAGGGCATGGCCGGCCTCATGGGTCAGCACATCCACATCCCCGGACGTGCCGTTCCAGTTGGCGAAGATGAAGGGGGCCTTGTGGTCGGGGATGATCTCCTCATAACCGCCGGTCATCTTGCCGGGACGGCTCATGACGTCGAACATCTCGTTGTCCTGCATGAAGTCGATGAACTCCCCGGTGATGGGGCTCAGTTCATGGTACATCTTGCGGGCACCTGCCATGAGCTCCTCATAGGTGCCGTGGGGGGCGGGGTTTCCGTCCGCGAAGCAGACGCCGGAGTCCCAGAACATGGGATGGTCGATGCCGGTGCGCTTGGCGCGCAGGTCCAGCATGCGGCGCAGCAGCGGCACCACCTGTTCTTCCACTTCCTTGCGGAAGGCGGCAACCTCTTTCTGGCCGTAACCGATGCGGTTCATGCGCACATAGCTCAGCTCGCTGTAATCCTTGTAGCCCAGGATATGCGCCTGCTGGGTACGGTTCTTCACCAGACGGTCGTACAGGTCGTCGAACTCGGCCCGGTGGGCGTCAAAGTAGGAGGCCTCGGCCTCGTAGGCAGCCCGGCGCATGGCAGGGTCCAGGCTTTGCTTGTAGGGAGTCAGCTGGGGAATGGTCAGCTGCTTGCCGTCCAGTTCCACCAGCGCCCCGCCGTACAGCCGTTGGTAAGCGCTGGTCAGGGCGTTTTCTTCCTTCTGCAGCTCGATGACCCGCTCATCCATGGACAGCACCCGGTTCTTCAGGGTGGGCAGCACGGTGGAGCCGAAGGCCTTTTCCAGGGCTTCGGCGTGGGGATTGGACAGAATGGCCCGGGCAATGTCGGTTTCGGCGTTGGCCACAGCGGGGCCGTTGGTGTCAAACCAGTCCTGCTCAGCGGCCCAGGTCTTGTCCCGGGTGTCCAGGGTGTAGTGGATATTGGCCAGCACCTGGGCGGTGCGGTAGTGAGCCAGGAAGTCGTTTTCCTCCCGGTAAAGGTGAATCAGCTCTTCCCCGCTTTCGGCGGCAGCCAGGCGGACAGCCAGGCTTTTGCAGCCGGTGAGCACCGCCTCCAGGTCGGGGCGCTGATAGGGCATTTCGGAAAATTTCATGGGGTAAGGGTCTCCTTTCATAGGGTTTTTGCGCTTGTCTTTTAGGATAGCACACTTGCCGCAAAAAGGAAAGCCACCGCTTGCGTTTGCCATCGAAAAGAGGTAGTATAGAACCAGGTGAAAACCATACCTGAAAGGGAGATGTTGGCAATGACATATCAGGATATTGCGGAGCAGGCACGGGGACAGATGGGCCCCTGCAAGGCCTGCGCCGTGTGTGACGGACGGGCCTGCCGGGGAACCATTCCCGGCCCCGGCGCCAAGGGCGTGGGCGACTGCGCCATCCGCAACTACGCGGCCTGGCAGGCCATCCATGTGAACATGGACACCCTGTGCGAGCCCGGCACCCCGGACACCAGCTGCACCATGCTGGGACATACCTTCAAGGTGCCGGTGTTTGCGGGGCCTGTGGGCGCCGTGCAGCTGCATTACGGCACCAAGTACGACGACCTGGCGTACAATGACATTCTGGTACCCGCCTGCCGGGATGCGGGTATCCTGGCCTTCACCGGCGACGGCACCAACCCCGCCGTGATGGAAGCGGCCTGCCGGGTCATCGGGGCCAATGCCGGGTTCGGCGTGCCCACCGTCAAGCCCTGGGATGCCGCCACCGTGGCCAAGAAGATGGCCCTGGTCCGGGAATCCGGTGCCTTTGCGGCCGCCATGGACATCGACGCCGCCGGTCTGCCTTTCCTGAAGAATCTGGACCCGCCCGCCGGCAGCAAGACGGTGGAGCAGCTGAGCGAGATCATCCGGGATTCCGGCGTGCCCTTCATCGTCAAGGGCGTCATGACCGTCAAGGGCGCCGAGAAGGCCGTGCAGGCCGGCGCCACCGGCATTGTGGTTTCCAACCACGGCGGCCGTGTGCTGGACGGCACCCCCGCCACCGCCGAGGTTCTGCCGGAGATTGCCAAGGCTGTTAAGGGCCGTGCGCTGATTCTGGTGGACGGCGGCATCCGCACCGGACTGGATATCTTCCGTGCCCTGGCTCTGGGTGCCGACGCGGTGCTGATTGCCCGCCCCTTTGTCACCGCCGTGTACGGCGCCGGTGCCGAGGGCGTGAAGGCCTATGTGGATCAGCTGGCCGCCGAACTGGCCGACACCATGGCCATGTGCGGCGCCAAGACCCTGGCCGACATCACCCCGGATATGGTCCGGCTGTAACGAGTATCGTACATAAAAAGCCCCGGGCTGCTTTGGCAGCCCGGGGCTTTTGCTTTATCTCTTTGTATCAGCGGGTTGCAGACCGCCGCAATACAGTCCGCCGCCGGATTACTTTTCGTCGGATTCTTTCTTTTTCTGGCCGAAGCGATATTCGGTCCCGTTGCGCAGGCGCTGGATGTTGGACCGATGCATGTAAATGACCATGGCCGCCATGATGACGCTGCAGACAAAGATAAACACCAGGTTGGGCACGTCCGCACCGTGCCAGGCCCAGAAGCAGAGCGTCAGGATGGGGTACACCGCCGCAATGATGATGCTGCCCAGGGAGACGATGCGGGTGATGGCAAATTCGATGAGGAAGATGACCACCAGCATCAGGAAGACCAGGGGCTGCAGCGCCAGGATGGCACCGCCGCACACCAGCACCCCTTTGCCGCCCTTGAAGCCGAACCACACCGGCTTCATATGGCCGATGCAGGCAAAGATGGCCGCCAGATAGGCCCCGCAGGCGGGGTCCAGCTTGGGCACCAGGGCGGTGAACAACCATTTGCCGATGAACACCGCCGCGGCGCCCTTGGCCACATCGCCGATGGCGGTGGCCGCGCCGGGCAGTTTGCCGTAGGTGCGCAGCATGTTGGTCATGCCGGCACTGCCGCTGCCGTGGGTCCGCACATCATCACGGCAGAGCAGGCGGGAGATCAGAATACCGAAGACGATGCTGCCCAACAGGTAGCCTTCCAAAGCCACCAGCACGACAGCCGCTATAAGATGAAGAGTCATGATTCCTTCCCCTTTCGCTTATCGGGCCGACCCGTCGCCGTGTTCACGCACAAGCATGCGCACCGGCGTACCGGTCAGGCCGAAGTTTTCACGGATCTGGTTTTCGATATACCGCTGATACGAGAAGTGGAACAAGGCCCGCTGGTTGACAAAGCAGACGAATGTCGGCGGGCGGGTGGAACTCTGGGTGATATAGAAGATCTTCAGGCGCTTGCCCTTGTCTGAAGGCGGCTGTACCCGCGCCGTGGCCCGGGCCAGCATTTCGTTGAGGGCACCGGTGGGAATGCGGGTGCCGTTCTGCACATCCACGTAGTGGATGGTCTCGAACAGCTTGTCGATGCGCTGGCCGGTCTTGGCGCTGATGAAGATGATGGGGGCATAGGACATGAAGCTGAAGGATTCTTCCAGCTCCTTGCGCATACGGTCCATGGTGTAGGTGTCTTTTTCCACCGCATCCCACTTGTTCACCGCAATGATGCAGCCCTTGCCCTGTTCGTGGGCGTAACCCGCCACCTTGGAGTCCTGTTCGGTGAAGCCCACGGTGGCGTCGATCATGATAACGCAGACCCGGCTGCGCTCCACCGCGGCCAGGCTGCGCAGCACGCTGAACCGCTCCACGCCGCTTTCCACCTTGCCCTTCTTGCGCAGGCCGGCGGTGTCGGTGAAGATGAACTTGCCGTACTGGTTTTCCACCTCGGTGTCGATGGCGTCCCGGGTGGTGCCCGCCTCATTGGCCACAATCAGGCGGTCTTCGCCCAGAATGTGGTTGATCAGGCTGGATTTGCCCACGTTGGGGCGGCCGATGACCGCCACCGGAATGCGGTCCTCGTCCTCCTGCTCCTCCTCCGAGAAGTCCAGGTGGGCGCAGACGGCATCCAGCAGGTCGCCGGTGCCATGGCCGTGCACGCCGGAAACGGGCACCAGTTCTCCCAGACCCAGGGCGTAGAAGTCGTATAGCTCCATGGGCGGGTCGCCGATCTTGTCGCACTTGTTCACGGCCAGCACCACCGGCTTGCCGCTGCGCATGAGCATGGAAGCCACCTCGTGGTCCTGGGGAGTCACCCCGGCCCGCAGGTCGGTGACCATGACGATGCAGTCGGCGGAATCAATGGCCATCTGGGCCTGCTGACGCATGTGGGCCAGAATGCCGTCGTCGATGCTGGGCTCGATACCGCCGGTATCCACCAGCAGGAACTTGTGGCCGTTCCATTCGCAGTCGCAGAAGATACGGTCCCGGGTAACGCCGGGGGTATCCTCCACAATGGCGATGCGCTGGCCGGTGAGTTTGTTGAAGATGGTGGACTTGCCCACGTTGGGGCGGCCCACGATGGCCACGATCGGTTTTGCCATGTGGTCATTCCTCCTTTGGCTTGTGGGGGGCGGATTTGAGCATCCGTACCCCCAGGTAGGCGCGGCAGCTGCCCGCGCCGTCGGTGGGGATCACCACCACCCGGCAGCCCAGGGCTTCGCCCAGCTGTTCGGGGGTGATGTCGTCGAGGAAGCGGTCTTCCTCATCCTGCAGCATGACTTCGGGCACGGCCAGGATGTGCCCGCTGAGTTTGCCGCGGCATTGGTCGATGATATCGGTGGCGGTGACCAGGCCCGCCACGCTCACGTTGCCGCCGAAAAAGCGGTTTTCGATGGCATGGACGGTGATATGCACCCCGGGATACCGGCGGTGGGTCTCCTGGGCCATCTGCTCAATGAGCGGGGCCGCCAGGGTGCCGGTGACCACGTCAAACCGGCGGGGCAGCACCAGACGGCGGGGCTTGGCCAGCTCTTCCAGGAAGGTATCGTGGTACCGCCGCCACATGCCCACGCCGTCCTCCAGCTGGGCGAAATCGTCGTAGAACTCGGTGGGCGGGATCTCCCGTCCGGCGGTCAGATACCATTCGTCGCTGGGATAGACGATGCTGCGGCCGTACTGCTGGCGGCAGCGGCGGCTGTACTCTTCCAGGATGTCCAGGGTTTCCCCGGCCGTCCTGGCGTCGTAGGCAGTCAGCTTGAACAGCTTGTCCCGGTAATCGGTGATGCCCGCAGGCACCGCTGCAATGCTGCCCACATGGGGCCGCAAAGCCAGCAGGTCATCCAGGGTGCGGCGCAGTTCGTCCCCGTCGTTGATGCCCCGGCAGAGCACCAGCTGACAGTTCATCTCGATGCCGCCCTTGGCGAACATATCCAGATACCTAAGGGTATCGGCGGCTTTCTTGTTGGCCATCATCCGCACCCGCAAAGCCGGGTTGGTGGTGTGCACCGAAATGAAGATGGGGCTGATGTGCATCTTGATGATGCGCTCCACTTCCCGTTCGGACAGGTTGGTCATGGTGATATAGTTGCCGTACAGAAAGGACAGGCGCTCGTCGTCATCCTTGAAGTAGAGCGGCGCCCGCATACCCGGGGGAAGCTGGTCGATGAAGCAGAACATGCAGTGGTTGTCACAGCTGTGCTTTTCATCCGCCAGATAGGTCTTGAAGTTGCAGCCAAAAGGCTCGTACTGGTCCTTTTCTACCGGGATATCCCGCTGTTTGCCCCCCTCACAGACGGTGAGGGTGAACCGCTCGGAGGCGGTGTAGAACTGATAGTCCAGGGCATCGCACAGAGGGTTGCCGTCAATGGCCATGAGCAGGCATCCGGCGCCCAGGCCCAGGCGCTGGGCCAACGAGTTTTCGTCCACGCTTTGAACGACCAACGGCATCTTTCATTCCCCTTTCGGTCCTTGGTACTGGTAGTATACCACGAAAATACGCAAAGAAAAAGAGGGGGCACTGTTGCCCCCTCCCCTGCTTTGAAAAAATCCGCTCAGGCTTCCTTGTTGACCTTAACGACTTCACGGCCTTTGTAGTAGCCGCACTTGCCACAAACCTGATGGGGCACCGTCAGCTCGCCGCACTGAGGACATTTCACCAGCGTAGGCGCTTCCAGCTTCCAGACATTGGAACGGCGCTTGTCGCGGCGGGCTTTGGACTGCTTTCTCTTAGGGACTGCCATTTTATCGCACCTCCTTGGTGAATTTCAACTAAGCAGTTGTTTTAATATGCTAAGCCTTGCATCCACAGGGGCGGCTTCGGCCGCCACTTGGCAGGCACAGCCTTCCGCTTTTCTTTTGCCGCAGATGGGGCATAGACCTTGGCAATCGGGGCTGCACAGCAGCACCCGCGGGACCTCGAAGATCAGTTCCTGATAGGCGAGTTCCCGCAAATCCAGTTGACCCTGGTCATCCAGCGGCAGCTCGAAGTCGATATCATCGAGATCGCGCATGCGCACCAGATATTCCCGGGTGAAGTCATAAGATTCATGCACAGGCGCCAGACAACGCGCACATTCGGCCTCAATGTTGGCCTTGACGTGCAGTGTCATGACCGCGCCTTCCTGGGTGGGATGGGCGGTAAACGCACATTCCAGCGGGTCGGGCACGCGGAAACCGTCCCAATCAGCCGCCGACAGATCGGCGGAAAACTGCGTTGCATAGGGGGTTTTCGCGCTTTGCAGAAAGTTTCGAATATCGAATTGCATACTTCACCTCAAAAGGTCGCTTATCTAGTATACACAAGGAAGGGGGGCTTGTCAACCAAAATCTGCAAAAAACCGCAAGAAATTGTTTTTTCGCCCTTTCCTACCACAAGAAAAGGGGCGGTGCCCCGAAAGGACCGCCCCATCCGCACTGCGGTTTACAGATACTTTTTGATGCCTTCGGGCAGATCTTCCACGTTGGCGGAAACGGTAACCACCACTTCCACGTTGTTGGCGGTGATCTTGTCGATTTCGGCCAGGACCTTGGTGGCCTGCTCCATGTCGTGGTCCACAACCTTCAGAATGCCGTCGATGAACAGCTCGGTGATGTCGTAGTTGCCGGCCAGAACGCCTGCAACGAAGCCGTAGAACATCTCGGCACCCTTGATGTCGTACTCGTCCACATCCAGAAGACGGGCCTTGTGATTGATCTCGGTGGTGAGCTTCATGGACTTTTCGATAACGACAATGTTGCCGGCCGAAGTGCGGGTGGCCTGGTCGATCATGTCGATGAGGGTCTTGGTCTTGCCGGAGCCTTTGGCGCCTACGATGAGTTTGATCATAAGAGTGTGCCTCCTTAAAAGTAGTCGGGGAAATTATCCTCAGCCGTTGAGCTTGGCTTCCAGCTCAGCTTTCTGAGCTTCGTAGCCGGGCTTGCCCAACAGCGCGAACATATTCTTCTTGTAGCTTTCCACGCCGGGCTGGTCGAAGGGGTTGACCGACAGCAGATAGCCGGACACGGCGCAGGCCTTCCAGAAGAAGTAGATCAGGGCGCCCACGTTGTAGGCATCCAGGCTGTCCACTTCGATGACGCCCAGGGGCACGCCGCCGTCGGTGTGCGCCAGGATGGTGCCTTCCATGGCCTTGCGGTTGACCACCGACATATTCTGGTTGGCCAGGAAGTTCAGGCCGTCGAAGTTGCCTTCCAGTTCGGGAATGTAGAAGTCCTCGCGGGTGTTCTTGATGTCCACGTAGGTCTCAAACATCACCCGGCTGCCGTCCTGCAGGAACTGGCCCATGGAATGCAGGTCGGTGGAGAAGATGCAGGAAGTGGGCATCAGGCCCTTCTGGTCCTTGCCTTCGCTCTCGCCGAACAGCTGCTTGTACCATTCATTCATCATGGTGAAGTCCGGCTCAAAAGCGGCCAGGGTCTCCACCTTCTTGCCCTTGCGGTACAGGATGTTGCGGGTCATGGCGTAACGATAGGCATCGTTGTCCATGCTGCAGACGCCGAACTGCTCCCGGGCGTCGGCGGCGCCCTTCATCAGAGCGTCAATGTCGATGCCGGCGCAGGCGATGGGCAGCAGGCCCACGGCGGTGAGCACCGAATAACGGCCGCCCACGTCGTCGGGGACCACGAAGGTGGGCCAGCCCTGGGCGTCGGCCAGCTGCTTCAAGGTGCCGCGGGCACGGTCGGTGGTGGCGTAGATGCGCTTGTTGGCCTCCTCGGGACCGACGGAATCTTCCAGCAGCTTGCGCAGCACACGGAAAGCCAGGGCGGTCTCGGTGGTGGTGCCGGACTTGGAAATCACGTTGATGGAGAAGCGCTTGCCCTTGGTCATATGAATGATGTCATTCAGGGCCGTGGGAGAGATGGTGTTGCCGCAGAAATAAATCTTCAGACCGTCTTCGGTCTCGTTATGGAACTGGCCCTTGACGGCCTCCACCACGGCGCGGGCGCCCAGGTAGGAACCGCCGATACCGGCGACCAGCAGCACATCGGAATCGGAACGGATCTTCTCCGCCGCCTGCTTGATTCGGGCGAATTCCTCTTTGTCATAATTGACAGGCAGGTCGAGCCAACCCAAGAAATCATTGCCTGCGCCGGATTTCGTCTCCAGCTGGCGATGGGCGAGCTCGACCTGCGGAAAGATAGCGTCATATTCTTCAGGACGGATAAATTTTGCCAGATGTTTGCCATTGTATTTGACACTCATCGTTAGCTCCTCCTTTGATTGTTAGTAATTCCATGATACCGTTTTGCAACAACCTTGTCAAGCTTTGGTGGTGCGGCTTTTCATTGCTTTTGCACAAAATTTTCACCCTGCGGAATGAGCGACTGGGCAAGCCTGCCAAGGCAGAAGCCAAAACTGCGCGCCGCTACGTCACCCGCTGCCACAATGGGACAGGTGGTGAGCAAAACATCATTGTTGAAAATTTCCATCGTGCCGATCTGCTGTCCGGCTGTGACCGGCGCTTCCACGGCGGCGGGCAGGGTGATTTGCGCCCGCAGTTCCCCGATCTCGCCACGGGGCATCAGATAGTTGCCCGGCGCAGTGTATTCCAGGGATACCTGTTCGGCCACACCATGCTGCACCGGCAGGGTCTCCACCGTATCTTCCGGCATGGGCACGGTCAGGCTCTGGTAGTTGGCAAAGCCATAATCCAGCAGCGCGGTGGCGGCGTCAAACCGGTCCTGCCCCGAAGCGGACCCCAGCACCACCGCAATCAGCCGCAGCCCGTCCCGCTGGGCGCTGGCGCTGATGCACACCCCCGCTTTGCCGGTGGTTCCGGTTTTCAGCCCGGTGATGCCGTTATAGCTTTTCAGCAGCTTGTTGGTGTTGATGAGCTGGGTGGCCCCGTCCCGCAGGGTATCCATCCAGATCATGCAGTAATCCTCCACTTCGGTGTGGTGGAGCAGCATCTCCCGGCTCATGGTGGCCACGTCCCGGGCGGTGGACAGATGCCCGTCGGTGTCCAGACCGCAGGCGTTCTCAAAGTGGGTGCCGGTCATACCCAGTTCGGCAGCCTTTTCGTTCATCATGGCCACAAAGGCGGGCTCACTGCCGCCCACGTATTCGGCCACCGCCACGGCGGCGTCGTTGGCGCTGGAAATGCAGATGGCTTTGAGCATGTCGTTCAGGGTCATCAGCTCCCCGGGTTCCAGCCAGATCTGGCTGCCGCCCATGCTGTAGGCATGTTCGGACACAGGGACATAATCCTCCAGGGAAATCTTGCCCGCTTCCAGGGCCTCAAAGGTCAGCAGCAGGGTCATCACCTTGGTGATGGAGGCAATGGGCCGCTGCTCGTCGGCGTTTTTCTCATACAGGACTGTGCCGGTGTCCTCATCGATCAGGATGGCTGCCTGACAGGGCACATCAAAGTCGGCCGCGGTGGCGGGCACGATCTCCTGTGCCAGCGCCGCCGGGGCCGATGCCAGGACCAGAACCAGGCACAGCATCAGGCACACAAGCCGTTTTTTCATGGCGGAAGCCTCCCCTTTTGCAAAACTCTTGCCCTATCCTATGCGGTGCGACGGCGGAATATGGCTGCTTGTGCTTTCGGCCGTTTGCCTTTATAATAGTAGAATCAGATTACTTTCGAGCAAAAAGGATGGACCAAACTATGCGCGTCAGCTTTTATACCCTTGGCTGCAAAGTCAACCAGAACGAGACCGGTGCCCTGGCACAACTGTTTGAGGCCAGCGGATATACCGTGGTCGAAACCGGCGAGGCCGCCGACGTGTATGTGGTCAACAGCTGCACCGTGACCAACTTCGGCGACCAGAAAAGCCGCAAGTGGCTGCGCCGCCAGAAGCGGGAGCATCCCGGCGCCGTGACCGTGCTCACCGGGTGTTATCCCCAGGCATTCCCGGAGGAGGCCGCCGCCATCGCCGAAGCGGACGTGGTGACCGGTTCCGGCAACCGTCACGCCATTTTGCAGGCGGTGCAGCAGGTGCTGGACGGCACCGCCGAACGGGTGGTGGACATCCGTCCCCACCAGAAGGGCGAAAAGTTCGAGGAGCTGCCCATGGACCGGTTTGCGGAACACACCCGGGCTTTTGTGAAGGTGGAGGACGGCTGCAACCGCCGCTGTGCCTACTGCGTCATTCCCCGGGCCCGGGGTCCGGTGCGCAGCCGGGCGGAAAGCAGCATTCTGGACGAGCTGCACCGTCTGGTGCAGGCCGGTTACCGGGAGGTGGTTCTCACCGCCATCAGCCTGCCCAGCTACGGCACCGACACCGGCACCGGGCTGGCTGAACTGGTGGAGCATGCGGCGGCGGTGCCGGGCATCGACCGCATCCGGCTGGGCAGTCTGGATCCGGACATGCTCACCGATGAGGATATCCGCCGTCTGGCCGCCGTGCCCCAGCTGTGCCCCCAATTCCATCTGAGCCTGCAGAGCGGCTGCGACAAGACCCTGCGGGCCATGCGCCGCCCCTACACCACCGCCCAGTACACCGAAGTGGTGCGCAAATTGCGGGAGGCTTTCGGCGCTGACGAGCTGAGCCTGACCACCGATGTGATCGTGGGATTTCCCGGGGAGACCGAGGAGGACTTTGAGAAGAGCATGGAATTTGTGACCGGGCAGCGGTTCCTGAAGGTCCATGTTTTCCCCTACTCCCGCCGTTCGGGCACCCCGGCCTATGATTTTCCCGATCAGATTCCCGAGCACGAGAAGGAGGCCCGCAGCCGCCGCATGAGCGAGGCGGTGGAAGCCGTGCGGGCCGAGGAGGCCGCCGCCATGCAGGGCCGCAAAGCCGAGGTTCTGCTGGAGACGCCTTTGTCCGCCACCCTGTTTACCGGGTACACCAAGCAGTATCTGCCGGTGGCGGTCACCGCCCCGGGGCACAAGAGCGGTGACATCGTGACCGTGACCCTGGGCGAATGGGACGGTCAGCGCAGCAAGGCCGTGGCCGAAACACCCGACGCCTGATCGTTTTTTCCTGCTTTCAGGGCAGGGCCGTGGTCTGCGGCCCTGCCCTTTTTCTGTGCAGGCGACGAATGCAGCGAATGTTTCCTGTCATTTTGGTGTTTTCCCTGCCAATTTTGTGTTTTCCCCTTGCCAAACGCGGCGGTTCTTGGTATATTTTTAACAGGAGCCACATGTTCGATAAAAGCGCGGGAAAAGGTGTGTTTTTCCGTGCGCTCCCAAAATGCGTATTAAGGAGAGTAAAGCGCAATGAGAGGCATTTATACCCCGGTTACCGACATTCGGCGCAAGGTTTTTACCGAAGTTGCCCGGATGGCTTACGAAGTTTCCGACAAACAGGACATCGACTACCTGATGCGGGAACTTCCGTATGAGATCATTCCCGGCGAGGAACGCTCGCTGCGCAGCAGCATCTTCCTGGAGAGAGCCATCGTGTCCGAACGCATCCGTCTGGCCATGGGCCTGTCCCTGCGCCCGCTGGATGAGAGTGTGTCGGCCAGCGAAGGTCTGGACAGCATCATCACGGCGGACAAGTACTATGAGCCGCCCCTGATCAACGTGATCAAGTACGCCTGCAACAAGTGCCCCGAAAAACTCATCAAGGTCACTTCCCTGTGCCAGGGCTGCCTGGCTCATCCCTGCCAGGAAGTCTGCCCCAAGAAGGCCATCAGCTTCCGCAACGGCAAGAGCCACATCGACCAGAGCCTGTGCGTCAAGTGCGGCCGCTGCGTGGCCACCTGCCCCTACAACGCCATCGTGCGTGTGGAGCGCCCCTGCGCCAAGGCCTGCGGCATGGACGCCATTCATTCCGACCAGTACGGCCGTGCCGAGATCGACTACAACAAGTGCGTGAGCTGCGGCATGTGCCTGGTCAACTGCCCCTTCGGCGCCATTGTGGACAAGGGCCAGATCTTCCAGCTGATTCAGTCCATCAAGCGCGGCGACCGGGTCATTGCCATCGTCGCCCCCGCCTTCGTCAACCAGTTCCCCGGCGTCACCCCCGCCAAGCTGCGTGAGGCCATGAAGCTGCTGGGCTTTGCCGGCATCTCCGAAGTGGCCATCGGCGCCGACCTGTGCACCATCGACGAGGCTAAGGACTTCATGGAAGAAGTACCCTCCAAGCATCCCTTCATGGGCACCTCCTGTTGCCCGGCCTGGAGCGTGATGGCCAAGAAGCTCTTCCCCGAATATGCCGACTGCATCAGCATGACCATGACTCCCATGGTGCTGACCGCCCGCCTGATCAAGAAGGACGACAAGAACGCCCGCATCTGCTTCATCGGCCCCTGCGCCGCCAAGAAGCTGGAAGCCAGCCGCCGTTCTGTGCGCAGCGAAGTGGACTTCGTGCTGACCTTTGAAGAACTGATGGGCCTGTTTGAAGCCAAGGAAATCGACTTCAGCTCTCTGCCCGACGACCCCAACGACAACTTCGACGAAGCCAGCGGCGACGGCCGCGGGTTCGCGGTTTCCGGCGGCGTGGCCCAGGCTGTGGTCAACGTCATCAAGAAGCTGGATCCCGACCGGGAAGTCAAGGTGGCTTCGGCCCAGGGTCTGGCGGAATGCCGCAAGATGATGATGATGGCCAAGGCCGGCAAGTACAACGGCTACCTGCTGGAAGGCATGGGCTGCCCCGGCGGCTGCATTGCCGGCGCCGGCACCCTGGCCGACCCCGCCCGCAGCGCTGCCATGCTGGCCAAGTACAAGACTCAGGCTCCCATGGCCAACCCGCTGGATACCCCCTACCGGGAGAATCTGGACGCGCTGAAGTACTAATCTGCGCCTAATGTAACAGACAAGGACAGCCCCCGCACCGAGAGGTGCGGGGGCTGTTTCGTTTATTTATGGTATTTCATGCCGGCGTTGATGGTGCAGGCGCGGTAGAGCTGTTCGGTGAGCACCAGACGGGCCAGCTGATGGGGCAGGGTGATGCGCCCCAACGAAATCCGGGCCTGGGCCGCCGCCTTGACCTGGGGCGAAAGGCCGTGGGAAGACCCGATGAGAAAGGCCATGTTCCCTGCCCCGCTGTTGGCGCGGTCGGCGATCATGGCGGCCAGCTCCTCGCTGGAAATCTGGCGGCCTTCCACGCACAAGGCCACTATGTAGGCGCCTTTGCGCACCGCCGCCAGCATAGCCTTACCCTCCTTGTCCAGGGCTTTTTCGATCAGGGCCGGGCTGGGGCTGCGGTCGGACACCGGGGCTTCGGGCAGCTCGATGATACGGAAATGGCAGAAACCGCCCAGGCGTTTCTGGTATTCGGCCACCCCCGCCGCAAAGTAGGCGGCATTGAGCTTGCCCACACAGATCAGATCAATATTTTGCATGGGCGGACCTCAGAATTCTATGTAAGCGGAAACTTCGTTGCGGCTCTGTGCCTGAATCAACACGTCCCGCCCGGGCTGCACCCCTGCACTGAGCAGCACGTTGTACACGGTGGTCAGGGCCAGTTCGGGGGTGTTGTTGGTTTGGCTCAGATGACACAGGGCGAACTTCTTGCAGCCGTCCTGGATCAGGTCCAGCACCGCTGCGGCGCAGGCGCGGTTGTCCAGGTGACCGCGGTCGCTGGCAATGCGGACCTTGAGGTAATAGGGATAGGGCCCGCCATGAAGGCTGAAAGCGTCGTAGTTGGCTTCCAGGGCCACCAGGTTGCAGCCGGCCAGGTTTTCGGCCACCACCGGGGTCAGTTCTCCCAGGTCGGTGGCCAGGGCCATGACATGGTTATCCGGGGTGCGGATGCGATACCCGCAGCAGGGCACGTCGTGGCTGGTGGGGAAAGACTTGACCGTAAAGCCGCCGATCTCCTCGGTGCGGCCGTCGATGGCCACCGCGTCGATGGCCGGGGGCAGGGTTCCCCGGGATTCCAGCATATCCAGAGTGGCGGCGCTGGAGAAGACCGGCACATTGTAGTGCTTGAGGAAGGTTTCCAGGCCGGCCACATGGTCGGCGTGCTCATGGGTGATGAGGATGCCTTCGCAGTCGGAAACGGCCAGCCCCAGGCTGCTCAAAGCCTTCAGGGTGGTGCGGCAGCTTTTCCCCATGTCGATAAGAAGGTAACGGCCCCGGTGAAGCACCAGGGCGCAGTTACCGGAAGAACCGGAATATAAAGTTGTGAACAAAGCCATGGGCGCGACTCCGATCACATGGCCCGGGTGACCGCATTCACCGGCGTTTCCACCCGGCGGATATCGGCCCCCAGTGCCTGCAGTTTTTCCACGATGTTTTCGTAGCCCCGTTCAATGTGGGCAGTCTCGTCGATCTCGCTCACGCCGTCCGCAGCCAGGGCTGCCATGACCATGGCGGCACCGGCGCGCAGGTCCAGCGCCCGCAGCGGGGCCGGGCTCAGCTTCTTGACCCCCTCGATCACCGCCACCTGGCCGTCCACCTGGATGTTGGCTCCCATGCGGATGAGCTCATCCACATAGCGGAAACGGTTTTCCCAGATGCCCTCGGTGACGATGGAGGTCCCTTCGGCCAGGGTCAGCAGCACCGTCATCAGCGGCTGCATATCGGTGGGGAAACCGGGATGGGGCATGGTCTTGATCTTCAGCGGTTTCAGTGCGCCGGTGCGGCGGATGCGCATGGAGTCGTCGTACTCGGTGACTTCGCAGCCGGCGGCGCGCAGCTTGGCGGTGATGGGTTCCATATGCTTGGGAATCACGTTGTGCAGCAGCACGTCCCCTTTGGTGATGGCCGCGGCCACCATATAGCTGCCCGCTTCAATCTGGTCCGGAATGATGGAGTAGTTGCAGCCGTGCAGCTTTTTGACGCCGCGGATCTTGATCACATCGGTGCCGGCACCGTGAATATCAGCGCCCATCATGTTCAGGCAGTTGGCCAGGTCCACGATGTGGGGTTCCCGGGCCACGTTTTCCAGAATGGTCTGGCCGTCGGCCATGGCGGCCGCCAGCATGGCGTTCATGGTGGCCCCCACCGACACGGTATCAAAGAAAATATGGGCGCCGGTCAGGTGTTCGGAACGAACCCGGATCTGACCGTATTCCACCGAGTCTTCCGCCCCCAGAGCGGTGAAAGCCTTCAGGTGCTGGTCAATGGGGCGAGGGCCCAGATTGCACCCGCCCGGCATGGCCACCTGCCCGGCACCGAAACGGCCGAGCAGCGCCCCCAGGAAATAATAGCTTGCGCGCATCTGGCGCGATAGTTCGTTGGAAACCTCGGTGCAGTTGATATGGGTGGTGTCGATCTCGTAGGTATTCTTGCTGATCATACGGATGCCGGCGCCCAGCTCGCTCAGAATCTGCAGGGAGGCCATTACATCGCTGATGCAGGGCAGGTTTTCGATCAGGCATTTGTCCGCCGCCAGAATGGTGGCAGGCAGAATGGCCACAGCCGCGTTTTTGGCACCGCCGATGACCACATCTCCCGAAAGGGCTTTGCCCCCGCGAATCACAAACTTTTCCAAGTGGTACTCTCCTTTGAGTTTCCGCCTGCAGCCCGGAGCGCACAACCATCGCGCGGGCGCTCAATGACAGGACTGCATTGTTACTTTTTATTATACACCTTGCCGCACGGTTTGAAAAGTGTCGGCCTTATTATTTGCAGGGATTTGGTAAAAACACAGGGCGCGCACAAATTTCTTTAGGCAAGGTAACGGCGTTACATATTACCAAAGAAGTTTCTTGCGCTGACCAGTGTACCGTTCTGGTACATCTCGAAGTGGCAGTGGTTGCCGGTGGAGTTGCCGGTGGAGCCCACATACCCGATGACCTGGCCGCGCTGCACCGCCTGCCCCGCGGAACATCCCAGGGAGGACATGTGGGCGTACAGGGTGCGCCAGCCGTTGCCATGGTCGATGATGACATAGTTGCCGTAGCTGTAGTGGGAGCCGGCCGTGACCACCACGCCGGAATCGGACGCATAGATGGGCGTACCGTACGGCGCACAGATGTCGGCACCCTTGTGGTAGGAGCTCATCCAGCGGCTGACATAGGTGTAGCCGGGCACCGGCCACATCCATTCGCCGGAGCCGTAGGAGGCAGTCATGCCGCTCTTCAGGTGGGTGCCCTTGGTGACGTATTCGGTCACGGGTTCCTTGAGGGTCTCCACCTTGACGATGTTGGCTTCGGTCATGACGCCGTCCACGTATACCAGATCCTGGGTCAGTTCCTGGATTCCGTTTTCGCCGGGGCTGGTTACCACCGTCTCGCCGAAGTCATATTCATCGCTTTCATTAGTGACAGTGTCATAGGGAACCTCAACGGTGTAGGTCTGGCGTTCGATGACCTTCACCTTGAGCAGTTCCGGAGAAGACACGCCGTACACCACCTGTTCCCCTTCCGTCAGAGTCTGGTCCACAGAAGTCAGGTCCGGGTTGAGGGCCGCCAGGGAATCCCAGGAGGTGCCTGTGGAATCCACCACCGTCTGCACTGTGTCGTCGGCACCGGCGGTGTAGGTCATGGGACCGCCGCCTTCGTTCATGGCGGCAAGCACATCGCTGTAGGACATGACGGAATCCAGCAGATAGATCCCGTCCACCAGGGTGATATCATGTACAAAGGCCACCCGACGGTTGGGGTCGGAAGTGTCCTCATAGGGCTGCTTGATGCTTTCCAGATAAGAACGCAGGTGGTCGCCTTCGTTGACGACGAACCGCAGTTCCCCGTCCACATACACGGCGGTGCCTTCGCCGATCTCATCGCTGGATGCGCCCAGGATGGCGTTGGCCACCTCGCTTTCGTTCATGGTGGCGTTGTTCACGGCCAGGGTGTAGGTGGGCGAGATGTTCCACTGCTCGTCCCCCACCGTTTCGCCGGTGGACTGCATGACGCTCTTGGCCGTGTCGATACGGCCCTGCACGTCGTCCCGGGCGTTCTCAAACACCTGCTCATTGGCCACGTACCCCACCGATTCGCCGTCCACGATGACGTTCAGCACGTAATCGTATCCCAGGCCGGTGCGCACCACGTAGAAAAGCCCCACGGCGGCGGCCACCGGCAGCAGGTAGGACAGGGCATTGAGCACCACCGGGAAGTACAGCCTGGCACCCCGCCGGAAATACCGCATCTTCTCCTTGCGGATCTGGCGGGCGCTCTCATCGGGCAGGGCTTCTTCCAGTTCCCCGATATGCTTCAGGCCGGAATGCATCCGGCGGAAAGGTTCGGTGAGGTCTTCCAGCAGGGTGATGAACCCCAGCAGGAAGGGACGCACAATGGTCAGCAGCAGCTGCCCGGCGTGGGATGCCACCACCCGAACCGTCTTTTCCACCCCGCGCACGGCGCAGATGACGGCGTATTCGGCCCAGAACCCGATGAGATACAAAACATCCCCGATAATATGGGCGTGGGGCAGTTTCTGCAGCATATCGGCCGCACGGGCGCGGCGGGCTTTCTTTTTGGTGGTACGGTGCCAGGAACGCACCGTCAGCTTGCAGCGGACACGGTCCAGCCACAAGGCCACCGGACCGGGACCGCGATGCTTTTTGCGGCGGTCCTTTCCGCTGGTCTTGGGCTTTTCCTCAAGTTGCGAAGGCTTCAAAACAGGACTCCTTTCCGCGCCGGTAAGCGCGTACACAGGGAAACACAGGTGATACGTTCACTCCCCGGCCGTTTCGGGTTCGGCCAGCGGTAAATCGGTAAGAACAGCCTGCAAGGCTTGCCCCTGCGGCAGACCGCAGGCCAGGCAGGCCCCGGCAAAATCCGCCGGAGGCAGGCTTTCAAAGCGACGGGGGGTGGCGGCGGGCGGTTCCGCAAAAGCCAGCACCGCACAGTGCAGGGCATGACGTTGCAGAAGCGCATCACTGCCGCCGTACAGGGTATCCCCCGCCAGCGGGTGGCCGATATGGGCCATATGCACCCGGATCTGATGGGTGCGTCCGGTGCGGGGCAGGCAGGCCACCAGGCTGTGGCCGCCCCCTGCCGCCAGCACCAGATAATCGGTACGGCTGGGCTTGCCGTCGGCACGCACACACCTTCCGATGATGGAATCTCCCCGGCGGCCCAGAGGAGCCTCCACACAGCCCGGCCCCGGGGGCATCTCCCCTTCCGCCAGCGCCAGATAGCATTTGCGGGCAGAGGCCGCCAGCAGCGGCGCCGCATAGGCATTCTGGGCCAGCAGCACCAGGCCGCTGGTGTTTTTGTCCAGGCGGTTGGTGGGGCGGAACACCCCGGTGCGGCCGCTTGCCTGCAGATGGTACAGCCAGCCGTTGGCCAGCGTGCCGTCGGTATAATTCAGGGTGGGGTGCACGGCCAGGCCGGCGGGCTTGTCCACCACAGCGGCGAAATCACTTTCGTACACCAGGGTGAAGGGCACCGGCTGGGGCGTGACCGAGGTGGGCGGTTCGGGCGGCAGGGTGAACCGGATGGTCTGCCCCGCGTGCACCGGCTGGTCGGTATGCAGGGGGGCGTCATCGGCAAAAAAGCCGTCGCCCTGGTGCTTGACCGCCTTGATGCAGGAGGCACTGACCCCTGCCCGGCGCAAAAACACTCCCAGGCGCAGTCCGTCCGCCTGCGGCGGCACCGTAAATACCAGTGACTGCAAGGCGCAGACTGCCCCCTTCCCCATACTTATACGGTTGCCATTATAGCATAAAGCGACGGCTGTTGCAAACCGCTTGCCAAAATTTCAGCGATGTGGTATATTTTAACGGAACGAGTGGAACATACGACGGCGGGACGGCGTTGGCAACAGCGACCGTTCTGAGGAAAGTCCGGGCTTCTCAGAGGCATGACAACTGCTAACGGCAGCCGGGGGTGACCCCAGGGAAAGTGCAACAGAAAGAAACCGCCGCCCTCTGGGCGGTAAGGATGGAAAGGCGAGGTAAGAGCTCACCAGCGCACTGGCGACTTTGCGGCTATGTAAACCCTGTCAGAAGCAACATCCGTATGGGACATATGTGGAAGCCTCGCACGTCCCGGAGATGGCATGACGCCTGCGACCACGTGCCACAGGCGCGGAGCCTTGCGGTGACGCAAGGTCAAGATAGATCGTCGTTTGATACAGAACCCGGCTTACGGTCCAGTCGTTGCAAAAACCGCGCCCGCCAGGAAGGGAAACCTTCCGGCGGGCGCGGTCTTTTTTGTTTCAGATCAGCGGCAGAACCAGCAGCAGGATCACCCCGGGCAGGCCCAGCACGGCGGCCACAAACCCGGTGAACGGGTTCAGGGGCAGGGTTACGCCGGTGTAGGGAGCCAGCAGTGCCACCGCTGCCAGCCCTGCCACACCGCACACCGCCCCTGCCAGCACACTGCGCACCGGATGGGCCCCCACTCCGGCCGCCCGGGCCACCGCCACCAGGCAGATGCCCCCCAGCACCAGCATCAGCGGCGGCAAGGATGCTCACCTCCCCGCAGCTCCCGCAACAGGGCCCGGCAGCGGCATTCCAGCGCCGCGTGCTCATAGATCAGCTGTTCGATGGCAAAGCGGTCCTGGGCCTGCTGGAAAGCCGCATCGTTGGCCCGCAGGTCCCGGTAGGTGCGCCGCAGTTCGGCCACGGCGGCCGCCCGGGCCCGGCGAGCCGACCGTTCCCGGCGTTTTCCGGACAGTAGGGTGCCCATACCATCCCTCCTTCCCAGCTCACAACAGAATACAGATCAGCCCGTCGCACCCTTCGTTGATGATGCGTTCCAGGGTGGTCTGCAGGCGGGACCGGGCCGCCTGGGGCATGTGCAGCAGCTTGGCCTGCAGGCCTTCGTTGACCAGCTCGTTCAGACTCTTGCCAAAGATGTTGGTGCTCCACAGCTTGCCGGGGTCGCTCTCGAAATCCTTGAGCAGGTTGCGGATGAGTTCCTCCCCCTGCTCCTCACTGCCCACGGTGGGCGAAAGCTCGGTGTGAATCACTGCCCGCATGATGTGCAGCGAGGGCGCGCTGGCCGACAGTCGTACCCCGTACTGCCCGCCCTGGCGCACGATTTCCGGCTCTTCCAGCTTGAGTTCATCCAGCCCCGGCATGACGATGCCGTAGCCGGTGGCCTCCACCTGGGCCAGGGCACCCTTGAGCTTTTCGTACGCCCGCTTGGCCCGGGCCAGCTCCACGATGCAGGGCAGAAGGCTGGCTTCGTCCACAATGTCCAGCCCGGTCTGCTCCCCCAGAATCTTGTAGAAGATATCCTGGGCAATCCCCAGGCGCAGACGCACCGTGCCGGTGGACAGGTCCATGCCGGTGAGCACCGCCTCGGTGACATATTCGCAGGAAAGCTGCAGGTTACGCCGGCTCATGTCTCCCATCTTGCGGGCGTTGGATGCCATCTCCAGCAGCGCCCCATACACCGCACTCTGCAGCCAGTGGCCGGGTTCCAGCATGGTGACCCAGGGCGGCATGGTGACGGCGATCTCCCTGATGGGAAACTCGTACAGCAGCTTCTGGAGCACTTCGTCCAGCTTTTCGGCGGAGACCTCCAGGCAGTTGATGGGCACCACCGGGCGGCCGTACTGCTCCTGCAGCTCTTCGGCCAGGGCACGGCTGGCTTCGCTGTCCGGGTCGGTACAGTTGAGAAGAATCAGGTACGGGCGGCCGCTGGCCTCCAACTCCTCCATGATGCGGCGCTCGGCATCCACATAGGCCTGCCGGGGCAGGTCGGCGATGGACCCGTCGGTGGTGACGGCCAGGCCGATGGTGGCATGTTCCCGGATAACCCGCCGGGTGCCGGTTTCGGCGGCCAGATCAAAGGGCACGGCGGTGTCGAACCAGGGGCTTTTGACCAGACGGGGTTCCCCGTTTTCCTCATGGCCCAGGGCACCATCGACCATATATCCCACACAGTCGATGAGCCGGGCCCGGAAGCTGCCGCCCCCGGACAGTTCGATTTCCACCGCCTGTTCGGGAATGAACTTGGGTTCGGTGGTCATGATGGTGCGCCCGGCGGCGGACTGGGGCAGTTCGTCGGTGGCGCGGGCGCGCTGGGCGTCCTGCTGGATGTGGGGCAGCAGCATGAGTTCCGCAAACCGCTTGATAAAACTGCTTTTACCGCTGCGCACCGGCCCCACGACGCCGATGTAGATATCGCCGCCGGTGCGCCGGGCCATGTTCTGGTAGATCTGTTCCTGGGTCACAGGATGGTCCCCCTTTCGTTGTTACAGAGCCGCCGGAATCAGAAGGCAGGCGGCCTGAGTGGTGGTTTCCTGTCCGGCGGCGTCACCGGAGGCGGTCAGGTTGTTGGCGGCGGCCAGGTCCCTGGCCCGGGCGTGGTAGCGCTTGGCAATATCGAAAATCCGTTCCCCGGGCTGGGCGTAGTACAGGTAGAGGGCAGGGCCGTCCCCCTTGTCGGGGAATTCCTCTCCCAGCTCCACGGTCTGGACCACCTCCCGGCTCTGCACATACAGCAGCTGCCCGTGGATGGCCAGCTCGGCCTCCACCCGCATACGGTCGCCGCTGCGGCTGCTGGACACCCGCAGGACACTGACCCCCGCATGCACCACAAAATCGGCGGCCTGGCCGGACCAGGCATCCGGCAGCTGCCAGGTGAAGGGTTTGTCGTAGCAGGTCATCTCTCCCCGGGCGTCGGCAAACAGCACATGGGCCACGCCACGTCCGGTGAGCCGCACCGCAACAGGGTTCTCCTCCCCCTGCACTGTCTGGACCCCGCCCAGGGTGACAAAGCAGCCCCGCACCGTTCCTTCGGGGTCCGGCAGGGCATCCTCCACGCTCACCGGAATGGTGGTGTCCAGATCGGCGGCTTTTTGCAGCAAACGGCAGGGTTCCACGGTGACCTGGGTGTCGCAGAGGGTGGAATAGGCATCCGCCACAGCGGTGTATTCCACCGCCCGCCAGGTCTCGGCGTGGAGTTTCCAGGTCACGGTGAGCATGGGTTCATCGTTGGGGTTGTCGGCGGCGGCCAGGGTGGCCCCCAGCACCTCGCCCCAGCAGCAGCACATGTCCCCTTCCGTCGCGCCGTCCATCTCCACCGTCTGGCGCACCGGCAGTTCCTTCTGCCGCACGGCCAGCTCCTCCGCCCCTTCGGGACGGTAGACCGCTTCCATGCGCAGGATTCCCTGGCAGCTGACCTGACCGGTCTGCACCGTGCAGCTCTGGGAAAGGTAACACCCGCCGATGTCCAGAATGGCCTCCCCCGTGCCGGGCAGCGGGAAGGTGGTTTCGGCGGTGCAGGATTTTTCCACGGCGGCCACCGGCGTGACCCCGCACAGGGTCTGGGCGCGCTGTTCGATACCGCAGTCCGCCAGGGAGGTCAGCAGGTCCCGCTCCTCCAGCTGCAGGGCCGCCACGCACAGGGTATAGGCGCCCCGCAGATCGATGCGGTGCTCGCTCACCGCCCGGCAGTTGCAGTATTCCACCTCGCCCCACAACCGGGCCGGACCGGGCGCATACCGGCCGGCGGGCAGTTCCACCGACTTTTCAAAGGAAAACTTCTGTTCGGTGCGCCACAGCCGGGCGCCGTTTTCGTCCGACTGGTAATACACCGTACACCGCAGGTAGCCGTCCCCTTGCCAGCGGGCCCCCGCCAGATCGTTGTGCATGACCACCGGTTCGATCAGGCACTTGACGATCTTGAACACGGCGGGCAGGTAGTCCGGGATGAGGATCTCGGTTTCCACCGGCAGTTCCAGCCGTGTTTCCCATCGGCCGCCATAGGCGGTGATGGTATTGTTGAACACCTTCAGTTCCATCATGTATGTCCTCCCTTGTGTTGCTTTGGGCTTTCTTGTGCATCTATATGCGCCGGGGAAAGGAAATAGGCATACAACACGGACAAGTTTTTTGGGCAACAAAATACAGGCAAAACAAAAAGCCCCGCCCGAAGGCGGAGCCAATTTCATGGATATGGGCCGGACGGCGCGGGTTCAGACCTTGAACAACGCGCGCAGAATCCAGCGGAAAGCGGGCGGACACTTGACGATGACGATTTGCATGGCGCACCTCCAACCTTGTTTTTTGCCTGGGGTGAGCCATACTATGCAGGCGGCGGGCCGGATGTTACCCGTCGGCGCGGGAAAGCACCACCACGCCGTACCCGCTGCGGCAGGAAAGCCGGGCCCTGGGGGCGGTGAACTCGTTGCTGACCCCCAGGGGATAATCGGGGGTGAGGGTGGCATTTTCCAGCGGATAGAAGACCCCTTCTTCCGCCACCCCCTGCAGGGGGCCGTCCAGCGGAAACAGGGACAGGTACATCCAGTCCCCCTTGTCCAGTTCCAGAGGGGTACCGGGGCACAGGATATGCAGTTCGCTGCGCTCGTTGGCCAGGGTGACCCGGACCCCGGCCTTGGCCATGAACAGGGCGGTGTTCAGGTTGGCCAGGGTGTGTTCCAGCCGGGCCCCGCCCAGCGCGCCCAGAAAGACCACCTCTTTGCAGCCGTGTTCCACCAGCCAGCGGGCGGCGTAGTGGGTGTCGGTGTCGTCCTTCACATGGGGCAGGATGATGGTGCCGGGGGGCACCGGGTCCGGCCGGGGGGCGGAATCAAAGTCCCCCAGCAACAGGTCCGGCTGCACACCAAGGCGTTGCGCATTGCGGTAGCCTGCATCGCAGGCGATGATGAAGGTATCGGGGGTCAGGTAGCGGCCCATGGCTGCCGTGACCGGCACGGCAGAAAGCACCGCCGCGCGGGTGCAGGGCGCGGCGGGCGTGGTTTCCTGATGGGATTGCGGGTCGGTGTGATTCACCGTTCCCACTCCTTTCGTTGGCTGGCTTCCTCATACATAGCCAGATAGCTTTCGTACCGGCTGGGGGAAATGTTTCCCTCTTCCAGGGCAGCACGCACGGCACAGCCTTTCTCACTGCGGTGGGAACACCCGGTGAACTGACATTGGCCGAAGTAGGGTTCAAACTCCGGGAAGGCGTGCTGCAATTCTTCCTTGGGGATGCGGCAGAGCTTCTGGGCTTCCAGGCTGGCAAAACCGGGGGTGTCCGCAATGCGGCCGCCGCAGCTCTCGAAGATTTCCACCTCCCGGGTGGTATGCCGGCCGCGGCCCAGTTTCTGGCTGATATCCCCGGTGGCCCGGCGCAGGTTGGGATCCAGCGCGTTGAGCAAGGTGGACTTGCCCACGCCGGAGTTGCCGCAGAAGGCACAGAGGTTCCCCTTGATGTACCCGCGCAGTTCGTCCAGGCCCTCCCCAGTTTCGTAGTGCAGCTGCACCACCGGGATGGTGCTCTTTTCGTAGGCAGCCACCAGCTTATCGGCGGCCGCCAGGTCCGCCTTGGTGATGACCAGCACCGGGCGCACATCCTGGTACACCGCCGCGGCGGTGAGCTCGTCCAGAATGCGGGTGCTGGGGACCGGCTGGGTGGTGCTGGCCACAATGAACAGCACATCCAGATTGGCCACCGGCGGGCGGATGAAAACATTTTTGCGGGGCAGGATCTCTTCAATGGCGGCCTTGTCGGCGCTGAGGGTCACATTGTCCCCCGCCACCGGCGTGATGCCCCGTTTGCGGAACACGCCCCGGGCGCGGCATTCCACAATGCCGTCGTCGGTACGCACATAATAAAAGCCGCCGATTCCTTTTGTGATATAGTCCATTTAACCTTCTTTATACAGGAAGCCGCTGTTGGAACTGTAGACGCTGCCGTCGCCGGTCTTGTAGCGGTGATCCCAGTTGCCGTCGCCCAGATCTTCGTCCCATTCCTGGATGATGGTGTTCGGGTCGCCGTTCACCGCGGGCGCCGGGGTGACAACGGGGGTTTCGGGAACGCCGGTGGACACATACAGGACCACCACGCCGTTGATGCTGGTTTCGGTGCCGGCGCTGGGATTCTGGGACAGGACGGTGCCCTGGGGTTGGTCACTGGCCTGTTCCACCGCCTTGGTGACCAGGTTCAGGGCACGCAGCTCACTGCGGGCTTCCCCTTCGGTCAGACCTTCCACAGCCGGCACGATGACACTGGTGTCCACCGAGGGTTTTGCCACGTACAAAATGACGGTGGAGCCGCCCTCCACCTGATTGCCAGCGGCAGGGTCGGTGCGGATGACCGTACCTTCGCCCACGCTGTCATTGGTTTCCCGCTTGGTCACCACCGACACACCCAGATCAGTCAAAGTCTGCTTGGCGGTATCCTTGTCGTTGCCGGCCACGTCCGGCAGGGTGATATACTCAGTGCCCAGGCTGACCTTCAGGGTGATCTTCTGCTGTTCCTTCACTGTGCGTCCGGCGGCAGGAGACTGCTGAAAGATGGTTCCGGCGGGATAGGTGGAGTTATATTCCTGCACGATGTCGGGGTCCAGCAGGGTGAAGTATTCGGAGTTGCGAAATTCATCCTCCGTCATGCCCACAAAATCGATGAGCTGGACGTTGGCCCGGTTGGAGAACAGGGGGTTGGTGGAGTTGGTGAAGATCAGGTACACCAGAATGGCCGCGCCGATGACGAAGGCCACCGCCATGCCGAAGAAGATCGGCAGAACGGAGAAGCTCTTTTCTTTGACAGCCGCCCGGGATTTTGTGTTGCGCACGCCTTTTCCTTTTCCCTTTCCGCCCGCAGTGGGAGCGCCGGCGCGCCGTGCCTGCTGGGTGCTGATGCCGGACTTGGTGCCCGAAACCACCTTGTTGATGGTCTTGCTGGGCGAATCCTGCGTATTGTATTCGTATTCAAAGCGAATGCTGGGGTTCTGCTTGAAGGCCTTGATGGCGGCCAGCATTTCGGCCGCGCTCTGATAGCGGGCGGAGGGGTCCTTTTCCATGGCCTTCTCGGTGATCTGACGCAGACCTTCGGGCACATTGGGGGCCACCTCGGCCAGAGGCTTCGGCTTTTCGGAGATCTGCATGATGGCGATGGACACGGTGCCGGTGCCGTCAAAGGGCAGCTTGCCGGAGAGCATCTCGTACAGCATGACACCCACCGAATAGATGTCGGTGCGGGCGTCGGTGTGGTCGCCCTTGGCCTGTTCGGGGCTGATATAGTGCACCGAACCGATGGCCTTGTCGCTGATGGTCTGGCTCTGGGCACGGGAGAACCGGGCAATGCCGAAGTCCATCATCTTGATGGAGCCGTCCGCCTGGAGCATGATGTTCTGGGGCTTGACGTCCCGGTGCACAATACCCTTGGAGTGGGCGTGTTCCAGCGCCGACAGCACCTGGGTGGCAAAGTGCACGACTTCTTTCCAGGTCAGGGCCCCGCCGCGCTGCTTGAGATATTCTTTGAGGGTGATGCCGTCGATATACTCCATCACGATATACTGCAGCTGGTCGGTGACCGACACATCGTATACCTTGACGATGTTGGGATGATCCAGGATGGAGATGGCCTTGCTTTCGTTCTTGAAGCGGCGGACCAGCTCTTCGTTGCCCAGGAATTCCTCCTTCAGCACCTTGACCGCAATTTCGTTGCCGGTGCGGATATCCCGGCCCTTATACACGTTGGCCATGCCGCCCACGCCGATCAGGCTTTCGATCAGGTAACGGCCATCCAGCTTTCTACCAATCAGGTTATCCATTTGTATCCTCCCTTGATTGATCCGTACTTTCCACACCCATCAGCAGAACGGTGATGTTGTCCTGCCCGCCGCCGCGCAGCGCACGATCGATGAGCAGCCGGGGCGTATCAAAAAATGCAGATTCCTGCAAGATCAGGGCGATCTCCTCATCCGGCACCATGTTGGTCAGCCCGTCGGTGCACAGAAGCAGAATGTCCCCGGTTGCCACTTCACAGCGGTTGTATTCCGGCACAATGCTGGCCGAAACCCCCAGCGCCCGGGTGATCAGGTTCTTTTGGGGATGCAGCGCCGCCTGTTCCCGGGTGATCTGGCCGCTGTCCACCAGCTGCTGCACCATGGAATGGTCCCGGGTGATCTGCCGGATCTGCCCGGCATGCCACAGGTACGCCCGGGAGTCCCCCGCGTGGACCACATGGGCCATGTTGCCGAACACATAGGCGCAGACACCGGTGGTGCCCATGCCCAGCATCTCGGGGTCGGAGGTGGCTTTATCGTACACGGCGCGGTTGGTCAGATCAAATCCATGCAGGATGAACTGCTTTTCTTCGCCATGACGCAGGCAGCGCAGCTGGCGGTCAAAGTATTGCAGCATGCTGGCCGTGGCGATGGACGAAGCCACCCGGCCACCCTTGACACCGCCCATGCCGTCGCACACCACGCCCCAGCCGGAGCCGTCCGTCAGCTGCCGGGCACAGAAACTGTCCTGGTTTTCCTGGCGGCAGCTGCCGATATCGGTGAGCCCTGCGATCTTCATGCAGTCAGGTCCTTCCTTTCACAGTGTAATCAGGCCTGCCCGTTCTGGGCGGCCTGCTTGGCGTCCTCCCGGCGCAGCTGCCCGCAGGCGGCCGAGATATCGGCCCCCAGGCGGCGGCGCACCGTGGCATTGACGCCCAAATTTTCCAGCATCTGGCGGAAACGGCGGACGTTTTCCTCGTCGGTGGCGGAATAGGGACTGCCGTCCACCGGGTTGATGGGAATCAGGTTCACGTGTGCCCCCATCCCCCGGATGAGATCGGCCAGTTTGCGGGCCATGGCCGGGGAATCGTTGACACCCCGTACCATGGAATATTCAAAGCTGATGCGCCGGCCGGTGGTCTTCTGGTACCGGCGGCAGGCCGGGATCAGCTCTTCCAGCGGATAGGCATCGTTCACCGGCATCATGCTGCTGCGCACCGCGTTGTCCGGGGCGTGCAGGGACACCGACAAGGTCAGCTGCAGCTTTCGCTGGGCCAGCTCATCGATCTTGGGCACCAGGCCGCAGGTGGACAGGCTGATGTTGCGCATGCCAATGTTCAGACCTTCCGGGCAGGAAATGAGCTCCAGGAAGTCCATCACATTGTCAAAGTTGTGCAGTGGCTCGCCGATGCCCATGAGCACGATGTGGGAGACCCGCTCGCCGGTGTCCTTCTGGGCGGTGTAGATCTCCGAGGCGATCTCGCCGGGGGTCAGGTCCCGCACCCGGCCCGCCTGGGTGGAGGCGCAGAACCGGCAGCCCATGGCACAGCCCACCTGGGTGGACACACAGACGGTGTTGCCGTAATGATACCGCATGAGCACCGTCTCGATGCAGTTGCCGTCGGCCAGCTGCAGCAGATATTTGACCGTCCCGTCCTTGGACTGTTGGCGCCGCCGGATGGTGGGGGCGGCCAGGGTGCAGTTCTGTTCCAGGGTCTGGATCAGGGATTTGGGCTGGTCGGTCATGGCGGAAAAATCGGTGACAAGCTTCTGGTGCACCCACTTGAAGATCTGTTTGGCCCGAAACGCAGGCTGCCCCATCCCCTTGACATAGTCGGTCAAGCGGGACAGGGTCAAATCGGTCAGGCACACGGGGCGCTGGTCGGACAATTTCTCCACCTCTTTCTATCATACCATGTTCCGGTCATCTTTGGGTCACGAAAGGATGTAAAATTTACGAAAACTTTCATGTCCGGCGTTCCAGAACGGCCACAAAGAACCCATCGAACCCGGCGGTTCCGGGCAAAAACAGGGTTCCATAAGGCGTTTGTCTTGCCTGGTCGGGCAGATTTTCGGGCGGGACAACGGCAAAATCCGGGTTATCCCGCAAAAACTGCGCCACCACTTCCTGGTTCTCGTTTTGGTTCACCGTACAGGTAGAATACACCAAACGGCCGGTTTCGGCAAGGTATTTGGAACCATTTTGTAATATCTTTTTTTGCAGGGCGCACAGCTCATCCAGCCCGTCCAGGTCCTTGTAGCGGATGTCCGGCTTCTTGCCGATGACCCCCAATCCCGAACAGGGCACGTCGCACAGCACCCGGTCAAAAGGCGCCCTGGCCAGCGCGGCGTCGGGTCGGGAGGCATCCCCATGAAAGGGGTGCGCACAACTCACCCCGCACCGGACAAAGGCCTTTTGCAGCAGGGGCACGCGGGATTCCACCGCCTCACCGCTGTACAGCTCTCCCTTGTTTTCCATGGCCTGGGCCATGGTCAGGCTTTTGCCCCCCGGGGCGGCGCACAGATCCAGCACCCGCATACCGGGCGCCGCCTGCACGCTGTCCGCCGCGAACTGGCTGGCCAGCCCCTGCACATGGAAAAGCCCCCGGCGGAATGCTTGGGTGGCGGCGGGGCTGCCGGGGAACTGTACCCGCAGGCAGTTGGCCCAGGGGCCGGGTTCCACGGTACAGCCTTCCCTTGTCAGGGCATCGGTGAGGGCGGCGGCATCGGTTTTCAAAGTGTTCACCCGCACCCAGGTGGGCACAGGCAGGTAAAAAGCCGCGACCATGGCCTCGGCTTCGGCGCCGTACTGGGTTTGCAGCAGTTTGGCCACCGGGGCGGACAGGCTATAATAGGTCTGGAGCCGCTGAGAAAGGTCCGGAAAGTCTTCCGGCCTGGGATGGCAGGCAGCGGCCCGGCGCAGTACCGCATTGACCATGCCCGCCGCGCTGGTCTTGCCGAAGGCCCGGGCCAGCTTGACCGATTCATTGACAGCGGCGGGCAGGGGCACTTCCATGTAGGAAGCCTGGGCCAACCCGGCCCGCAGAATGGCCCGCACAGGGGCATCCAGCTTGCGCACTGGCTTTTTCAGAAAGCGGTCCAGCGTCCAGTCCAGCAGGTTGCGCCGTTCCAGCACCGTGTAAAAGATGCGGGCCGCAAAGGCGGCATCCCGGCTTTCCAGAGGCGGACGGCAGCGGCTGAGCTCGGCGTCCAGAACCAGGTTGGCGTAGCCGTCCTGTTCCTGGCGCACCAGGGCCTTGACGGCCAGATACCGGGCGGTCACAGGCTGTTCCCCGCCTTGAGACGGCGGCCCGCTGCCCAGGCGGTGCCGGCCATGGGCCGACCGCCTTCCGGCGTGACGGTGAGCAGCTGCAAGGCGCCTTCCCCACAGGCGATGGTCAGGGGCTTGAGGGCCAGTACCGTGCCCGCCGGGGCGGCGTTCTCGTTGGAAGCCAGGCGGCTTTCCAGCACCTTGACCTTCTTGCCGTCCAGTTCAAAGAAGGCGGCGGGCCAGGGGTTCATGCCCCGCACCCAGTTGTGGATGTGGGCGGCGGACTGGGTAAAGTGGAATTGGGCCATCTCCTTTTTCAGCGGCGGGGCCTGGGTGGCCTGGGAATCGTCCTGGGGCTGCGGGGTCAGTTCCCCGGCAGCCAGCTTTTCCACCGCCGTGACCAGCGTCCTGGCGCCGATGGCGGAAACCTGATCAAACAGTTCCCCGCTGGTGGTTTCGGGACCGATGGGCACCCGCTCCACCATGAGGATATCGCCGGTATCGCAGCCTTCGTCCAGCTGCATGATGGTGACGCCGGTCTCGGGATCGCCGTTGAGCACCGACCACTGGATGGGAGCAGAACCCCGGTATTTGGGCAGCAGGGACACATGCAGGTTGATGCACCCCAGAGGGGCAATGTGCAGCAGTTCCGGCGGCAGAATGCGGCCGTAGGCCACCACCACCACCAGATCGGGGGCCAGGTCCCGGAAAATCGGTTCCGCCTTGCCGTCCCGCAGGGTGGCGGGCTGCCACACCGGAATGTTGTGCTGCACCGCCAGCTGCTTGACAGGCGGCGCCGTCAGAATCTGTTTGCGGCCCACCGGCTTATCCGCCCGGGTGAACACACCCACGATCTCATGCCCCGCCGCAATCAGGGCGGCCAGGCTTTCGGCGGCAATGTCCGGGGTGCCCATGAACAGGATACGCATTATTCTTCGCCCTCGTCTTCGGGGTAGTCATCCTCATAGAAATGGGTGGCCAGATCCATGATGGTGATGCCGTCCAGGTGGTTGTTCTCGTGCTGGATGCAGCGGGCAAACATATCGTCGGCTTCCAGCTCGAACCACTCGCCGTGGCGGTCCTGGGCCCGCACCTTCACGTGCTTGGCCCGCTTGATGGCGCCGTTATGTCCCGGGAAGGACAGGCAGCCCTCATACAGTTCCACCTGCTCATCGCTGAGTTCCAGGATTTCAGGGTTGATGAACTCCATGATGGGCAGATGCTCCCCTTCGGGCAGGTTTTCGGGGGCGTTGCGGTCATCCAGCGAGATGAAAATCCGGCGCATGACCCCCACCTGCGGGCCGGCCAGGCCCCAGCCGTCGGCGTCGTACAGGGTATCCTTCATATCGTCCAGCAAGGTGGCCAGACGGTCGTCAAACTTGGTAACGGGGCGGCAGACTTTCTTCAGGATCGGGTCGCCGTCCTGGACAATGGTGCGAAGTGCCATGGTATATACCTCCAAAAATCAAAGGGTTTGTATGAGTGTGACAGCGCCGTTTTACAGGTCGCCGTCCGAATTGAAATCGATCACAACGCTTGCCTTGCCGGGCAGTTTTTCCGCGGCGTAGGCGTCCAGCGCTGCCCGCAGCAAGGCACGGAATTGCGCATCGTTGCGGCATTTGAGGGTGAGTTTGTAGCGGTAGCGGCCCCCCAGCATGAGGATGTTCATGGGCACAGGGCCCAGCATCCGCAGCGGCAGGTCCGGGTGTCGGGATGCCAGATCGGCCAGTATCCGGCCGAACCGGCTGGCCGCGGTGAACACGGCCCCCTCCTGTGCGCCGGTAAAGCCCACAACGCACAGGGCACAGAAGGGCGGGTACAGGCTCAGACGGCGGAAGGAGATTTCCTCCTGATAGAAGGCGGGGTAATCCTGCCGGGCCGCCAGCTGCAGCACCGGGTGTTCCGGCACCGCCGTCTGGATCAGGGCGCGACCAGGCAGTTCGGCGCGGCCGCCCCGGCCTACCACCTGGGTGATCAGGCTGAACACGCTTTCGTAGGCGCGGAAGCCTTGACCGAAGAGCAGCGAGTCGATGCCCAGCACCCCCACCAGGGTGACCTTCTCGAAATCCAGGCCCTTGGCCACCATCTGGGTGCCCAGCAGGATATCGTATTCCTGCCGGCCGAACTTGGTCAGCATGGTTTCGTGAGCGTTCTTCTGGCCGGTGGAATCCTGATCCATGCGCAGGATGCGGGCGGTGGGTAGCAGCTGGTGAAGTTCCTCCTCCACCCGCTGGGTGCCGAATCCGCTGTACAGCAGCTTGCCGCCGCATTCCGGACAGCGGGTGGGAGCCGGGTGCACCATATGCCCGCAGTGGTGGCACATCAGCGCCTGCCGGTTCTTGTGGTAGACCAGCGGCACGCTGCAGTTGGGGCACTTGACCACCTGGCCGCAGTCGGCGCACATGGCCACCGTGTTGTAGCCGCGGCGGTTGAGCAGAAGAATGCTCTGTTCCCCCCGGCGCAGGTTTTCGGCCAGTTCCCCGGCCAGGCGGGCACTGACCTCCCGGGGGTTGCCGGCGGTCATCTCCGCCCGCATATCGGCAAATTCCACCGTGGGCAGCGGCCGGCCGCCGTACCGTTCCCGCAGGGTGACCAGCCGCATCCGCCCGGCCCGGGCGGCATAGGTGGTCTCGATGCGGGGGGTGGCGGAAGCAAAGACCAGCAGGGCGTTCTCCGCAGCCGCCCGCTTTTTGGCCACCTCATGGGCGGAGTAACGGGGCGAGGATTCGCTCTGGTAGGTGTGTTCCTGCTCCTCATCCAGAATGATCAGGCCGATATCCTTCAGCGGGGCAAAGATGGCACTGCGGGTGCCCACCACAATATCGGCGTTGCCCTGCTGAATCATCCGCCATTGCAGCAGGCGCTCGGTGTTGTTCAGTGCGCTGTGCTGCACTGCCAGCCGACTGCCGAAGGTGGCTTTGAGGCGGCGGATCATCTGGGGGGTCAGGCCGATTTCCGGCACCAGCACCAGCGCCCGCCGTCCCTGGGCCAGGGTACGCTCAATGAGTTTGAGGAACACCGCCGTCTTGCCGCTGCCGGTGACGCCGTACAAAAGGGCCGCCCGGGGCTGATGGGCATCCAGGTCCTCGCTGAGCTGGGCAAAGGCCGTCTGCTGTTCGGGGGAAAGCTCGATGGGCTGCGGGTCAAAGGGAATATCGGCAAACAAATCCAGAGACTTGAGCCGTTCCTCCGCCCGCAGAACACCTTTTTTACACAGGGCATCCAGGGTGGTGCGGCCGACCCCCTGGTCCTCCAGCGCACGGCGGGTCATGGGACCGTTTTGCAGCAGTTCCACCGCAGCCTGCTGCCGCGGGCCGGGCTTGGGTTTGGCGGGCAGTTCCCCCACCAGGGTGTACACCGTTTCCAGCGGGCGGGTCAGGCGGCCGCGTACCACCGGTTTGCCGTCTTCCACCCCGGGGCAATACTGGGCCCCGTAGGGAATGATGGCCTTGACGGCCTCGTACCAGGTGCAGAAATACCGGTCTTTTAGGAACCGGACCAGTTCCAGCAGGTCCGGGGTCAGGCGGGCATCCTCCGGCGCGGCGGCCAGCAAGGTTTTCAGCCTGGGGTCCGGGTCGGATTCCTCAGCCAGCTGCAGCACCACCGCCATGCGGGGCTTGTCCGACCGGCCGAAGGGCACCAGCACAATACCACCGGGCCACAGCCGCCCGCACAGTTCCGCCGGAACCAGGTAGGAATACAGCTTGTCAAAATGAATGGTGGCGTCGTTCACCGCCACCTTGGCAATCGTTGGCAAACGCGCCCTCCCCTCTTTTCGGGTAAATCAGTCCTGCTGGGACAACCGGTTGCGGATGATGCCGTAGATGCGGTCGGCACAGTCCTGCACCACATCGTTGATCACATGTTCGTCGTAGTCGGCGGAGCGGGCAATCTCGGTTTCGGCGCGCTTGAGCCGCTTCTGGATGACTTCCTCGCTCTCGGTGCCGCGGAAACGCAGGCGATGTTCCAGCTCCTGCATGTTGGGCGGCAGCACAAAGATGGTGGTGGCACCGGGATACAAGCGCTTGATGTTGCCGGCGCCTTCCACCTCAATGACCAGGATAACTGGTTCTTCGGCTTTCATGTGGCGCTCGATCTCCGAACGCAGGGTGCCGTAATAGTTGTCGCAGTAGCAGGTATACTCCACAATGCCGTCGGAGTCCAGGGCTTCTTTGAAATGTTCCTTGCTCAGGAAATGGTAGCTGACGCCGTCCACTTCCCCTTCCCGCATGGGTCGGGTGGTGGCGGACACCGTCTTTTTCACGTCCGGGTGTTCGCTGAGCAGTTTGGACACCACGGTGTCTTTGCCGGTGCCGGAAGGCCCGGACACCACAAACAGATATTTTTCACCTTTCATACTTTTAGCATCCCCCATATGTTCACAATCCTATACCCTATTGTATCGAAACGCACCGGGTCAGGGCGCGGTTTCTTCCTGTGCTCGGCCCAGGATGGTTTCCGGCGGAAAGGCCGAAAGAACCACGTGGTCGGAATCCATGATCAGCACCGACTGGGTGCGGCGGCCGTAGGTGGCATCGATGACCGCACCCTTGTCCCGGGCGTCCTGTACGATACGCTTGATGGGTGCGGATTCCGGACTGACCGCGGCGATGAGCCGGTCGGCGTTGACCAGGTTGCCGAACCCGATATTGATCAGTTTCATGCGGGCCTCTTATTCAATATTCTGGATCTGTTCGCGGATTTTCTCGATCTCCGACTTGAGAGCCACCACCAGCCGGGTCAGGGCGGCGTCCTGGCACTTGGAACCGATGGTGTTGGCTTCCCGGTTCAGCTCCTGGGTCAGGAAATCCAGTTTGCGGCCGATGGGCTCGTTCAGAGTCAGAATTTCCCGGTACTGGGCCACATGGCTGTGCAGGCGCACGGTCTCCTCGTCAATAGCGGTCTTGTCTGCAAAGAGGGCGGCTTCGGTAAGGATGCGGCTTTCGTCGATGTTGCGGTCGGCCAGCAGTTCCTGCAGCCGGGCATACAGGCGCTCGGTATACGCCTGCACGCGACCGGCACTGCCCTGCTCGATCTGGCCCACCAGGTCTTCCACCACCTGCAGGCGGTTTTCCACATCGTCCTTCAGCTTGGCGCCTTCGGTGGCACGCATGGCCAGGAAGGCCTCCACTGCCTGGGCAGCCACCCCGGCCACGTCCGCCCACAAGGCATCCGGGTCGGCGGGGGCCGCGGTCTGGGACAGCACGTCCGGGAACCGGGCCAGGCCCATGACGGTCACATCGTTTTTGATGTCCAGGCGTTCGGCCATGGCGCTCAGGGCCTGGCGATAGCTTTCGGCCAGAGGCCAGTTGACCTGCACCACCGTATCGGCGGCGGCCACGCTCTGGATGGTCAGGTTCAGTTCCACCTTGCCACGGTGTACCCGCTCCCCCACCAGTGCCTTGAGCTTATCGTCCAAAAAAGCGCAGGTGCGCGGCATGCGGGAAGAATACTCAAAAAAACGCGCATTGACGCTGCGGATCTCCACCGTAATATTGCGGCCGTTGAGCGTCTGCTCGGCCCGGCCATAGCCAGTCATGCTGAGAACCATACCTGAACTCCTCACATCTCACACAGCAAATTTTTCCTGATAGGTATTCGATTTATTATACTACCCACACCGCTGTTTGGCAAGACGGCAGGTGCCCTCTCCCCAGACGCCAGAAAGCCCCCGTGCCTTTCGGCACAGGGGCTTTGGGTGAAACAATATTGCCGGGATCAGACCGGATGCGCCTTGTTGGCGTAATCCGCATGCTGGGCGTCCACGCCGTGCAGGCGGGCGTTGCGCTTTTCGAAGAACTTGGGCGCCACCTGCGGGAACATGGCGTAGGTCAGCACGTCCTCTTCCTGGATGACGTACTTGGCGGCCTCGGCCTTCATCTTTTCCATTTCGGGCTCCAGCAGGTCTGCCGGACGGCAGGTGATGGGTTCTTCGCCCTTGAGGATCATCTTGGTGAATTCCGGCTTGATGGGCGCGGGGGTCTTGCCGTAATCGCCGTGGACCAGGCCCTTGAATTCCTTGGTGACCATCTTGTAGCGTTCGCCCATGATCACGTTGAACACGGCCTGGGTGCCCACGATCTGGCTGGTGGGGGTGACCAGCGGCGGATAGCCGGCGTCCTCACGCACACGCGGGATTTCCTTGAGCACTTCATCCAGCTGGTCTTCCTTGCCAGCGTCCTTCAGCTGCTTGATCATGTTGGACAGCATGCCGCCCGGGACCTGATACAGCAGGGTGTTGGCGTCCACGCCCAGCACCTTCGGGCTGATCTGACCGTTGGCGATGTACTTCTCGCGCAGCTTGGCAAAGTGCTCACGCACGATGTTCAGCTTGGCAAGATCCAGGCCGGTGTCGTAGTCGGTGCCCTGCAGGGCGGCGACCAGGCTTTCGGTGGGCATATGGGAGGTGCCCAGAGCCAGCGGGCTCATGGCGGTGTCAATGATGTCGGCGCCCGCCTCAATGCCCTTCAGGATGGACATGGAAGCCAGACCGGCGGTGTAGTGGCTGTGAATGTCGATGGGAATGCTGACGGCTTCCTTCAGCGCCTTGACCAGATCATAGCAGGTGTAGGGCTTGAGCAGGCCGGCCATATCCTTGATGCAGATGGAGTCGGCGCCCATCTCTTCCAGCTGCTTGGCGTACTCCACGAAATATTCGTTGGTGTGCACCGGGCTCAGGGTGTAGCTGATGCAGGCCTGGACGTGGGCCTTTTCCTTGCGGGCTGCCTTGATGGCGGTCTGCAGGTTGCGCGGGTCGTTCAGGGCGTCAAAGATGCGCAGGATGTCGATGCCGTTGGCCACGGACTTCTGCACGAAGTATTCCACGGCGTCGTCGGCATAATGGCGATAGCCCAGCATGTTCTGGCCGCGGAACAGCATCTGCAGCTTGGTCTTTGGCATTTCCCGGCGCAGGGTGCGCAGGCGCTCCCACGGGTCTTCGTCCAGGAAGCGGATGCAGGCATCAAAGGTGGCGCCACCCCAGCATTCGATGGAGAAATAACCGATCTCGTCCATCGTCTTGAGGATAGGGAGCATCTCGTCGATGGTCATACGGGTAGCCAGCAACGACTGATGAGCGTCGCGCAGGACAACTTCCGTGATCTGAATGGGTTTCTTAGCCAATCTGATTCACCTCTTTTTCAAACTGCCGTGGGGCTCAGTTCATGGTGCACAGCACGTCGCCGGAAGCCACCGTATCGCCCTTGCGCACGTTGACGCTGGCAATGGTGCCGTCCTGCGGGGCGGAGATCTCGTTTTCCATCTTCATGGCTTCCAGGATCATCAGGGTATCGCCGGCCTTGACCGAAGCACCGGGCTGGACGCGCACATCCAGAATGTTGCCGGGCATGGGGGCCGAGACGGTCACAGCACCGGCGGCACCGGCGGCACCGGCGGGAGCGGGAGCCGCAGCAGGAGCCGGGGCGGCAGGCTTGGCGGCGGGGGCCGGAGCGGGAGCGGCAGGCGCGGCCGGGGCGACGGGTGCGCCGCCGTTTTCTTCAACAGTCACATCATAGGCAACGCCGTTGACGGTAACGGTGAGATGTTTCATGACAGGGTCCTCCTTAACTATGTATATCGTGTGATGTTACAGAGTGATGTTGCCGTGCTTCTTGGCCAGGCGCACAGCGCGCTTGCTGGCCAGCATATCCAGCGCCTGGGTCACGGCGGCGCGCACACCGGCAGGTACCACGGCGGCATCGGCCGCCCCGTTGGCCACGGCAGCGGTAGCGCTGCACACCTCCGCCTTGTAGGCGTCGGCCTTGGCCTTGGTGGCCTTTTCCAGGTTATCGGCGGCATAGATTTCGTCCTTGTACAGAACGCTGACCGCGGTTTCCGGCGCCAGCGGCGCGATGGTGCAGCCTTCCACGGCAATGCGCCAGTCGGCGGAGGCGGCAAAGACGGTGTAGATGGGACCCACGGCCTCACCGGCCAGCACAGCCACCTTCACGGTGGTGGCTTCGGCATAAACACCGGCCATACGGGCGGCCTGACGGATACCGCCGGCCATATCGTCGCCCTCGCTGCGGACAAAACCGTCGGTGTTGACGATGGTCAGCACGGGAATGCTGTAAGCATCACACAGGCGGATGAACCGGGCTGCCTTGGCGGTGCAGTGGTGGTTGATGGCGCTCTTGGCAGTGGCCACAACGCCCACGGTGGCGCCGCCCACGGTGCCCAGGGCGGTGTACACGGCCTTGCCGTAGCCGGCATACAGTTCCACCAGGCTGCCTTCGTCCGCCAGAGCGGCGGCTGCAGCAGCGGGATCATACTTGTTCAGGTCCAGCGCCTTGGCGGGGGCGGCGAAATCAAACACCGCCGGGCCGGCCAGGTTGTTGGAGGGCAGCAACGCCACGATGGAAGCGGCTTTCTTGGCAGCCTGCAGGTCGTCGTCCGCCAGAACCGCAGCCACACCGGCGCGGGCCGCGAACTCGGCGGTGCCCGCAATGGCCACCTTGTCGTCACTGGTAAAGGGGGCGTTGAGGAACAGCTCACCGTCCTTGCTCATGACGCACAGATCGGCGGCCGCCGCCTGCACGGCGGAAGAGCCGGCGCAGGTGCCGGTGACCACGGCCACCTGGGGCACCACACCGGAGATCCGGGCAATCTGGGCCATCAGGCGGGAGTTGGCGTTCAGCAGTCCCAGGCCGCTTTCCAGGCAGGCACCGTTGGAGTTGTAGAATGTCACCACCGGAGCGCCGGTTTCGGCGGCCATGTTCAGCACGCGGATGTTCTTTTCGATATCTTCCACATCGACGGGACGACCGTCCTGAACCACGGCGTACACGCTCTGGCCGCCCGCACAACCGTATGCGGCGCTGACCGGGCCGTCGGCAAACAGCGCGGTATAATTCCCATCGTCAAAAAATGCGGCAAGGAGCTCTGCCTTGCCAGGTTTCTTTGCAGCCATTTAGTGACCTCCTGTATCGCTAGCAGTATGGTTTTCACAATGCCATATGCAATGATTATACTACTTTATTTCAAGCGGGACAAGTGGATTTTGTTCAAATTGCGAGGGTTTTTTCGTATTTTTTTGCAAAAAGACTCTCATTCACTCCGGTTTTTTGGCTGCTCCGGACTTGGTGGCGGCGTTGCGCAGGGCGGTTACTTCCGAGCGCTTGAGTTCCCGCCATTCCCCGGGCGCCAGCATGCCCAGCTTGACCGGGCCTTCGGCGCTGCGCTTCAGGCGGATGACTTCCAGGCCCACGCTCTCGCACATGCGGCGGATCTGACGGTTGCGGCCTTCGTGCAGGGTGATTTCCAGCACGGTGCGGTTGGGTTCATCAGTGACCACATGGATCACCGCCGGGGCGGTCTTGACGCCGTCGTCCAGCACCACGCCGCTGGACATCTTGACGATCTGTTCTTCGGTGGCCCGGGGCCGCACGGTCACCCGGTACAGCTTGCCCACCCCGCCGGACGGGTGGGTCAGCAGGTTGGCGAAAGCGCCGTCGTCGGTCATGAGCAGCAGGCCTTCGCTGTCCTTGTCCAGCCGGCCGATGGGATACACCCGGCGGCCCACCCCCTTGACCAGGTCCATGACCGTCTTGCGGCCCAGTTCGTCCGAAGATGTGGTGATGAAGCCCCGGGGCTTGTGCAGCATGATATAGATGTATTTGCGCTTGCGGACAATGCGCACCGTCTTGCCGTCGATGGAGACCTTGTCATAGTCGGGGTCCATCTTGTCGCCCAGGGTCACAGGGTGACCGTTGACCTTGACCCGGCCTTCGTCGATCATGCGTTCCGCCGCACGGCGGGAGCAGATGCCCTGGTCGGAGAGGACTTTCTGAATGCGTTGTTCTGCCATAATAAAAAATTCCTTTCAAAAAGGCGCAAAGTGGCCAAAGGCCCCCTTGCGCCCTGTTTTTTGTATTGTTTTTTGTCTGCCGCGGCCCCGGCGCACAGAGGCCGGGCACGGGTCAGTTCTGTTTTTCGTCGGCCTGGGCAAACGCCTCTTTGGCGGCCTCGGTGGCGGTTTCCTTGCTGGGTTTGCCTTTGCCCAGCATGGAAGCCAGCTTGTCCACCAGTTCGGGCAGCGCCGCAATGGCGTTGTCGATGGTGGTGGCGTGCTCCATCAGCTGTACGGTGCGCACACCGGCCGAATTGATGACCAGAAAGGCCACCGGCGTGATGGACACCCCGGCACCGGAACCGCCGCCGAACATCTGTTTGCTGGCGTTGGCACCCACGTCCGAACCGCCGGACGCAAAGCCGAAGGTGACGCGGGAAACCGGGATGATGGTGGTCTCATCATCCACCTTGATGGGGTCGCCGATGATGGTCGAGGAATCGACCATATCGCGCACCTTGTCCATGGTGATGCCCATCATACCCTGCAGCGGGTGTTCTGCCATAGTAAACTACCTCCTATATTCCACGCGCGCCGCTTCAAGACAGCGTGCCGAGCTGGTCCAGTATTGCATTCAAGGGAACTTTGCCCTGTTTGTCCCGACGCATCAGGTAAAACAGGATCAACAATATTATATACGGCCTTGTCCGGATTTGGCAAGAAAAAATCCGCTTACCGGCCATTTCGCCGGTAAAATCCGGCTCCATGCGCAGGGATTCGGCCCGGATGGTCAGGAACTGCCGCGCCAGGGCCAGCAGATTGTTGCTCAGCGCCATCCGCCGGCCATAGGCCACAGCGGTATCGGCGGCATCCTCCCCCGTCACGGTCCAGAACACATGCAGCTTTTGCACCGTGATGCCCCGCAGCAGGCGGGCCCGGTAGGGTGCCAGCGTGCCGAAGAAGATGCGGGCAGCCCCCAGAAGGGCGTCCTGTTCTCCGGGCGTCAGGTCCTCCGGCACGGGCTCCAGGGGCGGCAGAGGCGGTTCCGGGTCAGCGGAAGCCTCTTCCGACGCGGCGGGGGCAGGCCCCTGTGCCTGGCCCGGGAGCTCCGCCTCCGGTTGCTTTTCCGGGGGCGGGGGTACCGGTTCCGGGGACGGTTTCGGCGCAGGCTGCGCCGGAGAGGCAAAAGACGCTTCCCTTTTTTCTTTTTTGGGGGCCGACTTTTCCTTTTTGGGCTTTTTGTGATGCTGCCAGGGATACAGAACCCGGTGCAGCGGCCCCGCATAGGCTCCCACCGAAACACCAGCGGCAGGCGTCCAGCGCAGGGTCAGCCCCACCGGGGCCAACAGCAGGACCACCGCCACAGCCAGTACCGCCAGCACCAGAATCAGCAGGATCCGCCCCGCCAACACCAGCGCCCCCAGAAGGACGGTCATACCAGATTCTCCATTTCCATCTGCTGAGGTTCGTTGTCCGGGGGAGCTGCCTGGGGATCATCCTCATGCAGCGGCGGCAGGTCCGCCAGGCTGCCCAGGCCGAACACCCGCAGGAAGGTATCGGTGACCCGGAAGGCCACCGGTTTGCCGGGCAGGTCCAGTCGTCCCGCTTCCTCAATCAGCCCCCGTTCCAGCAGCTTGGCCACGGTGGAAGAGGAATCCACTCCGCGGACCTGCTCGATAAAGCTGCGGGAAACCGGCTGGTTGTAGGCGATGACGGCCAGCACCTCCAGCGCCGCCGGGGACAAAGGCGCATTGTGCCGGGTGTCCAGGATGCGCTTGACCACCTCGCCGTAATACGGGCGGGTGGAAAGCTGCCAGCGGTCGCCGTCAAAGTGGAGCAGCACCATACCGCTTTCCCGTGCGTCGTATTCCGACTGCAGGGTCTGCAGTAGTTCCCGGGCCTGGTCGGCCTCAATGCGCATGGCTTCGGCCAGACGGGCGGCTTCCACCGGTTCCCCGTTGGCAAACAGCATGGCTTCCATCATGCCGAGTTTCTGTCGTTCATTCATGGGCGGTTGCCTCCCCTGCTGTCTTGTTTCTCTGCCGCGGACGGCGGGTGCGGTCCATCTGCAGTGTGCCGGTGTCATCCACCTTGATGCGCCCGGCGCGGATCAGCTCCAGCAGGGCCAGAAAGGTGGCCACGTTGGTGCTGCGGCTTTCTTCCCGGCTGAACAGCTGTCCCATCCGGTGCAGGCTGCCCCGCAGAAGTCCCCGCAGGACATGGGCCACCCGGCTGGCCACCGACACGAAGGGTGCCGTGACCAGGGGTTCGAACCGCTCCTGCTGGGGCTTTTTGCGGCGCAGGCTGCGGCCCATCAGGTTGAACCACGCCTGCACCAGTTTGTCCGGGTCCTGGGGGCGGGAATACTCCGCCGCGCCTTCCAGCGGCATGGGGCTGCGCACCGCAGTGTACAGGTCCCGCGCCCGGCTGCCCAGGGCCGCGGCCACTTTTTTGCAGACGCTGTACTCGATGAGTCGGCCGGTCAGCTCTGCTTTCATCCGCTCCGCTTCGGGACTGCGGGGCAGCAGCAGGGCACTTTTCATCTGCACCAGATGGGCCGCCATGTCGATGAACTCGCTGGAAAGTTCCATGCGGTCCTGCTGCATGGTGGCAATGGCAGCGGTGTATTGGTCGATGAGCTCCATGATATTGATATCATACAGGTTCATCTTATTCTTGCCCACCAGATGCAGCAGCAAATCCAGCGGACCTTCAAAATCTTCTATATGAAAGGTTAAGGTTTCCATGAAATATGATATTCCCCTTACAGCAGACCGAACGCGGCCTCCACAAATTCGGTCGCGTTGAAAAATGCCCCGTACACGGCGTTGACGAAAAAGCCCAGCGGCTTGTTCAGTACCCCGAGGAGCACCAGAACCAACACCGCGGCCATGATATAGCGCTCATAGCGCATGACCCGGAAATACAGCTTTTGCGGCAGGAACAGCAGCGCAATGCGGCTGCCGTCAAAGGGCGGCACCGGAATCAGGTTGAAGACCCCCAGACTGATGTTCATGGCGATCATATACCAAAGGAAGTCCATGATCAGCTGGGGCGCCTGGCCGTAACTGGCGTACCAGACCACTTTATATATAATGGTACAAAGGAATCCCAGCAGAAAATTGGACACCGGTCCTGCCGCCGCCGACACCGCCATGCCCACCTTGGGGTTGCGGAAGCGCCGGGGATCGATGCCCACCGGCTTGGCCCAGCCGACCCCGCCCAACACCATACACAAGGTGCCCAGCGGGTCAAAATGGCGCAGCGGATTGAGGGACAGCCGCCCGGCATTTTTGGCTGTGGGGTCCCCCAGGCGCCAGCTGACAAAGGCGTGGGCCGCCTCATGAAACGGAATGACCAGCAGCACGGCCAGCGCGCGCACCAGGTAATCATACAGAACTTCGATGCCCAGCAGGCCGTGCATGATGGGTTCCCCCTTGCATTTGACTTATCTTTGTTATTATACTGTATATGCCCCCCTAAAACAAGGGCGCGCCTGCATTTTGAGGTGGTCCTGCTGGGGGAACCGGCACAATGCAGGGATTATTTTTACAATATTTTGAAAAAGCCCTTGCATTTTGCCGCAGGATTTGCTATGATAATACAGCTATGTTAAAGGAGGTGCAAGCTATGGCCAAATGTGCATGCTGTGGCAAGGGTGTTGCGTTCGGCATCAAGGTATCCCACTCCCACCGTCGGAGCAATCGTACCTGGAGCCCCAACGTGAAGCGCGTAAAAGCTGTCGTGGATGGGTCCCCGAAGTATATCTACGCCTGCACCCGCTGCCTGCGCTCGGGTAAGGTCACCCGCGCGGTCTGATTTGGATGGAAAAATTGCCGGTCACGGTTTGTGGCCGGCTTTTTCTTTCTATATGCGTATCTGCGCATAAAAAGCTTGAAAGCGAGGTTTTTCCCATGCTGCCCCGTGATCCCATGATCCTGTACAGCTATGTCAATACACAGCTGCGTGACCGGCATATCGATCTGGACGATTTCTGCGCGGAAGAAAACGTGGACCGGACCGAACTGTGCAAGACCCTGCGTGAAGTAGGGTTTGAGTACGATCCCCAGGCCAACCGGTTTGTGTGATTTGCGGCACCGCGGTGCGGCGGTGTGACCCCTGCGAGGAGGAATCTGTAAAATGAATTTCGTGTTTATCTCGCCCCATTTTCCCAAAACCTACTGGAATTTCTGTGACCGGCTCAAGCGCAACGGTGTGAATGTGCTGGGCATCGGGGATGCGCCTTACGACGAAATTCCCGACGAGCTGAAAGCCACCCTGACCGAATATTACCGGGTGGACAGCCTGGCGGACTATGACCAGATGGTGCGCGCCATGGGGTATTTCACCCACGAGTACGGCAAGATCGACTGGGTGGAAAGCAACAACGAGTACTGGCTGGAACTGGATGCCGCTCTGCGCACCGATTTCAACATCAACACCGGCGCCAAGAACGACTTCATCGAGCGCATCAAGTTCAAGAGCAAGATGAAGGACAGCTACCGCGCCGCCGGGGTGCCGGTAGCACGGCATCACATGGTATCCACTCTGGAGGCTGCCAAGGAATTCATCAAGCAGGTGGGGTATCCGGTCATTGTCAAGCCGGACAACGGCTGCGGCGCCGAAGCCACCTACAAGCTGGAAAATGAAAATGATCTGGTGGACTTCTACGCTTCCCGTCCGGAAGTGCCCTATATTATGGAAGAGTTCATCAACGGCACCATCGTCAGCTTTGACGGCGTGGCCGACAGCCATTGCGTGCCCCTGTTCTACACCAGCAACTACTTCCCCACCCCCATCATGGACATCGTGAACACCCAGGGAGATCTGGCTTACTGGACCCAGAAGCGGGTGCCGGAAGATCTGCGCAAGGTGGGCTTTGCCACCATCAAGGCCTTCGGCGCCAAGAGCCGCTTCTTCCACTGCGAGTTCTTCCGCCTGAACGAGGACAAGGAAGGTCTTGGCAAAAAAGGCGATTATGTGGCGCTGGAAGTGAACATGCGCCCCGCCGGCGGCTACACCCCGGATATGATCAACTTTGCCAACAGCGTGGACTGCTACCAGATCTGGGCCGATATGGTCTGCTTTGACGAGGTGCGCAATCTGGACCTGAACGGCCCCCACTACTACTGCGTGTATGCCGGCCGCCGGGACGGTGTGCAGTATCTGCACACCCACGAACAGATCATGACCCGCTACGGGTCCCGCATGAAGATGTGCGACCGTCTGCCGGATGCCCTGGCCCTGGACATGGGCAACCAGATGTATGTGATCAACGCCGTGACCGAAAAGGAACGGGATAACTTTATCCGTTTTGTGCAGCAGCGGGTCTGATTCCCGCTTCAGGCTGTCTGCGGTGGCACTGCCGCAGGCAGCTTTTTCTGTTTGTGACAAAGCAACGGCCACAAAGTTGTAAAACTTTACCAAAGCAGGTCCTTTTTGCCGTAAAATTCGCGTTTTTTCTGTTTACAGCGCTGTATTGGCAGGTGTAAAATGGGAACATCCCGAAAACCCTGTCAACCCGGAGAGGAGAAACGGCATGAAACGCTCTCTTTGCAAAGCGCTGGCTGTCGGCCTGGCCCTCTGCCTGACGGTGGGCTGTGCCAAGCAGGACACCCTGGGCACGGCCAGCCCGGAAACCGCCGAAGCCGCAGCCACCGCCGTTCCGGTTGCCCAGTCGCAGCCGGACCCCACCGCCGCCCCCGCTGTCACCGACACTTCCACCATACTGCCGCAGACGGAGGACGCCGGTCGGTCCTATGTGGATGAGACCCTGTTCATCGGCGATTCCAACACGGCACGGTACATGATGTATGCCGACGAGACCGGCTCCGCTTTCACTTCCCTGAAAAACAACATCGGTGTGGTGAGCATGGGGGTGGGCGCCATCACCACCCTGAAATGTGAACAATTCAAGGGCGACAGCCAGATGTACACCATCCCCGATGCGGTGGCCAAGCTCAAGCCGCGGCGGATCATCATCTGTTTCGGCACCAACAATCTGGGCGGCACCTCCACCGATGCCACCAACTTCATCAAGACCTACCGCACCGGCCTGCAGGCCATCACCGAGGCCTGGCCCTATGCCGAAATCATCGTCAGCGCCATTCCGCCTTTGGACCAACAGCGGGAAAACAGCCGTCTGGACATGGTCCAGGTGGATGCTTACAACGAAGCCCTGGTACAGATGTGCGAGGAGGACGGATACCGGTTTCTGAATTCCGCCGAGGTGCTGCGGGACGACACCACCGGCTGGGCCAAGAAGGATTACACCCTGTCGGACGGGGTGCATCTTTCCAAGGTGGCGGTGACCGCCTACTTTGAATATGTGCGCACCCACGCCAGCCAGACCCCCGATCAGCGGCCCCAGCCCTTGGGCACCATCCCCGAACCGGACGGCGTGCCGCTGGGCCTTATCACCAGCGATCCCATCGCGGTGCGGGGCGCCAAAGTGCCGGTGGAATTCGTGAGCAGCGGCGGGGGGACCATCAGCGGACAGACCAGCCAGATGGTCAAGAAAGGCGGCAGCTGCTCCACCGTGACCGCCGTACCCAACGAAGGCTGGAAGTTCTCCTACTGGTCGGCGTCCATCGGTTCCGCCGGGTCGTCCAGCCAGCTGACCTTTACGGTGCCTTCCAACGCCGATGCCGGCGGTGTGGTGGTGACCGCCCACTTTGAGCCGGCCGAACACGAACACACCTACAAGGAAGTGGACGGCAGCCGCAAAGCCCCCACCTGTGAGGAAAAGGGCTTTGTGAAAGAGGTCTGCACCATCTGCGGTGAGGTGCGGGAGCGGGAACTGGATGCCCTGGGCCACAAATGGGACGAAGGCCGGGTGACCAAGGAGCCGCAGCCCGGCATTGCCGGTGAGCGCACCTACACCTGCACCGTCTGCCAGAAGACCAAGGTAGAACCCATCGCCGCCCTGGCCGCCACCCCCTCTCCTTCGCCTTCTGCGGTACCCACGCCCTCCCCTGCCCCGGTGGTGACAGCTGCCCCGGCGCCGGTGGTCACGCCGCCGCCCACCCAGGCACCCACACCGGTGCCTACGCCGGTTCCCACACCGGTACCCACGCCCGAACCTACCCCCGTACCTACGCCAACCCCCACACCCACGCCTGTGCCGACGCCGGAAGTGGTGGAACCGCCCGCATCCGAACCGGAACCCGCCCCGCCCGCCCAACAAGCCCCTCACGCCGAAGCGCCGGAACCGCCGTCGGAAGACGTGCCCGCAGCGGAAGTGCCGGTTCAGGATGTTCCGGCGGAATAAAAAATCAGGTTTTTTACCTTCCCTTCGCCTGCCGGGGGGAAGGCTTTTGCATGCCATACAGGAAGGAATCATACATTCATGAACGAGAAAACAAACAATTCAGCGCGCATTTCCCGCTTTTTGCCCTATCTGATGCGCTACAAGGGCATCCTGCTGTTCGATCTGTTCTGCGCCGCTTTGACCACCTTGTGCGACATCGTGCTGCCCTCCATCATGCGGTATCTGACCAACGCCGCCACCGATCCTTCGGTGGTGCTGACGGTGGCCACGGTGGGCAAGCTGGCCGGGCTGTACCTGGTGCTGCGCATCATTGACGGCGCCGCCAGCTACTACATGTCCGGCACCGGCCACATCATGGGCGTGTACATCGAAACCGACATGCGCCGGGATGCCTTTGCCCATCTGCAGCGGCTGAGCCACACCTACTACAACAACACCAAGGTCGGCCAGATCATGGGCCGCATTACCAACGACCTGTTTGATGTAACCGAATTCGCCCACCACTGCCCCGAAGAATTTTTCATTGCCGCCATCAAGATTGTGGCCTCCTTTGTGATTCTGTGCGGGGCCAGCGTTCCCCTGACCCTGGTGGTCTTTGTCTGCGTGCCCCTGATGATGATTGTCAGCGTGCGGCTGAACCTGCGGCTGCGGGCGGCTTTCCGCAAGCAGCGGTTCCAGATTGGTGAGCTCAACGCCTCCATCGAGGACAGCCTGCTGGGCCAGCGGGTGGTCAAGGCCTTTGCCGCCGAAGAACAGGAAAAGGCCAAGTTCGAGGTGGGCAACCAAACCTTCCAGACCATCAAGAAAAAGACCTACCACGCCATGGCCGCCTTCAACACTTCCACCCGTCTGTTTGACGGGCTGATGTACTTGGTGGTCATTGTGGCCGGCGGCCTGTTCCTGGTGTACGACAAGATCAGCGCCGGCGATCTGGTGGCCTATGTGCTGTACGTGTCCACCCTGATTGCCACCATCCGCCGCATTGTGGAATTTGCAGAGCAGTTCCAGCGGGGCATGACCGGCATCGAGCGTTTCTTCGAGATCATGGACACCCCGGTAGAGATCGAGGACGCCCCCGACGCCAAACCCCTGCAGGTGGACAAGGGCGGCATTGAGTTCCAGGACGTGAGCTTTGAATACCCCGACGACCACAACCAGGTACTGCGCCATGTGAACCTGCAGATCAAACCCGGCGAGAATCTGGCGCTGGTCGGGCCTTCCGGCGGCGGCAAGACCACCCTGTGCAACCTTATCCCCCGCTTCTACGACGTGACCGGCGGCCGCATCCTCATCGACGGGCAGGATGTGCGCCAGGTCACCCTGCACAGTCTGCGGGACGCCATCGGTGTGGTGCAGCAGGACGTGTATCTGTTCAGCGGCACGGTGGCAGAAAACATCGCCTACGGCAAGCCGGGCGCCACCCGGGCGGAAATCGAACAGGCCGCCCGTCTGGCCGGTGCCGACGGGTTTGTGCGGGAGCTGAAAGACGGCTATGACACCTATGTGGGCGAGCGGGGCGTCAAGCTCAGCGGCGGGCAGAAACAGCGCATCTCCATTGCCCGGGTATTCCTGAAAAATCCGCCCATCCTGCTGCTGGACGAGGCCACCAGCGCCCTGGACAACGAGAGCGAAATTCTGGTGGGCCAGAGTCTGGATGCCCTGGCCAAAGGCCGCACCACCCTGACCATCGCCCACCGCCTGACCACCATCAAGAATGCCGACCGCATCCTGGTGCTGGGCAAGGACGGCATTGAGGAGGAAGGCACCCACGACCAGCTGCTGGCCAAGAAGGGCATCTACTACCGACTGTGGAACGGCCTGGTCAGCGGTCAGACCCTGTAACATCCGCAAAAAAAAAGGCGCGGGTTTCCCCGTTTTTTGCACAAAGTTTCGGCTGCGTTTTGGTGCGCATTGCCGAAGCTTTGGTGCACGGGGGGACCCGCGCTTGTTTTTTGCTTTTTTTGTGTGTATGATGGAAAACAGAATTCAGGAAAGGCGGAATCAGCGTGACTCGTTCCAGCGGTATTCTTTTGCATTTGTCCAGCCTGCCGTCGACCACCGGCATCGGCACTATGGGGCGTGAAGCCCGAAAATTTGTGGATTTTCTTGCTCTGGCCGGGCAGAAATACTGGCAGATTTTGCCGGTGTGTCCCACCAGCTACGGGGACAGCCCTTACCAGTCCTTTTCGACCTTTGCGGGCAACCCCTACTTCATCGACCTGGATCTGCTGGCCGAGGACGGCCTGCTGAAACCCGAGGAGTACCAGGACATCGACTGGGGCGGCACCCCCGATGCCGTGGACTATGCGGTGATTTACGAAAAGCGGTATCCGGTGCTGCACAAGGCCTGTGCCCGGCTGCTGGCCGAGCCTACGGAGGACTACCGGGCGTTTTGCCGGGAAAATGCATTCTGGCTGCCGGACTATGCCCTGTTCATGGCGCTGAAAGACGCCCACAAGGGTGCTGCCTGGCACGACTGGGAGCCGGAACTGGTGCGGCGTGACCCCGCCGCCCTGGAGGAAGCCCGCCGCACCTATGCGGACGAGGTGGGTTTCTGGCAGGCGGTGCAGTATCTGTTCTTCCGGCAGTGGTCGGCCCTGAAAACCTACGCCAACGAAAAGGGCGTGCGGATCATCGGCGACCTGCCCATCTATGTGGCAGCGGACAGCGTGGATGTGTGGGCCAGCCCGAAGGAGTTCCAGCTGGACGAGGACCTGCTGCCCACCGAGGTGGCCGGCTGCCCGCCGGACGCCTTTGCCGCCACCGGTCAGCTGTGGGGCAACCCGCTGTATGACTGGGACGAGATGAAGCGCAACGGCTACGCCTGGTGGGTGCGGCGCATCCGCCACACCTGCGGCATCTACGATGTGGTGCGCATCGACCATTTCCGGGGCTTTGCGGGGTACTATGCCATCCCCTACGGCGACGAAACCGCCGTGAACGGGCGCTGGCGGCCCGGCCCGGGCATCGACCTGTTCCGCACCATCGAGCGGGAACTGGGACGCCGGGAGATCATTGCGGAGGACCTGGGCTTTCTGACCCAGGAGGTCTACGACCTGCTGGCCGCCACCGGATACCCCGGCATGAAGGTGCTGGAGTTTGCCTTTGACAGCCGGGACGGCGGCGGATATCTGCCCCACAGCTATCCCCGGTCCTGCGTGGCCTACACCGGCACCCACGACAACGAGCCCGCCAACGGCTGGTTTGCCAACACCAACGAGTACGCCCGTGCCCGGGCGGTGGACTATCTGCAGCTGAGCGAGGAGGAAGGCTACAACTGGGGCATGCTGCGGGGCATCTGGTCCAGCGTGGCCGATCTGGCCATCGTCCAGGCCCAGGACATTCTGGGTCTGGGCAGTGAAGCCCGGATGAACATTCCCTCCATTCCGGACGGCAACTGGCAATGGCGGGCCCGTCCCGGCGTGTTCACCCGGGAGCTGGCCAAAAAACTGCGCCATCTGACCGAAATCTACGGCCGTACCGAGTTCTGGGATGTGTTCCCCGAGGAGGAAGAAGAAATGGAAGAGGAAGCTGCCGAACCTGCCGAATCCGCCGAAACCGTCGAAGCCGAATAAAATCAGGTTTGCTGCCGCCCGGTGCCCAGCCGCACCAGGGCGGCTTTGTTTTTGCGCCAGGTGAGCAGCAGCGGGATTCCCGCCCCCACCGCAAAGGCGGCCATCTCCACC
>NZ_JACJJP010000040.1 GCF_016900095.1 Gemmiger formicilis
GGCCGCAGCCCTGGTCGGCGTCCACCGCGTCGAAACGGTGGGACTTTTCGCTTCCTTTTGGTCACAAAAGGAAGGACACTCCCGCAGGCTGCCGGTTCCCCAAGAATCCGCAAACCAACAATCTTTTTTCCATAGATTAAGAAAGGAAGTCTTACCCCATGATGGACAAAAATGCCAAGATTTATGTGGCGGGGCACCGCGGCATGGTGGGCAGTGCCATCCTGCGCGAACTGCAGCGCCAGGGCTACACCAACATCATCACCCGCACCCACAAGGAACTGGACCTGACCCGGCAGGACGCCGTGGAAGCCTTCTTTGCGGCCGAAAAGCCGGAATACGTCTTTCTGGCGGCGGCCAAGGTGGGCGGCATTGTGGCCAACAACGAAGCCCTGGCCGATTTCATGTACGACAACATGATCCTGGAGATGAACGTCATCCACGCCGCCTGGCAGAACGGCTGCAAAAAGCTGGAATTCCTGGGTTCCAGCTGCATCTATCCCCGGCTGGCCCCCCAGCCCATGAAGGAAGACTGCCTGCTCACCTCCGCCCTGGAAAAGACCAACGAGGCCTACGCCCTGGCCAAGATTTCGGGGCTCAAATACTGCGAGTACCTCAACCGTCAGTACGGCACCGACTACATCAGCGTCATGCCCACCAACCTGTACGGCCCCAACGACAACTACCACCCCACCCACAGCCATGTGCTGCCCGCCCTCATCCGCCGCTTCCACGAAGCCAAGGAGCAGAACCTGCCCTATGTCACCTGCTGGGGTGACGGCAGCCCCTTGCGGGAGTTCCTGTACGTGGACGACCTGGCCAACCTCTGCGTCTTTTTGATGAACAACTACTCCGGCAACGAGACGGTGAACGCCGGTACCGGCAAGGAGCTGACCATCAAGGAACTCACCGAGCTGGTGGCCAAGGTCATCGGCTACACCGGCGAGATCCGGTGGGACCCCTCCAAGCCCAACGGCACCCCCCGCAAGCTGCTGGATGTGAGCAAAGCCACGGCCCTGGGCTGGACCTACAAGACCGAGCTGGAGGACGGCATCCGACTCACCTACCAGGATTTCCTGAACAATCCCATGCGTGCCGAGCGCTGAGTGCGCTCCGCGCAGGAGAAAGGCGGAACCCCTATGAATCTGATCCTACTGTCCGGCGGCAGCGGCCAGCGGCTGTGGCCTCTTTCCAACAACATCCGGTCCAAACAGTTCGTGCCCCTGTTGAAAAACGACAAGGGCGAGTATGAAAGCATGGTCCAGCGGGTCTACCGCCAGATCAAGAAGGCCGATCCCCGGGCCAACATCGTGGTGGCCACCGGCAAGCGCCAGGTCAGCACCATCAAGAACCAGCTGGGGGGCAAGGTCAGCGTCTGCGTGGAACCCTGCCGGCGGGATACCTTCCCGGCCATCGTGCTGGCCTGCACCTACCTCACCGACGTGATGGGGGTGCGCCCGGAAGAACCGGTGGTGGTCTGCCCCGTGGACCCCTATGTGGACGACACCTACTTTGCGGCGGTGAAGCAGATGGCCCGCCTGGCCGGGCCGGAAAATCCCCGCGCCGCCCACCTGACCCTCATGGGCATTGAACCCACCTATCCCAGCGCCAAGTTCGGCTACATCATCCCCACCAGCACCGACCCGGTGAGCAAGGTGTCCTGCTTCAAGGAAAAGCCGGACGAGGCCACCGCTGCCGCCTACATCGCCCGCGGGGCGCTGTGGAACGGCGGGGTGTTTGCCTTCACCCTGGGCTACCTGCTCGGCATCGCCCACAAACAGCTGGATTTCCGGGGCTTTGCGGACCTGCAGGCCAACTACGCCCTGCAAAAGCGGATCAGCTTTGACTACGCCGTGGCCGAAAACGAGCCGGACATCGCGGTGATGCGCTACGCCGGCCAGTGGAAGGACGTGGGCACCTGGAATACCTTCTGCGAGGTCATGGCCGACCCGGCCATTGGCAAGGTGCAGATGGACGATACCTGCGAAAACCTCAACGTCATCAACCAGCTGAACATTCCCATCATCTGCATGGGCTGCAAGGATATGGTGGTGGCGGCTTCCAGCGACGGCATCCTGGTCAGCGACAAGGGCCGGTCCAGCCACATCAAGCCCTTTGTGGAGCAGGTGGAAGGGGAGGCCCGCTTTGCGGAGAAGAGCTGGGGCTCCTTCACCATCCTGGACGTGCAGCCCCAGGCCACCACCATCCGCATCGTGCTCAACCCTGGGCACAAGCTCACCTACCACAGCCACGAACACCGGGACGAGGTCTGGACCATCGTGGACGGCATGGGCCGCACCGTCATTGACGGGGACGAGCGGGCCGTCCACCCCGGGGACGTGGTGACCATGCCCGCCGGCGTGCGCCACACCCTCATGGCCGACACCCGCCTGGAAGTCATTGAAGTGCAGATCGGCGCCGAGATCGACGTGGCGGACAAACAGAAATTCGATCTGTGATTTCCCTGCAATTCCACACAAAGCAAAAGGACAGCCCCGCAAGGGACTGTCCTTTTGCTTTACAGAATGGGAGAAACGTCCTATCCCGCCCGGCAAAGGCGGAAATCAGACAGAAGGAAAGCTTATTCGCACACCAGCACCCGCATTTCGTAGGGCTGCAGCCACAGATCCCGCACATCGGCGGCGGTGCCGGTCTTGCGGTCGCGCCAGGCGCCGTCCAGGGCGTCCAGCCACAGGTGCTGGGGTTCGGCGGTGAAGTTGAACACCCCCGCCAGGGTGCGGGAATCCCGACGGCGCACCAGGCCCAGCACCCCGTTGTTGTGGGTGTCCCAGGTGGTGAACCAGGCGTCGGGACCAAAGCAGGGATCGCTGCGCAGTTCCCGCAGTTCCTCCAGCCCCTGCCACAGTTCGTTCTGCAGGGTGCCCGGCTGGGTGCGCTTGGCGGCGTTGTCCCAGTTGAACCTGGTGCGGTGCAGGTTGCGGCTGTCGTCGGCCAGGTCGGGGTCTTCCTTGTAGCCCCAGCCGTTCAGCTGGCCGATCTCGTCCCCGCTGTTCAGCATGGGGAAGCCCTTGAAGAAAGCCATGGCCCCGTGCATCAGCAGGTCCCGGCGCAGCGCGGTGTGCAGGGCGGCGTCGCTGCCCTGTTCCAGGGCCTGCTCCACTCCGCACAGGCTGGCGGTGGTGCCGCAGCTGCGGGCGTCCCGGGTGACGGGGTCGTAGTTGTACACCTCGCCCTTGGCCCAGCTGCCCTCAAACCGGCCTTCGTAAAAGTGGTAGAGGAATTCCTTGTGCAGCTGGGGGTCGATGCCCAGGTACCGCTCCACGTCCTCGTCCAGGCCCCAGCCGATGTCGTCGTGGCAGCGCAGATAGTTCACAAACCAGCACTGGGGGCCCAGGGCGTTCAAAGCGTCCAGCTGGGCTTTCAGCAGCCGCACGTCCCGGGAAGCCAGGGCGCTCCACAGGTTGACCATGGTGGACACGCTGTACAGCATGTGGCATTCCGGCTTGTCCGGGGTGCCGAAGTAGGCCGCCAGCTCGCTGGGGGCCATGACCACCTCGCCTTTCAGGATGACGGCGGGGCAGACGGTCTCCAGCACCATGCGGATGATCCGCACAATGGTGTGCACCTGGGGCAGGTTGCGGCAGTTGGTGCCCAGCTGCTTCCAGATATAGGGCACCGCGTCGATGCGCAGCACCTCCACCCCCAGGTTGGCCAGGTTCAGCATGCTGCGGGTCATCTCCACCAGCACGGCGGGATTGCGGTAGTTCAGGTCCCACTGGTAGGGGTGGAAGGTGGTCAGCACCCACTTGTGCATCTCCTCGCACCAGGTAAAGTTGCCCGGGGCAGTGTTGGGAAACACCTGGGGCACGGTGCGCTCGTACTGGTCGGGGACGGTGCGGTCGTCAAAACAGTGGTAGAAGTTCTGGTAATAGGGGTCCCCGGCCTTGGCCCGGCAGGCCCATTCGTGGCTGGAGGCGGTGTGGTTCATCACAAAGTCCAGGCACAGGCTGATGCCCGCAGCCCGCAGCTTCTTGGTCAGGGCGGCCAGGTCGGCGTTGGTGCCCAAGGAAGGGTCCACCTGGTTGAAGTCCTCCACCGCATAGCCCCCGTCGTTGTGGGGGTGGGGCATCTTCAGAAGGGGCATCAGATGCAGGTAGGTCAGCTTCTGCTCCTTCAGGTAAGGCAGTTTTTTGGCCAGCTTTTTCAGGTCCCCGGCAAACAGGTCGGTGTACATGGTCATGCCGAACATCTTCCCCCGGCGGTACCACCCCGGGTCCGCTTCCCGGGCGGCGTCCAGCTTTTTCAGCTCGGCGCTGCGGGCGGCCCAGGCGTCCGCCATGGCCTGTTCCAGGGTGTTCAGGGCCTCCCGGTCGTCGTACAGCTCCATGAACAGCCATTCCAGCTCGTCGTGGCACCGGGCCATGCGGGCGTCAAACACCGCCGTATTCTTGCGGCGGGACAGCATCTCCTTCATTGCCATTGCAAAAACAGCTCCTTTTATTCAGCAGTGTTCATCTCTTCCAGGGTGGGCATGGCGGGAATGGCCCCCCGGCGACTGGTGGTCAGGGACGCCGCCCTGTTGGCGTAGGCCAGCATCTCCTCCAGGGCGGGCAGGGTCAGGCCGTCCTGGCCCCCCGGCGCCCGGCACAGCCGGGCCAGAAACGCCCCGAAGAAGGTATCGCCCGCCCCGTTGGTGTCCCCCACCACGCAGGGCACCCCCGGCACCGTGCCGGTGTGGTCCCCGAAGCGGTAGAACACCCCCTCGGCGCCCAGGGTCACCAGCACCAGCCGGATGCCGTGAGCCGCCAGGGCGGCGGTGCCCGCTTCCGGGTCGGTGGTGTCGGCCATCAGGGGCAGTTCCTCGTCGGAAATTTTCAGGATATCCACCAGGTCCAGGGGCTTGCGCATCCGCCGCACGGCGGTGGCCTCATCCGGCCACAGGTTGGCCCGGTAGTTGGGGTCGTAGGTCACCAGGGCGCCCAGGCTGCGGGCGGTCTCGGCGGCGCAGAGGGTGGTGGTGCGGGCGGGTTCCCGGGTCAGGCTCACGCTGCCGAAATGCAGCACCCGGGCTTCCCGCAGCAGTTCCGGCGGGATCTCGTCCTTCAGCAGCATGGAATCTGCCCCGGGGTCCCGGTAGAAGGTGAAGTCCCGCTCCCCCTTCTCGTCCACCGACACCACCGCCAGGGTGGTGTGCTGTTCCTCGTCCACGGCCAGGGCCCGGGTGTCCACCCCGTTTTCCTCCAGCACGGTGCGCAGATACCGCCCGAAGGCGTCCTGCCCCACCTTGCTGATCAGGGCGGTGGAGGCCCCCAGCCGGGACGCGGCCACCGCCAGGTTGGCAGGGGCACCCCCGGGATTGGCCGCAAACCGGGGCACACCGGCCTCGTTCACGCCGGTCTGGGTCAGGTCGATGAGCACTTCTCCGATGGCAACGATATCCATGATGCTTCCTCCGTTTTCCGCGGTGTCAGGGCAGGCGGGTCAGGTGCAGCTGCACGCTGGGGGCGTCGCCGATGAGGTGGGGCAGAATGTACCCCGCATACATCAGCATACTGCCGCTGCACACCGCCCCCACCTGGCTGGCCGGGTTGTCCCCGGACTCGGGGGTGGCGGTGACGCCGTAGACGTTCAGCTCGTCCACCTTGTACAGGGCGTCCTCCTCCAGGCCTTTCAGGCACAGGTGCAGGGGCCGTGCGTTGGCTTCGGGGTGGGTCAGCACCAGGCTGACCAGACTTTCGGTGTCGGTCACCGTCTGCCAGGCCACATAGCGGGGCTGGCGGTCGGGATCGCTCAGACGATAGTAAGCGCCGTTCTGGATCACGTCGTAATAGCGCTGGAAGGTCTTGATCTGGTCCCGCACCTGGTCGCACTCCTCGTCGGTCAGGCGGCCCAGGTCCAGCTCATACCCGAAGGTGCCGGACATGGCCACCACCGCCCGGGTCCACAACGGCACGGTGCGGCCGGTCTGGTGGTTGGGGCAGGCGGAAACGTGGGCCCCCATGCAGGACACCGGATACCCGAAGGAGGTGCCGTGCTGGATGCTCAGCCGCTCGATGGCGTCGGTGTTGTCGCTGCACCAGATCTGGGGGAAGTAGCACAGCATGCCCGCGTCGAACCGGCCGCCGCCCCCGGCGCAGCCCTCAAACAGCACGTGGGGGAAGGCGGTGGTCAGCCGGTCCAGCAGCTTGTACACCCCCAGCATGTACCGGTGGGCGGTTTCGCCCTGGCGTTCGGGGGGCAGGGCCCGGCTGTATACGTCGGACATGTTGCGGTTCATGTCCCATTTGATGTATTCGATGTGGTTTTCCCGCAGAAGGGTGCTCAGCCGCTGGGTGAGGTAGTCCACCACCTCGGGGCGGCCCATGTCCAGCACCAGCTGGTTGCGGCCCATGGCAGGGGTGCGCCCGGGCAGGGTCAGGGCCCAGTCGGGGTGGGCTCGGTACAGGTCGGAATCCTCGCTGACCATCTCCGGTTCCACCCACAGGCCGAACTTCATGCCCAGGGCGTTCACCCGCTCAATCAGGGGCTGCAGGCCCCCGGGCAGCTTCTTCTCGTTCACGAACCAGTCGCCCAGGCCGGTGTTGTCGTCGTCCCGCTTGCCGAACCAGCCGTCGTCCAGCACCATCATTTCCACACCCAGGCTGGCGGCTTTCTCCGCGATGCGGCAGATGCTCTCGGTGTTGAAATCAAAGTAGGTGGCTTCCCAGTTGTTGATCAGCACCGGGCGCCGGGCGTAGCGGAAGGGGCTGCGGCAGATGTTGCGCCGCAGGAAGGTGTGGTAATGGCGGGACAGATCGCCCAGCCCGTCGGGGGTGCAGCAGAGCAGCACTTCGGGGGCGGTAAAGCTCTCCCCGGGTTCCAGCTGCCAGCTGAACCGCTCGTCGTGCAGGCCGGTGACCAGCCGGGTCAGGCCGTTCTGGTCCACCTCAATGTCGGTGCGGTGGCTGCCGGAATACACCGGCATCACCCCGTAGCACAGGCCGTGGTCCTCGGTGGCGGTGTGGTCACAGAGGATGACAAAGGGGTTGTGGTGGTGGCTGGAAGCCCCCCGGGTGGAAGACACGGTGGTGATGGCGTGGGGCAGGGGGGGGCGCTCCATCTTGCGTTCCATGGCGTGGCGGCCGTGGAAGTGCACCAGGTCCCAGTCCCCGAAAGGCAGGTCCAGGCAGGCCGAAGCCGCCTTTTCCAGCCGCAGGGGGGCGGTGCCGGCGTTTTCCAGCCGCACGGCCCGGGTGATCACATCCTGGCGGGCAAACACCCCGTACAGCAGCACCAGGACCAGGCCGGTCACCGGGTCCTTCATCCGGATGTACAGGGTCTCGGCCTCGCTGTCCTCGTCGTGGGCGCAGGGCAGGCCCTCCAGGGTGTATTTGCCCGGGGTGATCTCGTGGGAATCATACAGGAAATCCGCCCCGGCGGCGCCGGTCATTCCGTCCCGCACCACCAGGCAGGACAGGCGGAAGTCCCCCACGTTGCAGCCGGTGTATTCCTGGGGAAGAACATCGGGCGAGACGCCGCGCCGCCGCCGGCAGGGGTAATAGTCCGGCGAAAAACCGTGGTCGGCCGGCGGGTACAGTTCCCGCAGGTCGCCGCGGCCGATCCGGCGGCCGTAGTACATATGCAGCAGCCGGCCGCGCTCGTCCACCCGCATCCGGTAGGTGGTGCGGGCGGTCTGCAGCGTAAAGGTGCTTATGGCGGCGTCAAATTGAATGCCCATAACGAGGGTCCCTCCTGAAAGAAAAGAATATATGGCCAGGTCCGGGGCTTGGCAAAGCGGCGGACCGAGTTTTCAAAACAAAGGCGGCAGGCGGGCGGGCTTTGCCGCAGCCCGCCTGCCGCCGGAGGCGGTCCCCCGGGGGGACCTTTTTGTCAGGGCAAGGCGGGACGGCTTATTTGCCGCCGGTCATGGCAATGCCCTGGATAAACTGTTTCTGGAAAATGAGGTAGAGGATGACCATGGGGATCATGGCCAGCAGGCTGCCGGCCATCAGCACGGGGAAGTTGGTGGTGTACTGGCCGTTCAGGGTGGACAGGCCGGCGGACAGGGTCATCTTGTTCAGGTCGGTGTTGCAGATCAGCGGCCACATCAGGTCGGAGTAGGCGAACACGGCGGTGAAGATGGCCAGGGCGGCGCAGCTGGACCCGGTGAGGGGGAACATGACCTTCACAAAGGTCTGCCACTTGTTGCAGCCGTCCAGATAGGCGGCTTCGGCGATCTCATTGGGGATGCCCAGATAGGTCTGGCGCAAGAAGAAGGTGCCGAAGGCGGAGACCAGGCCCGGGAAGACCAGGGCGAAGATGGTGTTGGTCAGGCCCATGTGTGCCAGCATCAGGTACTGGGGGGTGATGAAGATCTGGCTGGGCAGCATCATCTGCACCAGCACGATGCCGAACAGAAGGTTCTTGCAGGGGAATTCCAGCTTGGCGAAGGCATAGCCGGCCATGGAGCTGAAGAGCACGGCGCAGATCACACGGAACACAATGAGCAGACCGGTGTTGACGTACAGGTTGACGAAGGGAAGGCTGGCCAGGGCGGTGGTGAAGTTGGACAGCTGCCAGGCAGAGGGGAAAATCTGCGGCGGGATGGCCATGGCTTCGGCCTGGGTCTTGAAACTGGTCAGGATCATCCACACAAAGGGGAAGATCATGAGCACGCTGCCCAGCACGAGCACGACGTAGGTCAGCGTGGTGGAAAGACGTTTGCTGCTTTTCATACTCGTATTCATACTTTACACCTCGTAATTGACCCACTTTTTCTGGCCCACGAACTGGATGATGGTGACCACACCGATCAGCAGCACGGTCCAGACGACGATGGCGGATGCATAGCCCTTGTCACCGGCCACGAAGCTTTCGCGGTAGAACAGGGACATCAGGCTCTGGGCATCGTTCAGGGCGGGGTTGGCGTCGTCCACCATCATGTAAATCAGGTCGAATACCTTCAGCGAGGACATCAGGCGCATGATCATGACAACGAACAAGGTGGGGGAGACCATGGGCAGGGTGATGGAGAAGAACTGCTTGACCTTGGACGCGCCGTCCAGGTCGGCGGCTTCGTACAAGGTGGCGGATACGTTCTGCAAGCCTGCCAGCAGCAGCACGGCGTCGTAGCCGATGTTGCTCCAGATCTGGACGATGGCGCAGGTGAAAAGTACAAGGCTGGAGTTGGTGAGCCAACCGATATTGGCTCCCAGTACCGAGTTAATAATACCATACTGGGAGTTAAAAATCCACTTCCACACCATGGCCACGGCGGCGGGGGCCACCACCATGGGCAGGAAGAAGATGGCCCGGAAGGCGGTGCGGCCGCGGATCTTGCTGTTCAGCAGCACGGCCACCAGCAAAGCCAGGAAGATGCCCACCGGCACGGTGAGGATGCAGAACAGGATGGTGTTCCAGGTGGCTTTCCAGAATTCCACGTTCTGGAACATCTCCACATAGTTGTCAATGCCCTCGAACTCAAACATGCCGAAGGGCTTGGACTTGGAAAAGCTCATCCGGATGGTGTCGATGAAGGGCCAGATGTTCAGAACCAGCAGGCCGATGATGGTGGGGGCCACCATCAGAAGGCCCCACACCGCACCGTCGCGGGACAGTTTGGATGTTTTCTGCATGACGCTGCCTCCTTATTCATAATACTCGGCACTGGCTTCGTCCACGGCGTCCTGCATGGCCTGCAGGCCGCTGTCCAGATCCAGCTCACCGGTGTAGACCTTCAGCAGCGTGTCGCTGACCTCGCTCTTCCACTCGGGGCGGGCGGCGTTGTTCACGCTCTGGACACAGTAGTCGAACATATCGATGAAAGGCTGCACGTTGATGGGATATTCGTCAAACACGCCCACCCAGGTGTCTTCCAGGCCTTCATAGGCGGGGATGGCGGCGCCGCTTTCGCCCTGGATGCGCTGGCCTTCCTCACTGCCGAAGAACTTCAGCACGTCCTTGACGATGTCCATATGCTTGTTCTTGGCGCTGGTGGCGTAGCTCAGACCGTTGGAGATGGACGCCCGGCCGTCGCCGCTGACGGGGTCGGGGCAGGCGGGCAGGACCGCCACGTCCCACTTGCCCACCATCTCGGGATAGTTCTGCAGCTCGCTCAGGATGTTCCAGTCACCTTCCAGGAACATGGCGCCCTTCTCGGAGAAGAAAGCAGTGCCGGGGGCGGTCTCTGCAAAGTAGTTCTGGTCGGGGCACCAGTCATAGCTCTGCAGCCCGATGTAGAACTCCATGCCTTTCTTGGTGGCGGGGTCCAGGAAGTTGCCCCGGGTCTTGTCCTCGGTCAGGATGCTGCCGCCCGCCTGGTACACAAAGTTCCAGTAACCCAGCTGGTCGTCGCCGTAGGCCATGTACCCGTACTTGCCGGTGGCGTCGTAGATCTTCTGGGAAGCGTCCACCAGGTCGTCCCAGGTCCAGGTTTCGTCGGGGTAGGCCACGCCTGCCTCGTCAAACATTTCCTTGTTGTACACAAGGCCCACCGTGTCCTTGTCCTTGGGCACCGCGTACAGCTTGCCGTCCGACCCGCTGGCGTTGGCCAGGGAAATGTCGGAGAAATGCTCGGTCTCCACAATGTCGGAGCAGTCCGCCAGCATACCGTTGTCGGCGTACTTCAGAATCTCGTTGGTGTGCATCCAGAAAATGTCCGGCATCTGGTTGCTCATGGCGGCGGCTTCCAGCTTGGTCCAGTATTCGTCCCAGCTGGTCACCTGCACTTCAATGTGAACGTTGGGGTGCTCGGCGGTGTAGGCGTCACACATCGCCTGCATGCCGTCGCGCTGCGCCACGTCCCAGATCTGGAAGGTCAGGTTCACTGTGCCGTCCGACCCGCCGGACCCGCATCCGACCAGGCCTGCCGCCAGGCATGCGGCCATCACACCGGATGCCAGTCTCCGTTTGATGTTCATAAGATGTTTTCCTCCTGTCTGATGGGTTTGCGTAGGGGTTTTGCCAAGATCTTGCTGCCAGCCCGGCCGGTGCGGCAGCGGCAAGGTTTTGCCTGCCTTGCCATTGTGCTGAAAAAACGTCGGAAATTTTGTGCAATGTGCACTATGCACAAATTATTTCCTCATCTGATGGCCTTATTATACAATCTGACAAAGAAGGGGTGAATATCCTGCTGCCAGTTTTTATATCTCAATTTAGTGGTTTTCTGCAATTTTTGTTGAAGTCATAACGCATTGGGGTATATAATAAGAAAAAAGTAAGAAAAATTACGGGAGGTGCCCGCCATGCCGCAGAATACCGACATCCAGACCGAAAACAAGCTGAAGTTTCATGTGTTTCAGGACGAGCGTTTTGTGGACCTGAACCTGTACCAGTACGGGTGGGAGCGCACCGAACCCCTGCACTCCTACGGGCCCCATGCCCGCAACCATTATCTGTTCCACTACGTCATAGCGGGCCGGGGGGTGCTGTACGACGACGACCAGGCCTACAAGATCGAAGGAGGGCACGGGTTTCTCATTGTGCCGGGGGTGCCCACCACCTATGTGGCCGACCGGGAGGACCCCTGGGAGTACACCTGGATCGAATTCGACGGCCTGCGCGCCCGGGAAAGCCTGAGCCTGGCGGGCATCAGCCGCCACCAGCCGGTGTACACCCCCCTCAACCGGGAAGCCGGCCGCCTTTTGCAGGAACAGATGCTCTACATCGTCAACCATCCCCAGGCCAGCCCCATCCGCATCATCGGCCAGGGGTTCCTCTTCCTGGACCAGCTGGTGCAGTCCAGCGCCGCCCACCGCCAGCAGAGCCAGCGCCGCCTGCGGGACTTTTACATGAAAGAAGCCCTCTCCTTCATCGAGCAGAACTACCAGCGGGACATCTCCATCGAGGAAATCGCCGCCTTCTGCGGGCTGAACCGCAGCTATTTCGGCAAGGTGTTCCGGGACACCATGGGCGAAAGCCCCCAGGCCTTCCTTTTGCATTACCGCATGGCCCGGGCGGCCCAGCTCCTCAAGGAGAGCACCCTGCCCATCGGGGCCATCAGCGCCATGGTCAGCTACGCCAACCAGCTGCATTTTTCCCGGGCCTTCAAGGCGGTGTACGGCATGTCCCCCCGGGACTACCGCTCCACCCACTTCGTCCAGCCCCAGGACAACCCCTGAACAAAAAACGCCCCTCTGCCGCGGCAGAGGGGCGTTTTTGGGATCAGTCGGCGTTGTGGAAGCGCTCCACCCGCATTTTCAGGTGGTATTTCTTGCGCAGCTCGGCAATGGCGGACATCATCTCGGACTTGTGGTGGGCGTCGATGGCCCCCTGGTCCCGCCAACGGTCGATGAGCAGCACCGTCTCGGGGTCCTCGGCGGGGTAGTAGTAGGCGTAGCCCAGGTTGCCTTCCTCGGCACGGATGCGCGCCACCAGGCCGCTGGCGGTCATCTCGTCGGCAAAGGCCCGGGCGCTGCCGTTCTGGCCGGTGTAAAAGATGTGGATGGTGATGGTTTCGCTCATGGGATGACCTTCCTTTCTTGATTGTGGTTCCAGTATACACTCGGCGGCGGGGTTTGTAACCCATTTTTTCGTATTTTGAAAATTCCCCCGCCCTTTACCGCCGCCGGCAAAAGGACTATACTGAAAAAAATCCCTGCGAGGAGGATGTACCATGGAACTGGAATTTCTGCCCCGGCCCAAAACGCTGGAACGCCGCCCCGGAACCCTGCCCCTGACCCCCCACACCCGGGTGGTGCTGGACCCGGGGACCTGTGCCTGACCCTGGACCCCGCCCTGCCCGCCGGCCGCTACACCCTCACGGTGGACCCGGCGGGGGCGCGGGTGGCCGCCGGGGATGACGAAGCCCTGTGCAACGGCGCCCAGACCCTGATCCAGCTGGTGCAGTGCGCCGGGGCGGTGCTGCCCGCCCTGGGGGTGGAGGACTGGCCCGACCTGCCCGACCGGGGGTATTACCTGGACTGTTCCCGGGGACGGGTGCCCACTCTGGCCCGGCTCAAGGCGGTGGCCGACCTGCTCTGCCGGTACAAGATCAACCAGTGGCAGCTGTACATCGAGCACACCTATCTTTTCCGCAATCTGTCGGAAGCCTGGCGGGACGGCACCCCCCTCACCGCCGACGACATCCTGGAACTGGACGACTACTGCGCCGCCCGGCACATCGAGCTGGTGCCCTCCCTGGCCAGCTTCGGCCACATGTACAAGATCCTGTCCACCAAAACCTGCTGTGAGCTCTGCGAGCTGCCCGACTCGGAAAAGATCCCCTTCGGCTACGCCTACGCCGGGGCCCACCACACCCTGAACGTCTCTCACCCCCGGGCGCTGGAGTTTGTGCTGGGCCTCATCGACGAATACCGGCCTTTGTTCCGCTCCCGCAAATTCAACATCTGCGCCGACGAGACCTTCGACCTGGGCCGGGGCCGCAGCAAGGCCCTGGCCGACGAGGTAGGGGAGAAGACCCTCTACATCCGCCACGTGAAGGCCTTGTGCGACCATCTGGTGGCCCAGGGCTGCACCCCCATGTTCTGGGGGGACATCCTGTGGCGGTTCCCCCAGAGCTGCGCCGAACTGCCGCCCCAGACCATCTGCCTGAACTGGGGCTACCGCCCCGACCAGCCGGAGGACGCCATCCGGGCCATGGCGGAGCAGGGCATTCCCCAGTACGCCTGCCCCGGGGTGTGCGGGTGGAACCACTGGGTGCCGGTGTACCGGGACGCCTACCGGAACATCCGCACTATGTGCGCCCACGCCCACAAATACCGCGCGGTGGGGCTGCTCAACACCGACTGGGGGGACTACGGCCACATCAACGACCCCCGTCTGTCCCTGCCCGGCATCCTGTACGGGGCGGCCTTCGGGTGGGACGCCTGCCCGGCGGAACAGGCCGAGCTGAACCGGGCCATCTCCCGCCTGGCCTACGGGGATGCCACCGGCACCCTGGCGGACGCCCTCACCGACCTGTCCGGCCACGAGGTCTTCCCCTGGGCGGCGGCGGTGCACTGGCTGGAAGGGGACGACGCCCGCCGCGCCAAGGTGCTGGCAAAGCTGGACCTGTCCGGGGTGGCGGCGGCCAACGCCGCCGTGGCCGCTGCCCGGGACCGGGTGCTGGCCTGCGCCGCCGCCCTGCCTGCGGGGCACAAGGAGATCGTGGCCCTGGTCTGCGTCACCGCCGAGGGGGTGCAGCTGTGGAACGAGATCGGCGCCTGGGTGGCCGGGCCCCGGCAGGAAAACCCCGCCCTGGCCGACCGGCTGGAACACTGGTACGCCCTCTACCTGGCCCAGTGGCGGCAGACCAGCCGGGAAAGCGGCCTGCCCAACCTGACCCGGTTCATCGCCCGCTACGCCGACCTGCTGCGGGGGCGGCAGGTTGGTGCGGTGGACACCCCGGCGCTCCCTGACTTTGGCTGACAATTTGCCCAAAGGACCGTTTCCCCGCCCGGGGAGACGGCCCTTTTTGGTGGTCGGGTGGACAACCCGCCCGAAAACGGTATAATAATACTGAGACAGTATGGAATTTTATCAATTGTGGGGGACTGTATGAAACGTCTGGTCATCGGGGTGCTGGCCCATGTGGACAGCGGCAAGACCACCCTGTCCGAAGCGCTGCTTTTCCGGGCCGGGGTGCTGCGCAAACTGGGGCGGGTGGACCATCGGGACGCCTTTCTGGACACCGACGCCCTGGAACGGGCCCGGGGCATCACCATCTTTGCCAAGCAGGCGGCCTTTGTGCTGCCTGCCGATGACCACGGCCCCGAAACCTCGGTGACCTTGCTGGACACCCCCGGCCACGTGGACTTTTCCGCCGAGGCCGAGCGCACCCTCCAGGTGCTGGACTACGCCATTCTGGTCATCTCGGGCACCGACGGCGTCCAGGCCCACACCCTGACCTTGTGGCGGCTGCTGGCCCGGTACCATGTGCCCACCCTGATTTTCATCAACAAGATGGACCTGCCCGGGGCTGACCGGGCGGTGCGTCTGCGGGAACTGCGGGGGCGCTTCGGGGACGGGTGCGTGGATTTCGGCCCCGATGTGGACAAAGGCACCTTCCACGAGGCCCTGGCCATGGCCAGCGAACCCCTGATGGAAGAAATTCTCGCCGGGGGCACCCCCGAAACCGCCGACATCGTCACCGCCATCGCCCGGCGGCAGGTCTTCCCCTGCTTTTTCGGGGCAGCCCTGCGGCTGGAGGGCATCGACCCCCTGCTGGACGCCCTGCGCACCCTGACCCGCCAGCGGGAGGCGATGGAGGAGTTCGGCGCCCGGGTGTTCAAGATCTCCACCGACGAGAACACCCGCCTGACCTGGCTGAAGGTCACCGGCGGGGTGCTCAAGGTGAAGGATATGCTCCAAAGCCGCCCCGACGCCCCCAAGCCTTTCTGTGAAAAGGCCGACCAGCTGCGGGTGTACTCCGGCACCAAATACCGGCTCATCAGCCAGGCGGAACCGGGGGACGTGGTGGCGGTCACCGGCCTGACCATGACCTACCCCGGCCAGGGCCTGGGCGCCCAGCCCGACGCCGAACTGCCGGTGCTGGAACCGGTGCTGAACTATAAGGTGGAACTGCCCGTAGGCACCGACCCCCACACCGTCCTCAAGGCCCTGCGCACGTTGGAGGACGAGGACCCTATGCTGCGGGTGGTGTGGAACGACGCGTTGGGAGAAATCCACCTGCAATTGATGGGGGAAGTGCAGCTGGAAGTGCTGCAAAGCCTGCTGCAAAGCCGGTTCGGGCTGGAAGTCGCCTTCGGGGAAGGGGGCATCCTCTACAAGGAGACCATCACCGCCCCGGTGGAGGGTGTGGGCCACTATGAACCCCTGCGCCACTACGCCGAGGTGCATCTGCTGCTGGAACCGGGCCCCCGGGGCAGCGGCCTGCAGTTTGCCGCCGCCTGCCGCCCGGACACCCTGGACGGCAACTGGCAGCGGCTGGTGCTCACCCACCTGGCCGAGCGCACCCACCCCGGGGTGCTCACCGGCGCGCCGCTGACCGATGTGAAGATCACCCTCACCGCCGGCAAGGCCCACCTGAAACACACCGAAGGCGGGGACTTCCGCCAGGCCACCTACCGCGCCGTGCGCCAGGGCCTGCGCACCGCCGCCCGGGCCGGGCGGGTGCAGCTGCTGGAACCCTGGTACAGCGTGCGGCTGGAACTGCCTGCCGATTGCCTGGGCCGGGCCATGACCGATCTGCAGCGGCTGGGCGGGGAGATGGACGCCCCCCAGCAGGAGGCGGAGGGCACCGCGGTGCTCTGCGGCACCGCCCCGGTGGCGGCCCTGCGGGGCTACGCCCGGGAGGTGGCCGCCTATACACGCGGAGCCGGGCGTCTCATCTGTACCCCCCAGGGCTACGCCCCCTGCCACAACCCGGAGGAGGTCATCGCCGCCGCCGGGTATGACCCCGACGCCGACATCGACAACCCGGCGGATTCGGTCTTCTGCAGCCACGGGGCCGGGGTGCTGGTCAAGTGGGACGAAGTGCCCGCCCGGGCCCATGTGTCCAGCGGGCTGGGCCGCAACGCCCCCGACGCCAACACCGGCGAGGAGGAGGACGCAGAATCCGGCAGCGCCCGCCGCCGGGCGGACGCCTACCGGGGGACCCTTGCCCAGGACAAGGAGCTGCTGGCCATCTTTGAGCGCACCTACGGCCCGGTGCGCCGCCGCACCGACAACCCCAACGCCCGGCGCAGCGCCGACCTGGACGCCCGCCGGGCCATGGGCCACCCCCGCACCCCGGCGCCCACCCCGCCTGCGGGCCCCGAATACCTGCTGGTGGACGGCTACAACGTGATCTTCGGCTGGCCGGAACTCCACCGCCTGGCCGACGCCGACCTGGACGCCGCCCGCCGCAAGCTGCAGGACGTTCTGTGCAACTATGCGGGCTACCGCCGGTGCAAGGTCATTGTGGTGTTTGACGCCTACCGGGTGCGGGGCGGCGCGGGCAGCGTGGAGAAGTACCACAACATCCACGTGGTCTACACCCGGGAGGCCGAGACCGCCGACATGTATATCGAAAAGACCACCCACGAGCTGGGCCGCAAGCACCGGGTGCGGGTGGTCAGCTCCGACGGCACCGAACAGATCATCATTCTGGGCAACGGGGGCCTGCGGGTCTCCGCCGCCGCCTTTGAGAAGGAAGTCCGGGCCGTGGAAGCGGAGATCCGGGAATTTGTGGCGGGGCAGGACCCCGCCCGGTAACAGAAAGGGGAGACCGCCATGCCGGCCAAAACCCACTGGGCGGGGCTGGACCTCATCCGCCTTTTGCCCATTCTGGTCATTGTGACCTACCACTACGGGGTGGAAACCGCCACCGCCGGGCTGTATGCCTCGCCGGTCCTCACCTCCCCGGCCTACGGGGACCTGGTGCACCTGTCGGTGTTCCTCATGTTCCTGCTTTCCGGCGCGGGGCTGGGGGCCAAGTACGCCGCCCGCCCCTGCCGCCCGGCGGAATACATCCGCAGCCGGGCCGCCGCCATCTACCCCGTGTTCTGGCTCTGCTTTGTGCCGCTGTTTGTGTACAGCGATGTGTGGCACCGCAACAACGCCGCCGTCCCCTGGTGGAAACTGGTCTTTTCCCTGGTGGGGCTGGACGGGTATCTCCAGGCCTACACCCCCACCTTTTATAAGATCGGGGAATGGTATCTGGGTTGCCAGGTGCTGCTCTACTGCCTGTTTCCCCTCACCCTCTGGGCCACCCGCACCCAGCGCCGCCGTCTGGGCCTGGGGGCGGCGGCCGTCCTGGTGTGGGCGGCCGGGCCCTGGCTGTGCCCCGCCGGGGTGGACTGGTTCCACACCGTCTGGGGCGAATGGCCGGTGTTCACCCTGGGCGTCCTCTTCGGCAACCTGCTGGGACGGCGCCGGGCGGTGATCCCCGCGGGGCTGTGCCTGGCGGTGGGGGTCTTCTGCGCCGCCGCGGGGCTGCCTTCCTACCACAGCCTGAGCCTGCTGGCCGGGGCGGTCTTCTGGGCGCTGTTCTGGCTGGGCCAGGCCGCCGTGCCCGCCGTCACCAAGTCCCTGGCCATCCTGGCCAGGGACTGCTACGGCGTCTTTCTCATCCACCACGTCTTCATCACCCTGGTGCTGCTGCGCTTTGTGCGGGCCCTGGGCGGCGGTCTGGCCGTGTGGGCGGTGTTCTGGGTGGTGTGTGTGGCGGGCAGCTTTGTGCTGGCGGCCCTTGCCCGGCGCATCGCCGCCCCCCTGACAAAGGCCCTGCGCCCCCAACCCGCCAAAAAACCGGTTTCCGTTTCCTGAAAAAACAGCCTGCCGTTTTCGCGGCAGGCTGTTTGTGTGTCAGGCAAAGGTCAGGGTGTACTCGCTCAGGTCGTAGGCCTGGGCAAAAAAGGCGGTCAGGATGGTCTCGGCGTTGTCCCGGGCGTTGTCCAGCAGGCCGTTGGCGATGGCGTCGTTCTGGGCGTTGGTTTTCAGGTCCGCCATGGCCTGGTTGTTCTCCTCCATGGTGATGTGCCGGAACACGCTCTCGTTTTCGTAGTACACCTGGAAGGAATCCAGGTCCAGCTCACAGCTCAGCACCCGGGCTTCGGGCAGATGCACCGTGATGGCGGTGTCGGTGACCTCCCAGGTCACGGCGCTGAAATCGTACCCCGCCTTGAGTACCACGTCGTAGCTGTAGATGTACCGGCTCTGGGTGAAGGGAATCTGCACCCCGAACAGCTCCCGGGCGGCGGTGGTGGAGTTCACCTGGGTGGTGCGGCATTCCTGGGTGGCCAGCTCCCCGATGTCCTCAAACCCCAGCTTGGTGGTCTTGAACTTGGTTTCGTAGTAGCTGCGCATGCTCAGCAGCCCCGCCGCAAACAGGGCCAGCACCACACATCCCACAATCAGCTTGGGGATGAGCAGCTTGGCCAGCCAGTGGCTGCTGCGGGGCGGTGTTTCCACAGAATGTGCCATGATGATCCCTCCTGTGTGGTGTTTCTTTGGCTCCAGTATACCACACCCCGGCCCCGCACACCAGATTTTCCGCGACAAAAGGGGATTCTTTTCCCCATCGCCCTTGCGCCGCCGCGGCATTTATAGTAGTATAGTAAGGTACCTGCCGATTCACCGTGCTAAAGAAATAGAGTGTGGTCGGCCGGGAAAAGAGGAGGAATGAATCATGAAAAAATATCTGAGCGCCCTTCTGGCCCTGGGGATGGCCCTGAGCGTCTGCGCCTGCGGCGCCCCCGCGTCCGATACCGCCGACAACGCTGCTTCCGGCACCGACAGTGCCTCCACCGCCGAGGCGGCGGACACCGCTTCCGCCGATGCCGACAGCGACCTGGCCTACATCCAGGGCAAGGGCAAGATGACCATCGGCTACACCGTCTACGAGCCCATGAACTACACCGACGAGAACGGCACCTTCACCGGGTTTGACACCGAGCTGGCCACCGCCGTGTGCGAAAAGCTGGGCGTGGAGCCGGATTTTGTGGAGATCAACTGGGACACCAAGTTTGTGGAGCTGGAAGCCAAGAGCATCGACTGCGTCTGGAACGGCATGACCCTCACCGACGATGTCCAGGCCAACCAGGCCTGCACCCAGCCTTACGTGAAGAACGCCCAGGTTGTGGTGATGAAGAAGGACAATGCCTACACCTCCACCGCCGACCTGGTGGGCAAGACGGTGGCGGTGGAAGCCGGTTCTGCCGGTCAGACCACCGTGGAGGAAGATGAAAACCTGATGCAGGCGGACGTGATCACCAAGACGGTGCAGACCGACTGCCTGATGGAGGTGGAAGCCGGCACCGCCGACGCCGCCGTGCTGGACCTGACCCTGGCTTCGGCCATGATCGGCGAAGGCACCGACTACGCCGACCTGGAGATGAAGGACGAGCTGAACGTGGAAGAGTACGGCGTGGCTTTCCGCAAGGGCAGCGATGCCGCCGCCGCGGTGGATACCGCCTTTGACGAGCTGAAAGCCGACGGCACCATGCAGACCCTGGCCGACAAGTACGGCCTGACCCTGGCCGAATGATGGGTGACGCCGTTGTGATCTGGGGCCGCCTGACTGAGGCATTCTGGCTCAACTTCCAGCTGTTTGCGCTGACTTTGGTGTTTGCGCTGCCCCTGGGGTTGGTGGTTGCCTTCGGCTCCATGAGCCGCTTTGCGCCGCTGCGCGGGGCGGTCAAGACCTTTGTGTGGGTCATCCGCGGCACCCCGCTGATGCTGCAGGTCATTGTGATCTTCATGGGCCCGGGCCTGCTGGGCTTTACCAATCCCTGGCCGTCGGGGTCTTCCGGCCGGCTGGTGGCGGCGGTGGTGGCCTTTGTCATCAACTACGCCTGCTATTTTTCCGAAATCTACCGCGGCGGCATCGAAGCCGTGCCCAAGGGCCAGACCGAAGCCGGTCAGGTGCTGGGCATGACCCGCACCCAGATCTTTTTCAAGGTCACCCTGCTGCAGGTCATCAAGCGGATCATCCCGCCCATGGGCAACGAGATCATCACCCTGGTCAAGGATACCTCCCTGGCCAACGTGATCTCCAACAAGGAAATCATCATGATGGCCAAGGAGTACAGCGCCAAGGGCCTGATCTGGCCGCTGTTCTCCACCGCCATCTTCTTCCTGGTGTTCGTGGGTGCTTTGACCATCCTGTTCGGCTGGCTGGAAAAGCGGCTGGACTATTTCCGCTGCTGAAAGGAGGCCGGAACATGGCATTGTTGGAAGTGGCCGGCATAGGCAAAAGTTTCGGCAGCACCGCCGTATTGCGGGATATCTCGCTGCAGCTGGACCAGGGCGAAACCCTGGCCATCATCGGGTCTTCTGGCTCCGGCAAAACCACACTGCTGCGCTGCCTGAACTTTCTGGAAACGGCGGACAGCGGGTCCATCGAGGTGGGGGGCGAAACCCTGTGGGATGCCGCCGACCCCCACACCCAGAGCGAGGCCGAAATCCGCAAAAAGCGGCTGCATTTCGGGCTGGTGTTCCAGAACTTCAACCTTTTCCCCCAGTATACCGCCCTGCAGAACGTGATGCTGGCGGGCCAGCTGCTGGCCAAGGAACGCCCCGACTACAAGGCGAACCGCAAGGCCATCCTGGCCGGGCTGGAGCAAAACGCCCGCACCCTGCTGGACCAGATGGGCCTGTCCGACCGGGCGGGGCATTACCCCCACCAGCTGTCCGGCGGGCAGCAGCAGCGGGTGGCTATCGCCCGGGCGCTGGCCCTGCACCCGGACATCCTCTGCTTTGACGAGCCCACCAGCGCCCTGGACCCGGAACTGACCGGCGAGGTGCTGCGGGTGCTGCGGGAGCTGGCGGCCCAGAAAACCACCATGATCATCGTCACCCACGAGATGCACTTTGCCCGGGACGTGGCCGACCGCATCCTGTTCATGGACAGCGGCGTGGTGGTGGAGGAAGGCCCCGCCCACCAGGTCATCGACCACCCGCGGGAGGAGCGCACCCGCCGTTTTCTGGCCAGCTACACCGGCTGACCCGTTTCCCTTACAGGCAAAAAGGCCGCTGCCCTGCGGGGCGGCGGCCTTGCTTGCTTTTTGCAGGGCGGTGTGGTATGGTAAACACAAAATACCCGTTGTGTGAAAGGACGATGCTCCATGGAAAAACAGCATATCAACGAAATCTGGGTCCCCCACGCCGAAACCCTGCCCGAACCCGCCGGCGAAGGAGTGGTGCGCCGGGTGCTGGCCTACAGCAAGGACGTGATGTGTGTGGAAAACACCTTTGCCAAGGGGGCGGTGGGAGCCATGCACAGCCACCCCCACACCCAGATCACCTATGTGGTGTCCGGCCGGTTCCGGTTCACCGTGGGGGACACCACCCGGGAGGTGGGCCCCGGCGACACCCTGCTCAAGCAGGACGGCATTGTCCACGGCTGCACCTGCCTGGAACCGGGGGTGCTGCTGGACATCTTTACCCCCATGCGGGAAGACTTTGTGTGATATCTGCCATAAAAAGGCCGCCGCGCGCCGTTGGGGCGTGCGGCGGTCTTTTTTCCTGCTTCCACGCCAAAACCCCGCGGGGGCGCCGCGGGGACAGGGAATATACAGGAAAAAGTCATGGACGAAAATGTCCGTACTCAGCGGCCGAGAGCCTTCATGTAAGCGGCCTCGCGGGCGGCGATCTGTGCCTGGTAGGCGGCGATGGCGGCCTCGTAGGCGGCGTTCTTGCTCAGCTGGGTGGCTTTGGCGGCGTTGGCGGCGGACTGCACGGCGGCGTTGGCGGCCAGCTGCTGCTGGTGAGCGGCCTTGCCCGCGGCGATGATGGCTTCGCCTTCAGCCTTCGCCTTGGCGGCGGCCTGGGCCTGGTATGCCTTCACGGCGGCCACGTAGGCGGCTTCCTTGGCGGCGATCTGCGCCTGATAATTCTTGATGGCGCCCTCATAGGCGGCGTTCTTGCTCAGCTGCGCCTGGTGGGCGGCGTTGGCGGCTGCCATGACGGCGTCGTTGGCGGCCAGCTGCTTCTGATGGGCAGCCTTGCCGGCGGCAATGACAGCTTCGCCTTCGGCTTTGGCCTTGGCGGCGGACTGGGCCTGATAGGTCTTGACCGCGGCGGCGTATGCTTCCTCCCGGGCGGCAATCTGGTTCTGATAGGCCTTCACGGCCGCCAGATAGTCGCTGTTGGCGTCGGCAAAGGCCGGCATGGCCATCACGCTGAACATGGCGATGGCCAACAGGGCGGCAAACAGCTTCTTCATTTTCATCACGGAAACCTCCTTTGTGTGCCGTGTTTCGGGTCACGGCTTGTTGTCTTTAGTATACGCCAAAAGTCTAGGTTTTGCAACGGATATTCATTCGCTGTTTTCACACAATTTTCGCAAATTCCCTTGTATATAATCACAAAACTTTCACAATTAAGAAAACTTGCCGGATAAAAAGACGTATTTTCGATGAATTTGAAAATCCCGGAATTTGTGCGGGCAAAAGCCGGCCCAAAACACCTGCTTTTGGCTGCGGACAGCTGTCCTTTGTGCGTGGACGAGCACGGGGCGGCTTTCGGGGGCGAAAATCCGTGCACACAAACCCTATGCGGGGGCGGGCAGAACCAGAACGCAGCCCCCTAAAAAAATCTTTTTCGCCCCCTGTAACGAAACCCCCGCAACCTGTCACTGTATGACAAGAGCGCTCGAAAAAACATCCGGAAAGGAGGGGGGGTCATGGCCATACCCGAGCTGGAAAGCTTATACAACACCTACAAGACGCCGCTGTACCGGTATCTGTTGCATCTGTGCCGGGACCCCCACCGGGCCGAGGACCTGCTGGCCGACACCTTTCTGCGGGCGCTGCGCTGCCTGCCCGCCTACCGGGGGGAGGGCAGCGTCAAAGCCTGGCTCTTCGGGCTGGCCCGCAACATCTGGCTGGAGGAGCTGCGCCGCAGCCGCCCCACCCTGGAATACGACGACATGCTGGGGCTGTACATGGAGGACCATCTGGCCGAACAGGCCGACGCACGGCGCAAGCTGGACCGGGTGCGGCAGCTGCTGGCGGAAAAAGGGCCGCCTGCCTCGGATGTGGTGGCCCTGCGGGCCCGGGGGTATTCCTACGCCGAGATCGCAGCCCGGCTTTCCATCACCGAAAACAGCGCCCGGGTCATGGAGCACCGCACCCGGGCCTGGCTGAAATCCACTTTACAGAAGGAGGGGCTCTGGAATGACTGAACATACAACGCCGCGTCCGGGCGGCATTTCCTGCGATGTGTGCCGGGACCTGGCACCGCTGGTGGCCGACGGGGTGGCCAGCGCCGACAGCGCCGCCCTGGTGCGGGACCACCTGGCCCACTGTGAATCCTGCCGGGTCGAATTTTCGCAGCTTTGCCCGGAAGGCACCGAAACGCCGGCCACCCCCGCCCTGCCCGTCCCCGACGAACGCCGGGTGCTGCGCCGGATGCAGAACAAACTCACCCTGTGGCTGCTGGGCTTTCTGGTGCTGGGGCTGGCGGGCAGCATGCTGGTGGTCTTCAGCCCCCACAGCACCCTGGCCCTGCTCTGCTTCCCCCTGGTATGCGGGGTCATCTGCTGGTTTGACGACTTCCTCTGGCGGCTGGTGCCGGTGCTGGCGGCCCTGATCTGGTTCGTCTGGACCCTGGCCGCCGAACTGCCCTACTACACCAGCTGGCAGGGGGCAGTGGCGGGTTCCGCCGTGGGGGCGCTCTGGCCCTTCGTGTTCTGCGTCATAGGGGCGCTGGCCGCCTCCCTCTTCAAATATGCCTTCGGCAAGACCGGAAAGGAGAAATAAACCATGAAAACCGGGAAAAAGAACCCCCTGCGCATTCTGGCCGGGGTGGCGGGGGCCCTGATTGTGGTGGGGCTGCTGCTGTTGGTGGACGGCATCACCGGCGACCCCATCAGCCGCCGTCTGGCGGACAACGGCGCTCTGGCTTACGCCGAAAAAGCCTACCCGGGCCAGACCTTCACCATCCTGGAAAGCGGCGGCGGACAGTGGTTCCGCTACTATGCCCGGGCGCAGAGCGAGCAAAGCCCCGACACCACCTTCACGGTGCATACCTCCTTCTGGCTCTTCCGGCAAGGGGAGGAACAGCGGGAGGTGGAGGGCCGCAACTGGACCCTGGTGCGCCAGGGCAAGGAGGGGGCCACCGAGCTCAGCGCCGCTTTGCACCAGGCTTTGCCCGACCTGGAATTCGCCCCGGCCTTCAACGGCTGGCTGCCCGGCATGGACTATGGGGAAAGCCAGAACATGGACGTGGAGCTGGACCTGTGCTGGACCCCCGACAACATGCGGGATGTGACCGGGTACCTGGACCTGTTTCCCCTGGACGCCCCCTTTGACAAGGCGGTGACCGCCAAAGTGCCCGACCGGGTGGTGATCCAGGTGCTGTGGGACGGCACCCCCACCCAGGCGGACTACGACAGCACCCTGGCCCGCATCAAGGCCGCCGCCGAGGCCGCCGGGTTCCAGATCGACTGGTACGACCTGACTCTGGTGCCCCGGGGCGGTACCCATGAAGAAATTCAGGAAACGGCCATTTACGCCACCACCGCCGCCGACGACATCCCCGCCCCCACCCCGTGATGAACATCC
>NZ_JACJJP010000041.1 GCF_016900095.1 Gemmiger formicilis
TGCTTTTATAAGCGCCATTAGCTCAGTTGGTAGAGCAACTGACTCTTAATCAGTGGGTCCTGGGTTCGAGTCCCCGATGGCGCACCATACCAAGCAAATCCGAACGTACTTCTTTTTGAGGGTGCGTTCGGATTTGTTTTTTATCTGCAGTCTATAAATATGAAATAGAAAGAGCCTTGCGGCGGGGAAATTCCTCGCTGCAAGGCTCTTTCTATATAAAATATGCTTTTTTAGACCTATTCGTTAAATTCCAAGATGTTTTTCTTGTTTAGACGGTAATGCAGTGGGTCTTTCTCCATCTTGGAAAGAGGTATTTTATGATTTTGGCAATGCTGCTTAAGTGTAGATGTCAGTTCGTCACTGGCACAGCAACCCAAAATAATAGCAGAGGGGGAGATTGCGTCAAGCAACGCTCCCTTATTTTCTTTATCCCACTTTGGTCCGCATGCAGCTTCATCCCGAATAATGCGCCATTCCTTTTCATAAGACCAATCAGTAGATTTACTGGTAATACTTTTGATAAAGAGCCTCATTGTTTCCTTGTCGAGCTTGTCTCGATCTAGTGAAAGTGACTGCAAGCATACCCGATCTTGGGTATAGAAAACAGGCACTGCAGAAAAGTGAAGTTTTTGATTTAGGTCTAAAAGGTTGTATGCTACACAAAAGCCGCGATGGTTATTTGCATAATGTGACCACATGAGTATAGAATCTGGCGCTTCACTTAAACAAGTGATTCCCATAGAGATTTTTTGATTCGCAAAAAGTTTCTGTAAAATTGTAATTTGCTTATGCAGAATACCTTTGCACTGAATCCATACAGGACTACCTTTTCGAACCGGTCTGCCACTGGAAATGGTGGGCAGAATGTTATTGAAAATAGCTTGTTCGTTGATTGCAACATCACAGTCGAATGCGTCATTAAAATTGCAGGGGGCAGAATACCACATCTTGTTCGACATTACGGAATCCAGATTGAGTGATTGATCTTTATAGTATTTGTACAAAAATGCTGGGGCACAGCATTGATAATAATACCCGACTTGCTCTAGAGCTTGATTCTTTGTTTGCCCTGATTCGGTAAGGGCAGTAATTATTTCAGATCGCAGAGATTGTTTCCATGATTCATCAGTCATGCTTTCTTGTAACTCAGCCATTTTTACCTCCGGCTTTCGCGCTTGCAAAAATATAAATAAAAGTCCGATTTAATTTTATAGATTGCTGCAAATAACCGCCTCAAACTCTTCCCAACTCATCTCCCCCAACTGGTACTTACTCAGCGCCATTTGCGCCTGTTTGCGCCAGGCGTTGTAGTCATCCCGCATTTTCTGGTTGCCTGGGGCGCGGGAGCAGCGCATCTGATAGCGGTTGCGCATCTTGTTGTAGAGTTCCTTGGCTTTGTTGGCTTTCAGCTCCTCAGCATAGGCCAGCTTGGCAGCAATGTCCTTGCAGGTGGCGCCGGTTTCCAGGTCCAGCACCCGCTCACAATACTTGGCGCGGCTGGAGAAGGGCACAAACAGCCGGTGGCAGCTTTCACAGATGGCAACCGGTAGGTCCTGGGCGCACATCTGTACAAATTCCAAAAAGAGTAACGCAGGCAGCGTATCGCTTGCGTAGAACGTGGCGGCAGAAATGCCGCCTTTTTTGCTGTCTGTGGGCCGTTTGTAGCGGGTCTGGATATGGATGTCGTTCTCCAGCTTGTGATATTTCTGGTAGGTCGAATCTCCATTTTCGGCCAGTTCCACCAGCAACTCCGAAGGACGCTGGCCATGCTCCGTTCTGGGGCGGCCGTCCTCGTCCACCAGTGTAGCCTCGATCAGCTGGTGCAGATCCGTTTTGCCGTCCACCAACTGCTGCAGCAAGGTCACAAAGGATTCCAATACCGACAGCGCCGTCCGGCACAGAGAGGCGTCCCCGGTTTCACGTTGGATAAATACCTTCATCTGGTCGGTGTACTCCGGGAAATTCCGGCAGAACCCTTCCATGATGTCGCTGGTTATGGCCAATTCGCCAAGGTGGGACATTCTGGCGCGCAACTCATCGAATGTATACGAACTGTCATTTTTTCCAGTCTGTATAAATTGCCACACGCTATGTTGGGTCGCTTTCAGTTCCCGCTCATTGCGACGGAAGGTAGCCAGCGTGTAACTTTCCACAAGATCAAACAGAGCAGGGGAAACCTGCTGCACAGCGGTGGCAAAATCATGGTAAAAGGAAGCCACCTGATAGTACACACAGGTGTCAGGGGAGGCCAGACCCTGCTGCATGGTCTGATCTTCCGGGAACTTTACGCCCCGGAATCTTTCCAGCAATGCGCGGCCCCGTTCCAGATAGGGAGCGGCATCCAGATCCAGCACACCGAATACCAGGGACCCCAGCGGATATGTATGCTGGGGTGTGTCGTAGCCCTGAATATACTCGGTGCGGCCTTCAAAGAAAAGGTACGTCTGGTAGTTCAAAATTCGTCACCATCCTGTGTTGGAGCATAGTTGGCGGAAAAAGGCTCTGTGTTTTTGTGTGTTTCAGAAACAGCCGAGAAAAGTGTGTGAATCATCTGACATGAAAACAGTCTAACACATCTTGAAACGGACTGCAAGACGTTGTATGCTGTATGTGTCGGAAGAATCTATGACGAAATCATCGAACATCTTTCAAGGACAAAACCAACCGGAAAAGAGGGATGCCAGAAGCCGAAGTCCGCCCCCAACCCATAACCCAAGGAGGTGCCATCTGAACCATGAACTCGTTCCTGCAGAAGAAAACCTGAACCGCATCGACAGCTTTCTGATGATACCGTCCAGCCTTCTTTCGGAAGAACCTTACCGGGAACTTCCCGGCGAAAGCAAGCTGCTGTACGGCCATTTACTGGGGCTGCTGCGGCTGTCGGTCCAGGATACCACCGGGCACTGGAAAGCCAACGGCAGGCCCTGTGTGAGCCTTTCACGGGCCAGTGCCGGGAGGCTGCTGCACTGCCAGCGGGAGAAAGCCGCCGGATTGTTTGCCGCTCTGGAACGCTGCGGTTTGCTGGAACCGGTGCCGGGACAGTCAAACGGAAAGGCCCGGCGATATTACCTCAATCTGCCCCGGCCCAAGGAACCCAACGAACTGTAACTACCCGTTGGAAAATCCGCCCCGACCTGTCGGAAAAACGGACAGGCAGTTGACGGATTTGCCGACACCGACCCGCCGGAAAAACCGACACGATAAAGATAGAATGATATATCTAACTAAAAGAGAAATAGAGAAAGAATTCCAAACCCCGCGTTTTGCAAAAGGTGGGCAAGGGCTGTGGTATCTGGCTTCCAGAGGCAACCACAGACGTAGTAACCGCTACGACGGCGGCCCAACCGGAAAGCTGGCGCAGCGATTTTGGTTGGCAGCCGTATCCCAATCCCTCCCGCCGCAGCGGGCCCACTGGCACTTTGCCGGCAACGCCGGAAAGTGTCATAGTGGGTCAGATGCTTTGCAAAGCATCTGCGTACCCCATCCGAAGCAAAACCGTACCCAAGAAAGGAGTCGCCTATCAGCAAAATCCATCGGACCGTGGTGCGCAATGAGCGCTACCGTAAAAATGCCATCTCGGTGCGGGAGCGGCACAACGAACGCAAGAACGAAGTGTACTCCAACCCGGATGTGCTGCTGGAATACAGCCACAACAATGTGACCTTCAAAGCCTGCGAGGCAGCTACTTACGCACAGCAATTTGACCGGATGGTGGAAGATGGCGTCGTTTCCACCCGAGGTCTGAAACCGGATGCCTATGTCTTTGACGAGATGGTGTTTGATGTGAACACCGACTATTTCGAGACCCATGGCGGCTATGAATACGCCAAGCAATTCTACGCCGAGGTGTACGAGCTGGCCAAGGAGATTGCGGGCGGGGAACAGTATATCATCTCGGCGGTCATGCACGCCGACGAGCGCAACCGGGAAGCCAGTGACCGGCTGGGAAGGGATGTGTTCCACTATCACCTCCATGTTGTCTACCTGCCGGTGGTGGAAAAGCAGATCCGCTGGTCCAAACGGTGCAAGGATCCGGCGCTGCGTGGCACCGTGCGGGAGACGGTCATGCAGGTGAGCCACAGCAAAAAGTGGCCGATGGTCCCCATGACCGACGAACAGGGCCAGCCTGTGCTGAAAAAGAATGGGAAGCCCCGGTTGGTGAGCTCTTACAGCCTGTTGCAGACCCAGTTCTTCGAGCACATGCGGCAGGCGGGGTTCACTGACTTTGAGCGTGGTGTACAGGGCAGCGATGCCGAACACCTGAATGTGCTGGAGTATAAGGTCCAGAAGGACCGCCAGACAGTGGCAGAACTGTCAGACCAGACCAAACAGCTGCAAGGTCAGCGGAAGGAGCTTATCTCCCAGGTAAAGAACATTTCCGGCTCAATCCGCGATGTGGCAGACATTGAGCAACGGGCCAAAACCAAAGGTGTGCTGGAAAAGCGGGTGGAGCTACCGGTGCAGGATTTTCAGACCCTGTGCGAGATGGCAAAAGCCAGCGGCAAACTGCAGGCGGAAAACCGCAGTCTGCGGATGCAGTTACAGCAAAGTATGGTGAGGGAACAGGAATCGCGCCAGCGTCTCCGCCGCTGTGAGGAACAGTTGGATGCAGTACTCACCGAAACCCGGCCCTACCGGGAAGCCATGTGGGTGGCACCGGAGCAGGTGCAGGCGTTTGTGCTGGGCATCTGCCGACGCCGGCAGGAGGAAAAGCGGCTGAACCGTCAGCAGCGCCGCCAGCGGGCCAGGGGTCAGGACCGATGACAGAACACATCATAAGGCAGCAGGGAGCAACCCTGCAGAAAGGAGCCGCTACGGAAGATCGGCAGGAGAAGAAAACAGCACAGGCAGCGGCGTCCGCCAAGTATCAGGAGGACGGCGTACCCCAGCAGGAGCTGGAGCGCTTCGCCCGGTTCCTGCTGCCCAAGATCCAGGCATTTTACCAGTCGGAAGAGGGACAACGGCTGTTTGAGGAGTGGAAAAACAGGAGAAACGCGGAAGAAAAAACGTGAAAGTGCTTATAGCCTAATCATTTTGGGGAGAAACCTCGTTATCATAAGTGAAGCACATTTTACAAAGGGGGGATGCGTATGCGGGATGCGCAGTTGATACGTCGCATTCAGGCCGGAGACCGCACGGCGGGAGATGCCCTGATTGAGCGATATTATACGGCAATTCTACGATATTGCGCCCGCCATACCCCTTGTACACAGACAGCGGAGGACCTGACCCAGGAAGTCTTTTTGCACCTGTTCCGCACCATAGGAAGCTACCGGGAACAAGGGCAGTTCCGTGCCTATCTGTATCGCATCGCCTATTGTCTGTGTGTGGATACCGCCAGACAAAGAAAAACGGAACCGATGCCGGAGAACATGGCAGACACATCGGCGCCTTTTGAAGCTGTTGAAAACCGTGATATGGCAGAGCGGCTGTTGGCAATTCTGCCCCCGGAACAGAGGGAAGCCGTATTGCTCCGGTATGGGGAGGGGCTGAAATACCGTGAGATTGCAGCCGTGACGGGCCAGCCATTACGCACCGTGCAGAGCCGTGTGCGGAAAGCATTGAAAACTTTAAGGGAGGGAAAACTATGAATTCTTCTGAGTTGCATCGCCTGCTGTGCCAGGGACCCCAACCCTCTCGTATGGCAGAAACCAAACAAAAGTGTGCCGCGCTCTTACAAGAAAATCCGGTACGGCAGCGTACCGGATTCTGGACCTTTCTTTCACAGGTATGGCGCTTTACCGGGGTGCCCATGTGGGCGGCGCAAGGGGGCGCTTCTGTGCTGTTTTTCCTGGCGGCGGCCGGACAAAAAGACCTTGTGTCCTGGCTGCCGCTGCTGGGGCCGCTTTTGGTGGCGGTGTGTCTGCCGGTCCTGTTTGCCGGTCAGCGCTACGACATGGATGAACTGGAAGCATCCACCTGTGTGTCCCGTGCGGAACTGGCACTTGCCAAGCTGATTCTGGCCGCGGCTGCGGATCTTGTGATTCTGACGTCGGCACTGGTGTTGGGAAGATCACAGACGGGAAAAGCCTTGCTGCCGTTATTTTTCTATCTGCTGGTTCCTTTTTTGTTTTGTGCGATGGTTGCCTTGACCGTACTTCGACGCTGTCCGCGGAGCAATGGGACGATCTGTATCGCGGTATGTTCCGTCACGGCGGCGGGACTGCTGATGATTCATCTTGCGGCGCCCCAACTGTATGAAACGTCTGCGTTGGGCGGCTGGATTCTTGCATTCCTGGTATTCGGCGGATTTTTTGTCAGAGAACTGATTTCTCTGTTCCAACAACGAAAGGAGGGCATCATCGGTGGAATTGCTGCTTGAAAATCTGTGCAAGGAGTTCGGAGAAAACACGGCGGTGGCAGGGGTCACGGCTGTGTTGGAACCCGGTATTTATGGTCTGTTGGGAGCCAACGGGGCGGGAAAAACAACCCTTTTGCGGATGATCTGCGGCGTTTTAAAGCCCACTGCCGGACAGGTACGTCTGGATGGGATTCCCATTGACGCATTGGGGGCGGCCTACCGGGACAAACTGGGTTATCTGCCCCAGGATTTTGTCGGATATCCGCAGTACAGTGCCCGTGATTTCCTTCTGTATATGGCTGTGCTGAAAGGGATGACCCGTTCCCAGGCCATGCCGAAGATTCAGGAACTGCTGCATATGGTCCGTCTGCAGGAGGCCGGCAATAAAAAGATCCGGACCTTTTCCGGCGGGATGCGCCGCCGGTTGGGCATCGCCCAGGCATTGCTCAATGACCCGGATATTCTGATTCTGGACGAGCCGACCGCAGGGTTGGACCCCAAGGAGCGTGTTCACTTCCGCAACATTCTGGAAGGGTATGCGCAGGAAAAAATTGTGCTGCTTTCTACCCACATTGTTTCTGACCTGGAAGCGATTGCACACAAGGTGTTCCTGATGAAAGACGGATGCTTTCAAACCCAGGGTACAGTTTCGGAACTGCTGCAGCAGGCAAACGGGCGCGTGTGGGAATTGACTGTGCCGTCCCAAGAGGCTGAGACCTGGCAAGCACGAATGACCGTGGCTAATCTGCGCTATGACGGGAACAGCGTGACGCTGCGGATTCTGGCGGATGCAAAGCCTGCCCCGGCGGCAAGGCCATGTATCCCCACGTTGGAAGATCTGTATCTGTTGTACTTCCCGGAGGAGGAAGGAGGCGACAATCCATGAGCCTGTTCTGGCAGGAACATAAGAAACTGTGGCGTTCCGGGCTGACCAGACTGGCAGTCTTTGGAATGCTGCTGCTGACGCTGGGGCTGCAGGTATGGGCTATGCAGAGTATCAATTTCGGCACTATGCGGGCGGATGGAAGTCACCAGATTGATGGGTATACGAACATTCGCAAGAGCCAGCAATATGCCGCCCAGTGGCAAACGCTCACCAATGAGAATGTACAGGATATGGTGCGTACCTATCAGCAAATCCTGGCGGAGAACCCGGAGTTTGACGGTGCCTTGGCAGATTTCAGCTTTCTGCAGGGGACACTGGTATCGTTTCTGTGGCCGGAGGTAGAGGATCAGAACCAGCCCTATCCCACACTTACCATCTACTATGTGGACCCGGCCCGCTTGACCGGTCTGTATGAGCGTCGGGAGGAAAAACTTGAATATTACCTGGAAAACCAGTTTTCAGACCCGGCGGATCGGCAGTTCTTTCTGGATATGGACAGCCAGGTGGACAAGCCCATGGCATACGGCTGGGCTGCAGGCTGGTCTGCCATTTTGGGCAACGGAATCGGGGGCTTTGGGCAGATGGTCTTGCCCGTGGTTCTGGCTTTGGCCCTGACATCTGTGTTCGCCGGGGAAAGGCGGCGGGGTATGGATACGCTGCAGGTGACATCCCTGCATGGAAAAGCAGGACTGGCCGGGGCCAAACTCCTGTCGGGCTTGGCATTTGCGGTGGAAATCTTTGCGGTGTTTGCGGCGGTTATGGTGGCGGTTCAGGCGATCTGGCTGGGATTTGAGGGCTGGAATCTGCCCATCCAGTTGATCAAGATGCTGACCACCGCACCGATGAATATGCTCCAGGCGGAATGCTATGAGCTGGCGTATCTGTTCTGCTCTGTGCTGGGCTTTGCCGGGATTGCCTTGCTGATGTCGGCGCTTCTGCCCGGAACCACGGCAGCATTGATCGCCGCGTTGCTGATCACCTGGGGGCCGCAGATCCTCAACCAGTATCTGCCCTGGTCGGTGCAGCAATATCTGCGGTTGCTGCCCTTTGTGGGCGGGGCAGAGGATATCTTCCGGCAGAACCTGTATCACTGGTTCGTTTTCCGGATCTGGTCACCCGGACCTCTGCTTGTATTTCCACTTCTTATAGGAGTCGTTTGCCTGCCGTTTGCTGTGATGGCGTGGTGCCGGAAACGAAAACGGTAAAGAGCCGTCAATATGCAAAATGTCATGGGAGACAGACATCTCTCATGACATTTTTTCTGACGGGTGAACGGTGAAAGGACCAGAAGAAAGACTTGAAGAAAACTGTTGATTCGATTATACTTGAATTAACGAATTTTGCAGGAGGTCTTTCCATGGATGTATCCGTAGGCACCCGTCTGCGCGTGCTGCGCAAGGACGCGGGGCTGACCCAGGCCCAGCTGGCGGCGCTGGCCGGCACCAACCAGGCTGCCATCAACCGGTACGAGACTGACCGGGCGGCGGCACCTTACCGCATTCTGGTCTGGTACGCCACCTATTTTAATGTATCGCTCGACTATATCTTCGGTCTGTGCGAGGACCCCCGCGGGCGGTATGTCTGCGTTACGCCGGAGGGAGCACAGGGGGTGGTGCAGCGCAAACCCGATTGGAGCGAGTTCGTGGAAGCCTGCTTCACGCCGGGCAGCGAGCTGAACCGGCGGCTGAAACAGATGATTCTCAATATGGGAGAAGAGGAGAAGCACAAGTAAGGAGGTGCACGCCATGAATGCCGTCATTTATGCTCGCTACAGCAGCGACAATCAGCGGGAAGAATCCATCGAGGGCCAGCTGCGGGAATGCAAGGAGTATGCCGACCAGAACGGCATCACCGTGGTGCGGACCTACATTGACCGGGCACTGTCCGCCAAGACCGACAGCCGTCCGCAGTTCCAGCAGATGATCCATGACAGCGCCACCCACACTTTTGAGGCGGTGCTGGTATGGAAGCTGGACCGCTTCTCCCGCAACCGGTACGACTCGGCCCACTATAAGCGCATCCTGAAAAACAACCGTGTCCATGTGGTGTCGGTAACAGAGCCCATCTCCAACACACCGGAAGGCATCATGCTGGAAAGCCTGCTGGAAGGCATGGCCGAGTACTATTCGGCGGAGCTGGCCGAGAAAGTCAGCCGCGGCCACAAGGAGAATGCCCTCAAGGCCAAGTTCAACGGCGGCCCGGTGCCGCTGGGCTATCGCATTGACAGCGAGCATCACTACCAGATCGACCCAACCACCGCACCGGTGGTGCAGGAAGCATTCCAGCGGTATGCGGCAGGGGAGAGCATCCGCAGCATCATCGAATCGCTGAACGCCCGGGGCATCCGCAACAGCCGGGGTAACCCGTTCACCAAGAACAGTTTCCAGACGCTGCTCAAGAACCGCCGGTATCTGGGGGAATACCGCTATAAGGATACCGTCATCCCGGATGCTATCCCGGCGATCATCGACCCGGATTGCTTTGACGCTGTCCAGCGACGGTGCGAGATTCACCGGCAGGCGCCGGCCCACAACAAGGCCGATGTTCACTATCTGCTCACCACCAAGCTGTTCTGCGGCAAGTGCGGTACCATGATGGCAGGGGAGAGCGGCAGAAGCCATACAGGCACGGTCCACTGTTACTATAAATGTGGCACCCGCAAGCGCAGCGGCAAGGAGGCTTGCAGCCTGAAGCCGGTTCGCAAGGAACCGCTGGAGCAGTTTGTGGTGCAGACGGCGCTGGAAAAGGTGCTGAACGACCGGGTTATCGACCTGCTGGCGGACAAGCTGCTGGAATACCAGAGCAAGGAAAACACCCGCCTGCCGGTTTTGCAGGCGGAGCTGAAAGAGGTAAAGCGCCGCATCGACAATCTGGTGGCGGCCATCGAGCAGGGCATCCTGACGCCCTCCACCAAGGCGCGGATTGAGGAACTGGAACAGCAGCGTGAAGCGCTGGAAACCAGCATCCTGCAGGAGCAGATCGAGAAGCTGCCCATCACACGGGAGCAGATTCTTTTCTGGTTCGATCAGTTCCGTCACGGCGACCCGGCGGATATCGCCTTTCAGGAAAAGGTCATCGACTGTTTTGTCAATTCCATCTATCTGTTCGATGACCGCATCGTGGTGAATTTCAACTATCAAGAGGGCGGCCGCCCGGTCTCCCTCGAAGAAGTACTCAGTTCGTTTTTGGATGGGAATGGTGCACCAAAAAGAAGCCTTGCTGGAAAGCAGGGCTTTTTTCTTATGTTCAGTCTTCGGGAAAGCAGTACCCGGTGCGCCATCGGGGACGAGAACAGCTGCGGAGGCGACCGCCGCCAGCGGCGGAAACAGGGAGCCGGAGCAGGGGCAGCGGTCGCAGAGGTGGAGTCCCGCGCCAAGGGGCTCCGACCGATGCGGGCACCGCAACCTGTCAGGGCCCGCCGGTCAGCGTCCCGGTTTTCCAACAGTCCGGTGGACTGTTGGAAAGTGCGCGGGTCCCAACGTGGTCTGATTAGTGGGAAAGGGGGCACCATCCCCTGAGGCTCGCGTTCAGCTCGCGGGGAAGGTGCACCAAAGAAACGCCTTACAGAGATGCGGTCGGGGAAAGACTCTGTCGCAACGCTTTTGCCAGTTGATCGGGGCAGGAGGTTCCTTTGTCCAGGCATTGGATGCCTTCCAGCTGTGTGATGGCCTCTTCTGCCGGCATACCGACCAGCACACGGATCAACGCCTGGGTAAAGCCGGGACATCCCAGAACGAATTCCACCGAATGAATCACGCCGCCCTGCACATCCAGATGAATTTCCTTGGCGCAGGTGCCGGTTGTTTTGTACACGAACATAGTCGATCCCTCTCTTGATACATTTTACTGGTCAAAAGCTGACGTTTCTTTTATACTGTAAGGTATACACCTTCCCATAATAGGAAAGTCAACAGTAGAGAGGAAAAACACAATGAAAGGATATCTTTCCATCGGTGAATTTGCCGGACTGCGCCACGTCAACCCAAAATCTCTGCGATACTACGAGCGCATCGGGGCGCTGGTCCCCGCTTATACCGACCCGGACACCGGTTACCGGTACTATGCCCCGGAACAGGTGATCGAAATGGATATGATTCTGATGTGTCTGGAACTGGGAATCCCTCTGCGGGAGGCCACCCGGTATCGGAAGTCGGACGGCACGCTGGATATTCGTCGGTTGCTGCAGGAAGGACAGCAAAAGGTACAGGAGAAACTGAGCTACCTCCAGAACAGTCTTCGCCAGATGGAGGATGCCCTGCGCCGCGTGGAAACGGCAGAGCAGGTCGGAAACCGGGAAGGGACCTACCGTCGCACGCTTCCCCAGCGAATGATTCTGCGGGAACCGTTTGTCTGCGATGGGGGAAAGCTGAGCTTCAAACAGGCGTCTGCCCGGATTTTTCAAAAGGGGCAGTCGATGGGGTTGCTGCCGGTCTTCACCTTCCCCATTGGGCTGATGGCAACACGCACGGGCGAGACCTTTGTCACCGATATTTTTCTGGAAGTACTGCCGCAGCCGGAAAAAAATTCCAGCCTGGATGTGTTGCCCGACGGCGTGTATCTTTGCGGGCAACGGTCCGGACAGGCACTGGAAAATCCCGGTCAGCTGATCGAAAGCTATTTTGCACAGCACGCAGAGGCCCAACAGCTGATCATCACCAACCTGAGTTCGGCGAATTTTGCCCCCAACGATACCGTTCTGGAACTGCAACAGCCATGCAAAACCTGAAAAACGCCCCACGGTGTACGCCGTGGAGCGTTTTTGTTTGGGATTTCCACTTGACTTTCCCATAATAGGAAAGTTTATAGTAGAATACGGTGCCGCTGCGGAATGGTTCCGGCGGCTTTGTAATGGTAAGGAGAAGGTATGGAAAAGGTGGAACAAAATTCTTTGGGCACGGCGCCCATCGGCAGGCTGTTGGGAAAATTCGCGGTGCCCAGTATTATCTCGATGGTGGTCAGCACATTGTACAATATTGTAGATCAGATTTTTATAGGCCGCGGGGTGGGATATCTGGGCAACGGTGCCACCAATGTGATTCTGCCCATTACCGTGATCGCCCTGGCCCTGGGCCTGATGATCGGCGACGGCGCCACCGCCTATTTCAGTCTCTGTCTGGGACAGGGTGAAACCAAAAAGGCGGCGCAGGGGGTAGGCAATGCCTTGGTGCTCACCGTGGCGGTAAGCGTTCTGCTTACGCTGGGCTCTTTTGTGTTTCTGCGCCCCTTGTGCCTGCTGTTCGGCGCCACCGAGACCATCCTGCCCTATGCGCTGGAATATGGGTCGATCATCGTGCTGGGCTTTCCCTTTTATATGTTCAGCATGGGGTTCAACTCGGTGCTGCGGGCAGACGGCAGCCCAGTGTATGCCATGTTCACCACCCTGAGCGGGGCCATTCTGAACACCATTCTCGACCCTCTTTTCATCTTCGGTTTCGGGATGGGGGTGACCGGTGCGGCCATCGCCACGGTGCTGGGCCAGATTGTCTCCACCCTGCTGACCTTGCTCTACCTGCGCCGGTGTAAAGCAATCCGGCTCACCCGGGATTGTCTGCTGCCGCAGGCCAAACTGTGTCTGAAACTGTGCAGCCTGGGCATTTCCAGCTTCTTTTTGCAGCTGGCGGCCACCATCGTCATCGCCGTGATGAACAATGTGCTGGTCCGGTACGGCGCGGCATCCCGGTATGGTGCGGAAATTCCCATGACCACCCTGGGCATCACCATGAAGATCAACCAGATCATCACCGGCATTGTGATCGGCATTTCGGTGGGGGCGCAGCCCATCATCGGGTACAACACCGGCGCCGGAAAGTGGAACCGCGCCCGCAAAACCTATTTTCTGGCGGTGGCATGGTCCACCCTTGTCATGGCGGCGGGAACGATGGTGTTCCAGCGGTTCCCCAAAGCAATCATCGGCATTTTCGGGGCCGAATCGGCGCTTTACCAGGAATTTGCGGTGAAGAGCCTGACCATTTTTCTGCTGCTCATTTCCCTCAACGGATTCCAGCTCTGCACCGGGGTGTTCTTTCAGGCCATCGGCAAACCGGTTCAGGCCACGGTGGTTTCCCTGTCCCGGCAGGTCCTGTTCCTGCTGCCGGCCTTGCTGATTCTTCCCCACTTTTTGGGGGGTGGAAGGGGCGCTGTGGGCCGGTCCGGTGGGGGATGCCTGCGCCTTTGTGCTGGCCCTGATTCTGGGGGGCCTGGAACTGCGCAAACATGCCCATCGCCAAGTATGATTTTTACAAAGGAGAAGTTTGTATGTCCTGTTTGTTTACCCCCGTCACCATCGGCCATCTGACACTGAAAAACCGCCTGGCCATGCCGCCCATGGCCACCGCCAAAGCAGATGAGGCGGGACGCGTGACCCAGGCGGTCTGTGACTACTATCAGGAGCGGGCCCGATACAGCAAGATCGGACTGATCATCACCGAGCACAGCTTTGTCTGTCGTCAGGGCAAGGCCCATCCCGGGCAGACCTCCCTGGCGGAGGGGGCGGACCTTGCAGCCTGGCGACATCTGACAGACGCCGTGCACGGGGAAGGGGTCAAGATTTTTGCCCAGCTCAGCCATGCGGGGTCGGCGGCAACATCCGCGGTGACCGGGCAGGCCCCGGTGGGGCCCAGCGCGGTCTTTCACCCCAAACAGACCAAGGAACTGCCGGAGGCAATGACGGTGGAACAGATTCACGCCGTGGCCCGGGCTTTCGGAGACGCCGCCCGGCGGGCCCGGGAAGCCGGGTTCGACGGGGTGGAGATTCATTCCGCCCATGGGTATCTGCTCAATCAGTTCTATTCGCCGCTGGTCAACCGGCGCAAGGACGAGTACGGCCCGCAGTCGGTGGAAAATCGGACCCGGTTTCACCGGGAGGTGTTGCAGGCCGTGCGCCGGGAAGTGGGAGAGGAATACCCGGTGGCGGTCCGGCTGGGGGGATGTGACTATCAGGAAGGCGGCAGCACGCTGGAAGACTGCGTGGAAGCCTGCCGGATTCTGGAAGAAAGCGGCGCCGATCTGCTGCACCTGACCGGCGGCATGAACGGGTTTGTGCGTCCGGGCCACGGGGAGCCGGGCTATTTCCGGGACATGGCGCTGGCTGTGAAAGGCAAGGTCGGCATTCCGGTAATGCTCACCGGTGGTGTGACCACCCTTGCCCAGGCGGAAGAACTGCTGGAACAGGGCTGCGCTGACCTGATCGGCGTGGGGCGGGCCATCTTCCGGAACGCCCACTGGGACGACTGATAAACGGCAAGAAAGGCGGATGGGAGACAGTACCGCCGGAATAAGACCAGAGGCCGCTGTACGGATGTGCAGCGGCCTTTTTTGTATACACTTTTGCGAAGAAAAGAAGAAAAAACGGGATACTTTGCATAAGAATTTTTCCACAATATCGTGCAAACTGTCCCTTGCCCCGGGCCGGAAAAGAGGCTACACTGAAACTGTAAAACCATTCCGGAAAAGGCGGTGAAGAAGGTGAAATTCTGGCAAAGCATTGTGCTGGTTCTGTTTTTCCGGTATGGGGCAGGGTATGTGGTGCTGCTCCTGGGCCTGCAGGACAATGCCAGCCGTATGGTGGCCATCAGCGTGGCGACCCTGCTGCTGGCAGCGGTGTTCCTGGCGGGCAACGGCTACGCCCGCCGGACCATGCTGCGGGTGCGGCTGCCGCTGCTGGGCTGGTCCCTGGCGCTGGCTGTGGGGGTGTGGATGCTGGGACAGATGTCTGTTTTTATGATGCTGCTGTTCCGGCCGGAGTGGGATACCTCCTTCATCATGGGGCCGCTGCCCATGCAGCTCCTGTATCTGGTCCTTCTGGCCCCCATCACCGAAGAAGTGGTGGTGCGCTGGGGGCTTATCACCGGGCTGAGCCAGAGACTCCCCTGGCAGCTGGCGGTGGTGCTGTCGGCCGCGCTGTTCGGCTGGGGGCACAGCTGGTTCAAGCTGCCCCAAACCCTGATCACCGGGCTGGTGCTGGGGTATCTGTGCTGGTACACCGGGTCGGTGGTGTACGGTATTGTGGTTCACATCTTTGTCAATGGCTTTCCAGTTTTATTCACCCCGACGTGGCAGCAGGGGGCTTCGGAATACAACCTGATCATCAGCGGTCTGGTGGGGCTGGCGGGGCTGGTGCTCACCCTCTGGGTGCTGCGGCGGATGCTGCGCTGCGTCGACCGTCTGGCCGCTGCCTGAACATCCCTTTCCAAAGGAGGAAACCTCATGAAGAAGACCATTCGCCGGTATTTCTGGCTGATTCTGTGCGGGGTGCTGCTGGCCGTCTGTGCCGCGGTGCTGATGGTGATGCGCGGCGACCCCAACGAGGGCCGGCTGCCCCGGCAACTGGACACGGAGTTTGCCCGCGGGTCGGGCATTGTGCTGGAGGACGCCACCGCCCTGCAGAAAGAATCCCTGTACAAGCTGGCCAAGGTGTGGGGGTATGTGAAATACCGCCACCCGTCCATCATTGCGGGGCAGATCAACTGGGATGCGGAGCTTTTCCGGGTGATGCCCCAGGTCCTGCAGGCCACGGATGAGAAGGCCGTCAACACCGTCCTTCTGGACTGGCTGAACCGGTTCCCCTTTGAACAGGCCACCGCCGAGGCCGCCCAATCCGAACTGGAGATGCTGGCCGGCGCCCCGGGCACCCGGAACGACAGCAGCTGGATCTCCGACCGGACATTTCTGGGTGAGGGGCTGTGTGCTTACCTGGAAACTTTGTCCCGCACCCACGCGGGGGACTGGACCTACGCCTATACCGCCCGGGAAGACGGCCGGGTGGATTTTTCCAACGAGGATCCCTGGCCGGACTTTGACGGCACCGACGACGGCCTGCGGCTGCTGGGGGCCTTCCGGTTCTGGAACGCTTTCGAATATTTCTCGCCCAACGTGGATATCACCCGCATCGACTGGGACCAGGCCCTGCGCAACGCCATCGACGACATGCTGGCGGCCCGGGACCGGACCGGGTACGAGCGGGCCCTGGGCCGTCTGACCGCCCAGACCGGGGACGGCCATGTGATGCTGGAAACCCCCGACCTGAGTTTCGTGCGTTTTTACGGCAACCATTGCCTGCCCTGCACCTTCCTTTCCATCGACGGGGAAGTGGTGGTGAAGGCGGTGCCTGCCGACTGCAAGACCCTGCAGCCCGGGGATGTGCTGCTGGCGGTGGACGGGATGACCATGGCCGACCGCATCGCCGAACTGAGCGGGTATTTCCCCCTGCCGGAACCGGACAAGTTCGCCAATGTCCTGTTCTATCCCCTGATGAGCGTGGCCGGGGAGACCTCCCGGGTCACCCTGCGGCGAGACGGGGAGGAACTGACGGTGGAGGTGGCCAACCGCACAGGCTATTACGGAGGCCCCGCCCCCGCCGAAAGCGGTCTGCTGGAGGACGGGCGCATCGGCTACATTGCCCCCGGCACCCTGCAGGAAGGGGAGCTGGAAGAGCTGATGACAACCTTTGCCGATACCGACGGCCTGGTGGTGGACCTGCGTCAGTATCCGTCGGTGGTCATCACCTATCTGCTGGCCGAGTACCTGAACCCCAACCCCACGGCCTTTGCGATTCTGGAGGTCCCCAGTCTGGCGGACCCGGGACGTTTTTTTCAGATGACCTACAGCAGCGGGGCGGGGGCCATGGCCCAGCAGGGGCTGTCCGACAGCACGGAACCGGTTCCCCTGTACACCGGGAAGGTGGTGCTGCTCATGGACGAAACCAGCCAGAGCCAGGCGGAATTTGCCATCATGTCCCTGCGGCAGGCCCCCGGCGCGGTGGTGGTGGGCAGCCCCTCGGTGGGGGCCGACGGCGACGCCCTGTACATCAGGCTGCCCGGCGGATGCAGCACCCGGTTCACCACTCTCGGTGTGCTGACCCCCGAAGGGGAAGAGACCCAGCGGGTGGGATTGCAGCCGGACGTGGTGTGCACCCCCACCGTGGAGGGCATTGCCGCGGGCCGGGATGAACTGCTGGAAAAGGCCGTGGAACTGATCACACAATCCTGAATGTGCGATTTTCAGGGACCCTGCCCTTTGGGGCAGGGCCCTTTTTTTGCCTCAAACACCCGCCATCCCGCCCGTTGGGCCAAAAGCCGGACCGCCGCGACACAAGCCGCCACAAACCGCACCCGCCGCCCGCTATAATACAGGCAACGGCGGGGGAAAGCTCCCGCTCGCAACCAAACGGGAAGGTGGAGAGCAACACGAAAACACACGCACAACCATGGGCAAAACGTCTGGGCGCGCTGGTTCTGGCCGCCGTCATGTACATACCGGCCCTGACCCCGGCCCGGGCGGAACAGGCCCCCATTCCCCGGGAAAATCCTTCGGCCACCGCCGAGACCGCCACCGGAGAATCCGCCACCGCCGAAACCGGCGTCCAGGCCGCATCCCTGCCCGCCGCCCCGGCGCCGCTGGCATCGGACGCGGTGCTCACCAACGCGGTGTCGCCGGTGGGAACCACCATCAATCTCTTTGATTACTGGATCACCACCCAGGACGCCCCCGACAACGTCAATCCCCCCGATATGGACCAGGGAATCAACCAGGGCAAGCTGCTGCAGTTCACCGCCTCGGCACCCCGGCGGCCCAACGGCGGCATCAACGACTACACCGGCAGTGCCAAGCCCCGCACCGGCATCGTCCAGGACCTGCTGGACAACGGCTATCCCATCCTGAGCCAGGGGGACCAGTCTCTGGCCTATCTGTTCAACCCCACCCAGGCCAACCCGGGCAAGGCGTCCTACCCGGGGGTGCGGGACCTGCTGCAGATCGACGACCAGGGCTACTATTACTACGACAGCGCCCTGAACTTTGCCCAGTATGACCCAAGCACCAACGCCTTTATCCTGTACGATGCCCCCGGGGTGAATTCCGGCGGGGCGTCGGGGCAGCGGGGACAGTTCTTTCCCTTCAACGTCTACAGCCAGGTCAAGGACCTGCGCTCCAACAACGCCGCCCTCAACCACTATTTCGGGGTCACCATGACCACCCGGTTTGTGCAGCAGCCCTACGGCACGGTGGACGGCACCCCCGGCGGCACCCCCGTGACCTACGAGTTCACCGGCGACGACGATGTGTGGGTCTTCATCGACAATGTGCTGGTGGGGGACCTGGGCGGCATCCACGATGCGGCCTCGCTGAAAATCGACTTTGAAAACGGGCAGGTGACGGTCAACGGCAGCCCGGACGGCACCATCCGGGACAAGTTCGAAGCCGCCGGTGTGCCCTGGACCAACACCGGGTCGGACACTTTTGCCGACGACACCTACCACACCCTGAAGTTCTTTTATCTGGAGCGGGGCAATTACGACTCCAACATGAAGCTGAAATTCAACCTGGCTTCCATCCCCCAGAGCGACCTGATCAAGATCGACCAGATCGGCGACCCGGTGCCCGGGGCGGAATACCGGCTGTACTACGCTGGCGAGGACTATTCCTACACGCCCCAGGACCTGATTGCCACCGGCGTCACCGGGGCCAACGGGTATTTTGTCTTCCAGAACCCGGACGGCACCCTGCTGAGCCTGAACAACCTGAAAAACGAGTACGGCGGCACCGGCAAGACCGGCAAGTTTGTGCTGGTGGAGACGGTCACCCCCGAAGGGTATCGCTCCCCGCCGCCCATTGAGCTCTATTTCCCGGAGGATTACCCCGAACTGGCCACCCTGCTTTCGGCCAATCCCTGGGACACCGGCGCCTACGCCAGCCCCGTTGTCACCGTCACCCTGCCGGACAACCCCCAGGGCATCGACGGCACCACCTATTCCGCCGACAACGGCACCTATTTTGCGGTGGTGCTCAAACGGCAGAACGCGTCGGGCAGCGGCAGCAGCACCCAAAGCGACTGGTATCCCGTGTCCGGCGACCCCATCACCGGCTGGCAGGTGGCCGGTTCCACCGACATGCAGGCGGTGCTGGAGGCCGCCCGGGCCAACCCCTATCTGTTCACCCTGGACAGCAGCGGCGCCTACAAGGACACCATCGACAACCTGCCCGGGGATATCCTGACCTACTACTACGTGCTGGCCACCAACGGCCGTCTGGACGGGGACAACGCCCAGTATACCGTGGCCTTCTACCGCACCTCGGCCCCCACCCTGGCGGCGGCCACCCCCGCCGATACCGTCCGGCTCAACGCCGACCCCGTGGAGGAAAACGAGGAATTCCAGCGGGAATTTTCGGTGCGGCTCTTTGTGCCGGACATCAAGAACTATCTGTTTGTGCAGAAGGTGGGGGAGGATGACGCCCAACCCCTCATCGGGGCCGGGTTCGCCCTCTACCGCGCCGCCGATGTCACCGACGGACAGCTGAACCCCGGCGCCCAGCCCTACGATACCGTCACCACCGCCGACCTCAGCCAGGATGCCGGGGACATCATCACCCTGAACGGGGCGGGGGTCTTTCCCCACAACCAGTCAATCCTGCCCGCGGGCACCTACTACCTGGCCGAAACCACCGCCCCGGACGGATATGCGCCGTCCACCCAGCTGGTGGAAGTGGTGGTGGACAACACCGACGTCTACGCTGATGCCGGCACCCCCGACGACGATGTGGCGGTGCTGCGGGGTGTGGGCAAGGTGGTGCGCAGCATGCTGCAGTTTGCCGTGCCCGACGACATCAACGCCACCCTCACCGACATCAACGCCGCATTGTACACCGCCGACAGCTACACCCCCGGCACCGGCAACGACTGGGCCGTGTGGACGGCCTCCGGCCTGCCGCCGCTGGCGCTTTCCTACTACAGCAACAACCAGATTCTGGAATACGGCCCCACCACCCCCGGGGACCCGGTATACTTTCTCATCAACGCCGGGTGGTCCCGGCTGAAAATCACCCAGAACTACGCCGCCGGCACCGACCAGGACCTGAAGATCGACCTGGGTGGCCAGGACATCAGCAACCTGTTTTCCCGCAGCACCATCGTGCGCTTCCGGGATGACCCCACCCGCCTGACCGTGGGCAAGGTGGTGGAGGGGAAACTGGGGGACCGGCAGCGGCCCTTTGCCTTCACCCTGACCCTGTCCAACCCCGAGGGCACCCCCGTCACCGGGGAACACGGCGGGCTGCTGTTCAGCGAGATGGGCACCGCCGAAACCGCCCTGCGCCACGGCGAGACCCTGGTCATTGAGGGGCTGGACCCCGGTACCCTGTGCACCGTGGCCGAAACCCCCGACCCCGACTACACCACCACGGTGCAGCGCAACGGGCAGGACCCGGTGCAGGCCACCGAACTGCAGCTGGAACTGCCGGCGGGAGGCACGGTCATCACCTTCACCAACACCAGTATCCTGCAGCCCACCACGACGCCCAGCCCGACGCCTACGCCCACCCC
>NZ_JACJJP010000042.1 GCF_016900095.1 Gemmiger formicilis
GCTCCGCTTACGCTTCGCCAGTCCTGTTAAGGTCCCCACTACACGAGGGTCTTTTTATTCATGTCTACTAATTCTGGGGCAGTTCAGGGAAAGACGCCGCGGGTGTTTTTCTTTTGTTTTTTGTTCAGCCGAAGGTCTCGTCACCATCGTGATGGTTGCTTTCCGCCAGGTCGGGAGCGGTATGGCCGTCCGGCATGGTGGAGCCGAAACTGGGCACAAACACAAACTTGCGGATGAGGAAGATCAGGCCGATGGAGGCCACACTGATCAGGTTTTCCACCGCCGAACCGTGGCCCAGAATCATCTGGCGGGCAATGGCATACAGCAGCACTTCCAGCGCACTGCCGGGACTGTGCTTGGCCAGCATCTTGATGAACTCGATGCCGATGACCAGGTTGAAGGCATGTCCCAGAAAGGTCTGGAAAGCATCGGTGTTGTCCGAAAACCAGAGAGAGACCATCTCCTGGGCGATGGGGATGGTGCTGACCAGCAGCCCCACCAATACCATGACCGAGAGAAGCATTTCCAGAAGGCTGGCGACCGCTGCCACCTGATCACGCATGATCTGGGTGGCCCGGCGTTCCTTGTGGCGCAGATGGATGCGGCGGTAAAAAGGCTGGGAGGGGGTGTCGGGTTTCATGGGCGGATACGTCCTTTCCTGCGCCGGCGGGGCGCTGCATTTCTTGTTTGTATTATACCAGAAACACACCGCCGGCGCAAAGCCGCCGCGCCGTTGGACAGAGATTTTTTTGTGGAAACTATTGACAGCTGTATATACGCCGTATATACTGTGTATATAGGATATGAACAGTTCATCTTCCTGCCCGAAGGAGGGACTCCATGGAGCTTTACATCTCCAACGCCGGCGGCGAGCCGATCTACGCGCAGATCACGCGGCAGATCAAGGACAAGATCCTGGCCGGCGAACTGAAAGAAGGAGACGCACTGCCCAGCATCCGTCTGCTGGCCAAGGAGCTGCGCATCAGCGTCATCACCACCAAACGCGCTTACGAGGACCTGGAAGAAGAAGGGTTTATCCGCACTATGCCGGGACGCGGCAGCTTTGTGGCGCCGCAGAATCCCGAACTGCACCGGGAGGAAAGCCTGAAGCAGGTGGAAGGACATCTGCAGAACGCCATCGAAGCCGCCCGCCGGGGCGGCATCAGTCTGGCCGAAGTGAGCGAGACATTACAGCTTTTGTGGGAGGGCTGAACCATGCCTGACAACGCTGCCGAACTGCACGGGGTGCAGAAAGTATACAAAGATTTCCAGCTGGGACCGCTGGATTTGACGGTTCCCGCCGGGACCATTGTGGGTCTGGTGGGCGAAAACGGTGCCGGCAAAACCACCACCCTGAAGATTCTGACCGGGGTCAACCTGCCGGACGCAGGCCGGGCCCGCCTGCTGGGCGGAGATCCCCGGGACACCGGCATCCGCGCCCGGCTGGGCGTGGTGTTTGAAGACGCCTATTTCTATGAAGGAATGAACGCGGGACAGATCGGCCGCAGCATGGCGGGCATTTTCGGCGGCCGGTGGGACCGGGATACCTTTGCCGGATATCTGAAGCGGTTCGGGCTGGACGCCCGCAAACCGGTGAAGGAATACAGCCGGGGCATGCGGATGAAGCTGAGCCTGGCCACGGCGCTGTCCCACGGGCCGGATCTTCTGGTGCTGGACGAGCCCACCGCCGGACTGGACCCGGTGGTACGCGGGGAAATTCTGGACCTGTTTCTGGAGTTCATCCAGGATGAAAATCATTCCATCCTGATGAGCAGCCACATCACCAGTGACCTGGAACAGATTGCCGATTCCATTGCCTACCTGCACCACGGGCAGCTGCTCTTCCACGAGGACAAGGACGCCCTGATGCAGGAATACGGCCTGCTGCGCTGCGGCGAAGCGGACCTGCATCGTCTGCCCGAAGGGGTGGCCGTCTTTACCAAAAAGGGTGCCTTCGGGTGCGAAACCCTGGTCAAAGGCCGGGAAACGGTGCAGCGCCTTTTGCCGGGCGCTGTGTGCGATCCCGCCGGCATTGACGACATCATGCGCTTTTACAGCGGGAGGGACGGACAATGAGCGGGCTGTGGTTCAAAGACTGGAGCACCCTGTTCAGCCAGTACAAGCGGAATCTGCTTTTGCTTGTGGTTGTGTATCTGGGCATGGCCCTGCTGCTGGATATGCCCTTTATGCTGTATGCCATGGTATTCATCCTGGGCGTATACGCCCAGAGCGCCGTGAGCTTTGACGAGAGAAGCCACTGGGATATGTATGCCCATACCCTGCCGGTCTCCCCCGCCGCCATTGTGGGCGGCAAGTATCTGTTGGGGCTGTTTGCCGTTGCCGCCGGTTTTGTGCTGGGCCTGTTTGCCTTTCTGTTCTCTCCCGGGGTTGTCCGGGGTACCATGAGCATGGCGGAAGCCTTTGTGGGTATGCTGGCCGCGGCCGTTCTGGCCTTGCTCTACTTTTCGCTGAGCCTGCCTTTGTCCTACCGGTACGGCAGCGAACGCGCACGCACCGTTGTCATGATTCTGATTTTGTTTTTGGCCGTGCTTGCCATGGCCGTCACGGTGCTGCTCTCCCCGGAACAGGTTCAGACCATCCAGCGCTTTTTCGGCTTCCGCGGCCCCGACCAGATCTGGGATTCCGCCACAGAACAGACCGTGACCATGGAAGTGGAGTACGGCTCGCTGACCCAATGGATGAGAAACCGGCATTTCTGGTGGCTGGTTGGCGGTGCCTGCCTGGCCAGCCTGCTGCTGTTTCTGGCCAGCTGGGCGGCAAGCATCCTGGTATACAAAAGAAAGCAGTTCTGATATCCGCCAAGAAGAATTGTCCCCCATCCAAACCGCATTTCCGGGAGGGATTTATCATGATCGGTTTATTGTACAAAGACCAGATGGTCATCTGGTCCGGATACCGCAAGAATTTTATTTTGCTGGTGTTGTTGTATTCGGCCATGGCGTTTACCATGGATACCCCCTTCATGTTGTTTGCGCTGCTCTTTGTGGGCGGTATGTACACCACCTCCACCCTTGTTTTTGATGAGCAAAGTCATTGGGACGCTTACGCCCGGACCCTGCCGTTATCCCCCGGACAGATTGTGGGGGCCAAATACCTGCTGGCCCTGGGCTGGATGGGCGGCCTGTTTGTACTGGTGGAATTCCTTCTGACCCTGTGCGACCTGTTCAAGGGGCATATGACGGAAAATCTGGCGTACAACCTGAGCGGGTGCCTGATCACCCTGGGCCTGGTCATGGCCTATTATGCACTGAGCTATCTTCTTTCCTATAAGATCGGCGCTGTCCGGGCACGGTCCGGCGTCATTCTGGCCATAGCCCTGATCATCGCCATTGCCTTCGTGGGCTCTGAGACCGTTGAAACTGTTGCCGATCCCCTTTTCCGTGCAGCCCCCGCACTGAGTGAAACCGCCGTTCTGTTTCTGGTCACAGGAGGGTCTCTGGCCGTTGGGCTGGTGCTGTTTCTCCTCAGCTGGAAGATCAGCACCCAGATCTACACAAAAAAGGAATATTGAATTTCCCGGTTTCGACTTGACAAACCGGCATCTGTACAGGTATAATATCAAATACCGTGCAGGTGTCGTACAACGGCTAGTACATCAGCCTTCCAAGCTGAGGACGAGGGTTCGACTCCCTTCACCTGCTCCAAAAGTGAAACCCCGTGACGTATCCCGTCACGGGGTTTTGCTTTTGGATTTGCTGTGAAGAGGAGGCGAACAGGCCGGCGCACCGCAGTGTGCAAAGAACAGTCCGGTGGACTGTTCTTTAGGCCGCGGGAGACTCCCTTCACCTGCTCCACGTCGGAATGGACTACACTCCATTCAAAAAGCCCGGACATATGTCCGGGCTTTTCTCATACCGTTCCGTCATTCCTCCTCTCCCCCACAAAATTTTGCCTGCAAAGTTTTGTGGGGTCCCCCTCTTATTTTTCCCCTTGACGTATCCCGTCACGGGGTTTTGCTTTTGGATTTACTGTGAAGAGGAGGCGAACAGGCCGGCGCACCGCAGTGCGGTCCCGGTCATCTGTTAGAGGAGTTCTTTGCAGGTCAGATTTTCCAGAGAAATGCCTGCACAGTTGTTGACCACCACTTCGTGGATGGGTCCGCAAAGGACGCAATCCCGGATGTGAAGATCCTGCGCTTCGTATCCCGGCTCATCGAACCCCTCGATTTCAATGGGCCGGACTTCTTCGGTGTTTTCTTTTTCCAGTCGAACACCCGTGAGCACCAGCCGTTCAAAGGTACAGCTGCTGAACCGCGGCGGATGGGGACCGGGTTCGCCATCATCGTTATAAAGGACCGAATGGATGAGCAATCTGGGGAAGGTGCTGTCCTTCACCACAACATTCCTCACATAACCGCCCCGCTTCGGCGTGCCCTTGATCTCGATTCCGTTGGAAGAACGAGCTATATCGCAGTCCCAGATTTTAATATCCTCCACACCGCCGCTTATCTCGCTGCCAATGGCAATGCCGTGCCCGAAAGCGCTGGAGCAATCAAAAATTCTGATATGCCGGGTGGGACGATTGACCCAATTCCCTTCCGGGTTTTTGCCGGACTTGATGGCCACCATGTCATCCTCCGTTGCAAACCGGCAGCCGAACAAGGTGCAGTTTTCGCTGGAATCCGGGTCCCACCCGTCGCCGTTCCAGATTCCCGCTGAGCGGATCACGCAATGGTCGGTGATGATATTGCGGCTGTAGACCATGTGAACGTTCCAGCTGGCACCGTTCTGCAATGTAAGTCCCGTTATGCGCACATCTTCGCAGTTGCTCATATTCACCAGTCTGCCGCGCACTCGTCCGGGAATGGTATTTTCATTTTCACAGCTGGCAACCAGGTCGGCATTCCGGTCCAGATACTCTTTCAATCGCTGCCGTTCCCGGCGGATGGTTTCTTCCGCCAGCACTCTACCGCCACCGGAAATCGTGCCGTGACCATAAATCAGGACATTGCGGCAGTTGGGCCCGGCCCCATGATCCAGGGTGCCCAGATTCAGAAGACTTTGGTAACATTCCTGCTCCACACCTTCGAACCGGGACCAGATCCGCGGGGCATACAGGTCGGGATCCTCACTGCCCTGCAGCACCGCACCGGTTTCCAGGTAAAGGGCCATATTGCTGTGGAGCCGCAAGGCGCCCGTACAATAAATGCCCGCCGGGATGTACACCTCTTCCTCCCCGCCGCAGGCATCAATGGCTTTCTGTATGGCAGCGGTGTTCATGGTCTTTCCGTCCCCCACCGCTCCGAATCCGGTTACATCCAGCCGGCGCCGCCGGGGTGTGGTTTCGGCCCGGCAGTTTCCCAGCACCGTCTCCCCCACCCGGATTTCTACCCCATACCCTGTACCGGGCTGCAAGCCGGTCATTGTATAATGGGTGTGCTGTGTCTGCGCCTCCAAACAGCCATCCACAAAAATGCGATAGAAACACTTGCCCGGTGCATCCGTCAGCGGTTCCCAGTACAGCGTGACGGAATCGGCGGTGGCACAAGACGAAATCGTCTGTTTTTCCATAAAAGCAGCTCCTTTTCTGAAAGGTAAGGGGGGATTTTTCCTGCCTTTTCCCTGACGACAGACAAATCGGATAACTTTTCTTCAAAAGTCATCCGATGGTCTGTCATTGATTCTTTTGTTTGCGCAAGGCCCGATAAAGCTCCAGATCTTCCATATGATTTTCCATATTGGTAATAAGCATCACCCGGGCCTGGGCCGGTGTATACAGCACGTCACGCTGCCATGTGTAAAAGTATGGGCCATCGCCCTGGTTACGCAGGTATCCCATCAGGGTGCGCAGCAGCCAGGCTGTATGTTTCACATCCGTCAGACATTCATTCCGGTAAAAGCCTTTCCAGTGGTCGTGCTCCCGGCTGCGCATAGCGGCATCCGCCGCCAGATATTCCTCCCGGGCGTCCCCGGCTTTCAGGAAGGCTGCCTTGTATTCTCCATGCAGCCCATCCAGAACGGCCTGAGCCGCCAGCACCGCGCCGGCATAGCAGCGACGGTAAATTTCCATCTGCAACAGCACACTGTCGGCCAGCAGCGGGGACGCAGCCGGTTCCGGCTCACCATAGCGCTGCACGGCCTGCCCGCATAGATCCCGGTACCACCTGGCCTGCTCTTCCAACGTGGCAAAAGGTGCCGCCCAGTCCAGTTCATGTTCCGGTTCTGCGCCACCCCGCATATATCGGCTGACAAGCAGGCGGGCGGGGTAATTGGCAAACTGGTCGCCCGCCACGTTATCCTCGTGAGGACCGAAATGAATGGCCGAGGCATAATACCGGCGAAAATACCCGGCGGCCTGCTGCGCCTGGGCACCGTAGTACAGGCAGGTATAGTCGGTCAGGAAGGTTTCCGCCGGTACGGTGCCTTCCTGCCAGATACGGGCAATATAGGCCAATGTAAACACATGGGGCTTGACATTGGAACAGTTGATGATCCAATAATCGTTGGCCCCGCTGTGCCGTACCCGTTCCAGTTCCCGTTCCACAAAGGAAAGCGATGTGGGAAGCATGGTAATATGATTGGCCGCCTGCAGGTCATAGAAAGAAGCATGGTAATAAATCCCGTGGGGGCCTTCGTCCTCCGGCGCGGGCAAGGCCGGTACCCGGGGGTCATGGTTTCCCTGCCGGCGGCTGACCATGGCGCCGTATCCGTTATCCGCCCAGATCTTGATCACCCCTGCCGGCAGCTGCAGGCAGCCGGCACGGTACAGTTCCATGATTTCCCCATACAGGTTGGTGGCGCAGGCCGCACCGGGATAGCGCTGCTGTACCATCTCATACTGGCGTCGGATCACGGCGCTGATCAGCTGGCCCCGGGACCGTTGCGTGTCATAGCGAGGGTCATCCGCCCAGAACGGCCGGTCCCCCTGTCCGCGGAAGCCCAGATTCCACACCACATCATTCCCCTGTTCTTCCAGCGCTTCGGCCCACAGCGCCTCAAACTCAGCGGGATACTGATCGTAGCGGGGTTCCAGGTCCGGATAGGCTTCCCCGAACATCCTTGCTCCCAATGGTTCGGCATGATGATGTGTCACCGCCAGCCCCATACGTTGGGCAAGACCACGATACCGCAGGGCGTTTTCCCCTGTACCCGGAATGACCATGTTGCCCCCGCAGCGCAGCAGCGCTTCAAAAACCATTTCCCATGGCTTTTCCCGACTTCCGTCCAGCTGCCATCTGTGCAGGAGGACTTCGTCGTTCACAAACCAGCCGCGCCATTTCACGGCTGCCGGACGGCTGCCCAGGGAAAAATCCGCAGGTACAGGGATTTCTTCCACGGGGGAAAACTGCTGGTCATTCCAGAACCAGAAATCCGTCACCCCCAGAAGCCGCCGGCTGATGGCCAGCAAACCGTAGATGTACCCTCGATTGTCTCCGGCACGCAGGATTAGCTTTTCTTTTTCGGCAACCAATTCCCAGCTTTCGGGCGGGCAGTTGTGTTGCTGCAGGCAGATCACACCGCCGGGCTTTCGGGTGGGGCGGCATACCGTCTTCAGGTCACGGTACAGGACTTCCACCGCCCACTGCACCGGTGCCGTCGGTTCCGCACAGTCAATCCGTGTATTCCGGTTCAAGTTCATAAGGACTCTCCTTTTTTATACCGCGCAGGCCTGCGGCGGGCCATGTCAGCCTTTGATGCCATCGGTGGCAATGCCTTCTACCAGATACTTCTGAAACTTGATAAACACCAGGATGACTGGCAGAAGAGAAACCACAGACATGGCAAACAGCCCGCCGTAATTGTTGAAGCTGTTTGGGTCTGTATACATGTTCAGCGCCAAAGGAATCGTATAATTCCGGGGACTGCCCACAAAGATCAGCGGCTGGAAGAAATCCTGCCAAATCCAGTAAAAAGCGAAGATGGCCGCCGAAGCAATGGCCGGTTGTACAACCGGCACCAGAATACGGAACAAAATGCCAATTCTGCCGCACCCGTCAATCATGGCCGCCTCGTCCAGATCCCGGGGAATACCCCGCATATACTGAACAATCAGAAAAACGAAAAAGGCGCTGCCGAAACACCAAGGCAGGATCATTGCTACCAATGTATCATTTAAATGAAGAGCACGCAAGATAATATATTGCGGCACCACCATAACCTGGCTGGGAATCATCATGGTCATAATGATGCATCCGAACCAAAAACCGGCGCCGCGGAAACGTATGCGGGAAACCGCATATGCGGCCAGCAGAGAACTGAAAATGGTTGTGACCACTGCCACCACCGTGACAATTGCCGAATTTTTGAAGAAATGCAGGAAGCTGTATCCTGCCACGCCTTCCAGGCCGCTGCTGTAGTTCTGTATGATGTCCCAGCTTTCCGGAATCAGGGAATAGGTATTGTGGAACATGGTATCGTTGGATTTGAAAGAGCTGGCCAACAGCCACAGCAGCGGATAGATCATCAGAAATCCCAGAAGCAGAGAGAATACATGGAAACACACCGCGCTCAAACGTTTGTTTTTATGTTCGCCGACCATATTTGTTGTTCCCCCTTATTGTGCTTCATAATAGACCCAGGACTTCTGTGTTTTGAACAGCAGAACTGTGGCCAAGCCGATAATCAGGACCATGATCCAGGCCAATGCGCAGGAATAGCCCATGTGGAAATTGGTAAATGCGGTGCGGTACAGATACAGCACATAGGTCAATGTACTGTTCATGGGGCCGCCGTCCGTGATGATCTTGCTTTCGGTAAAGATTCGGAGCCCATTGATGATCTGCTGAATCAAATTGAAGAAGATGGTGGGGGTCAACATAGGTATGGTGATTTTCCAGAACCGCTGGATGGGTGTGGCTCCGTCCATGGCCGCAGATTCATACAGGGCATCGGGAATCTGTTTCAGACCGGACAGGAAGATCAGCATGGAAGAACCGAACTGCCAAACCCCCATGAGGATGATCACAAAAAGAGCCGTTCGGGGGTTGCCCACAAGAGAATACTCCTGCTCTATACCGAATCGTTCCAACAGGCTCATGATGACACCCTGATTGCCGAAAATCTGTTTCCACACAACCGAAACGGCAATGCTGCCGCCAATAATGGAGGGCACATAGTACAGAACCCGATACATGGCCATGCCCACATGCTTTTTATTCAAAAGATTGGCCACAAACAGTGCGAAAATCAAGCGAAGAGGAACCATGACAAACACATATCCCAACGTCACGAACAAAGCTTGCCGGAAATTGGTATCTGTCGTAAGAATCGTCACATAGTTCTGAAAGCCCACCCAGTTCGGTGCAGACAAGAGATTATAATCCGTAAAAGAGTAGTAAATGGACATACCGGCAGGAATGGCCCACATGAGAATAAACCCGATGAGCCAAGGGGTCATGAGCAGATATCCCACCGCATTATCCTTGGCGGAATAATGTTGCGTTTCTTGTAAAGATTTTGCTTTCCGCATTGCCACAATGTGCCCTCCTTTTTATAAAAGCAGGGGGAGGACGCGAGTCCCCCCCCCCCCGTGACCGTAGGATCAGTTATTGGCCGCCAAAATGGAATTTGCCTGCTGCCGGAAAGAAGCCGCCGCATCTTCGGCGGATACCTGGTTATAGAAAACGCTGTAAGCCGCATCCTTGAACGCCTGGTTGACTTCCGCAATACCTACCGGATCCGGCGCCGGGGTATCCCCGCACAGGGGTGCCGCCTGATCGACATAGTCAAACATCTGCTGCTGTTGTTCTGTCAGCTTGCCGGAGTTGATCAGATACTCACGGGCCGTGGAAGAAACAGGCGTGCCGCGCTCGCCCATCATGATGGCGTTTGCTTCTTCCGAATTGATAAACCAATCAATAAAGGCTGCGCACTCCTCTTTGTACTGAGAGGTTTCGGCCACCGAGAAGAACATGCCCGGTTTCATCCACAGGCCGTTCTCACCGCCTTCCAGTTGGGGCGGGGTCACCATTTTCAGGTTATCGTTTACATTGGCCATCAGCGTCGTATAGTTGTTCCAGTTTATATAGTATCCGCACTCATCTGTAGCCATGGGTCCGGCTTCGATTCCCAACGCGAGCAGCTGCTCATACTCATCGGGGTCGGCAGCGGCACCATCGTCCATCATTCCCTTCCACAGATTAAAGAAATCCACTGTGATCTGGTCATCTTCAAAGCCCAGGCTCTTGTTGTCATCCGAAAACAGCTGTTCGCCGTGTTGGCGGACCCAGTAATTGAAGTTGTTGGTATCGTCCACAGGGCCGCTGGACGTGCCGAGATATCCGGTCTTTTCATGAACTTCACTGCACATGGCGGCAAAATCTTCCCAGGTCCAGTCGGAGGTAGGTTCCTCTACCCCAGCCGCTTCCAGACAAGTGGGGCTGTATGCCACTGTCAGAAGAGAAGTGGAAAGCGGCATGGCGATCTGTTTTCCGTCAATATTGCCGCTGGCCAGGATGTCCGCATCAATGGTGGAAGCATCCATGGTGCCGTCTTCCATATAAGGCGTCAAATCTGCCAGAGAGTTGTTGGCCGCATAGGTGGACACATACAGGTAATCCATCTGAACAATGTCCGGCATGGCGCCGGTGGCCGTATCCGTGGCCAGTTTTTCAAAATAACCGTCCCAGCCGGAAGGCGTTGCTTCAAAGTGAATATTGGGGTGCAGTTCGGTATACTTGTCCAGAATCTGCTGCGTATACTCATGGCGGGACTGTCCGCCCCACCAGGTAATCCGCAGGGTGATATCCTCTCCTGCGGAGGAGGCTTCCGCCGTGGCGGTATCACCGCCCGCTTGAGAATTGGCAGCGGACTCCCCGCTGCAGGCCGCCAGACTCAGCGCCATGGTGCTGGCCATAACGATTGCCGTGGTGCGTTTCCAAAGTTTACGCATTGTGTTTCGCTCCTTTTCAGATTCTCCACGGAGAAGCGTCCTTCTCGCTGTTCGGGTCAAGCATGCTTTTGCTGTAATTCTATTCTACTGTTTTTTCACGCAGGGACAAAGGCAAAAACCCGGGAAGTATGGTGCAGAAAACCGGCATCCCGGGTTATTTCCCCGGCAGCTGCTCCCGATACTCGCCAGGGGTTTTTCCATATTGCTTGCGGAATGCCTTTGCAAAATACCGGCCGTCCGGCGGATACCCTACCAATTCCGCCAGGCAGGCGTTGGTTGTCTGGGGTGCGAATTCCAGCAGGGCCCGGGCCACCTCTACCCGACGATTCTCCAGAAAATAGGTCAGTCGCATTCCTGTCCTTTTGACAAACAGACGGCTGAGGTGATCTTCACTGATATACAGATACTCATGGGCCAGTTTTCGCAGATTGAGTTCCGGGTCTTCCAGATGCCGGTATATGCTTTCGTAGATCTTGCGCATCTGTTGGGTGGTACGATCCTCCTCCGTTTCCGGAAGGATTCCCAGTTGTTCCGCCAGGGCTTCCGCCATACCGCACAAGGTAAGTTCCGGTGCAGGTTTGTCCGCCTCCAGAAGTTTCCACGCCAGAGTAAAAAGCCGTTCCTGTTTTTCCGCAGGATACCGGAAAAGCCGCATCTTGGCCACACCTTTGCAGAGTTCCAAAAGCAGTGCATCATAGGTTTTCGCTTCCTGAATGGCACGGTAATCAAAGATGGTTTTTCCGCCCGGACAGGAAGCACCTTCGCCGAACCACAAGACACCGGTTCGGATTCGTTCATCCAAGGCCAGCAGTTCGGTAACCTGATTGTACAGTTCCGACAAATTGCCCGGGCTGCCCTGCCCGCTTACAGCCATTTGCAGCGGCGCCGTCTCAAAACGCCGGAATTCTGTCTGTAAGCGTGCCAGAGCCTCATTCAACTGTGATTGCGCCCGGGCGGAAATCAGCAAAAACGTATCCTTTTCCATACCGCCGGTGCACAGCAACGTTTTGGGCGGCAAAAGATCTTCCATCATATTGCCGATCACAAATTGTTCCAGGTGATCAAATCCCCGCGCCAGCCGCACATCAATCAGTCTGACCGAACAGTCCACACCTCCCAATTCCGACAAAAAATACTGGGTCGTGGTTCCATTGGCCTGGGCGCGTCCCAACAGCAGATCACAAAAAATCTGCGCCTTGGCATGCGGCAGCAGAAGCCTTGCATTCTGCGCCAGATTTTGCTGTGCTTTTCTTTTCTGCAGTTCTTTCTTGATTTTGGCAATCACTTCCATGATTTTCTGTTCATCACATGGCTTTAGCAAATAGTGGCGCACGCCCTCTTCCATAGCCCGGCTTGTGAACTCGTATTCCCCAAAGCCGGACAGGATCACATAAATCGTGTCCGGAAAGGTCTGCCGCGCCCGGCGGATCATTTCCAGGCCGTTCATCACCGGCATTTTCACATCCACAAAGACAACATCCGGGCGATATTTTTCCATCATTTCCAGTCCCTGGATTCCGTTCCAGGCAGTTCCCACCAACTTTATTCCCTGCTCCTGCCAGGGAATAAAGTTGGCCATTCCTTCCCGTTCAATCTCTTCGTCATCCACGATCAGAAGTTTGCACATGGTCTTTTTCCCCCTTTTTCGGCAAGATCATCCGCACGGAAGTTCCGCTTTCCGGCGAGCTTTCAATCGTCCACTCAAAACTTTCAAAATACAGGTGCAGTCTGTCGTAGATATTTTTCAGGCCTATGCCATGTCCTTTCGGCTTGGCTTCAAAGCGTCGCACGGCATCCAGTTCTTCCGGCGTCATACACGGGCCGGTATTGTGTACTTCCAGCAGAATATTCCCATCTGTTTCCCGGGCTGTTACGGTGATTTCACAGGGCGTGAGACTGTTCTCCACACCATGGATGATGGCATTTTCCACCAAAGGTTGCAAAATCATTTTGGGCACGGTCCACGCGTCCAGCCGGCCGCTTTCTTCTACACGAAAAATCGCCCTGCCCTGGTAACGGAATTTCTGGATGGCAATATAACTTTTTACAAGCTGCACTTCCTGTGAAACAAACATCTCCTCCTCTTTGGACAAAGCGGCGCGCAAAAGCTGGCCCAGTTCAATCACCACGCGGGTGGCATCGTCATTGCGTCCCGCACGAATCATCCAACTGACCGTATTCAGGGTATTGTTCAGAAAATGCGGGTTGATCTGAGCCTGGAGCATCTTGTATTGGGTTTCCTGTAAAAGAAGCTGCTTTTTATAATTGTCCCGGATCAACGCATCAATGCGCTGCAGCATCACCCGAAATTCACTTGTCAGTTGACCGGTTTCGTCTTTATAGGGATGGTCCGGAAGCACGGCCAACGCTGCTTGAAAATTATCATTTTCCACAATCTGAACCGAATTGCTCAGCCGTTCCAGCGGTAATGTAAACAGACGGGCCAGGGCACGAATGAACAGACACCCCGCCGCAAAGATGAGCAGAAGCACCGCCACGACGATATACCGCAGCACCATGGTCTGACCAAAAATCTGGGTATATGGCAATACATTCAGATAAAGCCATCCGGTGGATGCATCTGTAAGCCAGCAAACGAAGTACGCCTGCCCCTCTTTTTTCAGGATCTTGTATCCCTGCGTTCCGCTTACCTCCGGCGGTTCGTCCTGTGCATTGCGGTAGACCATTGTTTCACCGGAGATTACATACATGGAACCGTAGGAGGACGCCATTGCATTGATCTGACTTTCAATAACGCTGGCGGCATCACAGGTAACAATGCAGCTGCCCAGATACTCCATACTGTAGTCAATATGCTTGCGGATGTCCCGGCCGCCAATCATATACGGATAATTCAAAGAGGGGCTTTCCACCACATAAGCACCTTTGGCTGCATGCAGTTTTTCCAGAAACGGTTGGGTTTCCAGGGGACCGGTGTCGGTTCCCACAAGGGTTTCATTCCCGTTCACATCAATAAACCGTATATTTTTAACAATCGTGTGGGTATGTATCTCCTGCAGCAAAGACAACCGCAATTGATAAAGTGCATAGCTATAGTCCGCCGTGTGAAAGGGGATGTTCTTCAGATGGGAAAGCTGTGCCTGCAAGTCTGTACTGACGGCCAGTTCATAGGTAAAGTTCTCCACGTTATCCAGCTCGTCATTGACCTGGCGAGAGAAAAAGTCCAGCGATTGCAAAGACTTTTCATAAAGATTTTCATCGTAGATGCCAAACGAAATGTTGAGCGCTGATAACATGATCAGGCACACCGCCAGCAGCAAGGCGGAAAATCCCAAAACCATTTTGCGGGACAAAGACAAATCATGAAAACGCCGCAGCCAATGATGCATACCGGTCTCCCTTCCATTCACCCTTTCAACGGAAACAAACCTGTCCCAATGGAACCTTTTTCTCCGATTCATACGTTGAGTATCAGTATAATTTCTGCCAAGTCAGCCTGTCAACCAGGCTTCTATTCCCATAAAATTCCTGATTTTTTCTAAAAAAAGTCATTCACATACAGTATAAGGCACATAGCCCTTTTTATTGTATCGGTAATTTTACCCCTTGTTTGTGTCATATACCGGGATTTCAGGTGCAAAAAGCCGACTTTTTTCACAAAGCTGATGAAACCCGTTGAAAACCAGGGGTGGCTGTGGCGTATTACGGCATTTTCAACGAGAATCCGCCGTTGCTTTCAAAATCATTCCGCCGTGTGACGCAGCCATAAACAAAACACCCCGGCATCCGGAAAATCCGGATACCGGGGTGTCTTACTTCTGGATCAATGACCATTTTCCACCTGACTGGTGCCCTGTTCCATCAGGTAGGTGGCAATCAGGTCGGCGGTGTGCAGCTTGACCGCCAGCGGATACCGGTTATACGCATCGCTGATGGCGTAACTGCCGCCCCGCACCGCGTCGTCAAACCCACCCATGTGCCAGCGGATGGCAATGGCCTCGTCGGTTTTCAGCCGCATGAAGTGCTCGATCAGGTACACGCTCTTTTCCCCGTGGCCGTAGGGCAGCTGGTCGGCCACCTGGTAGAAGGGAACCTTCTCCCACTGGCCGGTGGCGTCGTTCTTGACGTTGCGGCTGCCCACCTTATAAAAGTTGGCCTTGCACACATCATGCAGCAAGGCGCACACCGCAAAGGTTTCGGGGTTATCCCCCTCGGTGAAGAAATGCTGCATCATGGCGTTGTACACATTGATGCTGTGCATCACCAGGCCGTGCTCACAGGCACCGTGAAACTTGGTGGAGGCGGGCGCACGGAAAAAGTCGGTACCGTCCAGCCATTTCAGCAGGCGGTCGGCGCCGGGGCGGGTGATATGCTGGTTGTACAGGTCGATAAACTGCTGGCGATAGTCTTCCATTACAGATCCATCTCTTCCAGGATGCCCTTCAGGGTGACCAATTCCTCCTTGGTCATGCTGATGCCTTTGCCCATCTTGCTGCCGTCCGGCGCCCAGTCACGCAGGTCGTACTTGGGCTCCTTGCCGTTCCAGCTGACCATGTTCAGCTGACGTTCCCAGCCGCTGGCGTTGGTGGACAGCACCGCAATGCGCTCGGTAATCTCATACTTGAATTCTGCCATTTTGTTTGGCTCCTTTTCGGGTTGAATTTATAACGTTATCATCATAGCGGATTCACGCTCAAAAAGCAAGAGGCGTTACTCGGTCCGCACAGCCAGAACCGCAAATCGTTCGTCGGTGTAAAAGCTGGACGTGCCGCAGGTGGACAGGGTCAGCAGCTGATCCCCGTATTCCGGTGTCACCCCCGTATCATACAAGGCCAGGTCCAGAATGGCATCCACCCGGCGCTGCCAGGTGGCCCGGTCTTGCGCATCAAAGAAGGTGTAATAGGGCAGTTCGTCCGCCCCCAGTTTTGTGCGGATCACCGCCACCACCTGCCAGGTGCCCGGGGTGGTGAGGGTGTCGAAGGTGAAGGTGGGGTGCTCGGCGTAAAAATCCGGGTCCGCGTACCGGTCCAGCTGTCCCAGCATGCTGCCGTCGCTCATGTTATGGCCGTAGATCAGCCAGTTGGCAGTGGCGTCCGGCCCCAGGCTGCAGCGCTCGTCCAGAAACAGTGATCCGGAGGTGGCATACAGCTTATCGAATCCGCGGCGCAGGTAATATTCGTTGTCTCCCGGCGTCTGCATGACGGGGTAATCGATGTCGGTGCCGTCAATGCGCAGCCATCCCACCATGTCGCCGTTTTGTTCATACAGGTCCCGGTACTGGGGCAGTACCTGCGCCTGGGGCAGCGGTGACGGGGTGGGCTGGGCCTGTTCCGGTGTGGCGGGGCTGGCGGTTCCCTGCCCTGCCAGCGCATCCACGGTGGCCGGGCGCACCGCCACCGTGGGCCGGGGAGCCGATTCCGCCGTGGATATGGCCGCCGTCTCGGCGGTGGCCACCGCCGGCGGCGGGGTGGGCTGACCGCCCCGGAACATCGTCTGGCGGATGATCAGCGCCGCCGCCGCACACAGCAGCAGGATACCGCACCAACGCAGCAGGCGGGCATGGCGGCGCTGTTTCTGGCGCAGGAACTTGCGGGCGCCGAAGGGATAGTAGGCGCTGTCGCCCTGCAGGCGGCGGTAGCGTTGTTTGCGGGGCATGGGGGAACAGACCTCCTTACGGCCAAGGTACAAAACGAAACAGGGCGCCCACCGCGTGCCTGCCGCCCGGCAAAAACCGGCCCGGCAAACGCGCCGTGCGCGCCCCTGACGATCCAGGTTGCGATCAGATACGCCGCAGCATGAGCAGCCCGGCGGAACAGACCAGAATCAAGCCCAGCACCCCGGCAAAATACACCACCGGGAAATCTCCCGTTTCGGGGGTGTCCACCGCGGTTTCGGTGGTCTGGGGTTCGGTCACCGCAGGTGTACCGGTGACGTTGTCCGCATTGGCATAGGTCTCGGTCACCTTGACCGGTTCGCTGCGGACATTGCGGGACGAAGACGCCGTGGGAGCAGCGGTGGCTTCCGGTTCGCTCGAAAGCAGATCACTGCCGCAGGCGGCACAAAATACCATCAGCGCGGCAATCAGAACCACGCAAAGAAAACGCTTCAATGGGAAGCTGACCTCCTTTTTGGAACGCAGGCGCACAGCCAACTGAGCGGTCCATCTTATCACGGGCCGCTGCGTTCAAACCAATACGGCAACCAACTTGCCGGAATCCATGGGGCAAACCCCGATCAGCCAAGATACTCTGCCTATAAATATACCATGCAGACGTGCTTTCGTCAAGGGAATGGCAAAAACAAGTTACGATTCGGTATCAAGCCGGTTCTCGTTTTCAGGCCTGGCCCGCCATATACGCATCAATGCGCTGGCTGAACAGTTCCGGCCAGCGGGCGTCGTACTCCGCAAAGACCTGCTTGAAATAGTCGGCTTCGGCTTCATCCGGCGGAGATACCCGCTCATAACAATAGAGCACGATGCCATCCTGCAGGGGAAATTCGGTCACATAGCTGTAATGGGTGCTGCTGGGGGTCTGGGTGCGCAGGGCCACGTTCACCGCTCCCACCAGGCCGCCTTCCTCCAGCTTATCGGTGACCATCACATACTTGGATGACCAGATGCCGGTGGGAAATCCGTGGGTGGAAGGCACACTGTTCTCCCACAGGATCATGCTTTGCAGCTGAGGATGGGCCGGGTCGCTGTAGGCGAAGGTGGAACCGCTGTAGCCGTCGGTATCCATATTGATATAGACGGTGTCCTCCTCGGTGCAGTTGTCCAGCACAAAGTCGGTGACGGCCTTCATGGCATCCAGGTCGGTGCGCCGGGTCAGGTCCAGGCTATCCCCGCTGAGCAGAATGGTGGCGGCGTTGGCCCCGGGCAGGCGCAAAGCGTTGCCGGTGTTAAGGGCGAAAAAGACGGTCAGCACCGCCGCACCGCCCCGGGCAGCCCAGGTTTTGGACACGGCGCACACCGAAATTGCCGCGCCGAACAGGCCCAACAGGTAGAGCGGGGCCAGGATCAGGCTCTGGTGGTCCCCCAGGGACTGGGTGCGGGTAAAGAGAACCATGGCCAGCAGCGAGGTCAGGCCGGTGACCAGCACCGGGCCCCGGGTGGCCTTGCGGCCCAGCAGCCGAACCAGGCCCGCCAAAAAGACCAGCAGCCAGAGGATGCCCTGGGTTTTCAGCTGGCCAAGGCAGTTCTGCACAAAGCCCCCGCCGTAGTAGGCGCCATAGATATCGGCGTAGTCGGTGGACAGGATGGTGCGGAAGGTGGGCAGCAGCACCACCAGAATGACCACCACCGAGGGCAGACCGAAGCGCAGCAGGTTGCCCAACACCCGGCGGAACACTCCCCGGCAGGCGGCGCCCGCCAGCACGGCCAGAGCGTAGCACAGATAGAAGGCCACCACCCAGAACATATACCACCGGCGGGTGAGGATGAGGGCAAAGGTGGCGGCAAACAGAGCCAGCAGCCGGGGCCATTCCAGGGTATCGAACCGGTAATCGGCGCACAGCAGCAGGATCACCGCCACAAAGGTCAGGCCGAAGGCGTCGGGCATACCGTGGGTGGCAGGCCACAGGAACATGGGCCACAGCACCATGGCGGCCATACACACCAGATAGTAAAGCCCCCGCTGTGCTCCGGACAGGCCGGGAGCCACCGCCTGCTGCAGTCGCCTGGCCACCAGCAGCAGGGCGGTCCACATGGGCACAAAACAGGTCAGGGCATAACTGACCATGAACATGTTCACCGTGCGGGGCAGCAACAGATAGGGCAGGCTGATGAACAGGTTCATGAACATCTTATAGTCGGCGGTGAGCAGGTTTTCGGCCAGATTGCTGACGCCGTAGAACCCGCTGGTGGCAAAGCTGTTGAACAGCAGGTTCTGCTTGGCATAATAGTTGATGGCGTCCTCCCCGTAGACCGTTTGGCGGTAGAATACCAGCCCGGCAATGACCAGGATGCCCACCACCGATCCCACCGCCAGGCAGCGGCGGAACAACAGGTCTTTCTTGCCGCGCTCGGCGGGGAAGGCGGCGTTTCTGGCGGCGGTCAGCAGCAGCCAGAGGGTGCCGGTACACAGTGCCCACAAGAGCAGCACCAGAAGCAGGCCGCCGTAGGCCGTGACGGCGCCGCCGGCCAGGATGCCCACCAACAGCAGAGCACCATATACCAGCCAGCGGGCAAGGGGCGGCTGGGCAGCCAGGGTCTGACGGGCACGACGGGCGGTTTTTGTGACGGATTGCAGGATGTTGGGCATGGACATGGCGGTATTCTCCCACAAGAAAAGCCGCGGCCGTCATGAGGCGGCCACGGCCTGTTGTATGTATTATTTCTGTTTGTCCAGGCGGTCGATGGCATCGTCCAATTCCTGGGAAACGGGACGCGAACCCGCAGAGGTGCGGCGCAGGCGTTTGACAGGGTCGGGTTCCGGCTGAGAACGGACCGGACGCACCCGGCGGGGGGAAACTTTCGCACGGGCGGGGGGCGGCTGAGGCGCAGGGCCGGGC
>NZ_JACJJP010000043.1 GCF_016900095.1 Gemmiger formicilis
GGGTGGTGCTGGGCGTGGGCGCCGGGCTGGGGGAAGGGGTCACCTCCGGTTTGGGGGTCGGCGTGGGGGTAGGAGTCGGCGTGGGCGTGGGTTCGGGCACCTCGCCGCTCAGCCAGTCCACCAGCACGGTGTAGGTGAATTCGTAGCCGGTATCCCGCAGACGCAGCAGGAAGGTGTACAGCCCGTTCACGGTGACGGTGAGGATGTTGCTGTCGGTGGGTTCGCCGTTCACGCTCACCACCTCCACGGCGGAGGGGTCGATGTTCAGGGTCACGGTGTCGGCGGTTTCGCCGGTGGCAATGCTCACCATGTCTTCCTCGGCGGGCTTGGTCTTGTCGATCCAGCTCACTTCGGCCTTCAGTTCGGTGACGTTGCCCACGGCGTCCGCAAAGCGGAAGGTATAGCTGCCGTTGGTGTCGAACGCCCAGGTGCCGTTGGAGTCGTCCAGGAAGGTCACATCCTCCTCGGTCTCCACGCTGGCAATGATGGAATCGGCGGTCCAGCCCTCGTAGGAGTAGACGACACGGCCTTCCGGCGGGGTCTTGTCGATCCAGTGCACATTGGCCTCAATGGTCTTTTCCCGGTTCAGGGCGTCGTAGTAGGTGAAGGTGTAGCTGCCGTTTTCGGTGAACACGTGCTCGGTCACATCGGCGCGGCAGCCGTCGGGCAGCACCAGGGTGGCGGTCACGTCCTCCCGGGTGGGCTCTTCGGTGGAATAGGTGATCTGGGCCGGGATCTCCTCGGCCATGGTGGGGTCCTCGTAAAAGTTCAGCATCTTGCCGCTGAAATACCGGTCCTTTTCCCCTTCGCTGTTGTAGTAGGTGGAGGTGGCCACGATCTTCAGGTAACGCATGGCCACCGGGGCATCCAGGTCGATGGTCTTGAGCCTGGTATCGTTGGCCAGACCCTCGAAGGTCTTGACCAGCGTCCACTCCTCACCGTCCATGCTGGCAAAAATCTGGCCGGACTTCAGCCGTCCGTTCTGGCCGCCGGGCAGGTAGGTCAGGCGGGTGATGGCCCGCACACGGTCGAACCGCACGGTGTAGAACTTGTCGGGGTCAAAGTAGCCGAACTTGGTGTGCCAGGCGGTGTAGGCGCTGCCGTCGATGAAGTTGGCGGCAGCGTGGTCGGCGCTGGTGCTGTTCTGGGTGGAGTAGGCCTCCAGCGTCACATACCGCAGGGGCAGGTAGGTGCAGTCGGGGGCGTAGTTTTCCGGGGTGAAGGTGTAGGTGCCGGTGGCGCTCTGCAGGTACACGCCGTGGGCCTTGTAGCGCACGGTCACGGTGGTGTCGCCGGTAAAGCGAACCTTGCTGTCCAGCCCGCCGGGATAATCGGCCCAGTTCTGGCCGCCGTCGGTGCTGTATTCCAGAGAAGCGGTGTCGCCGATGAGCAGGTTCTCGTCATCGTTGGCGTACAGGGGGGTCTGGGTAAAGGTCTTGCCTGCCTTGATGTCGATGGTGTGGTTGGCGTTGGTGCCGGTCAGACCCACCTTGATGTCATCCTCCGCGTTGATGCGGGCAATCTGGTCGGGGGTCAGCTGGATCTTGTGTTCAGGGGTGTACTCAATCTCGGAACCGTCGGCGGCGGTGAACTTTTCCCAGGTCTTGCCGCCGTCCAGGGAGACGCGGACCATCAGTTCGTAGGCGTCGTAGCTGGGGTCCAGCACGATGCAGCCGGCGTTTTCGCCGTCAAAGGAGAAGGTGGCCAGTTCCACGGTGCCGGAACCCAGCAGGGACCGGGCCACGGCCTGGCAGGCGTCATTCTGCAGGGTGTCGGCGGTGGTGGCCACCGATGCCTGCTTCAGGGCGTTGTACTTCAGGGTGTTCAGCTCCACCAGCAGGGCGGGGTCGGTGATGTGGGAGGTGATCTGCCCCAGCAGGTCCACCATGGGGGCGGGGTAGAAGGTGTAGGTCTTGATGACCAGGCGGGCCAGGTCGGCCCACTCGGTCTCGGTGGTGGAAGCGTCGGCGCGGTAGGATTTGACCATGCCGTACAGCGCGTCCAGGTTCAGCTCCAGACATTCCAGAGAGCGGTTCAGGGCCTGTTCGTGCTTGGCGCTGCCGGCGGGATAGACGTCGGCCACCAGCTTGTACAGCATGGAGGTCAGGAACTCGTCATAGCGGTTCAGCGCCGCCTGGGACAGCAGGATGTAGGAGGTGTTGTTGCCGCCGTCCACCTTGTTGTAGTCCATCTGGCCCCAGCCCAGCAGGATGCGGGCCTCGGCGCCGGTGTTCCAGCCCCAGCGGGTGTAGGAGCTGGCCCAGCCGGAAATGTTGTTCCAGATGCTCCAGATTCCTTCGCCCTTGTCGTTCTGGGTGTACAGCAGATAGGCTTCGTGGCCGGGCTGGTAGGTGTTCACGGCGGGAATGCCGTGGGTTTCGTTGATGGACAGGCCCATGCCGGAAATGCCCCAGCAGATGCCGCCCACTTCCATCATCATCCACAGGTGGAAGTAATCCTTCTCCCCGTAGGTCACGCCGTAGCGCAGGAAGTCGTATTTGGTGTTCCAGAAATCCTTCTTGGCCGGGTCATAGAACTGGGCCTGGCTGTAACTGATGTTGTTGTACCGGATAAAGGTGTAGGGGTTCAGCCGTTTGGTCAGGTTGTCGGGGTATTTGCTTTCCACATATTCCCGCAGCCACAGGATCTCGGCGTCCTCCGTCTTGGAGTCCATGACATAGCGCACCAGTTCCATGGGGTAGGTCTTGAACTCGTCCTTGCGCACAAAGTAGCCTTCATCGTACAGCTTCTTGAAGGTGGTGTACTTGACCACCGGGTCGGAAGGGTAGGAGTTGCCGCCGAACCCGACCATGTAGGTGTTGATGGTCTTGCAGTAGGCCACGGCGGTGGCCAGCATCATCTTTTTATAGACCAGGGCATCGCCGCTGTCGCCGATGTCGTTCTTGGCGGTCTCGTACAGGTTGCCCAGGGCAACCAGGGTCTTGTAGCCGGACCCGTTGTACAGGTTGCCCGCTTCCAGGAACATCCGCAGGGAGGCGGTGTCGCTGCGCAGCCAGTCCAGGGCCACGCGCACGTTGTCCTGGGCCTTCACGGCGTTCTGGATGGACTGGTACCCCACCCGGGCCACAAAGGCGCGCTCCAGCACCTCGTGCAGGTGGTTGGCGTAGTTGTCCTCCACCGAGTTGGCGGACAGGGCGGCATCGTACTCTTCCAGCGTCTTGAAGCCGGTGTACAGCTCGCTGCTGATGTCGTAGTTCGCCTTGAGCAGACGCAGGTCGCCGTAGACGGCGTGGTCGTTGCCGTCGGCGCCGTTGGCGTCGGCGTACAGGCGGATGTAGCGGTAGGCGCTCACGTCCGCCTTCACGTAGGCGGCGTCCTTGCCGGGCAGCTGCACAGGGGTGCGCTCCAGCTCGGTCCACTGGCTCTTGTCGTTGGAGCCGGACACGCTGAACCAGACGCCGTTGCCCTTGCCGTTCTGGCTGTAGTCCACGCCGGCGTAGAAGGACAGGACGGGATAGGTGTCGGTGAAGGCGCTGACATCGTAGATCAGGGTGGAGGTGGCGTGGGCGCCCATACCCTTTTCAAAGGGGGTGGCGGTGCCGTTCACCAGCAGCTGGATGGTCTTGCCGTTGGGGGCCAGGTTGCGCATAAAGCTGCCGTGGCTGATCTTGGAGGAAGCATCGTAGTCCTGGTCGGACAGGAAGAGGTAGTTGGCCTGGGCAGGGGCGTCGCCGGCATCATACAGGGCAATGCCGTCCACCTCGTCCATGGCGTCGTAGCTGTCGCCGGTCACACCCCACAGGGCGGAAAAATCGTCCTGCATGGCGTCCAGGTCCACCCCGGCGGCGCCGGCCATATCCTCGGCGTTCACCACCGAGGTTTCCTCAATGGGAGGCAGCTCTTCCTCCGGTGCCTCTGTGGGTTCCGGCTCGGCCTCGGTCTGGACCTGGGCCGGTTCGGTGCCGGCGTCGGTCTCATCGGCCGCGTCGTAGGCCGCGCTCATGGGCGTGGCCAGCATCGAAATCGCCAGCATGGTTGCCAGCGCACCCGCAAACGTTCTCTTCATGTTCATCTTGACCCTTTCATGATTTCCTTTTTGTATGATTTCATACCCCAAACGGGTTTTGCCCGGTCACAAAATAAAAGCCGCTCAAAAAACGGAATTCATTTCGAAATTGGGCGGTTAGGGCAGAAATATCCTGCTTTTTCTTTTCTCAAGGCTTGCAAATGGTACTATAATAGTCACGATTTGTTGATTGCCTGTGCGACAGATTGACTTTTGTGACCAAAGACCGGGCGTGTTTTGCCGCACTGTTTGGAGTTGTTGTTTGTATTGCCATCCTAATCCGGGGCGGTTCGGCACTGTGCGGTGCCTTTTTCCTGTTCCAAACCGGTGAAAAGGATGCCGCGGTCCATCTTGCGTTTTGAGCCGGAAGATGCTATAAAAACCATAAAAACTGCAAAAAGGAGGTCCGCCATGATCGCGCTGTATCTGGCCTGTCTGGAAAACGCCGATGATCGGCGCCGGTTTGAAGAAATCTGGCACGCCTGCAAGCGTCTGGTATTTCATACCGCCTATACCATCCTGCGGGATGAACATCTGGCCGAGGACGTCATGCAGGAAGCCTTCTTCTATCTGGCGCGGCACTTTTCGGCCATTGATACCGCCGACGACCGGCGGGTGCGGCGGTACCTGGTGCTGGTAGCCCGCAGCCGGGCGTTGGACCAACTGCGCCGCACCGGCTCCGAAACCCCGGACCCGGAGCCCGATACCGGGGCGGACCCGGCACCGGTGCCGGAGGACGCGGTGGTGGCGGGGGAACAGCTGGCCCGGCTGCTGGAGTTGGTGTCACAGCTGCCTGAAAGGGACCGGATCCTTCTGGAACTGGCGGTCCAGGGGGCATCCGGGGCGCAGATGGCCGCGGCCCTGGGTGTGAGCGAGGCGACGGCCCGCAAACGATTGCAGCGGGCCAGAGCCCGCTTGTGGAAGGAGCTGAACCGGGATGCCTGAACGGAATCTGCCTGCGGTTTCCTTTGATGCGGCCCTGTGCATGGCTTTGCGCCAACAGGCGGATACCGAGGATGCCGCCTGTCCCTCGGATCGGGAATTGCGGGCGTTGTACCCGGAAACTTCCGGGTGGGACAAGCGGTTTTTCCGGGCGTTGTCTGCCCGGCGGCGGGCATGGCGGCGGATGCAGCCGCCGGCCCTGCGCCGCCGGCTGCGGCTGCGCAATCTGCTGGTGGTGGCCCTGCTGGCCATGCTTCTTTTTGCGGGGGCGCTGGCCGCCAATGCCGATGTGCGTGGGGCGGTGTACCGGGCGGTGCTCAGCTGGGGGCGGCGGGAAGTCACCCTGACCTATGAGGTGGAAGGCGAACCGCTGGACGCCCTGCCGGAAAATTACACCGACACCTATACCCCGGCGGGGTTCCGCCGGGACGGGGCGGCCTCCTGCGCCACCGAAACGGAGGTTCATACCCGGTACACCGGCCGGATGTACGGCGCGGACCGATACTATGCGCTGACCCTGCGTACCGCCCGGCCGGAGGAAAAGGCAAGCTACACCCGCCGGGGGGCGGTATACACCACCCTGGACCTGGACCGGGGGCAGGCGACCTTGGGAATCCTGTCCCAGGTGGACGGGACCACCGACTATATCCTGTTCTGGGAATACGGTGGCGTCCACCATACGTTGGAAGGAAATCTGCCGCTGGATGAACTGGTGCGGGTGGCCAACGGCATCAAAATAAAAAACTGAGGAGAAAAGTGTCACAAAAGGGGTATTTTTTCGTCTGCATGGTAAAGGAAGTGGATTCGTGACCATGAGAAGGAGGAACCTATGAACCTGACACGAATTGCCGTTATGTTGGGCGCCTGTGTGCTTCTTCTGTCCGCCTGCACCGGGCAGAAAACAGAGGCAGACACCACCGCTGCCCCGGTCGGTACTCCGGTACCCGCCAGCCAATCGGAAAACCCGGCAGTGACCGAGGTGGTCTGGCCCCGGGAAGAGTATGCCTCTCTGGATGAGGAGAGCCGGGCGGCCTACCGGCAGACGGTGGAGGCGCAGCTGGCCCCGGGGGAATATGTGCTGATGCCCGACGGCTCGGTGGCCGAAAACCCTGAGACGGGGCGATATGATCCCCAGACATTTCTGGAAACATTCCCCGAAGCATCGCTGCCCCGACAGCAGGTGGAAGACTACACGCTGGAACAGGTACAGGTGGGCTTCCGGGTGGACCCGGCAGCCCAAGGGGGAGACAATACCGTGCGCCGGTACCAGGTTACCAGCGAGGCCCTGCAGGGGGTGACGCTGGTCTACCGCAGCGGGGAAAATCACATGAACCTCTGCCTGATCGGTCTGCGGACCTGGCCCGAAGCGGGCGCGGACTACACCTTCGGGCAGCAGGCCGTGGCGGTGGCGGAGGAAGACGGGCGAAGGGTGTACAGCCTGTCCGGCACACTGGACGGGAGCACCCTGGTGCAGCTGAACGGTACGGCGGAAAGCGAGGAAGCTTTTGCCGCGGCGGCCGCCGCATTTGCCGAAGCGGCGCCTGACCTGCTGGCGGCGACAACGTAATCCTTCCGGACCTGCTGCCGGAGCGGTATCTGATACGAACAGGAAATTCCCCGGCGCGGAAGATTCCGTGCCGGGGAATTTGTGTCAGCAAAGGCAAAGATTGCACGGCGGCGCATAAACCCCGGTCGCACTGCCCAGAATTTTTTTGTGCAGGGGTTGCATCCTGCGGCAAAATGGGGTATGATACAGTTAGTTAGAGATAACTAACCAAACCACACGGCGCCAATCCCCGCCCGGGGCCGGTGCCGGGAAAAGGAAGGTATTATAATATGAATTACCTCAGCATTGAAAAGGTCATCGGCCGCCAGATCATCGATTCCCGGGGCAATCCCACGGTGGAAGCGGAAGTCTGGCTGGCCGACGGCACCGTGTGCCGGGGCGCGGCGCCCAGCGGCGCCTCCACCGGCGAGTTTGAAGCCCTGGAGCTGCGGGACGGGGATAAGACCCGCTACGGCGGCAAGGGTGTGACCAAGGCGGTGCAGAACATCAATACCGTCATCAACGATGCCCTGACCGGTATGGACGCTTCGGACATCTACGCCGTGGACGCCGCCATGATCGCCGCCGACGGCACCACCGACAAGTCCAACCTGGGGGCCAACGCCATCCTGGCGGTGTCCATCGCCTGCGCCCGGGCGGCGGCCACGGCCCTGGACATCCCGCTGTACCGGTTCCTGGGCGGGGTCAACGCCAACCGCCTGCCGGTGCCCATGATGAACATCCTCAACGGCGGCGCCCACGCGGCCAACACGGTGGACGTGCAGGAATTCATGATCATGCCCGCCGGCGCGCCCACCTTTGCCGAGGGCCTGCGCTGGTGCACCGAGGTCTTCCACGCCCTGCAGGCCCTGCTCAAGAGCCGGGGGCTGGCCACCGCCGTGGGGGACGAGGGCGGTTTTGCTCCCGACCTTTCCAGCGACGAGGAGGCCATCCAGGTGATTCTGGAGGCCATCGAGAAGGCGGGCTACACCCCCGGCCGGGATTTTGTGCTGGCCATGGACGCCGCCGCCAGCGAGTGGAAGAGCGGCACCAAGGGGACGTACAAGCTGCCCAAGTGCGGCAAGACCTATACTTCCGCTGAGCTGGTGGCCCACTGGAAGGACCTGACCGAAAAGTATCCCATCTACTCCCTGGAAGACGGGCTGGATGAGGAGGACTGGGAAGGCTGGCAGCTGCTGACCAAGGAGCTGGGCGGCAGGGTACAGCTGGTGGGGGACGACCTCTTCGTCACCAACACCCGGCGCCTGGCCAAGGGCATTGAGCTGGGCTGCGGCAACTCCATCCTGATCAAGCTCAATCAGATCGGTTCGGTGTCCGAGACCCTGGAGGCCATCAAGATGGCCCACAAGGCCGGGTACACGGCCATCTCCTCCCACCGTTCCGGCGAAACCGAGGACACCACCATCGCCGACCTGGCTGTGGCCCTGAACACCTGCCAGATCAAGACCGGCGCCCCCAGCCGCAGCGAGCGGGTGGCCAAATACAACCGTCTGCTGCGCATTGAGGAACAGCTGGGCGCCGCGGCGGTGTATCCCGGATTCGGTGCGTTCTCTCTGAAACGCTGAGTTTTCCCGGTCACAAAAACGGATCTGCCCTGTCAAATGGCGGGCGGATCCGTCTTTTTGTGTGAAAATCCGGGGGCTTCGGGTTGACAACGGGGGGCAAATCTACCATAATAAAAAGAAAAATAGAAGAAAAAATCTTGATTTTTCCCTCGATCACAGGAGACTTTTTCATGACCGATTTTTGCGGGATGACCCGGCAACTGTGGCATATTTACGTGTTCCACCGCACCCAGGAGGATTTCTCCCGGCTGTATCCGATGATTGATCCCCAGTGTGTGGTGATCGGCACCGGCAAGCATGAATTCTATACTTCCGGCGAAGGGCTGATGCGGGCACTGAACGAGGAACGCGCCCAGACCGAAAACATCACCTTTGTGCTGCTGGACGAATGGTACCAGGATTGTGCCATGAGCCCCGACGCCCACCTGGTGTACGGCGGATTCCATGTACGGGATGGCCAGGACGATGCCGGCATGGATATGGACGTGCGGTTCAGCGTGGTGTACGCCAGGCGGGGCCAGGACTGGAAGATCGTGCACATCCACCAGTCGGTGCCCTACAAGGAGCAGGCTTACGGAGAATTTTATCCCAAAACTCTCAGCGAGCGCATCCGGGAAACCCAGCGTCTGGCCGCCCGCATGGCCGAGCTGGCCAACTCCGACCCGGTGACCGGGCTGTACAACCACCGCGCCTTCTTTGAGCAGAGCGGCAAGCGCCTGGCCGAAGGTCCGGCCTATCTCATGGTGCTGGACCTGGATGATTTCAAGAACGTCAACGATACCTACGGCCACCTGGCCGGGGACGAGGTGCTGAAACAGGTGGGGCGGCTGCTGAAGGAAGCCACCCGCCGGGTGGATGTGCTGGGCCGTGTGGGCGGCGACGAGTTCGCCGTGCTCTGCCCCGGGGTCTCCACCGACGAGATCGCCGTGCGCATTGCGGAGCGTATCATCCGCAAGGTCAACGAAAGCGCCGGTGCCACCATCGGGCAGCCGGTGCACATCTCCATCGGCCTGGCCAGCAAACAGCCGGACGATACCGTGCGGGATCTGTACCAGCGCGCCGACGAAGCGCTGTACACCGCCAAACACAAGGGCAAGAATGCCTGCCATGTCTATTCCCATACTTTCTGAGGGAAGGTTTTCAACAGGTCGGACCGGATGCAAGCGCACCGGTCCGGCTTTTTTTGTATCGTCTGAGACTTTTGCCCTTTACCGGGCGTTTTACAGGATGAAAACAAAATCAGGCCGAAATGCTGTAACAAAAAGGGGCGAAATGCCACTTTATAAACAGAAGTCGCCATGATTTTGTCACAATCGGAAACAAGTCGGACACAAACGTCCCCTATACTACAAAACGTACCGCGCAAAACCGGTGCACAGGAAGTACAAAAGGCAGGTGACCCCCATGCCCCGGCAGGAGCCTCAAATCCAACCCAGCAAGATCCAGTACCGCCGCGCCCAGGCGGCGCCGCCCCGGCGCAGTCCCAACACGGCGGGGGCGGTGCGTGCCCCCCAGGCGCGGTCCCGGGACTGGTATGCCATGCGCCGCCGTCGCCGTCGCCGGCAGCAGCTGGTGCGGCTGGGGCTGCTGGCCGCTGTGGTGTGCGTGCTGGCTGCCGTGGCGCTGTTCCTGGTGCCCAGCGTGAAGAACCTGCTTTCCCCGGCGGCTGAGCCAGAATCCCAGGCCGAGGTCCCCGTGGCCGCCAAACCCGCGGCGGCGCCGGACCCGGCACTGCCGGTGGTGGCCATCGACCCCGGCCACGGCGGAGTGGACCGCGGGTCGGAAGGCCCCGGCTTCGGCGAATATGAGATGACCTGGAACACCGCCAACGCCCTGGCCGACCTGCTGGAAGCGGACGGCCGGTTCACCCCCTACCTGACCATCACCGAGGAGGAAAGCCAGAACCCGGACGTGGCCCGCATCAAGCCCAGCGAGCGGGCCCAGCGTGCCAATGCCCAAGGGGCCCAGCTGCTGCTGTCCATCCACGGCAATTCCGATTCGGCGGCCAGCACCTCCGGGTACGAGTGCTATCCCATCCCCCCCGGCAACGCCAACCATGACGAGAGCCTGCGCTTTGCCCAGTGCCTGACCCAGGGGTTCGGCGCGCTGGGACAGCGGCTGCGGGGGGCGGACGGCGTGCGGTACATATACTACGGCGACGACAACGAAAAGCTGCTGTATGACGACGAATCCGTCCACGACGACCCCACCTTCGGGGTGCTGGAATACGCCCAGTGCCCGGCGGTGCTGTCCGAACAGTGCTTCATCACCAACAGCGCCGACGTGGACCTGCTGGCGGATGAGGACGGCTGCCAGCGGGCGGCGAAGATCTACTACGAGGCCATCTGCAGCTGGTTTAACCTGGAACCCAACCAATAACGACATTCCCGCATAACGCGCTTCTTTTTCTGCGTGCCGGGGCGCTCCCCCAATCGGCCCCGGCAGGCCCTCCGTGACGGACAACACGGAGGGCTTTTTTTTGTTGGTGCGGAGGAATGAAAGCCCTGCGGGTGGGGTAAACTCTCGACAAAATCCCCAAGATCTGGTATAGTGGGGAAAAGGCTGCCCGGCGTAACGGGCAACCGGCAAAGGAGACAATACCATGAGTGAAATGATATATGATCTGGCCGTGGTGGGCGGCGGCCCCGGCGGCTGCACCGCCGGCTTGTACGGGGCCCGGGCCGGGCTCAAGACCCTTGTGCTGGAAAAGCTGGCCGCCGGCGGTCAGATGGCCGACTCCCCCCTCATCGAAAACTATCCCGGCTTTCCTGAAGGGCTGGACGGCTACTCCCTGGGCGACCTGATGCGCCAGGGGGCCGAGAGGGCGGGGGCAGAGTTCCGCTACGCCCAGCTCACCGGGGCCGACCTGACCGGGGAAGTCAAGCACCTGCAGACCGACAGCGGCGAGGTGCTGGCCCGCGCGGTGGTGCTGGCACCGGGGGCGTCTCCCCGTCCGTTGGGCCTGCCCAACGAGAAGGAACTCATCGGCCGGGGCATGGGCTACTGCGCCGCCTGCGACGGTATGCTCTACCGCGGCAAGACGGTGGTGGTGGTCGGCGGCGGCAACACGGCGGTGGGGGATGCCCTGCACCTGGCCAAGCTGTGCCAGAAGGTGTATCTGGTGCACCGCCGCGACGAGCTGCGTGCCCCGGCGCCCAACGTGAAAGCCCTGGAAAGCAGCGGGGTGGAGATCGTCTGGAACGCCCGCCCGGCGGAGCTGGTGCAGGGAGAGGACGGCCGTCTGTGCGCCCTGAAGGTGCAGGACGTGCACACCGGCGAAATCCGGGAGCTGGCCTGCGACGGCGTGTTTGCGGCCATCGGCCGTGTGCCCGATACCCAGCTGTTCCGGGACCAGGTGCACTGCGACAAGGCCGGCTATTTTGAGGCCGACGAGACCACCCGCACCAACCTGCCCGGCGTGTTCGCGGTGGGGGATGCCCGGGCCAAGGCGGTGCGCCAGGTGGTCACCGCCACCGCCGACGGCGCCGTGGCCGTGCACTTCGCCCAGGAATACCTGGCCGGGGTGGAGAAGTAAACCGGCTTTTCACCATTCTCCTGGGCGACAGGCACAAAGCGGCAAGTACAGAACGCCGGTTGACAGAGTCGGTCCGGGCTGTTATGATGGAATAAATTCTAATAGAAAGCGAGGTGCTTCATGATGAAAAACAGCAGAACCATTCGAAAAACTGAACATCTTTGGAGGACCTCGGTTGCATTATAAGGTTTATATAATTTTTGGCCGCGGTTTATCAGCCGCGGCTTTTTATTTGCGCTTTCATCCAAGCTTCCGATTCTTCATAGCTGTTCACACAAAAACTCTTTCCCGGTAAGTGGGAGCAATTTATGGAGGACTTTATGATTCATCTCAGAAAAATTACGGAAGAAAACTTTATTGATGCATTCAATCTGAAGCTTGCACCGGAACAGGAACGCTTTGTTTCTCATCCCATTCGCAGCCTTGCACAGGCATACGTATACCGGGAGCAATGCCAGCCTTTTGGAATATACGAGGGGCAAACCATGGTTGGCTACGTTATGGTGATTTATGATTATGATGTTCCGGAATATGATATATGGCACATGATGATTGAGCAGGCAGAACAGGGAAAGGGATATGGAAAGGCCGCACTGGACAGGGTGCTTGATTATATCCGGGAAAAGCCCTTTGGTTCTTCCGATCGTGTGACCTTGACATGCAACAAAGAGAACATCCGGGCCCTGACCATGTACAAAAGCAAGGGCTTTGCAGAAACAGGCGTGACAGATGGAGAGGAAATCGAACTGTCGCTGATGATTCGGCAGCGGTAAATCCGGATGGAAAAAGGATCGCTGTGAAGTTGGCACTTGGGCCGATGTCGCAGGCACAGGCACTTGCCATTTCACAAAAATCACAACGCCCCCGGTTCCCAAAAGGAACCGGGGGCGTTGCTTGTATCAGCAAAGGAAAAAGCAGAAATCAGGCGTCGTCGTCGGCCATGTTGCCCAGGGCTTTGGCCTGCTCAATGACCTTGGCTTCCAGCATCTGGGGCAGGGTCTCGTAGCGGACGAACTCGAAGGTGTAATGGCCGCGTCCCTGGGTCAGCTGCCGCAGGAAGGTGGTGAAATCCTGCATCTCGGCCATGGGCACTTCGGCGTCCACCACCTGGCCGCCCTCCTCGTCGGGGCTCATGCCCAGCACGCGGCCGCGGCGCTTGGTCACCTCGCCCATGATATCGCCGGTGTTGTCCGCCGGCACATGGACCTGCAGGGTGCCGATGGGTTCCAGCAGCACCGGGCTGGCTTCGGGAATGGCGGCCTTGTAGGCCAGCTTGGCGGCCATGATGAAGGCCATTTCGCTGGAGTCCACAGGATGGTAGCTGCCGTCCAGCAGGGTGGCCTTCATGCCCACCATGGGGTAGCCGGCCAGCACGCCGTGGGCTGCGGCCTGGCGCACGCCCTTTTCCACAGCGGGGAAGAAGTTCTTGGGCACGCTGCCGCCGAACACCTTTTCTTCAAACTGGATGTCGTCCCCCTCGCAGGGCTCGAACTGAATCCACACATCGCCGAACTGGCCGTGACCGCCGGTCTGCTTCTTGTGGCGGCCCTGGGCCTTGCAGGCCTTGCGGATGGATTCACGGTAGGGCACGCGGGGCACTTCCAGGGTGATCTCCACGCCGAACTTGTTCTTCAGCTTGGCCACGGCCACTTCCAGATGCTGGGTGCCCTGGCCCGCAATGATCTGCTGTTTGGTTTCGGGGTCCACCTGGAAGGTGATGGAGGGGTCTTCCTCCATCAGGCGGGCCAGCGCGCCGGAAACCTTGCCTTCGTCGCCCTTCTTGGCCACCTTCACCGCCATGCGGTAGCAGGCCACGGGATATTCGGGGGCGGGCAGGCTCACCACCCGGGCGGGGTCGCACAGGGTGTCGCCGGTTTTGGCGGTGGCCAGCTTGGCCACGGCGCCGATGTCACCGGCCGCGATGGCGGGAGTGTCGGTCTGGCGCTTGCCGCAGATGGTCAGGGTCTTGCCCAGGCGTTCCGGCTGACCGGTGCGGGCGTTGACCACGTTGGAGGTGGCGCTCAGCTTGCCGGCCAGCACCTTGATGAAGCTCAGCTTGCCCACAAAGGGGTCGGCCACCGTCTTGAAGACGTAGGCGCAGGTGGGGGCGGCGGGGTCCACGGCGATCTCCACCGGGTTGCCGTCCTTGTCCTCGGCCACCTGGGCGGCGGCGTCGGCGGAAGGCAGAAGCTCCTTCAGGTTGTACACTAGCATATCCATGGCCTGCATGTTCACCGCACTGCCGCAGAACACCGGAGTGATCTGGCCGGTGCGCACGCCGGCGGCCATGCCGGACACGATCTCTTCGGTGGTGAACTCCTCCCCCTCGAAGAACTTTTCCATCAGGGCTTCGTCGGTTTCGGCAATGGCCTCGTTCATGGCCTGGATCAGGCCTTCGAACCGGTGGCCGATGTCCGGCAGGTCCACCTGGACCTGCTTGCCGCCCTCATATTTGAAGGCCTTCTGGCTGAACAGGTTGATGTAGACGATGGTGCCGTCGTCCAGGCGGGCAGGCACCACGCAGGGGCAGATGGAAGGACCGAACTTGATCTTCATCTGTTCCAGAATCTTGAAGTAATCGGCATTTTCCAGGTCCGCCTTGGTCACAAAGATCATGCGGGCCTTGTTGTTTTTCAGCGCCAGGGAATAGGCTTTTTCGGCGCCGACGGTCACGCCGGAACGGCCGGACACACAAATCAGAACGCTTTCGGCGGCGCGGATGCCCTCGCAGGCGCCGGACTCAAAGTCGAACAGGCCGGGCACATCGATCAGGTTGTACTTGGTGCCGTCCAGTTCCACCGGGATCACGCTGGAATTCAGCGAAGCCTTGCGCTTGGCCTCCTCGGGGTCAAAGTCGCTGGCGGTGGTGCCGTCTTCCACACGGCCCATGCGCTCGGTGGCGCCGCTCATGTACAGCAGTGCTTCCACCAGAGTGGTCTTGCCGCAGCCGGCATGGCCGGCCACCAGAATGTTGCGGATGTCCTTGCTGGCGTATTCCATCGTATTCAAACCTCTTTTCGCGCCGGGCCCGGTCCACGCAGCATTTCAGATTCCGGCCGATCGGCGATATGTACTGGGGCCGCGGGCCGCGCCCGCCCCCCGAATGATTCTACTTTACCACATGTTTGGAGAAAATTAAACAGTTTTTTTGGCAAAGTTATAAAAATTTTGTAAATAAAAACAAAGGAATGGGGCGGTTTGGCGCTGTATCGTCGTTTGCAACAAAACAACTTTACCGGTCCAGCCGCAGCACCGCCACCGTGATGTCGTCCTGCCGCGCCCCGGAACGCCGCACCGCGCTGTCCGCCACCGCTTTGGCCACCTGGTCGGGGTCGTGGCCCAGCCGGGCGCACAGCTGCAGCTGCTCCACCAGCCAGTCGTTTCCGTCGCACAGGGCCCCGTCGGACACCAGCACCACCATGTCCCCCTCGGCCAGGGAAAACCCGGTGGAGCGCCCCACCACCGAATCGCTCACCCCCATGGGCAGGCTGGGAGCTTCCAGCACCCGGGCGGTGCCTTCCCGCACCAGAAAACTGGGGGCCGCCCCGGCCTTGAACAGCCCTGCCCGGCCGGTATACAGATCCACCGTCAGCAGGTCCAGGGTGGCGCCGGATTCCTGGTCCGCGCACTTCATGCCCAGGGCCACGTTCACCAGCCGGGCGGCACTCTCGGCGGCAAAGCCTGCCCGCAGCAGCTGGGTGGTCAGCCTGGCGGCCATCCGCCCGTCCACCGCGGCGGCCTTGCCGGTGCCCATGCCGTCGCACAGCAGCATCTGGGCCCGGCCGGACCGGTCACAGAACTGGTTGCAGGCGTCTCCGCTCACCTGTTCCGGCGGGGCGGGGCGGCTGGCCAGCCCGAACACCGGGGTGAACAGCGGCCGTTCCCCGAACCGCAGCATGCTTACCGTGCGGCACTGGGCCAGGTCCGGCAGGTCGAAGTCCCGGCGGCAGATGCGCCCCACCTCCCGGGCCAGGCCCTGCAGTTCCTCGTCGGTGAATTTCATCCGGGGAACGGTCACGCTCACATGGATCCGCCCGGTCACGTCCCCGGTGACGGAACATTCCAGGGGTTCCAGCCCCAGGGCCGAAAACAGCCCCGCCACCTTGGCTTCCCGCCGCGGGTCCGGCAGCCCCGCCTGGCCCAGACGGTCGGCCATCTGGGCCAGGGCGGCGGCCATGGCGTTGTACTGCTCGGTCAGGGCACCCCGCAGCAGGCTGGCCCGGGCCCGGGTCTGGCGGCGGCTGCTCCACAGCCGGTAGCCGTGGGTCACGGCGGCACACAGGTCGCTGGGATGGGTGCAGACGGTCAGCTGTCCGGGCAGGTCCTCCAACTCCACACGCCCCCGGGCGTCCAATACGCCCCGCAGCTTGTACAGCCCGTCCACCGCCGTGGAATATCCCCGGATCCAGCAGGCGGACCGCCGCTCACAGGTCTGGCACACATGGCGGGCGGCGTACTCCACCACATAATCGTAGGTTTCCCCCTTGGGGGGCAGCTGGCGTTCGCACACCTCGTTCACCGTGTCCGCAATGTCCGAAAGACTGTCCGCCACCCCGGACAGCCGCCGGGCGGCGCTGCTCAGGGTCTGGCTCACCGCCGGCGGGGCGGGCGGGGGAAACACCCCCCGCAGCAAAGAGGCCGGGCAGGCCAGAAAACCCACCGCCCCCACGGCGGCCGAAAGGCAGAGCCACAGCGCTTCCACGGGGGTGGGGGCCGCCAGGGCCCCCACGGCACATCCCGCGGCAAACACCGCCACACAGCGCCGCCGGTCACCGTTGGCCAGCACCGCGGCACCCAGGGTGCCCAGGGCCACGGCCAGGGCCGCATAGCTCAAAGCCGGGGTGGCGGCGGTAACCGCCGCCGCCATGGCCACCGCCAGCACGGCGCTCTGTTCCAGGCTGCCCCCGAAGGCGGTGCACAGCCCGGTGCCTGCGGCCAGGGCCAGCCCCGGGGCAAATCCGCCCCCCAGCAGGGGCATCAGCCGCTGGGCGCAGGCCGCCGCCATGGCCAGCCAGAGGCACAGCCCCCGGGGCTTGCTGTGGGGCAGAAGCCGGATGGCCGCCCCGAACCCCGCCGCCAGCACGGCGGTGGCCAGGACCTGAGCGGTGTCGGCCATAGCGGTGGGCCCGGCAACGCTCACGGCCAGTTGTTCCCCCAGCAGGGCGGCGGATCCGGCGGCGGCCCCCAGTATGTACTGCTTTTTGCCCAGCTGGGCGGCCACGCACCGCCCGGCCACGGCGGCCACCAGCGCTCCCGCCAGCTTCAGCCCCAGGGTGAAGGGCTGAAAGGCCAGGCTTCCCGCCAGAGCGCCGGCCAGGGCGGGCAGGGCAAATCCCGGCGGACATCCCACCGTGAAGGCCAGGCCCAGGGGGGCGGCGCCGTACAGCTGCCCGGCCCCCAGCACACACCCGGCGGCCACACTGCCCAGCCGCCAGAGCAGCGCTCCCGAGAGCAGCCGGCTTCGGGGTGCGGCTTCGATGGCCGGCGGCGGCGCGGGCTCCCGGGCTTCCTCGTCGGGGGCAGGCGGCTGCGGGGC
>NZ_JACJJP010000044.1 GCF_016900095.1 Gemmiger formicilis
GTCGGGGGCAGGGTGGGCGAACTGGTCGGTGTCCACCCCGTTGGGCAGCACGGTGAAGGGACTTTGGCCGAAGAGCATCTCCCCGGCTTTGCGGCTGCAGGCAAAGCGGTCGGTCAGGTCCTTGTCAAAGCGGGAACTCATGAGCTTGTCCAGCCGCCCCACCAGGTTGGGCTCGTAAGCGGTGTTGTGGCTGTGGCCCACCCGTACCGGCACCCCATGGCGGCGGGCGGCGGCGTTGTAAAACATGCCGAAGCCGCTGTAGTGCCCGTGGATGATGCGGTATTCCGGATGGGCTTCAAAGAAGGCGTCCAGCTCATGGAGATACCGGGGCAGGTTGTTGTCCTGCCGGACGGTGAGCTTGGTGATCTGCCCGCCCAGGGCCCGGATCTCGTAGTCATACAGACAGGGTTTGTCATAATGGTACAGAAAATCAAACTGTACCTGCTCGCGGTCGATGGTGCGGTAGACGTTCATCACAAACGTCTCCATCCCGCCGGCGTCCATGGCCGGCATCACCTGCAAAACACGGATCGGTGCCATGCTTCGCCTCCTTTGTATCAGTCTTCCTCTTCCAGCCGGCGGCGGCAGTCCTGCAGCCGGGCCCGGGCTTCGTCGGGCAGGGCGGGGTATTCGTGGCAGCTGCGGCGCAAGGCGTCGGCCACCAGCTCGCTGACCAGATACCGGGTATACCATTTCTGGTCGGCGGGAATCACATACCAGGGACATTCCGGGGTGGCGGTGGCGGAAATAACCTCTCCAATGACCTTGGCGTACTCGTCAAACAGGGCCCGCTCCTTCAGGTCGGAGGCCGAAAACTTCCAGTTCTTGGCCGGGGTCTCGATGCGCTCCAGGAACCGCTCCTTCTGCTTTTCCTTGGATACATTGAGAAAAATCTTCAGCACCCGGTATCCGTTTTCGTACAGATACCGCTCGTAGTCCCGGATCTGGCGGTACCGGCGGTGGAAAAACTCCCGCTGGCCCACCTCGGTGGTGCGGGGCGGCATGCGGTAGGTCTTCTGCAGGTCGTGCACCTGCACCACCAGCACGTCCTCGTAGTAGCTGCGGTTGAAGATGGCAATGCCGCCCCGGGGCGGCAGCGCCCGGTTGGCCCGCCACAGAAAATCGTGGGACAGCTCCTCCGCCGAAGGCTGCTTGAAGCTGTGCACCGTCACCCCCTGGGGGTTCAGCCCGCCCATCACATGCTTGACGGTGCTGTCCTTGCCGGCGGCGTCCAGCGCCTGCAGAATCACCACCAGGCCTTCCCGCCCGTCGGCGTAAAAGCCGTCCTGCAGCCGGCCCATCTCCTCCAGATTGGCGGCGGTGCGGCTCAGATACTTGGGCTTGTCCTCCCGGGCATCCCCGGCGTTGGTGGGCAGGGCACTCAGCTCACAGGGAGTGCGTCCGTCAAAACAAAAACGATCAGCCGTCATCGGTGGTCCCTCCCAGGCAGATAATTACCTCTAGTATACCCGCTTTGCCCTTGTTACGCAAGGCGGCGGAAGGCTCAGAACACCGCCTGTACCAATACCATATAAAAAGCGGTGCCGCCCACAATGCTCAGCAGGGAATTGCGCTTCCACACATAGCTGGCCACCACCAGGGCACCGGCCAGCAGCTGGGGCACAAAGTTTGCCGCCGCCGTAAAGGAAATCCCCTTCAGGCCGTACACCACCAGCAGCCCCACGGTGGCGCAGGGAAACACCCGCCCCAGATAGACCGCCAGCTTGGGGGTGCGCCGCCCGCCCAGCAGCAGGAAGGGGGCAAACCGCAGCCCGGCGGTGACCAGGGCCATGACGGCGACGGCCGCCGCCGTGTACCAGACTTCAGTCATGGTCCGCCTCCTCTCCACCGTGTTTTTCCCGCAGGCTGCCCGCCAGCAGCAGGGCGGTGATGCCCGCCATGGCCGGCAGCAGAAAGCGGTCGGGGCCGAACAGGGCCAGGCACACCGCCGACACCCCCACCCCGCACAGGGCGGGAAAATGGGTCTTGCTGTGCAGCCACTGGTCGGTGAAGACGGTGAGGAACAGGGCGGTGAGGGCAAAGTCCACCCCCTCGGTGGAGAAGGGCACCAGGCTGCCCAGCACCGCCCCCGCGGTGCTGCCCGCCACCCAGTACAGCTGGTCCAAGGCGGAAATCAGCAGACATTCCCGGATGCTGCGCCGGCCGTCGCACACCAGGGAATAGGTCTCGTCGGTGAGGGAAAAAATCAGATAGGGTTTGGCGGCCCCGGCCTCCCGGTAGGGCTCCAGCATGGAGATGCCGTAAAACAGATGCCGGGCGTTGACCATCAGGGTGGTCAGGGCGATGCTGACCAGGGACGCCCCGCTGCCCAGCAGGCCCACCGCCGCGTACTGCATCGACCCGGCATAGACGAACAGGCTCATGGCGAAGGCCCAGGGGGCCCCGTAGCCGGCGGCTTTCATCATCATGCCGAACCCGGCGCCCAGCACCAGGTATCCGGCCATCACCGGCAGGCTGCTTTGAAAGGCTTTGCGCAGATTTTGCAAGGAATTACCCTCTCTCTTCTTGTGTTCGGCGCTCTGCGCCGTCCTTCTATCATACCACAGCAAGGCCCCGCTGTGCACGCCGCCAAAAGGGGTGCCGGTTTTTTGGCCAGCCTGCCCATTGCGGCGCAGGGCGGGGGCGCGGTATACTGAAATCGGATATATTCGCAGTTGCGTGCAAAAAGGAGGTGCATCCCCATGAAACGGACAAAAGGGGCGGCTGCGCTGGCCCTCTGCGTGCTGCTGGCGGGCTGCGGGCGCAGCACCGCCGCGGCGGCCGAAGTGCTGCAGGCCCTGGCGGCCACCGCCGCCCTGACCGACTACGCCGTGGTGGCGGACACCGCCATGACCCTGCAGGGGGATGCCGCCGCCGACGGCCTGACCATGACCCAGCGGATGTGGCGCACCGGCAACGACGCCATGCAGAAGATGACCACCTACGACGTGGACGGCACCCCCTTGTTCGAGAACGGCTCCGCCTGCCTGGACGGGGTGTACTACTGGTACGACGGCAAGACCTGGGCCCAGGACACCACCGGTATTGCGGCGGCGGCCAACCTGAGCTGGATGCCCCTGGTCAGCTGGCCGGAAGAGGAATCCCAGGTGACCGTCACCGAATCCGACGGGGTGTACACGGTGGAGATCGGGGATGGGGCCTTTCCCGCCATGATCGATTCCCAGCTTTCCGCCATGGAGGCGGAGGAGCAGGCCCTGCGGGCCCAGGGGCTGGACGCCGAGGCGGACAATCTGCGCCGGCAGCGGGAAAACGCCGCCCAGGCCGAATATGAGGCCCTGCGCTACACCATCGAGGTACAGGACGGAATGGCGGTGGCCTGCACCACCTATTCCCGGGTACGGCAGCCGGACACGGACGGGGATACCGCGTTGAGCGAGATCACCTACACCTGGCGCCTGACCGGCACCGACGCCGGGGCCATCGCCGACATTCTGGGAGAAGTGCGGGCCGGATAAAAACAAAAAGGCTTCCGGTGCATGGGCCGGAAGCCTGCTTGGTTATTGCTTGGGCTGGGTGTTTTTGGGGTCGGATGCATCCTCGCACCGGTGACGGCAGGCGGCGCAGTTGCCCCCGCAGCCGCCGTGCCAGCCGCCCTCCTGGTTGGAGATGAAGACGATGGCCACGGCCAGCACCGCAAACACCGCCACAAGAATCAGAAAACCCTGCATGGGATGATGTACCTCCTTGCCTATGGCTGTCTTTTCAGTATAGCACACTCCCCCCGCAAAGGAAAGCCCACACCCCGTAAAATCGCGTGGGAAGGGTGAATTTTTATACACATATCTTGACGGTTGCACAATGAGAAGTATATTATTATAGTGTATGCGAAAATGGCAATTCTGCCGGTTTACAGGTTGGTGAGGAAAATTATGAACTATTCATGGCAAAGACAACTGATCATCGAGACAATCCAAAAGACCAAGGAACACATGACCGCCGCACAGATTTACCAGCTCACCCGCAAAAGCTGCCCCCACCTGAGCCTGGGTACGGTGTACCGCAACCTGAATCTGCTTGTGGAGACAGGCAAACTGCGGCGCATCGGGGTGCCGGGGGAAGCCGACCGTTTTGACTGGGAGCTGACCGAGCACCAGCATCTGTACTGCCGCCAGTGCAAGCGGGTGAGCAACCTGCCGGTATCCACCGAAAAGCTCAGCGAGCTGGTGGCATCCTGCCCGGGCATCAAGGCGGAAAGCTTCAATTTCATCGTGACCGGTCTGTGTGAGGACTGCGCCGGCAAGTAAGGCGCGCGCCCGCGGGATCAAAGCTGTTTTTGGCGCTGCCGCGCCGGAAACGGCTTTTTTGCTGGGCTCTTGCCAGAACGCAAAAAACGTGGTAGTCTGTAAGGAATCCGGGCCCCGGGCAGATTTAGCCGTATCTTTGCCCGCCCCATGCTATAATACAAACGACAGCGCCCGCGCTGCCGCGGAAAGGAGAGTCCGGCCCCATGTGCAAGCCCCGCGCCCTGCTGCGCGATACCGCCCGCACCCTGCTGATTCTGGCGGGGGCTCTGGCGGGGTGCTGGCTGCTCCAGCAGGTCACCCCCTCCCAGACACTGGTGCCGGCCATCTTCGTGCTGGCCGTGGACCTCATCGCCCTGGTCACCGACGGCTACATCTACGGTATCGGGGCATCGCTGATCAGCGTGCTGGCGGTGAACTATGTGTTTACCGCCCCGTACTTTGTCTTCAACTTCACCGTGCCGGAAAACATCCTGTCCACCGCCATCATGCTGGCGGTGACCATCATCACCAGCACCCTGACCACCCAGCGCAAGCGCCAGGAACAGGTCCGCAGCGAAACCGCCCGGGAATCCATGCGGGCCAACCTGCTCCGGGCCATCTCCCACGATTTGCGCACCCCGCTGACCACCATCTACGGGTCCTGTTCCGCCATCATCGAAAACTACGACCGCCTGCCCAAGGCCCAGCAGATCAAGCTGTTGGGAGAGGTGAGGGAGGAGGCCGACTGGCTGATCCGGATGGTGGAAAACCTGCTTTCGGTCACCCGCATCGACGGGGGCAAAGTGCGCATCGTCAAGACCCCCACCGTGCTGGAAGAGCTCATCGACAGCGTGCTCATCAAGTTCCGCAAGCGGTATCCCGGCCAGGCGGTGCAGGTGGACATTCCGGATGAGTTCCTCAGCATTCCCATGGACGCGGTGCTCATCGAGCAGGTCATCATCAACCTGCTGGAAAACGCCGTGCAGCACGCCGCCGGCATGACCGAGCTGTGGCTGCGGGTTTTCTGCCGGGACGGCAAGGCGGTGTTTGAGGTGGCGGACAACGGCTGCGGCATCCCCCGGGACCGGCTGGACAGCCTGTTTGACGGGCGGATGGACGGGGCCGACGGCCACAAGAATATGGGCATCGGGCTTTCGGTGTGCGCCACCATCATCCGGGCCCACGGGGGCACCATCACCGGGGGCAACCGTCCCGGGGGCGGTGCGGTGTTCCGCTTCGCCCTGGCCCTGGACCCCGACCCCGACACCAAGGAAACCGCGCAGTAAGGAGGAAAAGCTGTGGGCAACAACAAATACAAGGTGCTCATCATTGACGACGAGGCCAACATCCGCAGCTTTATGGAGGCCATTCTGGAAAGCAATGGCTACCAGGTGCTGACCGCCGCCACCTGCGCCCAGGGGCAGATGATGTTTTCCTCCCACTGCCCGGACCTGGTGCTGCTGGACCTGGGCCTGCCCGACGCCGACGGTACCGACTTCATCCGCACCGTGCGGGCGGCGGGGGGCGCGGCGCCCATCCTGGTGCTCAGCGCCCGCAGCGACGAGCGGGACAAGGTCCAGGCCCTGGACCTGGGGGCCAACGACTATATTACCAAGCCTTTCGGCACCGGGGAGCTGCTGGCCCGGGTGCGGGCGGCCTTGCGGGACCGGCGTCCCGGCCCTGCCGCCCCCGGCGAGTGCTTCCAGGTGCGGGGGCTGCGCATCGACTACGACGCCCGGGACGTGAGCCTGGACGGGGCGCCAGTGCGCCTGACCCAGACCGAATACAACATTGTGGCCCTGCTGGCCCAGCACGCCGGAAAGGTGATGACCTATTCCGCCATCATCCAGGGTGTGTGGGGCACGGCGGACGCCGGCAGTGTGAAAAAGCTGCAGGTGAACATGGCCAACATCCGCAAAAAGCTGGGGGCCCGCCCCGGCGAAAACCCCTACATTGCCAATGAACTGGGCGTCGGGTACCGCATGTACGGCGAATGACCCCCGCCCGCCAAGGGAGACTGTAAACACATGACCAAGATTACCAAACATCTGACCCCGCCGCGGATCATTGCCCTGGGCTTTGCCCTGGCCATCCTGCTGGGGTCGCTGCTGCTCATGCTGCCCTGCAGCGTGCGCCCCGGGGTGGACTTACAGTACATCGACGCGCTGTATACCTCCACCAGTGCTGTCTGCGTCACCGGCCTGATCGCGGTGGATGCCGGCGACACCTTCACCCCGGTGGGGCAGTTCATCCTGGGTGCGCTGATCCAGATCGGCGGCCTGGGTGTCACCGCCGTGGGCGCCGGCATCATCCTGCTGATGGGCCGGCGGGTCAACCTGCGCGGGCGCAACCTGGTGCGGGAGGCCATGAACCTGGACTCCGGCCGGGGGGTCGTGCAGTTCGTGCGCAGCATCTTTGCGACCACCCTGCTGTTTGAAGGGCTGGGCGCGCTGCTGAGCCTGATCTCCTTCGCCCGCACCCGCCCGATGCCCGAGGCTATCGGCATCAGCATCTTCCATTCGGTGGCCGCCTTCAACAACTCGGGCTTTGACATCCTGGGCGGCGGCAAGAACCTGATCCCCTACCAGCAGGACGTGCTGCTCAACCTGGTGACCTGCGCGCTGATCATCTTCGGCGGCATCGGTTTCCTGGTCATCCGGGAGATGTGGTCCGTGCGGTTCCGCTGGAAAAAGTTTTCGATGCACACCAAGGTGGTGCTGACCACCACCGCCTTCCTGCTCATCGTCGGCACGCTGCTGCTCAAAGCCACCGAGGACATCACCTGGCTGGGGGCGTTCTTCCACAGCGTGTCCGCCCGTACCGCCGGCTTTTCCACCTACCCGCTGGGGCAGTTTTCCACGGCGGGCCTGCTGGTGCTGATCGTGCTGATGTTCGTGGGCGCCTCGCCGGGGTCCACCGGCGGCGGTATCAAGACCACCACCTTCTTCACCTTGATGCAGGGCATCAAGTCCGCCGCCACCAACCGCAGCGAGAAGGCTTTCCACTACGCCATCCCCCGGGACAGCTTCCGCAAGGCGGCGGTCATCACCCTGCTGGCGCTGGGCGTGGTGGTCACCGGCACCTACCTGATGACCGTCTTTGAGCCCCAGCTGGAACTGCGGGACATCCTGTTCGAGGTGGTCAGCGCCTTCGGCACCGTGGGCCTTTCCACCGGCATCACCGGCGGGCTCAGCATCCCCAGCAAGCTGCTGAGCATCCTCATCATGTATATCGGCCGTCTGGGCCCGTTGACCATCGCCACCCTGTGGCATTTCACCCGGGGCGAACGCACCCGCTACATCGAGGGCAACATCTCGATCGGTTAAACAGAAGGAGAAAAAGCTATGTTTGGCAAATCCAAAACAGAAAAGCAGTCCTATGGCATTGTGGGTCTGGGCCGGTTCGGAACCGCCCTGGCCAAGGAGCTGGCCAAAGCGGGGGCGGACCTGCTGGTCCTGGACCACAACGAGGAAAAAGTCCGGGAACTGCGGGAATTCACCGACAACGCCATCGTGGTCAAGAGCCTGGACAAGAAGTCCCTGGAAGAGACCGGCATCCAGAACTGTGATGTAGCGGTGGTGTGCATCGGCGAGCATATGGAATCGTCCATTCTGACCACCCTGAACCTGGTGGACCTGGGCATTCCCAAGGTCATCTCCAAGGCCACCAGCATCGAGCACGGGGAGATCCTGCGCCGTCTGGGCGCCGAGGTGGTCTACCCCGAGCGGGACATGGCGGTGCGGCTGGCCAAGCGGCTGGAAGTTTCCCGCATGCTGGACTTCATCCAGCTCAGCGAGAAGGTGAACATCACCAAGTTCCTGGTGCCGGAGAAGTTCGTGGGCCAGACGGTGGCCCAGGTGAACCTGCGCGCCCGGTTCGGCATGAACATCATTGCCATCGTCAACGGCCCGGACGTCATCGAGACGGTCAGCCCGGACTACGTCTTCCGCCCGGAGGACACCATGATCGTCTCCGGCAGCCAGGAAAACGTGCTGCGCCTGAGCGAGTACATGGGCAACTGAGTTTTCCCGAAAAATAAAGCAAAATACCGCCCCCGGTCTGGCCTGCACAACGCAGGGGAGCGGGGGCGGTGTTTTTTTGTGTTTTTTGACGCGGCTTCTTGGCAGACGTTCGTCTGCGGGAAAGTCCTTCCTTTTGTGACCAAAAGGAATGGATTTGAATGGCACTTCCAAAAAGCCTCCCCTGTGTAAGGGGAGGTGCCGCGCAGCCGCCCTCCTTCCCAAAGCCTCCCCTGTGTAAGGGGAGGTGCCGCGCAGCGGCGGAGGGGTTGGAAACCCTGCCTGATTTCCCGTTACCGGGCGATGACACCAAGTTCACAACCCCTCAGTCAGCCTTCGGCTGCCAGCTCCCCTTACACAGGGGAGCCGGTCTCAGCCCGCCCGGAACGCCTCCCCTGTGTAAGGGGAGGTGCCGCGCAGCGGCGGAGGGGTTGGAAACCCTGCCTGATTTCCCGTTACCGGGCGATGACACCAAGTTCACAACCCCTCAGTCAGCCTTCGGCTGCCAGCTCCCCTTACACAGGGGAGCCGGTCTCAGCCCGCCCGGAAAGCCTCCCCTGTGCAAGGGGAGGTGCCGCGCAGCGGCGGAGGGGTTGGAAACCCTGCCTGATTTCCCGTTGCCGGGCAATGACACCAAGTTCACAACCCCTCAGTCGGCCTTACGGCCGCCAGCTCCCCTTACACAGGGGAGCCGGTCTCGGCAAACCTTATGCCTGGGTGCCGGAAGCTGTATAAACCTCCTGTCCGCCCACCACCGTGGCCAGCACCTGCATCTTCAGCAGCCGCTCCTCCGGCAGGGTCAGGGGGTCGCCGTCCAGCACCGCAAAGTCCGCCAGATACCCGGGCAGCAGCTTGCCCTTCTCGGCCTCGGCAAACTCGTTGCAGGCCCCGCCCTCGGTGTAGCAGGCCAGGGCCTGGGCCCGGGTCACGCATTCTTCCGGCTGCCAGGGGTCGCCCCCGGCCAGGGGACGGCGGGTCACGGCGCAGTAGAAGTTGCGCACCGGGTCCAGGTCCTCCACCGGGGCGTCGGTGCCGTAGCTCACCGGAATGCCCAGCCGCACCGCCGTGCCGAAGGCGTAGCTGGTGGCCGCCAGATCTGCCCCGCACCGGGCGGTGACGATGGTGTGGTCGTAGTCCAGGAACACCGGCTGCACCAGCGCCCCGGCGTGCAGGGCCGCAAACCGGTCCCACTGGTCCCGGGTGGTGATCTGGCAATGCACCACCCCGTGGCGGTGGGGGTTGGAGCCGTCGGGGCTCAGGGCCTGGATCACATCCAGCATCTCCTCCACCGCCGCGTCCCCGATGGCGTGGGCCACCACCTGCATGCCCGCGGCGTCGGCCATCCGGGCCATGGTCAGGGCTTTGTCATAGGAAAGGCAGCACAGCCCCCGCTGGCCCGGCTCGTCGGCGTAGTCCCGGCGCAGCCAGGCGGTGCGGGCCCCCAGCGACCCGTCCAGGAAAAGCTTCAGCGGCCCCACCTTCCACATCCGGCCGTTCTGGATGCCCGCGTCCAGGAAGGCCCGCAGGTCCTCCGGGGTGTCCAGGGCGCATTGCAGCACCAGCCGCAGGGGCAAAAGCCCGGCGTCGTCCAGCTCCCGCAACGCCTGGATCACCAGCGGCCAGTCCCGGCTGCGGATGTCGCAGGTCTGCACGGTGGTCAGCCCACGGGACACCGCCCGGGCACAGGCGGCCACAAAGGCGGCTTTGATGTCCTCCAGACTCTCTTCGGGCAGGATGGCCCGCACCAGGGGGATGGCGTTGTCCCGCAACAGGCCGTTGGGCTGTCCGTCCGGCCCCAGGTCGATGCCGCCGCCCTCCGGCACCGGGGTTTCGGCGGTGATGCCCGCGGCTTTCAGCGCTGCGGTGTTGCACACCATGATGTGCCCGCATACCCGGTCCAGCAGCAGGGGATGGTCGGGCACCAGGGCGTCCAGGTCCGCCCGGGTGGGCAGCACCGGGTCGCCTGCAAACTTGTCCTGGTTCCAGCCGTTGCCGTAAAGAGGGCGCCCGGCGGGAATGTTCCGGCGGCGGATGAAATCGGCACAGCGGGCGGCCATATCAGCCGGGGAAGCGGCCCCGAACAGGTCGATGGCCCCCAGCCCCCGGCCCACATCCAGAAGATGCAGGTGGCTGTCGTTGAAGCCGGGCACCACACAGGCCCCGTGCAGGTCGGTGGCGGGCACCCCGGCGGCTTCGGCACACAGTTCCTCGTTTCCGGTGCGGAAAACCCGCCCGTCCCGCACCCACAGGGCGGAACAGTCCTGCCCGCCGCCGCAGTGGATGTGCCCGTTGTGATACAGATGTTCCTTCATGGCAGTTGCCTCAGAAATAACTCTTGATCTGGAAGCGGTCGGTGGGGGTGTTCTCCTCCACGATGAGCTTCTCGTGGTTGAAGTCGAAGTGCACCGCCCGGCAGTCGTCGGTGTTGCGGGTCAGGCGCAGCAGGGTGTCCACCCGCTTGGTCTCCTCCTTGGTGTAGAAGAGATAGCTGGCGCCCTCCCGCCTGGCCCGGCCGGTGCGGCCGATGCGGTGGGTGTAGTGCTCGTTCTCCTCGGGCACGTCGTAGTTGATCACCGCATCCACGTCGGACACGTCGATGCCCCGGGCGGCCACGTCGGTGGCCACCAGCACGGCGATCTCCCCGGCCTTGAACCGCTGCATGATCCGGGTGCGCTCTGCCTGGGACAGGTCCCCGTGCAGGCAGTCCACGTTGAAGTTCAGCCGGGCCAGCTGGTTGGCCAGCATGCCGGTGTTGTACTTGGTGTTGCAGAAGACCATCACCCGCTTGTACCCTTCGGAAATGATGATCTGGGCCAGGTCGGCCAGCTTGTCCCGGCCGGTGGTCAGCAGCTTGTACTGGTCGATCTTGGGGCTGGAATCCTCCACCGGCTGCACGCTCACCTCGGCGGCGTTCTTCTGGTACAGCCAGCCGATGTCCAGCACCTCCCGGCTGATGGTGGCCGAGAACATGGACAGGCTCTTGCGGTGTTTCATCAGGTCGATGATGTGGCGCACATCCTTGTAAAAGCCCATGTTCAGCATCTCGTCGGCCTCGTCCAGCACGATGGTCTCCACCCCGGACAGGTCGATGGCGTGGTGGCGGTAATGGTCCATCAGCCGCCCCGGCGTGGCCACCACCACCTGGCAGCCCGCCTTCAGCTGGCGCTGCTGCTTGTCCATGCCCGCGCCGCCGTAGACGCAGACCACCTTCACATCGGGCAGGAACCGGGCCAGGTTGCGCAGGTCCTGGGCAATCTGCTGGGCCAGCTCCCGGGTGGGGCTCAGGATCACCGCTTTGGGCGCGCCCGCGGGCACGTTGGCCACCTGTTCCAGCACCGGAATGCCGAAGGCCACCGTCTTGCCGGTGCCGGTGGGGGCCTTGGCGATCATGTCGTGGCCGGCCAGCATCAGGGGAATGGCCTTCTGCTGGATCTCGGTCATCTCGGTAAAGCCCATCTCCCGGGTGGCCTGCAGGATGGGTTCACGGATTGAAAGTTCGCTGAACTGCATGGGAAACCGCCTTTCCATAAAAGTTGTGATACGTCCTGTGCCGGGGCCCTCAGTCGTAGCTGAGCACCAGCCCGTCCAAAAGGCCGGTGGCGTTCTGGATCTCCCCGATGACCCGGGCATAGAAATCCATATCGGCCGTGGCGTTGTCAAAATGCACGCCGTCCTCCCCGAACAGCGCCCGGTCGTACCAGGGCGCCTGGGTGAAGTAGGCGGAATAGCTGTCGTAGAGCCCCGCGTCCCGGAAAGCCTGTTCCAGGGATGCCATGGCGGTGTGCCGGTCCTCGCTGTCCGCCAGGGGGGCGCACAGCAGGTGGAAGGCGGCACCCCGCTCTTGGCAGAGGGCTTCCAGGTTTTCCAGGTTGCGCCGGGCCAGGGGCACCAGCGGCCCGGACTGGGCCGCTGCGGGCTGCCACACCTCCAGGGCATTGAGGTAGAGCTTTTTCACCAGGGGGGAGGCGTCCGCCCACCGGGCAAAGGTCCCGGTGAGGAAGGGCGCCCCGTAGGCGGCGGTGAGCTCGGCGCGGGTGGTGTCGTCCAGCCCGCCCAGCAGCCCGGCGGCCGCAAAGGGGGCCGCCGCGTACTGGTAGCCGTACCCGGCGTCAAACCCGGCGGAAAAACTGTCCGGGGTGATGATGAGATAGACGTCGGTGGCGTCGGGGTGGGCGTCCAGAAAGGCCTTGGCCAGCAGATACTGCCCCGCCAGGGTCACCGCCCGGTTGCTGCCGTCGATGCGGTAGGCGGTGTTGCACAGGCTGAACGGCCCGAACACCTGCCAGCAGACGCTGTCCCCCAGGATCAGGGCGGTGGCGCCGTCCTCGGCCTGCACGGCGGTGATGTGGGCACCGATCTCCTCGCTGGCCGAGGCGGAATAGCCGGTGGAGGCGGTGAGCTTGGCAAAAATTTCCGAGAAGGGCCCCAGGGCCGAAAGCCCCAGCACCCCCGCAAACAGCACCAGGGCGGCCAGCACAAAGGCCGCCAGGCGCAGCAAAAACTTGGTCATTTCCGTCCCTCCTCAAAACTGGGCATAATAGAAGGACGCCGCGTCCCCGCCGATGAGGCGGCAGGCGAACACCAGCACGGTCACGGCCAGCACCAGTAAGGCGGCGGTGCGCACCGCCCCGGGCAGGGCGGCAAACCGGTCATACAGGCAGGAGCCCTGCCCCTCGGCCTTTTCCGCCGCAAGATCCAGGCAGAAGGCCACCACCAGGCCCAGGGCCGCAAAGGCCAGCTCGGTGCCGGTGACCCCCAGGTCCAGGGGGCTCAGGCCGGGGGCGCCGCTGACCATCCGGGCCAGCATACCCGCCCCCTGGCCCAGGCTGTCGGCGCCGAAAAAGACCAGGGTGAGGGCAAAGCAGACAAAGACGAAGGCCCGGCGCACCCAGACCATCACCGCCCCGCCCCGCCCGGCCAGGGGACGGCGCAGGGGTTTGGTCAGGAGGCCGCCGATCTGCAGCAGGGCGTGGAGCAGCCCCCAGAACAGGTAATGCCAGGCGCTGCCGTGCCACAGCCCGCTGACCACAAAGGTCACCAGAAGGTTGAGCATCCGGCGCAGGGTGCCCCGGCGGCTGCCGCCCAGGGGGATGTAGATGTAATCCCGCAGCCAGCCGGACAGGGAGATGTGCCACCGCTGCCAGAATTCCCCCATGCTCTGGGCAAAGAAGGGGCGGCGGAAGTTGGCGGGCAGGTCGATGCCCAGCACCCGGGCGGCGCCCAGGGCCAGGTGGCTGTAGCCCGCAAAGTCAAAGTAGAGGGAGAGGGCGAACCCCGCCGCCCCCATCACCACCACCGGGGCGCTGCACTCGGTCCAGCGGGCAAAGATGGGGGTGACCCAGTCGGACAGGATGTTGGAGATGACCAGCTTTTCCGCCCAGCCGCCCAGCATGGTGGTCAGGCCCCGGCGCAGCCGGTCGGGGGTGCACCGGCGCTGCCCGGCGCACAGTTCCTCCAGCTGGGGGAAGAACTCCCCCGGGCGGCCGATGGGGCCGCTGAGGATGCGGGGGAAAAAGCTCATGTACACGGCGTAGCGCAGCAGGCTTTTCTGCACCGGGCATCTGCCCTTGTACAGGTCGGCGATGTAGGCGGCGGCCTGCAGGGCGTAGAAGGCAAGGCCGGTGGCGGTCACCAGCACCGCCCCGGAGGCAAACAGGGGCACGGCCTTGCGGGCAAACAGATACCCCGCGCTGGCCAGCAGCCCCAGAACCAGGAACACCCGGCGGGCGGCGGTGGTTTTGGCGGCGGCCAGTCCCCGGCCGAAGGCCCAGCTCAGCAGGGTCACGGCGGCCAGGATTCCCAGAGAGGCGGCGCCCCAGCTGGCCATGTAGAAGATGCCGGCCGCCAGCAGCACGGCCCCCCGGGCCTTGGGCGGCACCAGCCAGAACACCAGCACCGCCGCCGCAAAAAACAGCGGAAATACGAGAGAATAGTAGGTCATCGGAACAAAACCTTTCGGTGTCACACAAACAGCGGCGGCCCCGCCGCCCGCCCGGGGACAGGGGCAAGGGGCCGCAAAAAAACAGACTACCCCTCATTATACCAGCAAACCCCGCCCGCGGCAAGGCCGCAGGCGGGGCGAAAAGGTCTGTTTCAGCGTGGTTTATTTGGCGGCACGGCGGGCGCCTTTGCCCGAGGTTTTCTTGGCTTTGGCGCCTTTGCCGGTCTGGGTGCGGGTGGATTTGGGGGCCGCGGTGCGCACCGGGGCGGGGGGCGTCTCCTTCAGCTGCTTGTCCGGCACGGGGTTCAGCTTCCACAGCTGGTTTTCGCCGTACACATCCTGCCAGATCTGGGCCTGGGTGCCGTTGTCCACCCGCATACCCACCAGGTCGATGACCTTGTCGGCCAATACGTTGCGGATCTTCACCCGGCCGTTTTCGGCGGGCACCAGCTCCCAGCGCTGGCCCGCGCCGGAGGTCTTGCTCCACTGGTGCACCCAGGTGCCGTTGACAACCCCGCTCATGGCCAGGTCCATGACCTTGCCGGTAAAGCGGTTGCGGATGCGATACTGCCCTTCGGCGGCTTCCTCAAAAGTCCACTGCTGCCAGGGCTGGCCCTCATAACTCCAAAGCCGCACCGAAGCGCCGTTCTCGGTGTTGAAATCGGCCACCTCCAGCACACGGCCGTTGGCGGCGGCGATGGTGTAATAGGCTCCTTCCCGGATCACAGTCTGCGCGGAACGTTTCATCAGGTTTTCTCCCCTTTCGGGGCGCAGTCAGCGCCCTTGCAATCGGTTTTTCTTATTATATCACGGCCGCCGCACGCGGTTTGACCAAAATTTTGCGCCCGTCCTTGTGAAAAATGCGCGGGGAAAGGTGCATTTTTTGTGCAAAAACTGCCCAGAATCTTCCCGCCCCTTGCATTTTTTGCGGTTGTGCCGTATGATTAAGTATAACTACCGCTATGCCTTTTGGCGGGCGGCACACAAATTTTGCAAAGAAGGAGTAGGTTGTTCCCATGAGGATCGCCCTGATCGCCCATGATTCCCGCAAGGAACTGATGACCCAGTTCTGCACGGCGTATATCCGCATTCTGTCCCAGAACGAGCTGGTGGCCACCGGCGTGACCGGCAAGGTGGTGCACGATGCCACCGGTCTGCCGGTGCGCTGCCTGTACCCCGGCGGCCGGGGCGGTGCGGAACAGATCAGCTCGATGATCGCCTGCGGGGAAGTGGACATGCTCCTGTTTTTCCGGGACCCGGTGAGCGCCCGGCCGGACGAGCCCAACGCCGTCAACCTGCTGCGCCTGTGCGATATGCACACCATCCCGGTGGCCACCAACATCGCCACCGCCGAGGTGCTCATCCACGGCCTGGAGCGCGGCGACCTGGCCTGGATCGAGCTGCAGCGGGACCGCCGCTGACCGCGTTTTTGCACACAAAACGTCCCCGCTCCTTACACAAAAGGCGCGGGGACGTTCTTTTTATACCTATTGACCTTGGAACTGTTCCATGGTTTATCCTACAGATGAGGTGAAACAGATGGATATGTTCAAAAAATGGTGCAGGCAGCTGTGGCAGGACCTGAAGGCCGAATTCCCGCCCGAAAGGCTGGCGGTGCTGGTCCTGGGGGCGGGCATTGCCACCTTCGGGCTGCACAACATCCACCAGCGCACCGGCATCACCGAAGGGGGCGTGCTGGGGATGCTGCTCTTTGTCAACCACTGGACCGGGCTGCCCGCCTCGCTGGTGTCCCCGGTGCTGGACCTTTTGTGCTACGCCGCGGCCCTCAAGGTGCTGGGGGCGGGCTTTCTGCGGGCGGCGGTGGTGTCCAGCGCCGCCATGGCCGCCTGGTTCAAGGTGTGGGAATCCCTGCCCTATCTTCTGCCCGACCTGACCCCGCATCCCCTGGCGGCCGCCCTGCTGGGGGCTGCCTTCATCGGGGTGGGGGTGG
>NZ_JACJJP010000045.1 GCF_016900095.1 Gemmiger formicilis
CTTGGTCATGTCGCGGCGCAGCTCACGGGCCCGGGCGGTGTTGGCCGGGTTGTGCTTGCGATCCATGACATCACCTTCTTTGTCCGCCTGCCGTTCGCCTTGCGCCTCCCCTGTGTAAGGGGAGGTGCCGCGCAGCGGCGGTGGGGTTGCGGGCTTATCCGCATTGCCAGAAAACGGGCGGCGGCGGGAACTTTCCAACCCCTCAGTCGCCTTCGGCGACAGCTCCCCTTACACAGGGGAGCCTTTCTCTGCTACACCTCCAGCCTCTCCGCCCGTCGTTTCAACGCCGCCGTGGACAGCTGGGAGATGTACACCGTCTCGCCGGAAAAATCCGTCAGGATGAAACTTTTGGGCATGGCGCCGGAGATGTCCACCACCGCCCCTTCGTTCTGGGCGCGGCGGAAAAACTCGTCGGTGAGTTTGGCTTTCTGTCCGGCGTCGGTGGAGGTTTCCAGGTCAAACACCCCGATGATGTCCCGGGTGTTCACGATAAAATCCTGCCCTGCGTGCAGATACATGCCTATCCCTCCCGCACGCGGCCCCCCTCCACAAACACCAGCTTGCCGTTGGTGCGGGCGAAGGCCGCGGAATCACAGGTGGTCACAAAGGTCTGCTTGTCCTCGATGCGGGTGAGCAGGTAGGTCTGGCGGGCGTCGTCCAGCTCGCTGAGCACATCGTCCAGCAGCATCACCGGATGTTCCCCCAGCACCTCCCCGGCCACGCTGGCTTCCGCCAGTTTCAGGGCAAGCACCGCGCTGCGCTGCTGTCCCTGGCTGCCGTAGATCTTGCCCGGCTGCCCGTCGATGAGGATTTCCAGGTCCTCCCGGTGGGGACCGGTCAGGCAGAACCCCGCCCGCAGTTCCTGGGGGCGGACTTCCCGCAGCCGGGCGGCCAGGGCCTGGGGATCCCCCGGCTCACAGCAGGGCATGTACCGCACCCCCAACGCCTCCGCCCCGCTGGAAATATCCCGGTAGTTGGCTTCGGCCAGGGGTGCCAGTCTGTCCAGATACTGGGCCCGGCGCCCCATGACCTCGGCCCCGCATTGGGCCATGGCCTCGTTGTAGGTTTCCAGCAGCACATCCCCGCCGGGGGTGATGTCGTAGGCCTTGAGCAGGGCGTTCTTCTGGGCGGTCAGGCGGGCATACCGCCGCAAAGCCGCCAGATACCCGGGGAACAGCTGGCACAGCGCCGCGTCCAGAAAATGCCGCCGCCCCTCCGGCCCGGCCTTGACAAGGCTCAGATGGTTGGGGTCAAACACCACGGCGGTGAAGGTCCCCGCCACCGCGGAAGCCCGGCCCCGGTCCGCCCCGTTCAGGCGGGCACGGCGTCCCGGGCGTTCGCTCTGTTTGGAACCCACCGTCAGGCGCAGGGCCTGGTCCCGGCCCCCGCCCTCGAAGTCCGCTTCGATGACCGCAAAACCCTGGTCGCGGCGGATGAGCTCGGCGTCCTTGGCGCCCCGGAAGCTCTTGGCCCCGGTGAGCAGCCAGATGCTCTCCAGCAGGTTGGTCTTGCCCTGGCCGTTGGCCCCGCACAACACGGTCAGCCGGGGAGCGGGGTTGAGCTCGGCGCTTTCCAGGTTGCGGAACTGCTCCACCTTCAGGTGGTCCAGACGCATCAGTTGCCCTCCGCGATCTTCACTTCGCGGCCGTCCAGCTCCACCACATCCCCGGCGCGGCATTTCTTGCCCCGCTGGGTGCAGACTTCGCCGTTCAGACGCACCGCGCCGCCCTGCACCAGCTCCTTGGCTTCGCCGCCGGTCTCACACAGGCCGGAAAACTTCAGCAGGGCGTCCAGTTTGATAAACTCGGTATTGATTCTGATGAGTTCCATACTCAACCTTCATTCTTGAACCGGACGGGCAGAACCAGATAGATGAAGTCCTTGCCCTCGGTGGGCAGCAGCTTCACCGGGCTCAGGGGTCCGTTGATTTCCATAAGCATCTTTTCGCACTTGGAGTTGCGCAAAGCGTCCAGCATATACCGGTTGTTGAAACCGATCTCCACTTCCTCGCCCTCCATGGAGACGGGCGGGAACTCGTCCACCACCTTGCCCAGGGTGGTCTGGCAGCGGACGGTGACCTTGTCCTTGCTGAAGGTGATGCGCAGGGGGTTCTTCAGCCGCTCGGTGATGATCAGGGAGGCGCGCTCGATGGTCTCGATGAAGGACTTGCAGTCCACCACCACCTTTGTGCGGGCACCCTGGGGGATGACGCTCTCGTAGTTCAGGAAGTCGCCCTCGATGAGGCGGCTCATGATGGTGTAGCCGTTGGTGGTGAACACCACATACCGGCGGTTGGCGTCGATCTTCACCGGGTCGTCCGGTCCGCCCATGATCTTCAGCAGTTCCTGCAGGGTTTTGGCGGGGATGATGATCCGGATGTCCCGGGTGCACTCCACATCCCGCTGCAGAATGGCCAGGCGGTAGCCGTCCAGGGCAACGATGGTCAGGCTGCCCGGCTCGATGACGAACAGTTCGCCGGTGTGGGCGGGCTTTTTGTCGTCCTGGGCCACCGCATAAATGGTCTTTTCGATCATTTCCCGCATCATGGAGCAGGGAATGGTCATGGTATTTTCGGCGGCGGTGTTGGGCAGGGAGGGATAATCGCTGGCGTTCATGGCCGGAATCTCAAATTCGGCCACGCCGCCCCGGATGGTGGTCATGCCCTCGTCGTCCAGCTCGATCATCACGTTTCCTGCGGGCATGCGGCCCACCATGGAGCCCAGCAGCTTGGCGTCCAGCACGATTTCGCCGGGAACCAGGACGTTGCAATCAATAGTGGTAGTGATTCCCATTTCCATATCATACCCGGTCAGGGTCAGATGGAAGCCTTCGGCCTTCAGGTAGATGCCTTCCAGCACCGGAATGGCGGAACGGTTGGTGATGGCGCGGGAGACGCCTTCGATGGCCGCGGCGAGCAGCGACTTTTCGCATTCGATCTTCAAGTATGGTCACCTCGTATTTTTGGGGATGGGGTTTTTGCGGGGGGTGTTTTCGGGCGGCAGGGCTTCGCCCTTGGCCCGAAACTTGTATTTTTGCTCTTGTTTGCTTTGCAGGGGTTTTGTGCGGGGAGAAAGTTCGGGGGAAATTCTGTTTCCCGGTGCGAAAACTACAAACTTTGAAAGTAGTAGTAGTAGGGGGCGTGGAAACGGTGGAAAACTTGACCGCCCCGCATAACGGCGGGATTTTCGGACGGTGAATTTTTCCGAAAACCCTGTGGAAGAAAAATTTGCCCTTGTGGACAACTCGGGTTTTTAACACGCAATGTGGAAAACGAATGTTAATTGTTGAAAAAACGGTGGAAAATGGGGAAAACTGCCGCCGGTTTTCAACAACGGTCCATAAAAACCCGGTTTTGGGACCTGTCAGGTGCGAATATTCTTCATAATATCGTCAACTGTCTCTTTCAGATGGCGGTCTTTGGCGATGTTTTTCTCCATGGTGTTGATGGAGTAAACCACTGTGGAATGATCGCGCTGAAATTCCGAACCGATGGCCTCCATGCTCATGCCGGTGATCTCCCGGATGATGTACATGGTCATCTGCCTTGCGGCGCTGACGTTGGCGTTGCGCTTTTTGCCCCGGATGTCGGCGGGCATGACGTTGTAGGTGCGGGCCACCTCGTTGATGATCTTCTCGATGGTCACCGGGATGGGCTGCTGGTCGTTCAGGGTATCCTTGATGGCGGTGGTGGTCACCCCGATGCAGGGGGCGATGCCCTCCAGCATATAGTAGGCGTTGAGCTTTTTCACCGCGCCTTCCAGCTGACGGATGTTCTGTTTCAGATGGTTGGCGATGTATTCGGCCACGTCGTCGGGCAGGTCCAGGTTGAGCAGTTCGGCCTTGCGCTTGACGATGGCCACACGGGTTTCAAAATCCGGGGGCTGGATGTCGGCGGTCAGGCCCCATTCAAACCGGGTGCGCAGACGCTCTTCCAGACTCTTGATCTCCTTGGCGGGGCGGTCGCAGGCCAGCACGATCTGCTTGCCGGCGTTGTGCAGGGTGTTGAAGGTGTGGAAAAATTCTTCCTGGGTGGCTTCCTTGCCGGCAATGAACTGGATATCGTCGATGAGCAGCACGTCCGCTTCCCGGTAGGTCTGGCGGAAAAGCTCGGTGGTGTTGTTGCGCACCGCGGTGATGATCTCGTTGGTGAACTTTTCACAGTCCACGTAGACGATGTTGAAATCCGGATGATTCTTTTTGATCTCGATCTGGATGGCGTTGAGCAGGTGGGTCTTGCCCAGACCGGAAGGACCGTAGATGAACAGCGGGTTGTACGCCCCGGAAGGATTGGCCGCCACCGCCTGGGCCGCCGCGAAGGCGAACTGGTTGGACGGACCGCGGATGAAGTTTTCGAAGGTGAAATCGTACCGCCCGGAAGGAAGGTTGTCCTCGGTGATATGTTCGGGGGCCTTTTCGCCCTCTTCCTGCTGCGACGGCGGAATGACCAGCTGCAGCTCGATGTCAAAACCAAGCACGGCTTTGAAGGCATCCTTGAGCAGCGCGGTGTACCGGTCCGAAACGATCTTGCGGATGAAGTCGTTGCGCACCATGAGCGTCACGCAGTTGGAATTTTCAAAGCTGACCGGTTCCAGACCACTGATGTAGCATTGGTAGGTCGCGTCGGCGGTATGTTCGCGGCAGTAGGCTTTGGCCGCGTCCAGAACGTCGTTAAAAGAATCCATGTTTTTCCCCACTTCGTGTTCGGTCTTACGCCGGGGCCTGCCGGGCCGCCAAGGCGCAGAAATATACGGTATTATTATACCACAAATAAAAGGGCAATACAATTCGTATATCTGGTATATATAAATAAAGTAGACAACTATCTGTTGAAAACCCGGGCAGGGGACAGGTTTCCACAAATTCCGACAAAATTGTGGAAAGCCGGGGATGAGGAGAAAGTTCTGGCTTCTTGGGGGACGGCAGGCAGCCGAAGAGTCCTTCCTTTTGTGACCAAAAGGAAGCGAAAAGTCCCACCGTTTCGACGCGGTGGACGCCGACCAGGGTTTTCAACCCTGGACCCATGTGCGGCCACCTGACGACGGCCTACTCACCGGCTGGGGCCGGTGAGCAAGGAATGGATTTGAATGGCTCTTCCGGAAAGCCTCCCCTGTGCAAGGGGAGGTGGTGTGCAGTCGCCTCTTCCTCCGCGCTTCCCCTGTGTAAGGGGAGGTGGTGTGCAGTCGCCTCTTCCTCCGCGCCTCCCCTGTGTAAGGGGAGGTGCCGCGCAGCGGCGGTGGGGTTGTAAACCCTGCCTGATTTCCCGTTACCGGGCAAACCCGTCCGGTCTCCAACCCCTCAGTCGGCCTTCCGGCCGCCAGCTCCCCTTGCACAGGGGAGCCTTCAGCTGCTGCCTGCCTTCAAAAACAAACCAGAAAGCAATGCCTTACGGCAAAGTCCAAACTTTCCACATTTTCCGCCCATCTTGTGGAAAAAACCTCCCTTTTTCCATTTCGGCCGCAGCATGTGGGGGAACAGGGGGGATGCGGGACGGGAAAATCCTTTCTATTTTGCGCCGGGCAAAGAACGGCAGAAGGGCAAAAAAGCCTGTGGTGATGGATTTTTTGCACAAAAAGGTATTGACAAGACGTGGTTTTATCCTTTATAATCAAAGTCTGCAAGGCTGCCCCCAGGAACCGGGCATTGCCGAAAGCGATTTTTATCACTAAGGATCAAGCCCGCCAGGGGAGAACCGCGTAAAGGAGGAAAAAAAGATGAAGCAGACTTTCCAGCCCAAAAAGCGTCAGCGCAGCCGCGTCCATGGCTTTTTGAAGCGTATGGCCAGCAAGAACGGCCGCAAGGTTCTGGCACGTCGCCGCGCCAAGGGCCGCAAGAGCCTGACCGTCTGAGTCAAGCCAACCCGATAACGAGCACAAAGGCCGCTGAGTATGATCAGTGGCCTTTTTTGCTAAACAACCGCCACCGAAAGAGGCCCAAAAGGATGAAATACCGCGTTCTGAACAAAAACCGGGAATTTACCCGTATCTACAGCCGGGGCAAAAGCTACGTGCACCCCCACATGGTGCTGTACGTGGCCAAAAACCGCCTGGGTGTGACCCGCATCGGCCTGACCGCCACCAAAAAGGTGGGCGGCGCCGTGCAGCGCAACCGGGCCCGCAGGGTCATGCGCGCCGCGCTGTGTGAACACCTCTCGCAAAATGTCGGCGGATATGATATAATTTTAGTGGCGCGCACCCGCACGCCATACCTGAAAAGCACCCAGGTCAGCCGCACCCTGAGCCGTCTGATGCAGAAGGCCGGGCTGCCGGACAAAAATCCTGTTGCTTCGGCAACAGAAAAACCGGCCAAGCCCGCGGCCCCCGTGCCCAAAGAGGATGCCCGGGCATGATGGTGCGCGGGATGGTGGCGCTGATCCGGTTTTACCAAAGGCGCATCAGCCCCCACCTGGGCCACCATTGCCGGTTTGTGCCCACCTGCAGCGAATACGCCGTGCAGGCATTGCAGATACACGGTCCCCTCAAGGGATCTGTGCTGGCGGTGTGGCGGATTCTGCGCTGCAACCCTTTCGGCAAGTTCGGCTTTGACCCGGTGCCCCCCAAAGGCCGGTGGGTCAGTGAGGACCGGAAGCTGACCAGGAGTTGATGCTTTTTGGCAGGCGGCTTCTTGGCAAGCGGGTGCTTGCCGTTCCGTCCTTCCTTTTTGTCACCAAAAAGGAAGCGAAAAAGTGCCACCGTTCCGATGCGGTGGACGCCGGCCGGGGCTGCGGCCCCGGACCCCGGGATGCGGCCACCTTACGACGGCCTATTCACCGGCCTGGGGGCCGGTGAACAAGGAATGGTTTTCATACCATTGCCCGGTAACGGCTGCTGAGCAGGGGCTTTGCCGCTTGCTTTTTCAAAAATTTTCCTTACTCAGGCCCCCCAGGACCTGAGTAGGCCGTCCCGGAGGGGTGGCCGCACATGGGTCCAGGGTTGAAAACCCTGGTCGGCGGCCGCCGCCTCGAAACGGCGGGCCCTTTTCGTTTCCTTTTCGGGCACGAAAAGGAAAGAGTTCCCGGTCGGCGGCTGTCTGCCAAACAGCCGTCTGCCTAAAAAACGACCGGCGCCGCAACCTTTCCACAATCTCCCTAAAAATTGTGGAAAACCAGACCAAGTCTCCTTATGTCTTTGCCCCGCGCGGCAAAGACCTTCGAATATAAAATACTAATGTCCTGTGCGCGGACGGGGCGGAATGGAACGACTATGGGTTTTCTCGCATTCATCCTGGGGCCGGTGATGGCACTTGTCTATCAGCTGATCCCCAACTACGCCGTCACGATGATCGTTTTCACCGTGCTTGTCCGCCTGCTGCTGCTGCCTCTGGCCATCAAACAGCAGAAATCCACCGCCAAGATGTCGGTTTTCCAGCCGATGATCACCGAGATCCAGCAAAAGTATAAGAACAACCAGGAAAAACAGAACGAAGAGATGATGAAGCTCCAGCAGGAGTATGGGTACAATCCCATGTCCGGCTGCCTGCCCATGATCCTGAACCTGCTGGTTCTGTTCGGTGTTATCGAGGTTGTGTATCGCCCGGTGCAGTACATCCTGGGCATTCCCGCCGACGTGATCAACGCCGCCTGCCAGGAACTGGGCATCGCCACCAACAACGTCACCCTGATGCAGAGCAACCTCATCGCCCAGATCCAGTCCGGTGCTGCCTGCACCGCCCTGAGCGCTGATCAGTATGCCTCCATCCAGAACTTCAACACCAGCTTCCTGGGCTTCCAGATGACCGGCGCCGCCGGTTTTGCCTTCACCCCGCTGGCCATCTTCCCGGTGCTGGCGGCCGTGACCATGTTCATCTCCTACTTCATCACCCAGAAACTGTCCGGCATGGACAGCCAGATGCAGGGCAGCATGAAATTCATGATGCTGGCCATGAACCTGATGTTCGTCTGGTTCTGCTTCACCGCCCCCGTGGGCTTCTGCCTGTACTACACCGCCGCCAACATCTGCCAGATCGGCCAGAGTTTCCTGACCTACCGCATTTACAGCCCCGAAAAGTTCAAGGCCCAGTACCAGGCCGAGCTGGCCGCCAAGAAGGCCGCCAAGAAAGCCACCCACACCGTGGTGGTGGAAGAGAAGGGCGAAAAGGTGGAAAAGAGCGTGAACCAGCGTGAGCTGGACAAGATCCGCCTGGCCCGCGCCCGGGAAATGGACGCCGCCAAGTATGCCGGCGAGCGCACCACCCCCCTGACCGAGGCCGAGCGCCTGGAAATGGAGATCGAGGGCAAAAAGAGCCGCCGCAAGAAGTGAGCGGCACAAGGTGAACAACAACCCTTTGTAAAGAAGGGAAGATAGGAGGAAGTCAACATGCGCGAAATTGAAATGAGCGCCAAGACCGTGGAGGAGGCCGTGGAGGCCGCCTGCCGGGAACTGGGCGTGGACCGCGACGACCTGGGCGTAAGCTACGAGGTACTGGAGTTCCCCACCCGCAAGCTGTTCAAGAGCATTCCGGCCAAGGTCCGTGTGACGGTGGAAGAGCCCGAAGCCGAGCCCGCTGCCCCGCAGCCGGCTGCCCCGGCCGAGCCGGCAACCGCACCGGAGGCCGTGGCGGAGCAGGAGCCCGAAGCCAAGGCGGAAGAGCCCGCCGCGGAGCAGGCCCCGACTGCCGAAGCCGCCGCCGAGGAATCCGCCGACGCCGGAGAAGTGGCGCTGGACATTGCCGCCGACCCCCAGCTGCAGGCCGCTGTGGATTACCTGACCCCCATCTTCAACCTGCTGGGCGCCAAGGACTTCACCTTCCGGGCGGTGAAACAGGGCGAAGCCACCATCCTGAAGGTGGACGGCGAGCACATGGGCGTGCTCATCGGCCGCCGGGGCGAGACCATGGAGAGCCTGTCCTACCTGGCCAGCCTGGTGATCAACCGGATGGACGGCCCCTACATCAAGCTGGGAATCGACGTGGGCGGCTACCGCGGCAAGCGGGAGGAAGACCTGCATGCCCTGGCCCGCCGCATTGCCGAGCGGGTGCAGCGCACCGGCTGCTGCTACGAGATGGAGCCCATGAATCCCTATGAGCGCCACATCATCCACACCGCCATCGCCGCCATCGAGGGCGTGCGCAGCGAGAGCAAGGGCGAAGGCAAGGACCGCCGCGTGGTGATCTACTCCACCGACCCCGACGCCAGCAACCTGCCCGACCGGGAGAGCATCGGCCGCCGCAGCCATGGTCCCCGCCGGGATGACCGCCGCGGACGCGGTCCCCGCCGTGACGGCCGGGGCGGCAACCGTGGCGGACGCGGACCCCGCCGGGAGGGCGGCCGCGGCTACGGCAAGGGACCCCGGAATTCCAGTGTGCCCGGCCGTGAGTTTGCTTCGGCTCCCCGTGACCCGGAAGCCAAGCCCCAGGCCCCGGCCCGCAGCACCCGCATCAACGACAGCGACGATTTTGAGATGTTCGGCAAGATCGAGCTGTAAATCCTGAATCATGTATCACCCCTGTACCGGAAACGGTATGGGGGTGTTTTTTTGCTTTTTTCTTTGGGGCTGACGGCGGGGCAGGGGAGAGGCAACCCGGAAAGTTTTCCACAATTTTTGGGGTGTTTGTGGAATGTGGGAGGCTTTATGGCAAACGGCATGCTGCCACTGACTTTTTTCTTTATGTTGTTGGCCATTTGGTAAACGGCTGCTTGCCGGTCGGTCCTTCCTTTTTGTCACCAAAAAGGAAGCGAAAAAGTGCCACCGTTTCGACGCGGTGGACGCCGACCAGGGCTGCGGCCCTGGACCCGGGGTGTGCGGCCACCTGACGACGGCCTATTCACCGGGCTGGGGCCCGGTGAACAAGGAATGGTTTTAATACCATTGCCCAACAGCAACTGCTAATGGCAGACTCCGGGTTGGCAACGGCTTTCCCGCAAGGATTTTAAAAATTTTTCCTTGCTCAGGTCCTGGGGGACCTGAGTAGGCCGTCGTGAGGTGGCCGCATCTTGGGGTCTGGGGCCGCAGCCCCAGCCGGCGGCCGCCGCATCGGAACGGCGGGCCCTTTTCGTTTCCTTTTCGGGCACGAAAAGGAAAGAGTCTCCCGCAAGCACCCGCTTGCCGAGCAAACTGCCGCCTGCCAACAAACCTCCAACTTTCCACAAATCAAACCCCATTTGTGGAAAACAAACCCTCCCACAGCCGCCGCCATTGCCGCGGCGGCGTTTTTGTGATACCATAAACCAAAAAGGGGGAAGTATGTATGCAGCTGTCAACCACCGTCTGCGCCCTGGCCACACCGCCGGGGGAAGGCGGCATCGCGGTGATCCGTGTGAGCGGACCGGATGCCTACGCCATTGTGGAAAAGGTCTTTGTGCCCATCCACCAGAATAAGAAAGTGGCCGACGCCAAAGGCTACACCGCCCTGTTCGGCCATTTTGTGCTGCGTGGGCAGACCATGGACGAGACGGTGGCCCTGTTTTACCGGGCGCCCCACAGCTATACCGGGGAGGACGTCATCGAACTTTCGGTGCACGGCGGCACCGTCATGGCCGACAGCCTGCTGGAAGCCCTCTACCTGGCGGGGGCGGTGCCCGCCGCCCCCGGCGAGTTCACCCGCCGGGCCCTGGTCAACGGGCGGATCAGCCTGACCCAGGCGGAAGCGGTCATGGAAATCATCTCCGCTGGCGGCCGCCAGGGGGCTGCCCTGGCCAGCGCCGCTCTGGACGGCGCCCTGGCCAAAAAGATTGCGGGCATCCAGGCAACCCTGCAATCCCTGTATGCCCACCTGGCTGCCTGGATCGACTACCCCGAGGAAGACGTGCCCGAACTGCTGCCCGACGAGCTGACCATGACCCTGGAAGAAGCCAAGGGCGAGCTGGACAAGCTCATTGCCGGGTACGGCGCTGGGGCCATCCTGCGCCACGGGGTGGACTGTGTCCTCTGCGGACGGCCCAACGTGGGCAAGAGCACCCTGCTGAACCTGCTGGCCGGGTTCGAGCGCGCCATCGTCACCCCGGTGGCCGGCACCACCCGGGACGTGGTGGAGCAGGCCGTCATGCTGGGGGATGTGCGCCTGAACCTCTTTGACACCGCCGGCGTGCGGGACGTGGGGGAGAAGGGGGACGCCATCGAGGCCGAGGGCATCCGCCGCAGCTGGAAGAAACTGGACGAGGCCGGGCTGGTGCTGGCCGTGTTTGACGCCGACGCGGGCCTGGGCCCCGATGACCTTTCGGTGGCGGAAAAGTGCCAGGGCCGCCCGGCCATCGCCATCCTGAACAAGCAGGACCTGGTGGCCGACGACGACCGTCTGCGGACCATGGAAGAAACCCTGGCCCCCTACTTCAAAAAGGTTCTGTGCCTGAGCGCCAAGGATTCCGCCAGCCTGCCCAAGCTGAGTGCGGCGGTGTCCGACCTGCTGGGCACCGGTCAGGTGGACACCGGGGCCGCGGCCCTGTGTTCCGCCCGGCAGCTGCGGGCGGCCACCGCCGCCCGGGACGCCCTGGCCCAGGCCATCCGCAGCCAGCAGGAGGAGGGGCTGGGCCCCGACGCCGCCGGCGTCTGCATGGCCGACGCCCTGGCCGCCCTGGCGGAGCTCACCGGCGAGGACGCCACCGAGGCCACCATCGACGAGGTGTTTTCCACCTTCTGTGTGGGCAAATAAAAGGGGAGTGGTGTGATGAAACGGGTGAATCTGTTCATGGGCGGCATCTTCACCGCCGTGGGAATTGTCTTCATCGCGGTGGGGCTGCTCACCGCCCTGCTGCTGCGGGTGCCGGTGCTGCTCTTCTTCGCCCTCTTCGGGCTGCCCTTCCTGCTGCTGGGCATCGGATTTCTGCGCCGGGACCACCAGGAACGCTACACCGAAACCTGGCTGCGGGAAAACGGCAGCCGGATCTATGCGGATTTCGTGGCGGTGCAGTTCAACACCTCGGTGCGGGTGAACGGCCGCTGCCCCCTGGTCATCCAATGCCAGGCGGTGAACCCCGCCGACGGCAAGGTATATCTCTTTGAAAGCAAAAACTTCTGGTTCGATCCCGAACCGTTTTTACAGGACCGTCCCAAGATTCCGGTGCTGGTGGACCGCAACGACTACCACCGGTATCTGGTACTGACCGACGGCATCCTGCCCGAACAGGGCTGAAAGGACGAAGCAAAAACAAACTATGGATAAACTGGGCAATTATGATGTAATCGTCATCGGCGCGGGGCACGCAGGCATCGAGGCCGCCCACGCGGCGGCGGTGCTGGGTGCGAAGACCGCGGTCTTCACCCTGACGCTGGACTTTATCGGCAACATGCCGTGCAATCCCTCCATCGGCGGCACCGCCAAGGGCCACCTGGTGCGGGAGATCGACGCCCTGGGCGGGCTGATGGGGGTGGCGGCGGACGCCACCTTTTTGCAGAGCCGGATGCTCAACCGGGGCAAGGGCCCCGCGGTGCACAGCCTGCGGGTGCAGACCGACCGCAAACGCTACCACATGTGGATGAAGCACGCCCTGGAGCTCACCCCCAACCTGGACATTCACCAGGGGGAGGTGGTGGCCCTGGACATCGAGGGCGGCCGGGTACGGGGTGTGATCACCAGCCTGGGCGGCTACTACGGTTGCCGGGCGGTGGTCATCGCCACCGGCACCACCCTGGGCGGCCGGATCTTTGTGGGTGAGGCCAGCTACGCCGGCGGCCCCGACGGCCAGCACGCCGCCACCGCCCTGACCCAGTGTCTGGTGGAAAACGGCTTCACCCTGCGCCGGTTCAAGACCGGCACCCCCGCCCGGGTGCACCGGCGCAGCATTGATTTCTCCAAGCTGGAACGCCAACCCGGGGACCCGGACGAGAGTTTGCAGCCCTTCTCCTTTCTGACCCGCACCCCCATGCACAACAAGGTGGACTGCTACATCACCTACACCAACCCCCGCACCCACCAGGTGATTCTGGAAAATCTCCACCGCTCGCCGCTGTACGGCGGGATGATCCAGGGGGTGGGGCCCCGGTACTGCCCCTCCATCGAAGATAAGGTGGTGCGCTTCAAGGACAAGGAACGCCACCCCATCTTTGTGGAGCCCTGCGGCGAGGATACCGAGGAGATGTACCTGCAGGGGCTGTCCTCCAGCCTGCCCGAAGTGGTGCAGAATGAAATGTACCGCACCATCTCGGGATTTGAGCATCTGGAGATCATGCGCCCGGCCTACGCCATCGAGTACGACTGCGTGGACCCCACCACCCTCTATCCCACCCTGGAAAGCAAGGTGGTGGCCGGGGTGTACGGCGCCGGGCAGTTCAACGGCACTTCCGGCTACGAGGAAGCCGCCGCCCAGGGATTGCTGGCCGGGCTGAATGCCGCCCGGGCCGCCCTGGGCAAATCTGAGCTGGTGCTGGCCCGGCACACCTCCTACCTGGGCACGTTGGTGGACGACCTGGTGACCAAGGGGGTCATGGACCCCTACCGGATGATGACCAGCCGCAGCGAGTACCGTCTGAGCCTGCGCCAGGACAACGCCGACGAGCGGCTGACCCCTATCGGCCGGGAGTACGGCCTGGTGGACGACGCCCGGTGGGCGGTGTTCACTAAGGACCAGTCCATCAAGCAGGCGGAGATGCACCGTCTGGAAACCACCCGCATCCATCTGGCCGACCTGCGCAAAGCCGCCGAGGAAGCCGGCGTGGACATGAGCCGGATGGGGGAGACCGGGGGCACCGCGGCGGAACTGCTCCGCCGGCCCACCGTGACCTACGAGCTGATTGCCAGAGTCATCGGCCGGGGCCAGGACGTGACCCCCGCCATGGCCCTGCGTCTGGAAACCGAAATCCGCTACGCCGGGTACATCGCCCGGGAGCAGCGGGCCATCCGGGAGGTACAGCGCCACGAGAAGGTGCTGATCCCCGCCGGGTTTGTGTATGACGACATTCCCACCATGACCCTGGAAAGCCGGGAGAAGCTTTCCAAGATCCGTCCCCGCACCCTGGCCCAGGCCGGGCGCATTCCCGGGGTCAGCCCCAGCGACCTGGCCCAGCTGAGCCTGGCCGTGCTGCGCTATGAGAAAGAAAAGGAGCAACATCCATGATCGATACAACCCGTCTGGTGCAGAAATGTTCCATGTGGAACATTTCCCTCACCCCGGACCAGCTCACCGCCCTGGACAAATACGCCGAACTGCTGGTGGAAACCAACAAGCATGTGAACCTCACCGCCATCACCAGCCCCGAGGGCATCGAGGACCGCCACTTTGTGGACAGCCTGCTGCTGGCCGCCCAGCCGGAGGTGGCGGGCAAGATGGTGGACGTGGGCACCGGCGCCGGGTTTCCGGGCATTGTGGCCAAGATCTACAAGCCCGACCTGGAGCTGACCCTGATGGAACCCACCGGCAAGCGGGTGGATTTTCTGCGCACCGTGTGCGGGGAACTGGGATTGTCCGGCGTGGAATTTGCCAAGGAGCGGGCGGAGGAAGCCGCCCGCAAGCGCTGGCGGGAAGCCTTTGACCTGGCCACCGCCCGGGCGGTGGCGGCCCTGCCGGTGCTGTGCGAATACTGCCTGCCCCTGGTGAAGGTGGGCGGGGTGTTCATTGCCATGAAGGGCCCCGACGCCGCCGCCGAGACCGACGCCGCCCGGAACGCCCTGCACAAGCTGGGGGGCAAACTGGAGGAGGTCCGGGCCTTCACCCTGCCGGACGGCAGCACCCGCAACCTGATCTTCATCAGAAAAATATCGCAGACTCCGACCGTTTACCCCAGAAACGGCGGAAAAATTGCGAAGAAACCGCTGTAAAAGCGCAAAATAGAAAAAATGCCGGCGAACGATTGTGCTGGCACCTCCCCGCGGCCCTGTGGTATGCTGAAATCGGCATACGAATCCACAGGGCCGTTTTTGTACGGCCATCCGATACAGAAAAGGGGACACCATGGCAAAATCAAAAGAGAAGAACCGGCAGAAGGCGGGCAAGGTGCTGATGATTCCGGTGGAGCAGATCGAGGCTTCGCCCTACCAGGCGCGCACCACCTTTGATGATACCGAGATCGCCGCCTTGGCGGTGAGCATTTTGCAGAACGGCCTGCTTCAGCCGGTGAGCGTGCGGCGGGCGGGGGTACATAAATACCAGCTGGTGGCGGGGGAGCGGCGGCTGCGGGCCTGTCGGCTGGCCAAGCTGGAAAAGGTCCCGGCCATCCTGGCGGACTACGATGACAGCGAGAGCGCCGCCCTGGGTCTTTTGGAAAATCTGCAACGGGCCCAGCTGGACCCCTTCGACACCGCCCGGGGCATCCGGGAGGTCATCCGGCTGTGGGGCTGCACCCAGGCGGAGGCCGCCCGGCGTCTGGGGCTGAGCCAGTCGGCCCTGGCCAACAAGCTGCGGCTGCTCAGCCTGACGGCGGCCCAGCAGCAGCTGTGCACCGGGGGGCACCTCACCGAGCGCCATGCCCGGGCGGTGCTGCGCCTGCCCGAAGGCCGCCGCACCGCCGCCTTGGAAAAGATGGTCAAGGACAAGATGAGCGTGCGGGAGGCGGACAAGCTGGTGGATGCCATGCTGGCCGCCCCCAAGGCCGGGCCCAGCCCGTTGCGCCGCACCGTACCCATGGTGCGGGACGTGCGCCTGTTTGTGAACACCCTGCAGCACGCGGTGGACATGATGGCGGCCAAGGGCATCGCGGCCACCACCACCTGCGGCCAGAAGGACGGATGCCTGGAATACACCGTGCGCATTCCGGTGCACGGGGAAGCCGGGGCGGGGGAGGGCTTCGCGGTGGTGCCGGTGCCCATGCAGGGGGTGGACCCCTCGGGCACCGTGGCCCGTAACCCCCACCG
>NZ_JACJJP010000046.1 GCF_016900095.1 Gemmiger formicilis
CCCCCAAACCCACCCCTGACCCTGAAACCCTGGAACAGCAGGAAGAGATGCGCCAGACCAGCAGCATGCTGCCGTTGTACATCGGCATCGGCGTGGTTCTGGTGGGCGGTGTGACCGCCGCCGTGCTGGTGCTGCGCAGCCGCATAGAAAACGGAAACAACCGCACCTATCGCCGCCGCAAAAAGTAATTTCCCCGAAAAGAAACGCAAAGAGACAGAGAGGAACCTATGACCCAAAAACGCCTGAAACACCTTTTTCTTGAAACACTCGGCTGCTTTATCTCGGCCCTGGGCATGTACAGCTTTGCCGTGGCCGCCCAGGTACCCATCACCGGCGTCGCCGGTATAGGTGCCATCCTGTACCACCTGTTCGGCCTGCCCATCGGTATTTCCAACATCCTGCTCAACATTCCCATCATCCTGTTTTGCTACAAGCTTCTGGGGCGGGATTTCTTCCTGCGCAGTGTCTGGTGCATGATCATGTTCGCTGTCTTTTCCGACTGGGTCCTGCCCATGCTGCCGGTGTATACCGGTGACCGCATGCTGGCGGCCATCTGCGGCGGCGTGATCAGCGGCATCGGCGATGCCCTGATTTACATGCAGAATTCCAGCACCGGCGGCATGGACTTCATCACCATGGCGGTCAAGGTCAAGCACCCCCACATGCCGTTCGGCAACCTGACCTTCGGCGCGGCGCTCACGGTCATCCTGGCCAACGGCCTGGTCTTCCGGGATGTGGATACCATCATCTACGGCCTGATCCTCAACTTCCTGACCTCCTACATCATCAACTGGATGATGTTCGGCTTCAACTCCTGCATGCTGGCCATGATCGTCACCGACGACGGTCCGGCCGTCTGCGACGCCATTGTGCGCACCGTGGACCGGGGGTCCACCCTGCTCAAGGCTTACGGCGGCTATAAGGGCGATCCCCGGGACGTGGTGCTGTGCGCCTGCAGCAGCAAGCAGCTGTATGAGATCGAACACGAAATCAAGAAGATCGATCCCAACAGCTTCACCATTATGCTGCAGGCCAACGAGGTCCAGGGCGAGGGCTTCCGCCGTCTGGTCCTGGGCAACACCGACAAAACCGAACGCTGACCATCCGATACAACAAAACAGCCCGCCCTCCGCAGCGTTTGCACTGCGGAGGGCGGGCCTTTTTATGGGGGTCAGGTGATTTTCAGCGCACGCTGTACCCGGTATACGATATATTGGAACAGCCCCACAATCAGACTGCATTCCACCCAGATGTAGTTGGGCAGGTTGCGCCAGTAAAACCGGGGTTTGTTCAGTTTGGGCAGGGCCACTCTGGCTTCGGCAAATCCCTTGGCGTAATCGCCCCCAAAGCCCCGCAGCCGGAACATGAGCACCTTCAGAAGATACCCCAGCACCAGCGGCAGAATGTTCACAAGAATCATCAGCGCCGGCATGTTCTTGTAGGGCAGCAGAATGCTGTTGCGCCCGCTCTGGATGCTCTTGAAGGGATTGTAGCGCACCGCCCCGGTGGTGGCGCCGCAGATGTGGCGGCAGCGGGCGGTGGGGCAGTAGACGTTTTTGTAGCCGAAGTTGTTGGCGCGCCAGCTCAGGTCCACGTCCTCGTAATAGGCAAAGAACAGTTCGTCGAACACGCCGATTTCGTCCAGGATGGATTTGCGGTACAGGGCCGCCCCGCCGCAGGCCGAAAACACCCGGCAGGGCTTTTGGTAGCGGCTGGCCTTCAATCCGTCGCCCCGTTTGCAGGCAAAGCCCAGCAGGGTCACATAATCCCCGGCATCGTCGGCCAGCTCCGGCTCGTAGTAGCGCAGCATCAGGCTGGACACCGCAAAAATGCGGGGGTCGGCGTCCGCCGTGCGGATCAGTTCCGCCAGCCAGTCCGGTTCGGCAAAGGCGTCGTTGTTGAACAGGACCATATATTCCCCTTTGCCGATGGCAATGCCCTGGTTCACCGCATGGGAAAATCCGGTGTTGGTCTTGTTCTCAATCAGGGTATAACGGTCCCGGCCCCGGTAGCTGCGGGCAATTTCCAGGCTCTCGTCGGTGGACCCGTTGTCAATCACAATCAGCTCAAAATCCTGCTCGGTCTGTGCCCAGACGGACTCGATGGAATCCCGCAGCCATCCGGCCCCGTTCAGGTTGGGGATGATGACACTCGCTTTCACAAAAGCACCTCTTTACTGGTTTTCTCAGAAGTAGTACGGATAATACACCATCCGGTAGGCGATGTTGCTCATGATGGCCGAAAATACCAGCGCCGCCACCAGCAGCAGGGCGGAGAAGATCACCGTGCGGATCAGATACGCCTGGGCCAGGCGGTGGCGTTCGGGACGCACCCGATCGCTGACGGACCAGATCAGCATGAAGATCAGCCCCACCACCGGCACGGCAAACAGAAGCAGGGAACCGAAGTATCCCGCCAGTCCCATGGGCCCCCGTTTTTTGGGGGCCGCGGCCTGGTAGCGCGGCCCTTCGGTGGGAGCGGCGGACGGTTGGGGCGCCGTGGAGGCATACAGCGGCTGATCGGCCGGTGCGGACGACTGGGGGGCAGGGGTGCCGCACCGGGGGCAAACGGTCTGATGGGCGGGCAGCAGCAGCCCGCAGTGCTTGCAGAACAGTAACACAGGACAGGATCTCCTTCCGTTGTTTCAGGGGTTCAGCTGGCGGTCCAGCTGGGTGGCCAGAATGATCTGGGTATTGGTGGTGCCCAGCTGCTGCAGCTTGGTCAGCAGGTGTTCCAGCTCCTCAATGCCCGCGCAGCTGACCTTGACCGTAAAGTTGTACACGCCGGTGACCCGGTAACACTGCAGCACATCGGGTTCGCTCTGCACCAGGGACAAAAATTCGTCCCGGGCATCGGGGACTGTCTGCACCGAGACCAGCGCCTGTACCCGGTTGGGCTCGTCCGGCCGGTGGAGCAATACGGTATATCCGCCGATGACCCCCTCCTGCTCCAGGCGATGGATGCGGCTGGATACGGCGGGGCTGGTCAGGCTGATCTGCTGGGCGATCTCCTTGACGGGCATACGGGCATTTTTCTGCATCAGTTGGATGATTTTGCGGTCCAGTTCGTCCATATATGACCTCCTTGCGACGACATTTTGTTCAATACGCACAAAAAAATAATATGAAGAAAATAATGCTTGTGCAGAACAACTAGAAATGAAAACGACATCATTCGACGGTCGCCGCTGAATAAAGTAAAGCTTTTCTGGCATAATTATAATAAAATGAAAACAAAATTACAAGGTGTCCGTTTGACAATTGAGCCGAAAACTGTATAATAATAACCATAACAAAGACATTCACTGACCTTTATATACTTTCCCACCCCTCTATGCACAAAGGCCCGCTATCCAGCGGGCTTTTGTGTTATAGAGGTTTTGTGGTATAATCATACAAAAGGGGGATTGTATCATGACGCAAACCTTTGATCCGGCCGCCATCACGGCCCAGAGCCGCCAGGCGGCGGAAGAGCTGCTGGAGGCGGCCAGGCTTCGCCCCGGCGATGTCTTTGTGGTGGGCTGTTCCAGCAGCGAAATTGTGGGCGGACATATCGGCAAGGACAGCAGCATGGAGGCTGCGGCCGCCGTGCTGGCCGGTATTCTGCCGGTTATGCAGGAACACGGCCTGTACCTGGCCGCCCAGTGCTGCGAGCACCTGAACCGTGCCATTGTGGTGGAGCGGGAAGCCGCCGAAAAGTACGGCTACACCGAGGTCAACGCCATTCCGCAGCCCCATGCGGGGGGCAGCTGGGCCACCAACTGCTGGCAGAAATTCAACGATCCCGTTCTGGTGGAAGAAGTCCGCGCCGGTGCCGGCATCGACATCGGCGGTACCCTTATCGGGATGCACCTGCGCCGTGTGGCGGTGCCGGTACGGCTCAGCCTGAACAAGATCGGCTGTGCCAATATTTTGTGCGCACGTACCCGTCCGCCCTACATCGGCGGGTGTCGTGCAGTTTATCAGGAAAGGTGATCAGATGATCAGTCAGGAAATCGTAGCCCGTATGGCCGAAAATGTGGCCCGCATCCGCGAACAGATGGACCAGGCCGCCCGGGAAGCCGGGCGTGACCCTGCCGACATCCTTCTGTGTGCGGCCTGCAAGACCCGCACGGTGGAGGAAGTCCGCGCCAGTGCCGACCTGCCCATTGACATTTTCGGGGAAAATCATGTGCAGGAACTGGTGGAAAAGTATGATGCCGGTGCCTACAACGACAAGCCGGCCCATTTCATCGGCCACCTGCAGACCAACAAGGTCAACAAGGTGGTGGGGCGTGCAGCCCTGATCCAGAGTGTGGACAGTGTGCGCCTTTTGGACAAGATCGACCACGCGGCGGGTGCCGCCGGCATCAAGCAGGAAATCCTGGTGGAAGTGAACATCGGCGGAGAAGCTTCCAAGAGCGGTGTGGTAGGGGAGGCAGCCCTGTGGGATCTGCTGGACCAGGCCACCGCCCGGGATCATGTGGAGCTGCGGGGCCTGATGGCCATTCCCCCGGCCGACGCCACCGAAAGCCAGACCCGCGCCTTCTTTGCGGACATGCGCAAGCTACTGGACCACGCCCGGGAACAGTACGGCGTGGGGCTGACCATCCTTTCCATGGGCATGAGCGGGGACTTTATCGCCGCCATCAAGGAAGGTGCCAACATTGTGCGCATCGGCACCGCCATTTACGGCGCCCGGGATTACTCCAAATAAGCCTTTATCCAAACATAGAAAAGCGGCCCGGCCGGACAAGTTTGTCCAGCCGGGCCGTTGTTTATTCAATCTGGATGCCGCTGCTGTCCAGCAGCGCCACCACATCGGGAAAGCTGAACCGGGCCCCTTTCATGCGGTTGTCGGCGGGGTTGATGGCGTAGGCCTCCGCCATACGGAAATCCGCCTTCTGCAGATCGCAGCGGGTGAAGGCGGTGCGGCCCAGGGGGACGCCGTGAAATCCGGCGCCGGTGAGCTTGCAGTCGTCAAACACGCATTCCCGGAATTCGCACCCGGAAAAATCAAACCCGGCCAGGGCCATGCCGGAAAACTCGTTGTACTGGAACACGCAGTTTTTCAGTCTGGCAAAGGGCTGAACCAAGGCGCTGCGTCCCTGCAGTCCGCCCCAGGAGATGCCCCGGAAGGCACAGCCTTCCATGACGGCGTCCTTCATCAGGCAGAAGCTGAACACCACCGCCGAAAACTGGCACCGGACAAACCGACAGCCGGAAAAGGTGCAGTTCTGCACCCGGACCCCACTCCAGCGGCAGTTTTCAAAGGTACAGTCGATAAACTCGGTGTCCCGCAGTTCGGCACCGGGGGTAAAGGCGGTCAGGGTTTCGCCCTGCCGCCGGTTTTTGGCAGCCATCAGAATTCCTCCTCGTGTTCTTTGAAAAAGTCGTAATAAGCCCGTACGTTTTCCAGCTCGGTCCAACGGCGGGGTTGTACCGGATCGCTGTCCAGATCATAGACCCGGGCCCCGGGCATGGCCAGCAGGAAAGGGGAATGGGTAGCCAGCACGAACTGGCAGTTGTAGAACCGGGCGGATTCCTGCAAAAATTGGGCCAGCTCCATCTGCCGCCGGGGCGAAAGGCTGTTTTCCGGTTCGTCCAGCAGATACAGCGCTCCGCTGCGGATTTTCTCGGTGAAGAACAGAAAGGCACTTTCCCCGTTGGAGCGGGTGCGCACGTTGGGCATTACCCGCCGCCGGGCGTACCGAGACTGACTGGTACGCCGGGCCTCGGCCACCTGTTTCAGCCGGTCGTAATCTTCCAGGCTGCGCATCTGAAAATGGGCGTTGCGGGCCTCCTTGGCCTCGGCCAGCAGCTCGTCCCGCCGCCGGTCCACCCCCTCGTTGATGGCCCGCATGTCCAGCATGGTGTCGAACACGTCGTCGCTGGTCAGGATGCAGCTGTCCGGGGGCAGGGGATGAAGCAGATGGGGACTGCACAGCTGACAGTAGGGCTTGAAGAAGCTGGTGCCGTTGAAGGAAGCGCCCCGGCGCAGGCGCAGGGTTTCGGCCATCACGTTCAGCGCCGTGGTCTTGCCCGACCCGTTACCGCCGTACAGGATGGTGATGTCGGCCAGGTCCAGCTCGTGCAAGCCCCGCTGGGGAAAAATCTGGAAGGGGTAAAAGGAATCGTAGCAGGTCCGCTGAAACCCGACAAAGAATCGCCATTCCGCTTCCTCGGTGGCAAAATGAAAGCTGGAAAGATAAATCATGGCACACCTCGCCCGCGAAGATAAAAAGACCCGCGGCATGCCGGGGCACACCGCGGGAAGATACGGGTCCTGCCCGTGGGATTCAATTACTTGGTGCCGAAGATGCGGTCGCCGGCATCGCCCAGGCCGGGCACGATGTAGCCCTGGTTGTTGAGCTTTTCGTCCAGCGCACCCACATAGATGTCCACATCGGGATGGGCTTCATGCAGAGCGTTCAGGCCTTCGGGAGCAGCCAGCAGGCCGATGAACTTGATGTGCTTGGCACCGCGCTTCTTGATCTGGGTGATGGCATCCTTGGCGCTGCCGCCGGTGGCCAGCATGGGGTCCAGCACCAGCACTTCGCGCTCGGCGATGTCCTTGGGCAGCTTGCAGTAGTATTCCACAGGCTCCAGGGTTTCCTCGTTGCGGTACAGGCCGATGTGACCCACCTTGGCGGCGGGAATCAGGTTCAGCATGCCGTCCACCATGCCCAGGCCGGCGCGCAGGATGGGAACCAGCGCCAGCTTACGGCCGGCCAGCACCTTGGTACGTGCCAGAGCGATGGGGGTTTCGACCTCCACTTCCTCGGTGGGCAGGTCGCGGGTGGCTTCGTAGCAAAGCAGCATGGCCACTTCGCTGACCAGGTCGCGGAATTCCTTGGTGCCGGTGTTGCGGTCACGCAGCAGGCTGATCTTGTGCTGGATCAGGGGATGATCGACGATTTCAACAACGCTCATAGTGGTAGCTCCTTATTCGTGAATGATATGTTCAACTGCCCGGCAGTTCGGGGTACGGATTCAGCGCGTTTCCAGGGCCATGACCTTTTCCACGCGGCGGGTGTGGCGGCCGCCCTCAAAGGGGGTGTTCAGGAACAGATCCACAATGGCCAGGGCCAGGCCTTCGCCCACCACGCGGCCGCCCATGCACAGGGCGTTGGCGTCGTTGTGACGGCGGGTGAACTCGGCACTGAAGGTGTCGCTGCAGCAGCAGGCACGGATGCCGTGAATCTTGTTGGCGCAGATGGACATGCCCACGCCGGTGCCGCAGCACAGGATGGCCACCGAGCATTCGCCGGCAACCACCGCGTCACAGGCCGGAGCGGCCAGATCGGGGTAGTCGCAGCTTTCGGTGCTGTGGGTGCCAAAGTCGCGGTAAGCGATGCCCTGGCTTTCCAGGTGGGCCTTGATGGCTTCTTTCAGCGCAAAGCCGCCGTGGTCGGCAGCCAGCGCCACGGGGGCGGTGCAGTAATCCTTCGTCATACTTTCTGTACTCCTCTTTTTACACATCTTGGTGTGCCTGGGCTTCCCGTTCGGCCCGTTCCCGCTCCGCCTGGCTCAGCCGGTGGTAATCCGGCAGCAGTTGAGCAGGGGGCACGGCAAGCCCGCTTTCCCACATCCGGCGGGCAGCCAGTGCCACCCCCGCCCCGCGCAGCACGCGCAGAGCGGCCGGGCAGTCCAGCACGCCGTCGGCATTTCCAAACCTATTGTAGCACAACCCGGCGCCGTCGCCAACAAAAATCAACGGCTTTTTGCAGTGGGCCACAAATTTTTCCAGTGTTTCCACCGGGGCAGCGGTGTCCGGGGTCAGCCGTTCATGGCTGGCCAGATCAAATCCCGCCCAATATACCTGCCCCCGGCGGGCATCCAGGGCGCCCACCACGGTGCCTTCGCCGCTCATGCCGCAGGCCAGGGCTTCCAGGGTGGAAACGCCGGCGCAGGGAACGTTGCGGTCAAAGGCCATGCCTTTCACCGCCGAAAGCCCGATGCGCAGACCGGTAAAGCTGCCCGGTCCGGCGGTCACGCCGTACAGGTCAATGTCCTTGCAGCGCAGCCCGCAGGCTTTCAGGGCGGCATCCACCATGGGCAGCAGGGTCTCGCTGTGGGTCAGACCGGTGTTGGCGTTGCATTCGTACAAAAGGGTGTCGTCCCGCAGTACCGCCACGGCGGCGGTGCGCCCGGCGGTGTCAATGGCCAGAATGTTCATGGTGTCCTCCCTTTAAGCCGGGTCTTCGATGGTGATCCGGCGGGTGGTGTCGTCCAGACGCTCGATGTGGATGCGCATGGGATGCTCCAGCGCCAGAATGTCCGCGCAGTTTTCGCTCCATTCGGCGGCCACGATGGCGCCACTGTCCAGATAGTCGTAGAACCCGGCGGAAGCCAGATCGTTCTCGGTGTGGATACGGTACAGATCAAAGTGGGCCAGAGGCCGGGGACCGCGGTAATAGTTCACAATGGCAAAGGTGGGACTGGACACCGGGTCGGTGCAGCCCAGCCCTTCGGCCAGACCCTGACAGAAGGCGGTCTTGCCGGCGCCCAGACCGCCGGTGAAGGCAATCAGGGTTCCGGGGGCCAGGGTGGGGGCCAGCCGGCGCCCCAGGGCCACGGTTTCCTCGCGGCTGTGTGTCATATATTCCTGCATGGCGCGCATACTCCTTGTGGTGAAAACTCAGATCACTTCATTATACACCGTCTGGGGGTATTTGTAAAATTTTACCCTATTCCCGGCGGCATCTGGCGAAAAATGACCGTCTGCGCTATAATAGACCCAGTCGGAACCGTTTACACAAATCACAACGGCACCGCCTGCTTCCTGTATTTTCGGAAAGGAGTTCCCGTATGTTCACCCTTGCCCGCCGGTACCTGCGCCGTGCCGATTCCCTGTATCTTGCCCTGTGCCTGCTCTGCTCGGCCCTCAGCGTCCTTGTGCTGATGTCGGTGGAACACAGCCAGCTGGGCGGCGTATACAGCAAGGCGTCGGTGCAGGTGATTGCCAGCCTGCTGGGTCTGATGCTGGCTGTGATCGGCTCCACCGTGGATTACCGCGCCCTGGCCCATGCCTGGCCGCTGCATGCGGTGGTGACCTGGGGCATGGTGCTGCCTACCCTGTTTTTGCACAACGTCCGGGCCGGGTTCGTGGTCATCGGATACGACGCCGGCGGCACTTCCAACTACAGCTGGTACCGCATCGGCGGTATGACCTTTCAGCCCACCGAACTGGCCAAGATCAGCTTCATCCTCACCCTGGCCTGGCATCTGGACCGGGTGCGGGGCAAGGTCAACCGTCCCGTCAATCTGCTGCTTCTTCTGGTGCATGTGGCCCTGCCGGTGCTGGCCATCCACATCCAGGGGGATGACGGTACCGCCCTGATCTTTGCGGGCATCGGCATGGTCATGCTCTTTGCGGGCGGTCTCAGCATTCCGCTGGTTCTGGGCGGGCTGGCGGCGGCTGTGGCGGGGGGAACGGCTCTGCTTGTCACCCATCCCAACATTCTCAAGGGATACCAGTTCCAGCGGATTCTGGCGGTCCTCACCCCGGAAGATCCCGCTTTGTCCGACATCGCCTACCAGCAAAACAAAGCCGCCATGGCCATCGGAACCGGCGGGGTGACGGGACAGGGGCTGTTCCAGGACCAGAGCATCTTCATTCCCAACGCCTGGAACGATTTCATCTACAGCTACCTGGCCAACGCCATGGGCTTTGTGGGAGCAATGCTGGTGCTGATGCTGCTCTTCGGCATTATGGCACGCACCCTGCGAACCGCCACCCGCAGTGTGGACCTGCTGGGACGGCTGATCTGCACCGGTGTGTTTGCGGCACTGTTTTGGCAGTGTGTCATCAACATCGGCATGAACCTGCAGGTGCTGCCGGTCATCGGCATTACCCTGCCGTTCTTTTCGGCGGGCGGGTCCAGCGTGGTCATGGTTTATCTCAGCGTGGGCCTGGTCATGAGCGTGGGGCTGACTTCCCGCCGCAGCGCGGGACTGGCCGTGCATATCGAATAAAAAATCGCCCTGCCGGCAGTGGTCCGGCGGGGCGATTTTTTGGTCTGGCCGCGGTTACGGCGCGTGGGGTTCGGGACCGGCGCGGCGGGCTTCCGGTTCATGGTAGAACAGGGCCGGAATCAGCGCCAGGGAAGCCACGCCCACCACGATAAAGACGGTGCGGGCCAGCCAGTTCAGGCTGCCGCCCAGCAGCCAGCCGATGGCGTTCAGGCCCCAAATGCCGTACACGCCCCAGTTCAGGCCGCCGACGATCAAAAGCAGCAGCAGTACTTTGGAAAACATTGAACGAAACATGACAAAATCCCCTTTCCGCCCTTAGTTTGGACCGGAAAGGGGATTTTTATGCAATCAGTTTTTCAGAGCCTGCATGGGGGCGGGAATCCGTCCTCCGCGGTGGATCATCACCGCGGGGCTGAACTTGCTGATGGGCATGATGGGCGCATGGCCCAGCAGTCCGCCGAAATCCAGCACATCTCCGGCCTGGTGGCCGATGGCGGGAATGACGCGCACGGCGGTGGTCTTGCTGTTCACCATGCCGATGGCGGCCTCGTCGGCGATCAGGGCGCTGATGACCTCGGCGGGGGTATCGCCCGGGATGACCACCATGTCGATACCCACCGAGCAGACGGCGGTCATGGCTTCCAGCTTTTCCAGGGTCAGGCTGCCGCACTCGGCGGCCTTGATCATGCCGTCATCCTCCGACACCGGAATGAAGGCGCCGGACAGGCCGCCCACATGGTTGGAGGCCATGACGCCGCCCTTCTTGACGGCGTCGTTGAGCAGAGCCAGGCAGGCGGTGGTACCGCAGCAGCCGCAGCTTTCCAGGCCCATCTCTTCCAGGATGTTGGCCACACTGTCGCCGATGGCCGGGGTGGGGGCCAGGGACAGGTCGATGATACCGGCGGGCACACCCAGCCGCTCGCTGGCCAGATTGGCCACCAGCTGGCCCAGACGGGTGATCTTGAAGGCGGTGCGCTTGACCAGCTCCGCCACCTCGTCCATGGGGGCGTCCTTGGGCAGCTTGGCCAGGGCGGCGCGCACGGCGCCGGGGCCGGAAACACCCACGTGAATCTCACAGTCCGGCTCGCCGGGACCGTGGAAGGCACCGGCCATGAAGGGGTTGTCCTCCGGCGCGTTGCAGAAGACCACCAGCTTGGCATCGCCCATGCACATATTGTCCTTGGTCAGCTCGGCGGTTTGGCGGACCACCCGGCCCATCAGGGCCACTGCATCCATGTTGATGCCGGACTTGGTGGAACCCACGTTGATGCTGGAGCAGACCAGGTCGGTTTCGGCCAGGGCACGGGGAATGCTCTCAATCAGGCGGGTATCCCCGGCGGAAAAGCCCTTGTGTACCAGAGCGCCGTACCCGCCGATGAAGTTCACCCCCACCGTCTTGGCCGCGGCGTCCAGGGCCTTGGCGTATTCCACCGGGTCGGCGTCGGGGGCAGCGCCCAGCAGCATGGCGATGGGCGTCACGCTGATGCGCTTGTTCACGATGGGAATGCCGTATTCCTCCGAAATGCCGTTGACCACCTTCACCAGGTCCTTGGCGCGGGTGGTGATCTTGTTGTAAATCTTCTCGCAGGCTTTCTTGCCGTCTGGGTCGATGCAGTCCAGCAGGCTGATGCCCATGGTGACGGTGCGCACATCCAGATTCTCGGCGGTGAGCATCTCGATGGTTTCCATAATGTCGCCGCTGTTCAAAATTTTCATCTCTTGGCCGCCTTTCCCTTACACCTTGTGCATCGCGTCAAACACTTCCTGGCGCGTAAAGGTGACCTGCATGCCCATCTGTTCACCCAGAGCGGCAAAGTGCTCGCGCACGGCACCCGGTTCCACGGTGCAGGCGCTCAGATTGACCAGCATGATCATGCAAAACATGTTCTGCATGATGCTCTGGGTCACATCCTCGATGTTGATGTTCAGCTCGGCGCACACGGCGCTGACTTTGGCCACGACACCCACAGTGTCCTGCCCGATCACGGTGATGACAGCTTTCATGGTTAAGCACCTCTTTGTATGTTCGGGTTGTTGTTTAACCCTGCTATTATACCAGATATTTCAAGGTTTGAATATATTTTTTCTCCCTGCGGGGCAAAAATTGCGGCTGTCCGGCCGGTATGTGTGCAAAATGCGCCTGTTTGTGGTATAATGGCGCCGTACAAATCACAAAGGCCCGGCTGCGGCCGGGACCATTTGTCTGCATGGAGGGATATTGCATGAACGATCCGCGTTTTGCATCGATCGATGCCTTTGCCGAACAGAACCGGGACGCCATTCTGCGGGACATCACCCGTCTGGTGGCCGTGCCCAGTGTGGAGGGCGAACCCGCCCCCGGTGCGCCTTTCGGCACCGGCCCCCGGGCCGCCCTGGACAAGGCGCTGGAGATTGCCGCTGAGCTGGGCCTTGACACCCACAACGCCGAAGGCTACATCGGCTGGGCCGAAACCGGTCCCATTGCCGAGGAACAGAAGTACCTGGCCACCATCACCCACTGCGATGTGGTACCCGAGGGCAACGGCTGGGACGCCGACCCCTACACCGTGCGGGTGCGGGACGGCTGGCTGCTGGGCCGCGGCGTGGCCGACGACAAGGGCCCTGCCATCCTGACCCTGTACGCCCTGAAGTACCTCAAGGACAACGGCGTGCAGCTCAAGTACCCCGTGCGTGCCTTGCTGGGCGTGAACGAGGAAACCCGCATGGAGGACGTGGACTACTACGCCGAGCATTATGAGCAGCCCGCCTTCTGCTTCACCCCGGACGCCGAATTCCCGGTGTGCAACGGTGAAAAGGGCGGCTTCAACGGCGAGATCGTCTCCCCCGTGCTCAACGGTGTCATCCGCGACTTTGCAGGCGGTGTGGCCCACAACGCCGTGCCCGACCGTGCCTCCTGCGTGGTGGCGGTCCCGGCTGCTCGCCTCAAGGAAGGCACCGGCCTGACCTTCACCGAGGAAAACGGTCTGACCACCATCCACGCCGTGGGCAAGAGTGGCCATGCCGCCACGCCGGAAGGCACCGTCAACGCCATCAGCCTCATCGTCAACTGCCTGCTGGACAGCGGCGTCTGCAATGAGACCGAGACCGCTTACCTGCAGGTTCTGGCCAAGCTGCACGCCTCCACCGACGGCAGTGCCCTGGGTATTGCGGCGGACGACGGCCTGTTCACCCCGCTGACCATCATCGGCGGCACCATCGAGTACAAGGACGGCTGCCTGCGCCAGACCTTCGACTGCCGGTATCCCACCAACACCGACGCCGACAAGCTGACCGCCGCCATGCAGGCTGCCTGCGGCACCGCCGCCAAGCTGGAGAACACCACCAGCCGGGTGCCTTTCTATATCGATGCCGACAGCCCGGCCATCCAGACCCTGATCAGCACCTACAATGAGGTCACCGGCGAAAACCAGAAGCCTTTCACCATGGGCGGCGGCACCTACGCCCGTCACTTCCCCTACGCAGTAAGCTTCGGCCCCGAACACGCCGACATGGTCCTGCCGGAATTTGCCGGACCCATGCACGGTGCCAACGAGGGCGCCGAATTTGAAAAGCTCATCGAAGCGCTGAAAATCTATATCCTGGCTCTGCTGCGCCTGCAGGAAATCGAACTGTAATTTCCCCGGCGCCTGCCGCCGCCTGTGTTCTGCCGTACATCCGGCCGGAACGGACGGCGGCCTTTTCTTTGGCTGTGCGCAGGAACGTCCTTTTTTTGTGCAATTTATGTAAAAATACGCAAACCACTGGCATCTTGCCGCAAAAGGGTGTAAAATATAAAGGTTAATAATACAAAGACTGCCGCATACGCGCTTTGCCAACCCAAACAGGAAGGAAACGTTATGTCAAGCAAAGGAAAGAAGAAATCAAAACAGGGATTCTGGTCCCGGCTTACCAGTAAAGGCAAGATGTATTTTGTGCTGGCCGTTTGCTGCGCCATCATTTTTGTCACCGCGCTGGTGGCGTTTCTGGTGGTACATGGCCTGAGCACCCCCAAGGATGCCGCGGACAGCCAGCAGACCGAAGAGATGGTGGATGAGGAAGGGTACGACAAGGACCAGAACACCATCGACACCGCCAAATATACCTCCACCATTCTGGAAGAGTCGGAGGATGCGGGGCAGGAATACGTGGACGAAACCCTGTTCCTGGGCGATTCCAACACGGCGCGCATGTACCGCATGTTTGATTACTGCACCTACGACAACGCCATCGGCTCGGTGGGCATGTCGGCCCGGTCGCTGGCTACCTACGAATGTGTTAAGTTCCAGGGCATTTCCGGGTACAAGACCATGCCCGAAGCTGTGGCCATCATGCAGCCCCGGCGGGTGATCATCACCTTCGGCACCAACGACCTGAGCCCCTCCAACAGCACCGATAATTTCATCCAGAGCTATGAAAAGGGCATCAAGGCGGTGCAGGAAGCCTATCCCAGCGTGGACATCATCATCAATTCCATTCCGCCTTTGGGCAAGCAGCATTCCAATGAAAGCCTGACCCAGACCCAGGTGGACGAATACAACCAGGCCATTGTTCAGATGTGCCAGGATAACGACTGGAAGTTCCTCAACAGCGCCGAGGTACTCAAGGACTCCTCCACCGGCTTTGCCAAGAGCGGCTATGTGGAAAGCAGCGACGGCATCCACCTGACCCGCGCGGCCATGGATGCCCTGTTTACCTACATCCGCACCCACAGCTATATCACCGAGGACGACCGCCCGACCCTGACCGCTGTGCCGGAGCACATCGAGGACAAGGACGTCAGCGCCTCCACCGCGTCCACCGTGACCACCACCACGCCGTCTTCCAGCAGCACCATGCAGCAGGATGAGCCGGCCGAAACCGCAGAACCCACGCCCAGCCCCACCCCGGCGGTCACGGCTACC
>NZ_JACJJP010000047.1 GCF_016900095.1 Gemmiger formicilis
GCTGCGGGAACACCTGGGGGTGGCTGATGACGAGATTCTGCTGGGGCATGTGGGGCGGTTTTCGGTGCAGAAGAACCACGCGGGGCTGCTGCGCATCTTTGCGGCCCTGCTGCCCAAGATGCCCAAGGCCCGGCTTCTGCTGCTGGGGGGCGGCGCCCTGGAAGGGGAGACCCGCGCCCTGGCCAAAGCCCTGGGGGTGGCGGACAAGGTGATCTTTGCGGGGGTGCGCACCAACGTGCAGGCCTTCTACGCCGCTATGGACGCCTTTTTGCTGCCCAGCCTGTTCGAGGGGCTGCCGGTGGTGCTGGTGGAAGCCCAGGCTGCGGGCCTGCCCTGCTTTGTGTCGGACACGGTGGACCGGGGGGCGGCCTTTGCGGATAACGTCCAGTTCCTGCCCCTGCACAAACCCCAGATCTGGGCCCATGCCATCCGCTACACCGACCTGACCCGCAACCCCAACGCCCAGCAGCAGGCCATGGACGCCGGGTTCGACATACATACCAGCGCCCGGATTCTGCAGGAATTCTATCTGCGCCGCTGGCAGGAGGTGCAGAAATGAGCGCCGGGGCCGCCCTGGCCGCGGTGGTGGTGCCGGTGTACAACGCCGCCGCCTACCTGCCCGCCTGCCTTGCCGCCATTGCCGCCCAGACCATGCCGGATTTCCGGTGTTATCTCATCGACGACGGGTCCACCGACGGGTCCGGCGCCCTGTGCGAGCAGGCCGCCGCCGGGGACGACCGCTTTTTTGTGCTGCACCAGGCCCAGTGCGGGGTGTCGGCGGCCCGCACCGCCGGGGTCCGCGCCGCCAAAGCCGACGGGGTGGACTGGGTGGCCTTCTGCGACGCCGACGACCTCTTCCACCCGGAATTTCTGCGCACCCTCATCGGGGCGGCCCGGTCCACCGGACTGCCCGCCGCCTGCTGCCGGTACGACAGCTTTACCGACACCCCTCCCCAGGACGCCCCCGTGCCGGAGGAAGCCCAGCGGATGCTGGACCCCGCCCATCTGGACGCCCTGCTCCACGACCACAGGGTGGATTTCAGCCTGTGCAACAAGGTCTACGCCGCCCGCATCCTGGACGCCGCCGACTTTGACAACGGCTTTGCCTTCAACGAAGACCTGATGGCCAACTGGCAGATCTTTTCCAAGATCGAGGGCTGCGCCTTCGTGGATTTTGCGGGCTACCACTACCGCCAGCACGCGGCCTCGGCCAGCCACCGGCCGCTGGCCCCCGCCAGCATCGACGAGCAGCGCCGGGCGGCCATCTACATCCGCCAGCACGCCGGGCCCGCCATGCAGGAATCGGCGGACGCCTTCTACTACGAAAAGCTGGTCTATCTGGCCAGCATGATCCTGCGGCGCAGCGACGCCGATGCCTACCGGGTGCAGCTGGGCGAGCTGTGCGTGGGCATCCGGGCGGGGCTTTCGGACAAGCGGCTGGGGCGCAACCCCCGGCTGCCTCTGTCCATCCGGATTTCCGCCGTGGCCACCGTCCACTGCACCGCTCTGTGGGCGGCGGTCTGCCGCCGCCTGCTCAAAGACCGACGCTGAAAGGGGCCGACCATGCGCATCCTGTTTGTGTTTGACAGTGTGGAAGCCCCCGCCGCGGCCAACCCCCGGCTGGGCCGGCGGCTGGCCGCCGCCCTGGCCGGGATGGGCCAGGAGGTGGAAATCCTGGAACTGTGGGACGGCACCCACGCCCCGCCCGCCGTGGCGGGGTGCGTGACCCATTCCCTGCCCTTTGCGGACGAAGCCGCCATGAACCGGGCCCTGGAAAACGGCGCCGCCGGGGGCACGCCGGTGCCCTTGCGCCTGCTGCGGCTGGCGGCCCGGCCGGCGGCGGTGGGGGCGGCGGTGCGGCAGTTTGTGCTGCGCGCCCCCCGGCGGGTGACCGCCACCCGCAAGACCCTGGAATCCCTGCACAAAAGCCACCCCTACGACGCCGTCTGCGCCGTGGCGGCCCCCTACCGGGCGGCCTTTGCCCTGGAGGGCGCCGCCCTGCCCGGGGCCCGCAGGCTTTTGTGGCAGATGGACCCCTACGCCGCCAACGAGAGCTACCGCGCCCCCGGGGGCTATGACCGGGAGCGGGCGCTGCTGAACGCCCTGGACCACACCTTCATCACCGCCCAGGCCGCCCCGGACTACGCCCCGGGCGGGCCGCTGGAAAGCTGCGCGGGCAGGGTGTCGGAGCTGGGCTTTCCCAGCCTGGTGCCCGCGGCCCGGGAGGCCCCCGACCCCAGCTTGTGCGCCTTCTGCGGCACCCTCTACCCCGGGCTGCGCACCCCCGATGCCCTGCTGCGCCTTTTCCCCCGGCTGGACAGCACCCTGACCCTGGTCATGGCCGGGGGCGGGTGGGAGGCTTTCGGCCCCCAGCGGGCCGAAGCCCAGGCCGCCCTGGGGGACCGACTGCAGATTCTGGGCCCGATGCCCCACGAACAGGCCGCGGCTCTCGAACGCCGGGCGGGGGTGCTCATCAGCATCGGCAACACGGCGTCCAACCAGCTGCCCAGCAAACTCTTTGAGATGTTCGCGGCAGGCAAGCCGGTGCTGCATCTGGCGGCAGGGCCCCGGGACGCGGCCCTGCCCTATCTGGCCCGGTGGCCCCTGGCCTTTGTGTGGCAAAGCGAGGCCGACACCCCCGCTCTGCGCCGGTGGCTGGCCGAAAACGCCGGGCGCACCCTGCCTTTTGAGAAGGCGGAAACCTGTTTTCCCGAATTTACCCCCGGCTGTGTGGCCCGGCAGTTTCTGCGGGCCGCGGCGCCGGACGCGAAAGGAGCGGCAGAATGAAGGTACTGTGGCTGGTGAGCATCACCATCCCGGCGGCGGCCGAAGCCTGCGGCCTGCAGGCCGGGGATGTCAGCGGCGGCTGGCTGACCGGGCAGCTGAACGCCCTGACCAACCGGCCGGACGCCCCCTTCCTCACCGTGTGCAGCGTGGACGGCCGCACCAAGACCGCCCTGACCGGCGGCAAGGGCGGGGTGCGCTACCGCATCCTGCCCGACGGGGAGCGGGACACCTTCACCGTGCTGCTGCGGGCGGAAAAGCCCGACCTGGTGCACATCTGGGGCACCGAGTACCCCGCCGCCGCGGCCATGCACGCCGCCGCCCTGGCCCTGGGCATCCCCGCCCTGGTGGGGGTGCAGGGGGTCATGCGGGACTGCGCCGCCCATCTGTGCGACGGGGTGCCGGCGCCGTATCTCCATTCCGGCCCGCTGCAGAAATTCATCGACAAGCGGGTGCCCGGCGCCCTGCTGGACAAGATGCAGGCCCGGTTCGACGCCCTGGCGGGGGCGGAGGCGGAGCTGCTGGCCCAGGCCCGGTATGTCACCGGCCGCACCGGGTTTGACCGGGCGGCGGTGGCCGACCTGGCGCCCAACGCCCGGTATTTTGCCTGCAACGAGACCCTGCGCCCCGCCTTCTACACCGAACCCCTGTGGCATGCCCGCACCTGCGGCACCGCCCCGGTGCTGCTCATGACCCAGGGCAACTATCCCCTGAAAAACCTGCACACCCTGCTCAAGGCCCTGCCCGCCCTGGTGGCCCACTGGCCCGGGCTGGTGCTGCGGGTGGCGGGGTGGGGGCCCCTGGACAAGGGGGCGCTGCTGCGCCCGGTGATCGAGGCCATGTTCCCCTACCAGACCTGGTGCGCCCGGCTTATCCGGGAAAAGGGGCTGGAAGGCCATGTGCAGTACACCGGCCCCTTGCAGGAAACCGCCATGCGCCAGGCCTATCTGGACGCCGACGTCTTTGTGCTGCCCTCCTACTGTGAGAACAGCCCCAACAGCCTGGGGGAGGCCATGCTGCTGGGTATGCCCTGCGTGGCGGCCCGGGCGGGGGGCATTCCCGACATGATGGGCGAGGGCGAAGGGCTGCTGTACGGCCCGCCGGGGGACGCGGGGGCCCTGGCCAACGCCCTGGCCAACCTGCTGGAAGACCCCGGCGCCGCCGCCGGGCTGGGCCGGGCCGCCCGCCGCCGGGCCCTGGTCACCCACGACCCCGCCGCCAACGCCCGCACCCTGCTGGAGATTTACACCGCTATATCGGGGGAGGCCCGCCCATGAGCCGCCCCGTCTTCACCGTCATCATCCCCTGCTACCGCTGCGCCGCCACCCTGACCCGGGCGGTGGACAGCGTGCTGGCCGGAGCGCCCCAGAACCTGCAGCTGCTGCTGGTGGACGACGGCAGCCCCGACGCCACCCCCGCCTTGTGCGACGAGCTGGCGACCAGGGACCCCCGCATCACCGCCCTGCACCGGGCCAACGGCGGAGCTTCCGCCGCCCGCAACACCGGGCTGGAGGCCGCCGCCGGAGACTGGATTCTCTTTGTGGATGCGGACGACGAGCTTTTGCCCGGGCTGTGGGACGCCCTGCCCCCCGCCCTGGCCGCCCGCCCCGCCCTGATTCTTTTCGGGATGGAGCGGGCCAGCGGCCCGGCGCCCTGTCCATTGGCGCCGGGGGTGTACGAGACCCTCCAGGACACCGGCGATGCCCTGGACCCCCTGCTGTTTGAGAGCGGGTATCTGGCGGCGCCCTACGCCAAGGTGTTTTCCGCCGCCGCCCTGGGCAACCTGCGGTTTGACGAGGGGCTGGCGGTGAACGAGGACGTGCTGTTCAACCTGGAATTTTCCCTTTTTTCACAAATTCGGCCTGCCATTTGCGCGGTGCCGGGTGTATACTATAAACAAAATGACCTGGAATCGGGCAGTCTTTCCCGCCGGCTGCGGGGGGACCTGCTGGACGCCGAAGTCCGCACCCGCCCTGTGCTGGAAAAACTGCTGCGCGCCCAGGGCCTGCCCGAAGCCCGGGTGACCGCCCTGTGCCGCAAAAGCCGGGTGCGGGCGGCCCTGAACCAGTACGGGCTGCTCACCGGGCGGGACGGGGCGATGCCCTTTGCCCGGCGGCGGGCGCTGTTTGCCCGGATTCTTTCCGACCCGGACGCCAACGCCGCCCTGCGCCGCGCTCTGGCCGCCGACGCCCATCCCCTGCTGGCCATGCCCTACCGGCTGGGGGCTGCCCTGGGATGGCCGGGGCTGCTGGCGGGCTACACCGCGGTGAAAAACCGGATTTTGTACCGCCGCCGCTAAAAAACCGCCTCTTATGCCCCACAACGTTGCAAAGAAAGGCAAAAACTGTTAAAATTTAGGACGAGAGGAGTCCGTCTATGCCCCAGCCGACGATCAGCATCGTCACCACCGTATACGATGCCAAGGACTATCTGCCCCGCACGGTGCGCAGCATCCTGGCCCAGACCTTCACCGACTTTGAACTGCTGCTGGTGGAGGATGGCAGCCCCAACGGCTGCGGCGAACTGTGTGACGAACTGGCCAGAACCGACCCCCGCATCCGGGTGTTTCACAAGCCCAACGGCGGCCCCGCCTCGGCGGCCAACGTGGGGCTGGACAACGCCCGGGGGGAGTACATCGGCTTTGTGGATTCGGACGACCTCATCGAGCCGGACATGTACGAGCGGCTGTACAACGCCATCCAGGAATCGGGGGTGCGCATTGCCGCCTGCACCGGCGACGCCATCGACGAGAACGACGCCCCTCTGCCCGGGCGGGAGGTGGCCAAGCGGGAACACGGCGTCTGCGACGCCATGGACCTTTTGCTGGAAACCTTCCAGACCGGCAGCTTCTACGGCCCCCTGAGCTGGAATAAACTGTTCGATATCCGCACCTTCCGGGACAAGGGGGTGCGCTACGACGAGAGCATGTTCTTCGGCGACGACGCCAGCGTGCTGCACCTGGTGTTTGAGGGGGAACGGGCGGTGTGTCTGCCCGACGTGCTCTACCACTACCGCACCCGCAGCGGCCAGATGACCGGGACCGCCTTTCCGCCCCGCAAGCTGGACGATCTGCGGATGTACTGGGACTGGCTGCTCTACTTTGCCCAGCGCCCGGGGTCGGCGGATCTTTACCGCTGGGCCGTGGCCTGGTACTGGAAGGTGTTCTACACCTTCTACTGCCTGGCGGGGGCGGCGGGCAACCAGAAGGAACTGCGGGAAGGCTTTGCCTTTCACCTGAAACACCTGCGCAGCATCCTGCCGGACATTCTGCGCTGCCGGTATGTGTCCCTGCCCGAACGGGGCCGGGCATTGCTGTTTTGTTATTCGCCGGACCTGGCCTACAACCTGGCCCGGCTGTGGGGCCGGGCGGCCGGCGGAGCCGCCGGAAGGTCATAAAAATTGCGGAACGGAGAACGAGGTATCACCATGGAACATATCGCGGTCAGTGTCATTGTACCGATCTATAACACCAAACCCTATCTGGAAGAATGCATCCAGAGCATTCTGGACCAGGGCAAGACCTTCGAACCACCCTTCGAGGTCATTCTGGTGGACGACGGCTCCACCGACGGCTGCGGCGAAGTGTGTGATGCCTTTGCCGCCAGGGACAACCGGGTGCGGGTCATCCACCAGGAAAACCAGGGTCTGTCCGCCGCCCGCAACACCGGCATCGACGCCGCCCACGGCCGCTACTACGCCTTTGTGGATTCGGACGACATCCTGCGCGCCGAATACCTGAAAAAGCTCTACGACGCCTGCGAGGCCCACGACGCCTACATGGCGGTCTGCGCGGTGGAGGACGTGGCCGAAAACGGCGACAGCCTGGACCCCGCCAGCTACACCGATCCCACCGCCACCGGGGTGTTTGTGGGCAAGGAGCTGCTGAACAACTTCTATTCCCCCAACGGCACCTATTACACTGTGGCCTGGAACAAGCTCTACCGCGCCGAGGTGTGGAAGCTGCTGCACTACCCGGAAGGCCGTCTGCATGAGGACGATTTTGTGGCCCACCGGCTGTTCTGGCGGTGCGACCGGGTGGTCTGCCTGCCGGATCACCTGTACTGCTATCGTCTGCGGGGGGGCAGCATCTGCCGCACCGAGATGAAGCCCGAAGCCTTTGACGCGGTGGACGGCCTGGCCGACCGGTACCGCTTCTTTGTGGAGAACGGGGCCAACCGCACCGTCATTGACTGTGCCTATGCGGCCTGCTGGCGCCGGTACCTGTTCCTGTGCGCCAAGGTCAAGCAGGACCCCACCCCCCGGCTGGTCAAAGCCATCTCCAAGGAACAGTTCCTGATGCAGGGGCTCATCAGCTACCTGCCCAACTGCAAACAGCTCAAGATGACCGAAAAGCTTTCGGCCGCGCGGTGGGCCATGATGCCCGCCGAGAGCCTTTGCCCCATCAAGAATTAAGCTATGGCCGAAACCAAAGAAAAAACCAGGTTTGGCGTTCCCCTTCTGCCCGCGGGTCGTGCTCCCCACGCCCCGCGTATTTTGCTTGTGCCGCCCCCGGAACTGCCGGTGCCCGCGGTGCAGGGCGGCGCGGTGGAAACCCTGGTCACCCATCTGATCCGGGAAAACGAGCGCCGCGGCAAGCTGGACCTGCTCTGCGCCAGCATTCCCGATGCCGACGCCGCCGCCCAGGCCAAGGAGTTCCGCCACACCAAGATGCTGTATGTAGCCCGGCCCAAGGGGGCGCGGCGGTACTGGCCCCTGGTCTTCATCGAGCGGTGCTTCGGCATCGCGGCCCCCTACGATCCCTGGTACCAGAAGGTCCAGCTCTCCCTGGCCCTGGAACTGCCGCCCCCCGACCTGATCGTGGCCGAGGGCGGTACCCTGACCCAGTGCAGCGCCATCAGCCGGATGTTCGGGCGGCAGAAATGCCTGGCCCATCTCCACGGCCAGACCGCCTGCAGCCACACCATGGACGATATTTACGGCGGGGTGCTGGCCCTGAGCGAGTTCATCCGGGACGATTACCTGAAAACAAGCACCCTGGACCGCAGCCGGGCCTATATCCTGCACAACTGCATCGACCTGCACCGCTTCACCCCCGGCGCGCCGGACGGGGCGCTGCGGGCTTCGCTGGGGTTTGACCCCGGCGATTTTGTGGTGCTGTTCTGCGGGCGTCTGGAACCGGACAAGGGCATCCACAAGCTGCTGGAAGCCATGACCGCCCTGGACGCCCCCCGCATCAAGCTGCTGATTGTGGGCAGCCCCTTTTTCGGGCGCACCCAGACCAGCCCCTTTCTGCGGCGGCTGGAACAGCAGGCCAACGCCCTGGGGGACCGGGTGCGGTTTACCGGCTATGTGCCCAACGAGCGGCTGACCGAATACTATCGCCTGGCGGACCTGGTCTGTGTGCCCACCCTGGTGGAGGAAGCCGCCGGGCTGGTGGCCATGGAAGCCATGGCCTGCGGGCGTCCGGTGCTGGCCACCCGCAGCGGCGGCATGCCCGAATACCTGGAAGGCAGCCAGGCCGTGCTGGTGGACCGTGGCCCCGAGCTGGCAGGCCAGCTGAGCTGGGCCATCCGGATGCTGTACGAACACCCCGAACTGCGGGCCCAGATGGGCGCCGCCGGGGCCGAAGCCGCCCGCAGATTTTCCCCCGAGCATTTCTACGATACCTTTGTGGAGATCGTGTACGATTTTCTGGGCCTTGGGCCCGTGCCGAAAGAAGGAGATTCCCTATGCAGCGAGCCGCCGTCTGTGTGATTGTGCCGGTGTGGGGCGCCGAAAAGACCCTGCACCGCTGTGTGGACAGCATTCTGTCCCAGCAGGTGGAGGGCGGGCTGAACTGCATCCTGGTGGACGACGGCAGCCCCGACCGCAGCGGCGCCATCTGTGACGACTACGCCGCCAAGGACAGCCGGGTGCAGGTCATCCACCAGCCGGACAACGGGGTTTCCGCCGCCCGCAACGCCGGGCTGGAAGCCGCCGACGCCGAGTTCATCGTCTTTCTGGACAGCGACGACGCCCTGCGCCCCGGCGCTTTGCAGGCGGCCGTGACGGTGCAGCGCCAGGCCCCCGGGGCCTTTGTGCTCTGGCATTACACCACCGACGAACATGCCACCAGCCCGGTGGGCCCCCACGCCGTCACCGCCCAACAGACCGAACTGGCCCGGCTGTATCTGGACTGCCTCATCGCCATGCCCTGGAACAAGCTTTACCGGGCGGAACTGGCCAAGCGGCTGACATTCAACCAGGCGTATACTCTCGGCGAAGATTTACAGTTCGTATTGGACTATCTTCATCTGCTCAACCGGGAACAGCCCGGTTTTGTCTACCGGGTGCTGGAGGACGCCCTGACCTTCTACGACTGCAGCCGGGAAGGCACCCTGTCCACCAAATACCACCCCGATTACTGCGATATCTGGCCCCAGCACTTTGCCAAGCTGAACGATGCGGTGCTGGCCGCCGGCGCCCCCGAAGAGGACCTGCTGCCCCTGTGGCGGGCGGAAGTGCGGGTCTTTGGGGAAGGGGTGGCGGACATTCTGCGCCGGGACCCCGACGCCCCCGCCGCCCGCCTGGCCAAGGCCCGGGCCGCCCTGAAAAGCAGCTGGCTTTCCGAACTGCTGGAAACCATGCGCCGCAAGCGGTGCTACAGCCCCTACTACCTGCCCCTGCGGCGGCGCAGCCCCCGGCTGGTGGCCCTGCTGGCCGATGCCGCCCGCAAGAACTCGCCCCTGTTCGGCAAGCTGGACTGGGCCGGGTACTACCTGCTGGGAGGCAACTGGCACCGGGCCTGACATGCAATTACAAAAACCCTCCGGTTCCCTGGGAACCGGAGGGCTTTTTGTTGTTTTTGTCAGGAAAGGGCTTCAAAGTACAGCGGGCCCACCGTGGCCGAAACCCCGGGGTCCATGACCAGTACCAGATAGTCGCCCCGGCCCGCCGGCAGGTCCAGGCTCACCTGGGCGTTCCCCGCCGGCACCGCCACTTCGGCCGCCAGGGTGCCGTCCCGCTGCCACCGCTGCACCTTGCCCACCGTGCCGCTGCCCTCGGTGTCACAGGTCAGGGTGATGCGCACGTCGGTGTGCAGTTCCAGGGCGGGGGTGTACAGCACATCGCCCCCCGCGGGGTCGGTGTGCAGGCGGCGGGTGTCATCCATGGTGCCGGTGTAGGTGTACCAGGTGCTGTCCGGGTAGTCCACCCCTTCGTCCCCGTTGGGCAGGCCGGTCATGCCGTCCACCAGGGGCGCCCCCGTGGTGCGCAGCACAATGTACTGGGAGGTGCGGCCCACCTCCACGCACTGGTTGGCCAGATAGGCCGGCAGGGATTCCACCCCCTCTTCGATGGTGCAAACCACCGCCGCCGGCTTGTCGTAGCTCAGGCCGTCGGTGTCCATGTAGGAGCCGTCCCAGGTCAGCAGGGCCATGTTGCCCTCCTCGGTGCTGTTCAGGGTGATGTACCGCCGGGTGGGGTCCAGCGCGCCGCAGATCTCGGTGGTGCCGCTGCCCGCCGTGATGATCACATCCTCCACGTCCAGGGTGTTCACGATGCCGCAGATTTCCCGTTCGGGGCCGTTGACCCCGAAGGTGCCGTCCTCCTGCCAGATGGCCTTCACCCCGTCCCGGTTCACCACCAGGGCCAGGGCCACCATCAGCACGGTGCCCCCCGCCACCGCCGCCCGGTGCAGCCGCACCGGCCGGGCCGCCAGCGCCGGGGCCGCCAAGGCCGCCAGCACCAGCACCGGCACCGCCCCCATCAGGTGGTAGCGGTACTCAAAATAGGGGTCGCCGTAGCGGGTGTTGGTGAGCAGCAGCACCCCCAGGTTCCACCAGAAGATCGCCGCCAGATACCGTCCCGGGCGCAGGGCCGGGGGCAGCTTGCCCCCCAGGGCCCGGACGGTGAACCACAGGCAGACCGCCAGCGCGCCGCCCACCGCCGCCAGCCGCACCAGCAGCGAGATGCCCTGGGGGCTGAAGACGGTCACCGGCTCTGCGGGCACCAGCCCGAACAGCCGGAAAAAGGCGATGACACAGTTGACGGCGTTGTCCCGCAGGGTGTCCAGGGTGTTGAAGGTCATGGAGGTGGCGTTGGTCACAATGCCCAGCCGGCTTTGCAGGGCCATGCCTGCCAGGGTCAGCACCACGCTGCCCCCGGCGCAGACCAGCCGGTAGGGGGTGGCGGAGATACGCCCGTGGAGCCATTCCCACACGGCCAGCACCAGCACCGGGGCCAGGCCGCAGGCCGCCACATACACCCCGCTGGACAGCCCGGTGAGGAACACCCCGCCCAGGTACACCGCCAGCAGCACCCAGTCCCGGCGGCGGGGGCGGTCGGGGGCCAGCAGCAGCGCCACCAGCAGCAGGGGCAGCATGACCTTGAAGGCATACTGGGAGGCGTTGAGGAAAAGCATGTTCCAGTAGCCCACGGCGCAGAACTCATAGGGCAGCAGCACCGCCAGCACGGCCAGGGCCCCCCGGGCCCAGCTGCCGCCCAGCCGGCGCACCAGCAGGGCCAGCAGGGCGGCCCACAGCCCCAGCAGGATCACGTTGCCGCACCAGAAGGCCAGGGTGGGGTTGCCGGTGAGCCCGTAAAAGGGCAGGGCCAGCAGGGTGGTGCAGTCCAGCTCCATGGTGGTGATGTACCGCCAGTCCGGCACCGCCAGGGTCCCGGATTCCCAGATGGCCATCATGTGGGTGTAGACCTTGCCGGCGTCGTCGTCGATCACCGCCCCGCCGGCCCGCAGGGCCACCAGGCACAAAAACACGATCTGGGCTGCGGCCAGCGCCCACCAGAACCCGATCTTGCACCGTTCGCGTAGTTTGTTCATCGTTCCCAATCCTCCACACCACCGGAAAAGCGGCATTTTGTCCCATTATATCATATTTTCCCGCTTTGACAAACCGTTCCAAAAGGGGTATAATCAGGCAAAACCTATTGATGCGGTGGGATTTTTTGTATTTTGGAAACGGAGGTATCTGCCATGGCGCGCATTTACACATCGGTGGACCAGCTCATCGGTCACACCCCCCTGCTGGAACTGACCCATCTGGAGGCCGACCTGGGGCTGAAGGCCCGGGTGCTGGCCAAGCTGGAATATCTGAACCCCGCCGGGTCGGTGAAGGACCGGGTGGCCAAGAGCATGCTGGACGACGCCGAGGCCAAGGGCATCCTGAAGCCGGATTCGGTGATCATCGAGCCCACCTCCGGCAACACCGGCATCGGACTGTGCAGCGTGGCGGCGGCCCGGGGGTACAAGGTGATCATCGTCATGCCCGAGACCATGAGCGCCGAGCGCCGGGCCCTGATGAAGGCCTACGGCGCCGAGCTGGTGCTCACCGAGGGGGCCAAGGGGATGGCGGGGGCCATTGCCAAGGCGGACGAGCTGGCCAAAGAGCTGCCCAACGCCATGGTGGCGGGGCAGTTTGTGAACCCGGCCAACCCGGCGGCCCACATTGCCACCACCGGCCCCGAGATCTGGCAGGACACCGACGGCGCCGTAGACCTGTTTGTGGCGGGGGTGGGCACCGGCGGCACCATCACCGGCGTGGGGCGGTATCTGAAACAGCAGAACCCCGCCGTGGGCATCATTGCGGTGGAACCCGCCGACAGCGCGGTGCTTTCCGGCGGCAAGGCGGGCCCCCACGCGCTGCAGGGCATCGGGGCGGGCTTTGTGCCCGAGGTGCTGGACACCGCCATCTACGACGAGGTCATGACCGCCACCACCGAGGATTCCTTTGCCGCCGCCCGGATGCTGGCCAAGCGGGAGGGCGTGCTGGCGGGCATCTCCTCCGGCACGGCGCTGTGGGCGGCCATCGAGCAGGCCAAGCGCCCCGAAAACGAGGGCAAGACCATTGTGGTGCTGCTGCCCGACACCGGTGACCGGTACCTGTCCACCGCCCTGTTCACCGAGGAATAAACAAATACCAAAAACGCGGGCCTCTCCTTCGGGAGAGGCCCGCGTTCTTGCATTTTTATTGTTCAGTTCACGGCCTGGAATTCCACCCGGCTCACGTCGGCGGAAATGCCGCTGTCCATCACCAGCACCAGACAGTAGCCCTCCCCCGCCGAGGCCCCCATGGTCACCCGGGCGTCGCCGGCGGCCACCGGCAGTTCGTTGACCAGGGTGCTCCCCTGCCACAGCTGCAGGGTGCCCACCGTGCCTTCGGGCACCGCCGTGGCACACACCAGGGTGATGTCGGTATCCCGGTGCAGGGTCAACCCGGCGGAGCGCAGCACCTCGCCCCCTGCGGGGTCGGTGTGCAGGCAGCGGTCCTCGTCCACCGTGCCGGTGCAGGTGTACCAGGCGCTGTCCGGGTAATCCACGCCCCGGTCCCCGTAGGCCATGCCCACCATGCCGTCCACCAGAGGGGCTTCGTCGGTGCGCAGGATCAGGTATTCGTCGGTGCGGCCCACCTCCTGGGCGTGGGCGGTCAGATACCCGGGCAGGGTGTCCAGGTGTTCCAGGGGGCAGACCACCGCCGCCGGGGTGGTGTAGTAAGCCCCCTCGGTGTCGGTGCGGCGGCCGTCCCGGATGTTCAGCACCATTCCCTGGCCTTCGGCCTCCAGCAGGGTGGTATACCGGTGGTTGGAGTCCAGAGCCCCGCAGATCTCCGCCGTGCTGCTGGTGTCCACTACGATCACGTCTTCCACGTCCAGGGTGTTCACCACGCCGCAGATCTCCCGTTCCGGGGTGTTCACCCCGAAGGTGCCGTCCTTCTGCCAGATGGCCCCCACCGCCTGCACGTCCATGGTCACCATGAGCACCAGCAGCCCCGCGCCGCCCAGCACCGCCGCAGCCCGGCGCAGCCGCACCGGCCGGGCGGTGAGCATGGGCACCCCCAGGGCCACCAGCACCAGCAGGGGCACCGCCCCCATCAGGTGGTAGCGGTACTCAAAATAGGGGTCGCCGTAGCGGGTGTCCAGGGCCAGCAGCACCGCCATGTTCCACCAGAACAGGGCCGCCGGATAGCAGGCCGGGCGCAGGGCCTGGGGCAGGGTGCCGCCCAGCACCCGCAGAGCGAACCACACCCCCGCCACCAGCAGACCGCCCGCCAGGGCCACCCGCAGCAGGGTGGCCAGGCCCTGGGGGCTGAAGGCGGAGGCCTCCTCCCCGGGGAAGCAGCCGAACAGCCGGAAAAAGCCCACCACGCAGTTGGCGGCGTTGTCCCGGAAGGTGCCCAGGTTGTTCAGGTTCATGTTGGAAACTGAGGTTTCCACTCCCAGGGCCTTCTGCAGGCCCACGCCCAGCAGGGTGGCCCCCACGCTGCCCCCGGCGCAGGCCAGCCGGTAGGGGGTGGCGGACAGGTGTCCGTTCAGCCACCGCCAGGCCGCCAGCACCAGCACCGGGGCAAGGCCGCAGGCCGCCACATACACCCCGCTGGAAAAGGCCGTGAGCCAGCACCCCGCCAGGTACACCCCCAGCAGGGCCCAGTCCCGGCGGCGGGGACGGTCGGGGGCCAGCAGCAGGGCGATGAGCAGCAGGGGCAGCATGACCTTGAAGGCATACTGGGAGACGTTGAGGAACATCATGTTCCAGTAGCCCACCATGTAGAACTCATAGGGCAGCAGCACCAGGCACGCCGCCCCGGCGCAGGAGGCCCAGCCCCCGCCCAGGCGGCGCACCAGCAGGGTGAGCAGCCCCACCCAGGCCAGCAGCACCGCCACGTTGCCCAGCCAGTAGGCCAGGATGGGGTTGCCGGTCAGGCCGTACACCGGCAGGGCCAGCAGGGTGGTGCAGTCCAGCTCCATGGTGGTGATGTACTTCCAGTCCGGCACCAGCAGGGTGCCGCTGTCCCACATGGCCATCATGTGGGTGTAGGCCTTGCCGGCGTCCTCCTCCACCACGGCGCCCCCGGCCCGCAGCGACACCAGGCACAGAAACACCACCTGCGCCGCGGCCGCCGCCCAAAAGAAGGCGTTTTTCAGCCACCCTGCCCGTTTTGTCATCGTCTTTTCCGCCTTTCGTCGCAGCATTCTCATCTGCATTATTATACCACGGCGCATCCCCTGTGACAAACAAGAATCCCCCGCAGCTTGGCGCCTGCGGGGGATGTTCATCACGGGGTGGGGG
>NZ_JACJJP010000048.1 GCF_016900095.1 Gemmiger formicilis
CCCGGATGGTGGCCCCCATGGCCCCCAGCCCCGCCAGATGGATGTCAATGGGCCGGGGGCCCAGCCGACAGCCGCCGGGCAGGGGCATCTCCACCCGGCCCGCCCGCACCAGCAGCGGCGCCAGGTAGAACACCGATCCCCGCATGGCCCCGGCCAGCTCGGGGGGAACGGTTCCGCTGACCGTGGCGGGAGGCAGCAGGATATCCGGTCCCCGCCGCACCGGATTGGCCCCCACTGCCCGCAGCAGGGCCATGCTGGCTTCCACGTCCGAGAGCTGCGGCACACCCCGCAGCACACAGGGTTTTGCACACAGCAGGCTGGCCGCCAGAAGAGGCAGCACACTGTTTTTGGCAGCCGCGGGACGAATACTGCCCGCCAATACCCGCCTGCCTGTGATCCTGATCCGTTCCATCGCCGCACCGCCTTTCGAAATATCCGTCACACCATACCAATATATGCGCTGTTCTGCCGAAAGTTACAAAAGCAGCGGCTGGAGCTGTACCCCCCGCAGGGCGCTTTCCAGCGCATCCGGCAGCAGGGTGAAATCGCTCTTCAGGCTGTGGGGCTTTTTGAAGCTGTCGTCCTGGCCGAAGGGCACAAAATAGAAGTTTTTGCGCTGGAGCAGAACCGCCAGGCTGGCCGCACTGCCCGAAAGACCGTCGTTGGTGGAGGGGGCCAGCACCAGAGGCCGCCCGCCCCGCAGCATGCTCTTGGCGGCCAGGGTGACCGCCGTGCTGCTGATGCCGTTGGCCAGAAGGCCCATGGTGGTGCCGGTACAGGGGGCGATGATCATGGCCCGGGCCATCTTTTTGGGGCCCAGGGGTTCCGCCTGCTGCAGGGTGGTCATGGGTTTGTGGCCGGTCATCTCTTCCAGCGTTTGGTGTAGGCTGGCCGCCGTGCCGAACCGGGTGTCCTGGGTGGCGGCGCTGGCGCTGAGCAGGGGCAGCACGTCCCAGCCGTCCCGGCAAAGCCGTTGGATCTGGGGCAGCACCGCCCCGAAACTGCAAAAACTGCCGCACAGGGCAAACACCACCGCGCGGGGGGTATCCTGCCAAGTCTGAGTCATACTGCCGCCCTCCCCTGTTCGTTCAAGATATTCAGAATGGTCTGTGCAATGAGTTCTCCCGCCGTGTCCGGGGCGCAGCGCCCCGGCAGGCCCAATGCCAGCCGCGCCTGCAGGCCCATGGCCTGGGCGGCGTCAAAGTCCACCCCGCCGGGGGCACTGGCCAGGTCGATGATCACCGCGCCCCGGGGCAGCTGTCCCAGCAGCGTTGCCGGCAGCACCATGGCCGGAATGGTGTTGACCACCGCGTCAAAACCCGGCAGCAGCCGTTCCAGTGCGGTCAGCGGCGCCGCATGGCAGCCGGCGCACCGGGCTGCCGCCCGCTGGTCCGGGCTGCGGGCAGCCACCGTGACCCGGGCTCCCAGGGCCGCCAGCCGCCGGGCCACCGCCTGCCCCACCCGGCCAAACCCCAGCACCAGTACCGGACTTTCCCACAAAGTGCGGGTGCGCATCTGCATGAGCAGGCACAGGCAGCCTTCGGCGGTGGGCACCGCGTTCAGGCTGGCCAGTTCGTTGCGGGTATAGTAGTCCACCGGCACCAGCCCGGCTCGCTGGATGACGCTGCGCGCCTGTGGGGTGATGAGCCCCGCAAATACCGGGGTGTCCCGACGGGCCCGGTGCAAAAGGTCCAGCTGCCCCGGCGTAATGGTTCGCAGCGGCATGGGAAGCAACAGAAAATCGGCGTGTTCGGGCGCACTGCGGGTACATCCCGCCTGGCGCAGGGCCCGGCCTGCGGCCTGCTGGCGGGCATCTCCTTCTGCCATACAAAATGTAAACATATTTCCACCCCCGTGTTCTGAGCCATCCTATGCCCGGTCTGCAACAAAGGTGACGGAAACAGAAAAAAGCCCCTGCCGAAGCAGAGGCTTTTTCCACAAAAAGGATCAATAATGGTTCAGGGCGTCACACTCGTTGCGCCACACCGAAGTGGGTTCCACCGACACGGTCCCCACCCGCACGTCCCCTATGGTGGTGCGGTCGGTTTCGGCCAGGACCTGGCCCGCCTTGACGGTGGTGCCCGCCTTGACCGAGATGCTGCGCAGGCAATAGAAGATGCTGTGCACCCCGGCGCCGTGGTCGATGACCACGGTATACCCGGCAGTACCGCCCAGATCCTGGGCCAGCACCACCTTGCCGGCGGCCGGGGCCAGCAGGTCTCCGCCCCGGGTGGTGGAAACCACCACATTGCTGCAGGTGCGCCCGGTGCCGGTGCCGGCCACCCGTTCGCTGCGGGAACGGCCCACATATTCGGTGGTGCCGTAGGCAAGTTCCACCTCCGCCTTGCCGGTGAAGGGCAGGGTGAACCCGTCCTCCGACCAGGCCGCGGGCTGGTCATCGCCGGTCTTGAGCAGGGCCAGGACCTCGGCATGGGTATCGCTGTCGGCCATATACGGGCTGGTCAGCTGGCTCTTTCTGGAATAATCCTTGAAGGTGTTGGCCCTGGCCTTGACGGTCAGGCTCAGCTCCTCGATATAGCCCGCATAGCTGACGGTGACCGTATAGTCGCCGGGTTCTTGGTCCACCGCGATGGGCAGATAGCAAACCCAGTCGTTTTCGCCCCGATGGAAGGCAGTGGCGGTCAGATCGCTGGTCAGGATGGGCGTTTCCTGCTCCGCCGCACCGCCGCTGGCGCGCACGGCTACCACGCCGCCCTGGGTGGCGGACACGGTATTGAGCCGGATGGAGGGACGCAGGCTGACCGTGAAAGTGAACCGATAGACTTGTTTGCCCGAAACCTCGGCGGCGTGGCTGATCTTCTTTTCGGTACGGAAGATCACCAGTTCCGCCGTGTAGGTATCGTTTTCGGTGAAGGTGAAATTGCCGAACTGTTCGGCGGTGCCTTCAAACACCGTCTCGCCGGTGCTGTCCTCCACCGTCAGGGTGGTATCGCAATCCGGATGGGATACGTCCAGGTCCACCTGGGCGGACTGGATGGTTCCCTCAATCTCGATGGGATCTTTGGAAACAGTGTCGGCGTAGGTGCGCTTGAAGATGTTGGCCACCACCGGCACATGCCAGCTGTAGGAGGTAGCCTGCAGATCCTGCCCGTTGAAGGAGGCCGATACCTGAGGAATGGCATCCGGGGTGGCGCCCTTGTACAGCCAGGCGATGCCGGCACCGGCCACCACCGCCACGAAGGCCACCACAAAGATCATCCACTTGAGCAGGCTCCACAGACTGTCCCCCACCCGCTGGTGCAGCTGCTGCAATCGGGTCAGGGGTACCGTCTCGGCGTCCTCGGCGGGTTCGCCCTCCTCGGGCTCCGATTCCTCCCGCTCGATGTTTTCCACGATCTTCTCAATGGAAAGCTGCACCGTGCGGGTCATCTCGGCGGCCCGGCGCGCCTGTTCCGGCGTTTCGGGCTCCTCGTCCTCCTCCCCTTCGGCCGGCTCCTCCGGTGTTTCGGGGGATTCCGGCGTCTGGTCCTGGGAGGAAATTGTTGTCCCGGCGTCCTTTTCCGCGGTTTCAGGCAGTTGGGCAGCTTCTTCCGCTGCCGGTTCGGCCTCTTCCGGCGGTTCCGGCTGGTCGGCCTCCTGCGGTGTTTCGGCCGGTTCCGGCGCGGCGTCGGGGCTCTCGGCCGGTTCGGGGGATTCCGGAACGGCAGGCGCTTCGGTGGTTTGTTCCGTCACGGGCTCCGTCTTCTCTTTTTCCGGCTCAGACCCGGAAGCCTCCGGCGTCACAGCGGTTTTCTCCGCTTCCGGTCGGGCCGCAGGCTGTTGTACATGGTGGGCGCTGCCGCTCTTTTTGCGGCGGCGACGGCGCCGGTTGTGTCCGGCCGGAGCGTGCTCCTGGCCGGCCGTTTTTTCTTTGTCGAAATTCTTATCCTCCATAACTAACCCGTCCCATATCTATGCGCAACAAGCAAATGGCGGCCGTGCGAAAGGCACTGCTCACTTGTTTTCCTGATACTGCAATCCGCTGGAGCCCTTGATGGCCGCAGCGGGGTCCACCGATTTGTTGCCGATGCGCAGCTCATAAATCAGGTCATGCACATCGGTGGTGGTGCCCACGGTATCCCCGCGGGACACGGTCTGGCCCGTCTGTACACTGACGGTACCCAGGCCGAACAAATAGCTCTTGACGCCGCAGCCGTGGTCGATGACCACGGTGCCGCCGGTGAGGGCCAGCTCCCCGGCATAGGCCACCGTGCCGCTCTGCGGGGCGCTGACATCGCTGCCGGGCTCCGCCGCCGCGTAGGTCAGGCCGGTGGACCGGCCGGTAACGCTGCCGTCGGTCATCAGGCGGTCACCGTATTCGGCGGTGGGCAGGCTGGTGGAGGGAGACGCGAAGGCGCCCTGCCACAGCTTATCCCCACTGCCCTGGGTGTACAGTGGCCAGATGGCATTCTTGTATTGGTCCGAGGCACCGGGTATCTCGGTTTCCGCCTCGGCTTCCACCTGCACGGTGACGGTCTTGCTCTCGGTGACCGAGAGGGTCAGTTCCTGCACCAGAGACCCGCAGGTCAGGGTCAGCGGATGTTCCCCGCCGGGGGTGTTGTAACTGACCGGAATGTATCCCATGAACCCGTCGGTGGTCTTGCGGAACCAGACGGTGCCCAGATCACTTTCCAGGGTGGGGGTGCTGCCGTCCAGAATGCCGGTGACCGCGAGGGCCACCACCGTGCCCTGGGGCGCGCTGGTGGTGCTCAAGGTGGCTTTGGGCTGCAGGTTCACCGTAAAGCTGGCACGGTAGGCGTACCAACCGGTGGAAACGCCGTTCACATCCGGTTCCTTGTCCCGGTACAGGACAAGGTCCAGCTGATACTCCCCGTTCTGGGTATAAACGTATTCATTGTAGGCAGAGGCATCCCCCTGCACCGCCACGGCACCGTCCGGGCCGGTCAGGGTCAGTTCCGACCGGTTGACCCAGTCGGGCAGGGTCAGTGCGGGGGTGGTGTCACCCATGTCCCCCAGCTTTTGCACCGTCAGGTTGGTCAGGCTGGTGAATTCACGGTCCACCACATCCCCCAGCACCGGCACCGTCCATTCGTAGCCGTTGGGTTCCAGGGCGGCTTCGCCCAGGGTGGGGTGGGTCTGTGGCAGCTTGTTTTCTCCCGTAAGGGCATACAGCGCCGCGGCCGCACCGCCCAGCAGCAGCACAACCATCAGCACTACCATAACCAGCCATAGCAGAAGTTTTTTCATACCGGCTCCTTCCTGTTGCGGCCGGGTGTCGAAAGCAAAAGCCGGGTACGATCCGGCGTGCGCACAAGCACACACCGGCCGCACCTGGCCCTTTTTGCACAGGTCTTATGCGGCGAACGAATCAGAGAGAAGCGGTATCGTCCGCGGCGGTATCCTCCGCCGGCGCGGCCGCTTCGGTATCGATGGGCTCGTAGATGGTGTCCTCATCCTCGTCGTCGTCAAACTCATTGTCGCTGTACAGAAGGCGCTCGTACTCGTCCAGCTCCTTTTCGCGGCGGCGCAGATACAGCGCAACAGCGGTCAGAACACCGGCCGCAGCCGCGATGAAAGCAAGAGCAACGCCAAACGTGGATTTTTTCATCATAATACATTCCTCCGAACCGGCGGACCGCCGAGGCGGGCCGCATTGTGTGGGTATGCCGTCAAAGCGAACATACCGGGGTCAGCTGCTTTTATTATAACCGACCCCGGGTGGGAATACAACAATACAAACGTAAAATTTTGTCAGCTCCTGCCGCGAAAATCCTGTGAAAATTTAACCGTTTCCGGCACCGGGCACATAGGCGGCAAAAGCACTTGGCACGGTGAAATCTCCCGCCGCATCATCCGCCCGGCCCCAGGCATAGCCTTCGGGCAAAGGGCAGACCGGGGCGGTGCCCCGCCAGCCGGACAGCTCCCAGATGCGATGGGTGAACACATGCCGGGCCGGGGCCAGGGCTTCGTTCCAGGTCACGGCCACGCCCAGTGCTTCCATCTCTTTGGTCAGTTCTTCCCGGGTCAGGCTCTTGCCCTCAAAGCACAGGGGCTGCCACAGGTTGGCCAGCAGTCCCCGGGCCGGGCGCCGCTGCAAAAGAAAGCCCGCAGGGCTTTCCACCAGTGCCACCGTCACCGGGGCTTTCTTTTTCTCCTTTTTCGGGGGCTTGACCGGCAAGGCGGCCGCCCGGCCGGATGCGTAGCCCAGGCAGATCTCCCGCAAAGGGCAGACTTCGCACTGGGGCGTGCCCGGCACGCAGACCAGGGCCCCCAGTTCCATCAGGGCTTCGTTGTAGGGGCCCGGGGTGGCCTTGGGCATCTCCTCCATCACCCGCTGGGTGAACAGCTGTTTGGTGGCCGGGCGGGTGATGTCCCCGTCGTCGTCGAACAGACGGGCAAACACCCGCAGCACGTTGCCGTCCACTGCCGGGGCGGGAATGCCGAAGGCGATGCTGGCAATGGCGCCGGCGGTGTAGTCCCCGATGCCGGGCAGCGCCCGCAGGGCGTCCCAGCTTGCGGGCAGTTCCCCGCCGTACAGATCGCACACCTGCTGGGCGGCTTTCTGCATGTTGGCGGCTCGGCTGTAATAGCCCAGACCCTGCCACAGCTTGCGCAGCCGGTCGGGCGGGCAGGCGGCCAGGTCGGCGGGGGTGGGCAGCTCGGCCACGAACCGCTCATAATACGGAAGGGCAGCCGCCACCCGGGTTTGCTGCAACATGATCTCGCTGACCCAGATATGGTAAGCCGAAGGCTCCTGCCGGAACGGCAGAAGCCTTCGATTCTCTTCAAACCAGGGCAGCAGTTTTGCGGCGACGCCCCGCATCAGAAACCACCGCAGGTGCGCGGGAAGGGAATGACGTCACGGATGTTGGGAATGCCGGTGACGTACATGAGCAGGCGCTCGAAGCCCAGGCCGTAGCCGGCATGCTTGACGCTGCCGAAACGGCGCAGGTCCAGATACCAGTCGTAATCTTCCTGCTTCAGGCCCAGCTCCTGCATGCGCTGGGTCAGCACGTCCAGGCGTTCCTCACGCTGGGAACCGCCGATCAGCTCGCCGATGCCCGGCACCAGCATATCGGCGGCGGCCACGGTCTTGCCGTCGTCGTTCATGCGCATATAGAAGGCTTTGATCTCTTTGGGATAGTCGGTGACGAAGACCGGCTTCTTGAACACCTGTTCGGTGAGGTAGCGCTCGTGCTCGGTTTGCAGATCCATGCCCCAGTACACCTTGTACTGGAAGTTGGAATCGTTCTTTTTCAGCAGTTCGATGGCGTCGGTGTAGCTGACGCGGGCAAAATCGCTGTCAGCCACCAGCTGCAGGCGCTCCAGCAGGCCCTTGTCAAAGAACTGGTTGAAGAAGGCCAGCTCGTCGGCGCAATGGTCCAGCAGATACCGGATGACATACTTGGTCATGGCCTCGGCGGTGTTCATATAGGTGTCCAGATCGGCAAAGGCCATTTCCGGCTCGATCATCCAGAATTCGGCTGCATGGCGGGTGTCGTAGCTCTTCTCGGCACGGAAGGTGGGGCCGAAGGTGTACACCTTGCCCAGCGCCATGGCCAGGGCTTCGGCTTCCAGCTGGCCGGACACGGTCAGGTTCACCGGGCACTTGAAGAAGTCCTGGGTGAAATCCACCTTGCCGTCATCGTCCCGGGGCACATCGCACAGGTTCATGGTGGTCACCTGGAACATTTCGCCGGCGCCTTCGCAGTCGGAGCTGGTGAAGATGGGGGTGTGCACGTAGGTGAAGCCGTTCTCATTGAAGAAGCGGTGCAGGGCATAGGCTGCCTGGCCGCGCAGACGGAAGGCCGCCAGGAAGGTGTTGGTGCGCGGGCGCAGATGGGTCATGGTGCGCAGGTACTCGGTGCTCATCTTCTTTTTCTGCAGCGGGTACTCGGGACCGCAGGTGCCCAGAATTTCGATCTCGTCGGCGTTGATCTCAAAGGGCTGACGGGCGCCGGGGGTCAGCACCAGACGGCCGGTGACCGCAAAGCTGGTGTACAGACCGCACTTGGCCACCTGGGCGTAGTTTTCCAGGCGGGCGGCCTCGAACACGATCTGAACGGGCTTGAAGCAGCTGCCGTCGGTGAGCGAGATGAAGCCAATATTCTTGGAATCACGCACCGTCTTGGCCCAGCCGCAGACGGTCACGACGGTTCCGTCGGCGGGGGTATCGGTGTAAAGCTTGGACAACTCGATCCGTTTTTTCAGGTATTCCATGGGGTTCCCCTCTCCTCTAAACAAGATAGATATGGCTATTATAGCGCATCGGAGCGGGATTGTACAGCACAAAATTCTCAGCTTTGGGCCCCGAAGAGGGCCGCCAGGGCCCGGGCGGCGTACTCCCCGCCCCGCACAGCCTCGGCGAGGGTATTGGCGTGGCCGCCGATCTCGATGAGCAGGCTGCCGGTGGTCACGTCCTGGTTGTAGAACCGGTACCCGCACAGCACCGGCCGGGTCAGCCCCGGGTACAGGGATTCCATCTCGGTTTCCCAGGCAGCGGCAAATTTCAGATTCTGCTGCCAGTGGGGCAGATTGACGGTGCTGCCGTTGTCACACCCTGCAATGATCATGACCTGGGCGGTATCCTGCCCGTCGATTTCACACAGCGGCTTGATGCGGGCGCCGTCCGACGTCTCGATGGCATCCCGGTGCACATCCAGGATGACCTTGATGCTGGGATACCGCTCCAGCCAGGCCCGGGCGGTCTGGGCGCTGCGGGCATAGCTCTCTGTGTAGCTGGGAGAATCGTGGAGGGTGGTGTCGTGGACGGTATACACTCCGGCTTCGTTCAGGATCTCGGTCATGCGGTCCCCCACCGCACACATGTTCAGGGCGGTGTTGGTGGTGCGGGCGGAAAAATCCGGGTCGTACACAAGGTCGTCCCAGGTCTGGTAGGTCTCGGTGGCGTGGGTGTGCAGAATCAGCACCTGGGGCTGGTCGGCGTTCAGCTCCACCGAAAAAGGCAGGGGGCCGTCGGCGGCTTCGGCCAGCTCGGCGTCGGTGTGCTGGGTGGAATTCCGGATGCTGCCGGCTTCCAGCTGCACATACCCTTCCCCGCTGCCCTGGGGGTAGAACTGGGACCGGATGGGCCCGCCGTTTTGCAGGTCTGGGGGCGCAGTGGTCGCCGGGGAT
>NZ_JACJJP010000049.1 GCF_016900095.1 Gemmiger formicilis
TGGGCATAGCAAAACCTCCTCGTGTAGTTCTATTATCCTACACGGGGAGGTTTTTTGTCTATTGTCTACTTTTTACGGACCTGTTCAAAGTTCCTGCCGGGGCGGCGCTTTTTCTTTTATGCTCAGAACAGATGATCCTTGGGGTACAGCCCTTCCTCGCTCATCCGGCGCAGGGCCTCTACCAGTTCGGGTTTGTCCTCCCGGTAGGTGATGCCGTGCCAGCGGTCGGCACTGGTCAGCACCGTCACTTCGGCGGTGCCGTGCTCCAGGGCGGCGGTGACCACGCTGGGCAGATAGTACTCACACTTCAGTGGGTTCACCGGCAGGCTGGCCTGCAGGAAAGCGGCAAAGCCTTCCCGGGCACGGTCGAGAAAATCCGGGGTGAAGCCCCACAGATTCATGGACACCACCGCATCGGCGGGCAGATCGGTCCAGGAAGTGCCGTCGTCCTCGGTGTAGTGGATGCCGCCCTCATAGGTTTCGATGCGGGTGCGCTCGGTGACCTTGATCAGGCGGTTCTGCTCGTCCAGTTCGCACACCCCGCGGGAAACCGACCCGTTGGCACTCACCGTGTTGCCCAGCAGAAAGCCCACCATGGCCCAGGGGGCAGGGGAGCCGGGCTTGGCCTCGGCGCCGGCCAGATGATCGTAGATCAGCCGGAAGCCCTGGGGGCCGTAGTAGTCGTCGGCGTTGATGACCGCAAAGGGGGCGTCGATGACATCGGCGGCGGACAGAATGGCGTGGGCGGTGCCCCAGGGTTTCACACGGCCTTCCGGCGCGGTGAACCCGGCGGGCAGTTTGTCCAGCGTCTGGTAGGCGTAGCGCACCTCAAAGCCGGCTTTTTCGGCCCGGGCGCCCACGCTGGTGCGGAAGGCCTCGTCGATTTCCGGCTTGATGATGAACACCACGGTTTCAAATCCGGCGCGGCGGGCGTCATACAGGCTGTAATCCAGAATGGCCTCGCCGGCGGGGCCCACCGGGTCAATCTGCTTCAGGCCGCCGTACCGGCTGCCCATACCGGCCGCCATCACGGCCAGAATCGGTTTGCTGTTCATAAGGGTCCTCCCATCCTCAACGATAGTTTCTGGTATTTATTGTATACGCTTGTCCGTCCGGATGCAAGCGCCGCGCCGCAAAAAGAAAGAACGGTTAAATAACGGTAAATTGAGGCGAAAATCGATAGTATTTTTGACACAGACGTGCTATAATGTATACCAACCAAGCAAAGTGGTATTTTTATGCCTTCGGGCGATTGATTTCGGATCCATACGGAGGGGATGAAGATGGGCACACCCTGCAGGGGACTGGTTCTGGCCGGCGGCGGCGCCAAGGGCAGCTATCAGGTCGGCGCATACCGCGCGCTGAAGGAGCTGGGCTGGCAGCCCGACATCATCACCGGCACCAGCGTGGGATGCCTGAACGCGGCCCTGTTTGTGCTGGACAAAATCCCCGAAGCGGAAGAACTGTGGAAGAATCTGGACATCCACGGCGTGCTGGAAATGCCCGCGGGCAAAACCCCGGAGGAACTGCAGAACTTTCTGCTGGACACGGTGCGCAGCGGCGGGCTGGACCTGGAACCCCTGGGGGATGTGATCGACCGTTATCTGGACGAAGATGCCATCCGTGCCGCCAAGGTGCGGTACGGGCTGGTCATGACCGAGATGAACACCCTGAAGAGCATCCAGCTGCCCCTAGAACAGATCCCCCACGGACGGCTGAAAGAATACATGATGGCTTCCAGCGCCTGTTTTCCGGCGCTGCGGCCCCGCACCATCGACGGGGTCAAGTATATTGACGGCGGCTGGCGGGACAACATGCCCCTGTCCCTGGCCGCCAGCATGGGCGCCACCGAGCTGGTGGCGGTGGACATTGAAGGGGTGGGCTACAACAAGCCCAATCGCACCGGCCTGCCCACCCGGGTCATCCGCAGCCACTGGGACCTGGGCCCTATGTTTGACTTTGACGGGGTGCGGGCGGCGCGCAACATTGCCATCGGCTATCTGGACACCCTGCGGGTGTTCGGCCGGGTGGGTGGCACCGCTTACGCCCTTCTGCCCGACCCGGACGGCTTTCTGGCCAAGTTTGCGGCAGCCTACCAGCAGCAGCTTTCGGCGGCCATCTCCCGGGCGCCCACCCTGGCTTTGGCCGAAACCATGGCCCGCCAGCGCAAGGGATATCCGGCGCCTTTCTCCCGGAATCTGCTGGCCCCCACCCGGGGGGCCTCGGCGCCGTTGGAACTGGCCGCCGAGAAGATGAACGTACCCCCGGAAGAGCCCTACACCCCGCGCCTGCTGGCCTTGACCTTCCTGGGCAGCTTTGACCGCGACCCGGCCGACCGGTTCCGGGTTTTGCTGGGCATGGAGGAGGGTAACTCCATCGGCGAGGCCGCCATGGCCGCCGCCGCACCGGAAGACTTTGTCACGGCGCTGGTGTCCCGCACCTTGCAGGAAATGCATTTCTTCTGATTTTCCGGGATACCCGGTCCGGCGGTGCCGTTTCGCCGCTGTATACAGGAAAGGAGCGTGCAGCCTATGCGTACATTTACAGGAACCACCGCATCCGGCGGACTTACCATCGGCCCTGTGGCGCGGATTGACCGCGGCCTGATCGGGCTGCACCGGATTGTCAGCGATCCCTATCAGGAGCGGGCACTGTACGACGCCGCCATCGTGCTGGCCAAGGATGAACTGGCCCTGCTGCGCAAGCACGCTCAGGACCCCAAGGATGCGGACATTCTCCTGTTCCAGATGGCGCTGCTGGAGGATGAATCCTTCACCAACGAAATCGGGGATTACATCGCCGCGGGGGCGGGCAGCGCCGCCGCTGTGGAGCGGGCCGAGCGCATCTTTGCCGGCCGCATCAGCAACATTGACGACGATTACATCAAGGAACGCAGCGTGGACGTGTGCGATGCCTGCCGCCGGGTGGTGGATATCCTGGACGGCCGTTCCCGCCGCCCGCTGCAGCTGGACCGTCCCAGCATCCTGGCGGCGGACCTGTTCTATCCCAGCGACCTGTTCAGCCTGGACCGCAGCATGATACTGGGTCTTGTCTCCGACCGGGACAGTGTGACCAGCCACGCGGCCATCATGGCCCGGGGCATGGGGGTACCGGCCCTTTGCCGGCTGGGCGAGGGGGTTGCCAAGAGTGCCGAAGGCCACACGGTGGTGCTGGACGCGGAAAAGAGCAGCCTGATCGTGGACCCTACCCCCGAGCAGACCGAAGCGGCCCGCAAACGCATGGCCCAGCTGCAGCACCGCCGTCACCGCCCGGACCCGCTGGTCAACAAGCCCAACCGCACCCGGGATGGCACAACCTTTGTCATTCTGGGGTCGGCCAACTCCAGCGAACCCAGCGAAATCCGGGCCGCTTTGGACAACGGCGCTAACGGCGGCATCGGCCTGGTGCGCACCGAATCCATGATCCTGAACAATTTTGACGAGGAACGCCAGGTGGCCGAATACCGCAAACTGCTGGAAAGTGCCGAGGGCTGGCCGGTGGTGGTGCGTCTGTACGACCCCGGCGCCGACGACGGCGCCCCCTGGGTGCAGACGGTGCAGACCCTGGCCGCCCGGGATTCCCTGTACAAAACCCAGATGCGAGCCCTGCTCCGGGCCGGTGGGTCGGGGGTGCTGCGTGTGGTGGTGCCCATGATCTGCGGCGTGCAGGGCTGGGACGAGTGCATGCACAACTTTGAGGAGTGCAAGCGGGAATTGCGCCGGGAGGGCATCTCCTTTGACGAGGATCTGCCGGTGGGCTGCATGATCGAGGTGCCTGCCTCCGCCCTGGAAGTCAACGAGATCATCGAGCACGGCGCCAACTTCCTCTACATTGACCTGGACGATCTGGCCAACTTCATCTATGTGCAGCCCCAGAACGAGCGGGAAGAGCGCCGCAAGACCGACACAACGGTGGTCAAGCGGCTGGTGCAGGACGTGCTGGATGCCGCTGCGGCCCGCAACACCGATGTGACCCTGTGCGGCATTCCGCTGAACCAGCTGGATGCCATGCCCGGATACATGTACCTGGGGGCTCGCAGCTTCTGTGTGGAAAACGCCTGCCTGACCGAACTCAAGGCCAGTTTGCTGAAACTGGACCTGTCCCAGCAGCGCGGGCGGGAAGCCTGATCCCCGACAATTGAAAAATTGCGCCCTCTGCCGCATATATTGGCCCGGGGGGGCATGCAAAACGGGGGATGCCGTCCGGCATCCCCCGTCCTTTGTTTCTCTTATTCCAGATCCCCCGTCAGGGTCATCACCGCGGCCAGAGCGGCCAAGGGGGCCGTCTCGCACCGCAGGATGCGGGGCCCCAGCCCCACCGTCACCGCGCCCGCATCGGCGGCCAGGGCAGACTCCTCGGGGGCAAAACCGCCCTCACTGCCGGTGACCAGGGCTATGCGGGCGGCGTCGGGGGCGTCGGCCAGAACCTGCCGCAAAGACCGTCCGCCGCCCTCATAGAAAAACAGCACCAGGTCATATTGGCCGAACTGGGCGCAGACCGAAGCAAAATCCGGCAGCGGCATGCCCACCTCCGGAATCAGTCCCCGGCCGCATTGCTTGGCCGCTTCGGCGGCAATGCGGTTGTACCGCTCGTTCTTGGCCTCCTCCTTTTTGGGGGCGGCCACACAGTACCGGCTGAAAAAGGGTACCACCCGGGTCACGCCCAGCTCCACCCCGTGGCGGATGACCTCCTCCAGCTTGCCCTGCTTGGGGTAGGCAGCGTACAGGGTTACCTTGGTACGGGGTTCGGCGGTGCTGGGATAGCCCTCGCTCACCGTGAACACCACCCGGTCTCCCTCCATGCTCTCGATGCGGCCGGTGTATTCCAGGGCATCCGGCCCGCACAGAACCACCTCGTCCCCGATGCCCGCCCGCATCACATGCACCAGATGGTGGGCGTCGGTGCCGCTGAGCACCGCCCGGCCGTCGGCGACCTCCCGGGTAAAATAGCGGTGGGGCATCCCTCAGCCCTCCTTGCGGCAGACAATGCACACCCAGCCGCGCTTTTCGTGTACCTCAAAGGGGTCCAGCCCGGCGGCCCGCAGCCCTTCCAGCACCTCGTCCTTGCGGGTGTCGATGATGCCGGAAGCGATGAACACCGCGCCGGGGGCCATCAGGGCGGGCACATGGGGCGCCAGGGACAGAATGGCCGACGCCACAATGTTGGCGGTGATGATGTTGTACACGCCGCTGGCTTTGTCCGAAAGGTCACCCACCAGCACCTTGAACCGGTCCTGCACCCCGTTGCGCTGGGCGTTCTCCCCGGCGGTGCGCACGCACATGGGGTCGATGTCCACCCCCTCGGCCTGGGCGGCGCCCAGTTTCAGGGCCGCAATGGCCAGAATTCCCGACCCGGTGCCGATGTCCAGCATCCGCTCGCCGCCCCTGACGCGGGCGTCCAGCACCTCCAGGCACAGGGAGGTGGTCTCGTGGGTGCCGGTGCCGAAGGCCATGCCCGGGTCCATGGTGATCACGGTGCGGTCGGTCTGGTATTCCTCCCAGCCGGGCACAATGGCCAGCCGCTGGCCGATGTCCATGGCGTGATAGTATTTTTTCCAGGCGTTCTGCCAATCCTCCTGTTCCACACCGGTGGTGGAAAGGGTATACTCAATGCCGGAAGCATCCAGCCGCTCCCGGAACAGGGGCAGCACCTCGGCCAGGTTTTCGTCGGGGGCCAGGTACATGTGCACCTTCACAATGTCACGGGGCTGGTCCAGCAGATCCTGCTCAATCAGGTCCACATGGGCAATCTCCCAGGCCTGCTGTTCCAGGTCGCTGTAATCTTCAATATAAATGCCCCCGTTGGCCACCATGGTGGCAATGGCTTCGGCCGTGTCGGCGTACTTCTGGGGCACGGTGATGGTAATATCGGTCCACTCCATAATTCGGAATCCTCCTGCTCAAGATAGTTGTATTATACCGCATCCCACGCAGCTTGGAAAGGGGCGCTTTGTATGAACCTGCAGCTTTTGCCGCTGGACGCGGCACAGACGAAAGACGTGTATGACCGCTGGATGACAAAGGATTTTCCGCCGGAAGAGCTCAAACCCTACGACGGCATGGCCCGGATGATGGCGAAGGGCTGGTACGAACCGCTGGTCCTTTTGGACGGCACCACCGGTGCGTTGGCGGCCTACGCCTTCCAGACGGTGATGCCCGGGTGCCGCTGCGCCCTGCTGGACTACTTTGCGGTGCTGCCCGACCGGCGGGGCCACGGCACCGGCACGGCGGCGCTGAAAGCCTTGGCCGACCACTATGCGGGGCAAAGGGACGCCCTCATCATCGAGTGCGAGCACCCCGCCGAAGCCCCCGACCCGGCGGCGGCCCGACGGCGCATCGGGTTCTATCTGCGGGCGGGGGCCCGCGTCACCGCCATGGAAAGCCGGCTGTTTGGGGTGCGGTACCTGGTGTTGGCACTGCCCTGCGGCGGTCCCGTCACCGACGAGCAGGTGAATGCTGACCTGCGCCGCATCTACAAGCTCACGGTGCCGGAACCCTACTACCGCGGCAACGTAATATTTTACGGGGGCTGAGGGCATACTGGGAATATCCACCTTTTATAAAGGAAGTGTTCCCGTGAAACTGGACCCCAAAAGCTACGACAAGATGGTGCGGCAGGCCCTGCCTCACTCGCCCGTGGGCAAGGACTGCCTGTGGGCGTTCTTTGTGGGCGGCGGCATCTGCCTGGCGGGGGAGATGCTGCGCCAGACCTACCTCACCTGGTACGACGCCGAGATGGCCGGCACCCTGACCAGCATCACCCTGATTTTTACCTCGGCGGTGGCCACCCTCTTCGGCTGGTACCAGAAACTGGCCACCCGGGCAGGGGCGGGCACCCTGGTGCCCATCACCGGGTTTGCCAACTCGGTGGTCAGCCCGGCCATCGAGTTCAAGACCGAAGGCTGGGTCACCGGCATCGGCGCCCACATCTTCGGCATTGCGGGGCCGGTGCTGGCCTTTGGCACCCTGGCCAGCTGGGTGTGGGGCATCCTCTACTGGGCCATGAGCAAGGGAGGGTGAACCATGTCCATCCGTCGCAAAGATACCCTGGTGTTTGAAAAGCCTCCGGTCATTGCGGCCTGGGCCGCGGTGGGGGGCAAGCGGGAAGGGGAGGGCCCCCTGGCTGCCGGGTTTGACCTGCTGGTGGAGGACAGCTCCTTCGCCGCGGAAAACTGTTCCGGCTGGGAGAGCGCCGAAAGTATGCTGCAGACCAAGTGCGCCGAACTCTGCCTGCGCAAGGCGGGCATCTCGGCCCGGGAGGTTACCCTGGCCTTTGCCGGGGACCTGCAGGCCCAGTGCACCGCCAGCAACTACGCCATGCGGTGGCTGGGGGTGCCTTTTGCCGGGCTGTACGGCGCCTGCAGCACCATGGCCGAAGCCCTCTGTCTGAGCGCTGCCTTTGCGGGGGCGGGGTACAGCGAGCGCACCCTGGCCCTGACCAGCAGCCACTTCTGCGCCGCTGAACGGCAGTTCCGCACCCCGCTGACCTACGGCGGAAAGCGCACCACCACCGCCCAGTGGACGGCCACCGCCGCCGGGGCCTGCCTGCTGCGCCCGGCAGGGGCGGCGGGGGTGCCGGTGCTGTCGGTGACCTTCGGCCGGGTGCAGGACTACGGAGTGCACGACATCAACAATATGGGCGCGGCCATGATGCCGGCGGCGGCTTCCACCCTGCTGGCCTACTTCCACGCCTTTGACGCCACGCCCCAGGATTTCGACGCCATCCTCACCGGGGATCTGGGCAAGGTAGGCAGTGAGCTGCTCCGGACCCAGATGTACCGGGAAGGCTATGACCTATCCAACCATTGGGACTGCGGCTGCCTTTTGTATGACACCGACCGCCAGGAAGTGCAGGCCGGCGGCAGCGGGCCGGGATGCAGCGCCGCGGTGCTGTGTACAAGAGTACTGCCCCGGCTGCAGCGGGGAGAATGGAAGAGGGTGCTTTTTTTGTCCACCGGGGCGCTGATGAGCCAGACCACCTTTTTGCAGGGGGAAAGCATTCCCGGCATCGCCCACGCGGTGGAGCTGGGCACACCGAAAGGGGAGAAGGACGGATGAATTATCTGTGGGCATTTGTGATCGGCGGGGCCATCTGCGTGGTGGGCCAGCTGCTGCTGGATTATACCGCCCTGAGCCCCGCCCGCATCCTCACCGGGTATGTGGTGGCGGGGGTGATTCTCAGCGCGGCGGGACTGTACCAGCCCCTGGCCGACCTGGCCGGGGCGGGGGCCAGCGTGCCTCTGCTGGGGTTCGGACATCTGCTGGCCCAGGGGGTGCGCAGCGCCGTGGACGAAACCGGTCTGCCCGGCGCCTTCACTGGCGGATTGTGTGCCGCTTCCGGCGGGGTCACGGCCAGCCTGGTCTTTGCCCTGCTGGCCGCCCTGGCGGGCAAAAGCCGGGACCAGAGCTGAAAAACGGACAAACGAAAATTCCCGCCCCGGGGCCGAAGCCCTGAGGCGGGAATTGTTCTTGCTGGAAATTACTGCGCAGCGTTGACCTTGTTGTTGCGCTTGGCCATGCGGCTGACCTTACGGGAAGCAGTGTTCTTGTGAATGACACCCTTGCTCTTGGCGGAGTCAATAGCAGAGACGGCCGCGCGGATGACGGCGTCCTTGTCAGCAGCATTGCTGTCGATGGCAGCGTCTGCCTTCTTGATCACTGTTTTCAGGCTGGTCTTGATGGCCTTGTTGTGCATAGCCTCTTTCTTGGCCTGCACCACGCGGTCCTTCTGGGATTTAATGTTAGGCATTCGTTCCACCTCCTTGGTTGACCCATAACAGTACAAATTATACTAGCATATTTTTGGGCGTGTTGCAAGACCTTTTTTGAAATTTTTTGGCTCTTCCTTCCCGGTTTTCGGCGTTGATCTCAAAGGGCTGACGGGCGCCGGGGGTCAGCACCAGACGGCCGGTGACCGCAAAGCTGGTGTACAGACCGCACTTG
>NZ_JACJJP010000004.1 GCF_016900095.1 Gemmiger formicilis
TTATAAATGGTATTTAATCACTTACAAAGTGTTAAATCACTGTAATTTCTCAGACACAATCGCTTGCGTCCTGTTGAATTACTTGTTCTTTTGGAATTGATTATAGTGTTTTTCCAAACACTGTAAGGTTCCACAAGTTTCAGGTTTGTTCAATTTTCAAGGTCCTGCTTGGCGCTGCCCTCATCGGGACAGCTTGCTTATTATATCTCGCAAAGTTCTTTTTGTCAAGCACTTTTTTGAGATTTTTTTGAGCTGCGAAGTTCTTGATGAACTTCTTTTCTCAGCGCCTGCCGTTTCTTGCGAAACAGCTTAGTTATAATACCACCCGATCAAGCAATTGTCAACACCTTTTTTCAGATTTTTCAAAAAACTTGCCTGTGGTTTGCCAGCATTTTACCGGCATGTAGTAAGTTTAGCATGCAATCCTACTTCCGTCAAGCATTTTGCTTCGCTATAACGCAAATTTGGCGTTTTACCCATCCGGAGTGTCCCCAGTTGGATAAAACGCCTAAAAAATCATACTTTTGATTTGGGTCTTTTCTTTTCCTCCTTCCTCTCTTCCCCGGTCAATTCCTGACGCATCCACTTAAGAATCTTCCGTTCGCGGCGCGAAATCTGGACCTGCGTGGTGTGCAGCACCTTGGCGGTTTCGCTCTGGGTCTTTCCTCCGAAAAAGCGAAGGCGGATCAGCACTCGGTCCTGGGGCGGCAGCTTGTCCATAACCTCCCGCAACCCGATCCGTTCTGACAGCTTCTCTTCCGGGGATTCCACCGGTATATCCCACTCCCGGTTTCCGTCCTCACTTTCGGTAGGAGTCAGGGATACCACCGGCATGGACGCCCGGATGGCCATGGCTACCTGTTCCGGTGTAGCCCCCAGTGTTTCGGCCAACTGTGTGACCCCCGGTTCGGCGCCTGTCTGTTTGAGAAACCGTTCCCGTTCGGCATTGATCTTCAGTCCCAGTTCTTTAATGGAGCGGCTGACCTTGACCGTGCCGCCGTCCCGGAAAAGCTTTTTGATTTCCCCCAGGATGACCGGTACCGCATAGGTGGAAAAGCAAACGCCACGTCCCGAATCAAACCCGTCGCAGGCCTTGACCAACCCCAGGCAGCCCGCCGCGTACAAATCCTCGTACTCAATGCCCCGACCGATGAACCGTCCCGCGCAGGTACGGGCCAGGCCCAGGTTGCGCTGGATGAACTCTTCCCGGGGAATCCGATCATACAGGGCGGTGGTATTGGCCGATTGGGACACGGCAGAAGTCGTTGCTGACATGACGGTGACCTCCTTATGTTGGTATGTAGGAAGTCAGCCTTTGGCCTCCAGCCGCTTGGCCATGGTCACCCGGGTTCCCCGTCCCGGTGTGGAGCTGACCTTGACCTTATCCATAAAACTTTGCATGACCGCAAATCCCAGTCCTGCCCGTTCATCCGGGTTGCCTGTGGTGAACAAGGGTTCCATGGCCTTGTCCACATCCGGAATGCCCACGCCACGGTCGGTGACGGTGATGCGCACCAGGCCGTTTTCATACAAAGCCGCGGTCAGGGTGACCTGGCCCACCGCATCCGGGTAGGCGTGTACAATACAGTTGGTAACTGCTTCGGACACGGCGGTCTTGATGTCGGCCAGCTGGGGCACCGTGGGATCCGCCTGGGCCAGAAATGCCGCCAGGGCCGCCCGGGCAAAACTTTCATTGACGCTGCGGCTGAGAAAGGTAAATTTGACCTGATTGACCATCTTCATGTAACATGTATCCTCCGTTCACACATAGGAGATCCGGGCCAGGTCCAGCATGCGCCGGACAGCCGCGGGCGGGTTCTGCACCGTGAGGCGGCCGCCCAGGGAGGACATGTACCGTCCCCGTCCCAGGATCAGTCCCACACCGGAGGAATCCATAAAAGTAACACCCGAAAAATCCAGGGTCAACAGTTCCGGCATGCGCGCATCGATCTGGGCGTCGATTTCCCGGCGCAGCCCCTGGGCCGCATGGTGGTCGATCTCCCCCGAAAGATAGGCAGCCAGTGTTCCGCTGGCGGGCACAAAACAGATCTTTGCCAAGTTTGTCCACCTCGATCATACAAAAAGCGCCCCGTAGGCTGGTTTGTATCACCAGTATACGGGGCGCTTGGCAAATATTTTGCTGAAATACGGCGTCACCTGCAAAAAAGAGGTTCCGTGCTTTTTATTCCGGGACCGTACTTCCGGGGGAATCAGTTTTCCGCTTCTTCCAGCAGAATCGGCCGGGCTTCGGCGGCCAGATACAGACTGCCGCAGACCACCACGCCGGCCAGGTTGTGGTAGTCGGCATAGTCCACCGCCTTGCGGATGGCTTCGCGGACGGTACCACCTGCTTCGGCGTCCAGATGGAACCGGGCGGCATGCTCCAGTTCCTCCGCCGTCATGGCACGGGGACAGTCGGGAGTGACCGTGAACACCTTATCAAAGGTTTTGGAGAGGGCTTCCAGCATAGGACCGTGGTCCTTATCCTTCAGCACTCCCATCACCCCCACCAGGTTGCCTTCATATCCGGCTTCGGACAGGGTGGCGGCCAGGGCGGCAGCGCCGTCGGGGTTGTGGCAGCCGTCCAGCAACAGCAGCGGATGGCGACGGATGACCTCGATGCGGGCGGGCATATGGGCCGCCTGCAGACCGGCTTCAATGGCTTCGTCGGAAATGTCGTAGCCGTACTGACGCCAGAGGGTCAGGGCAATCTCGATGGCCATGGCCGCATGGTTGGCCTGGTGCTTGCCGGGAAAGGACAGCATGACCCGGTATCCGCCGTAGTCGATATAGTTCTGCAGCGGGCGGCATTTCAAGGGCAGAATATCCTCCAGGTCCGGGGTCTGGATGGAAGTATGGGCTTCGGTGGCCGCGGTGAGCAGCGGCCCCATGGCTTCCGGCGGCTGGTCCGGGTAGCAGATGACGGCACAGCCTTCCTTGATGATGCCGGCCTTCTCGGCGGCAATGGCGGCCAGGGTATCCCCCAGCACATCCATATGGTCCATACCGATGCGGGTGATGGCCGCCACCAGCGGGGCGGGAATGGCGTTGGTGGCATCGAAGCGGCCGCCCAGACCGGTTTCCAGCACCACGAAATCGCACTTTTCCCGGGCGAACCAGAGCAGCGCAATGGCGGTGACCACCTCAAATTCCACCGGGGAGGGCTTGCCGGCGGCACACAGCTCGTCCACGGCGTCCAGCACTTCCTCCGCCAGATCGCCCAGGGTCTGGGGAGGAATCATCTCGCCGTCGATCTGAAAGCGTTCCCGGAAATCCAGCACATACGGGCTGATGGTGAGCCCGGTCTTGTAGCCGGCATGGGTCAGGATGGACGCGGTCATGGTAGACAGCGTCCCCTTGCCGTTGGTGCCGGCAATATGGATGCATTTCAGCTTGTTTTCTGGGTTGCCCAGGGTATCCAGCAACGCATGCATGCGTTCCAGGGTCGGTTTCCCCGTGCCCATACGGGGCAGGGCGTGAATGGCCTGCACGGCCTGTTGTTCGGTCAAAGCAGTTCCCTCCTGTTAGGGTTTTCGTGGTGGGGCGGTTCCGCATTGATGCGGTCCTCCTCCTGTTCCCGCAGCAATCGTTCCCGTTCGGCACGCAGGCGGCGGTTTTCCTTCTTGATGCGGTGGAAGGCTGTGATGGCCCGCACGATGAGCAGCAGGATCAAAGCCACAAACAGGCCGAAGACCACACCGCCCATGTCGATCCAGACGTCGGTGACCTGGGAGGTACGGCCGGGAATGAATTTCTGGATGGTTTCATCCATCAGTGCCGTGGTCATACCGCCCAGCAGAGGCCAGCTGACGTGGCGCACAAAGTGGGAGGTATACACCCGCAGGCAGAGCATGAGCAGGAAGCCTTCCAGGGTGAACTCGGCAAAATGGGCCAGTTTGCGGACGGTGTGCTCGGAAAGCGGGCCCAGGTTCACCTTATCCAGCAGATGGTTCAAAGCCCGCATGACCGCCTGGCTGCGCTCGGAGGAGAAATATCCTTCCTGCAGCGAATTGCGGAAGATGAACACAATGCAGGCAATCAGCGCGATGGTGAAGATCACCCGGAAGGCGATCAGCCATGGACTTGTTTTTTGATTTTGCATTTCAGTTCCTTTGTTTTTCTATGTTTTTGATACGGGTTTTACTGATTATAGCACCGGCAACGCCAACAGGCAAGGCCGTGGATTGTAAAAGCAGAACCGCCGACCGCACGCCCCGGCGTTGAAAACAGGCCGGAATGGCAGTGCGGGCAGCGGCTCCGCTACAGATATTCCTGGGTAGGGATTTACTGGATAAAGGCGTCGTGGATGGCGGAGACGGCACGGTCCGCATCCGCCTTATCGATGATGACGCTGATCTTGATTTCGCTGGTGGAGATCATGCGGATGTTGATGTTCTGGCCGGCCAGCGCCTCAAACATGGTGGAGGCAACACCCGGATGGCTCTGCATGCCGGCGCCCACCACGCTGACCTTGGCGCCGGTCTTATCCACCGAGATTTCGCCGCCGCCGAAACGGCCCTTGTGGTTTTCCAGCACGCTGACGGCGCTTTCGGCATCGGTGAGGGGCACGGTGAAGACCAGGTCCTTGTTGCCCGCGGTGCCGGAGCTCTGCAGAATGATATCCACGTTGATGTTGCGCTGCGCCAGCAGGCTGAACACCTTGAAAGACATGCCCGGCACGTCGGGCACTCCCTTGATCGAGATTACGGCCACGTTGTCATCCTTCGCAACGCCTTTGATCAGCATACCTTCCACTTTCGTTTCCTCCTTCACGATGGTTCCCGGAACGGGATTGATGCTGGAGAGTACCTCCAGCTCGACGCCGTACTTTTTGGCAAGTTCGACGCTGCGGTTGTTCAGGACCTGGGCTCCCAGAGAAGCCAGTTCCAGCATTTCATCAAAGGTGATTTCCTGCAGCTTGGTGGCTTTGGGAATCTTGCGCGGGTCGGCGGTGAACACGCCTTCCACGTCGGTGAAGATCTGGCAGCGGTCCGCATGCAGCGCAGCCGCCAGTGCCACGGCCGAAGTATCACTGCCGCCACGGCCCAGGGTGGTGATGTCGTCGGAACGGTTGAGGCCCTGGAACCCGGCCACCACAACCACACGGTTGCGGGCCAGCTCGCTTTCCACGCGCTCGGTGTCCAGGCGCTTGATGCGGGCCTTGGAATAGGAACGGTCGGTGACGAAACCGGCCTGCCAGCCGGTGAGGCTGACGGCGGAAACGCCGATTTCCTGCAGGGCCATGGCCAGCAGGGCGATGGAGATTTCCTCGCCGGCCGCCAGCAGCATATCCATCTCCCGGTGGGACGGGTCGCCGGTGATCTCGGCCGCTTTGGCGATCAGGTCATCGGTGGTGTCGCCCTGGGCAGACACCACGACCACCACATCATTGCCCGCGTTGCGGGTGTTGGCCACGATGCGCGCCACATTGAAGATGCGGTTGCGGTCCTTGACCGAGGTACCGCCGAATTTTTGTACAATCAATGCCATTGGTGAATTTCCTCCCCTTCTATGCTGTCACGCCTCAACGGTCGCGCCGATATTGTCGGCCAGCAGGCGATAGACGGTGAAATGACGGAGTTTTTCGGTCTGGGGCAGGGCTTCCCGCGCCTGCTCGAAGAACTCCTGGTCGTCCTTGTGGACGACCGCTATGATGGTGGGGCCGGCGCCCGAAATGTACACGGCCTGGGCTCCCAGGTCCTGGGCCAGCTCAAACATTTCCTCGCCCCCGTCAATGAGCGGCAGGCGGTAACGCTGGTGTAGGGCGTCCTTGGTAGCCACCCCCAACAGGCCGTAGTCACCGTCGCAGAAAGCTGCGGTGGCCAACGCCGCCCGGGACAGGTTGTAGACGGCGTCCTTATGGGAGACCATCTGGGGCAGCGCTGCGCGGGCCTTGGAGGTGAGCAGGCGGAAATCCGGCACAAAGGCCGCAAAGGCCAGGTCCGGGTCGATGTTCTTTTTGACGGTGTAGACAAGGCCTTCGTCATACACGCTGGTGACGAAGCCGCCTAGCATGGCGGGGGCCACGTTGTCAGGGTGACCTTCGATGGCGGTGGCCAGGGTGAGCATCTGACGTTGGGTCAGAGGCTTGCCCAACAGGGCGTTGGCTCCCAGCAGACCAGCCACGATGCAGGCGGAGCTGGATCCAAGGCCCCGGGCCATGGGAATATCATTGCGCTGGGTGATATTCAGTCCCTTGAGGGGCACCCCCAGCTGGTCATAGACGGCGCGGGCGCTGCGGTACACCAGATTGTTGGCGCCGCCCGGCACGTGGGTGTCATCCAGCGAGGTGATATGGATACGGTCGGATTCCTCAAAGGTAAACACATTGTGCATAGAAAGCGCCAGGCCCAGAGAGTCGAACCCGGCGCCCACATTGGCGCTGGTGGCAGGTACGGTAACGGTGACCATTGTGTTGTTCCCTCCCCTGTTTACTCTTCCATCTGTTTCAGGACCAGATCCACATGGCCCCCCAACAGCCCGACCTTTTCGCACACGGCGTTGACAACGGCGGGGGTGGCGCCCTGCATCCGGTAGCTCACCCCTTCGGGACCTTCGTCCACCGGGGAGCCCGGTCCGGCCAGGGAGGCCAGCACGGCGGCGGAAATGCCCCGGGCCCGGATGTACCAGGAATATGCGGCGTCATCGGGCAGCATGCCCTCCCGCTTGGGGGCGGGCTGCCAGAACAGGCTGTCATGGATCTTGGCGCCGTCCTTCAGTGCATCAATGACATCGGCCACCACAGCGCTGGCGGTGGGCAGCTTGCCCGCGCCCTTGCCGTAGAAGATCACGTCCCCCAGCATATCGCCCTTCATGAGAACGGCATTGAAGACGTCGTCCACGTTGGCCAGCTGGTTGGTATCCGGCACCAGCATGGGCTCCACGCCGGCGGAAACACCGCCGTCCGGCAGTTCCTTGTACCAGGCAATGAGCTTGATGGCGCTTTCCAGCTTTTCCGCCGCCTTGATGTCGGCCACGGCGATCTGGCGGATCCCCCGGGTGGGGATGTTGTCGGGATAAACGGCGGAACCGCTGGCCAGCGAGGCCAGAATGGCGATCTTGCGGCAGGCATCCCGGCCGTCCACGTCGTCGCTGGGATCCTTGGTTTCGGCGTAGCCCAGCTGCTGGGCGATCTTGAGGGCGGCGCCAAAGCCCATGTTCTCCCGCTTCATCTTGGTGAGCATGAAGTTGGTGGTGCCGTTGACGATACCTTCGATGGAGCTGATATGGTTGGCGGCCAGGCACTGGTGCATGGGGGTGATGATGGGCGTGCCGCCGCCCACGCTGGCCTCAAACAGGAAAGCCACATTGTGCTCCCGGGCCAGAGCCAGCAGTTCGGCGCCGTAGGTAGCCACCATCTCCTTGTTGGAAGTGCAGACGCTGCGGCCGCTTTCCAGGCAGCGCCGCACATACGGGTAGGCAAACTTGGTGCCGCCGATGGTTTCCACCACCACCCGCACTTCCGGGTCGGCCAGGATGATGTCCAGGTCCTTGACGAACAGGGCCGCATCCGGCGAATCGGAGAAATCACGCACATCCAGGATATATTTGACTTCCACGGGTTCGCCCACGCGCCGGGCGATGGAAGCCGCGTTGCGGCGGCAGACTTCCAGCACGCCGCTGCCCACGGTGCCGAACCCCATGATCGCGATTTTAGCCATAATTACACTCCCTCTCACATTTTATGCCGGCGCCTTGCCTCAGGTGCCCCGGTGTACTTCCACCACAAACGGCTGGCGGGCCAGCTTGAGCAGCATGTCTTCCACCGACATCTGCATGGTGGCGGTGCGCACGGTGACTTCCACCTGCGCGGTGCCGTTTTCCGGCCGGGACTGGGTGATGGTCACGATGGACGCCCCCGCCGCCGAAATACCGGACAACAGCCCCTGCAATGCACCGGTCTTATCCAGCAGGGTGGCAATGACGGTCAGTGTTTCGCGCCCGGACTCCGCATCAAAGACGTAGTCCTTGTATTTATAAAAGGCACTGCGGGAAATACCCGCCCGGCGCGCCGCCGAAGATATGTTGGTGACCGCGCCGGAGGCCAGCAGCTCTTTGGCTTGCAGGACTTTCAGAAACACGTCCGGCAGGACTTCGGCGTCCACCAGAAGAAAACGTCGTTCCGCCATGTGTGTACCTCCTTCAAAAACAGTTGTGTTTGCGACAAGGATAATCATAGCACATGGCGCCTGTGGATGCAAGGGTGTGCCCACCCACCGGCCACAAATTGAGCAAGGTGCACACCCTCGCCGTCAGATTGTGGATTGTTTTCGTCAGACAGACAGTCCTTGTATGCCAGCGGCGCACACGCACAGCCCGGCAAAACCCCGGACAAGCGCGGGGCTTATCCGGGGTCAAAAGTTTTGCCTGTGTTTGGGCTCAGGCGGCCGGGTCGGCGCTGGCCAGCGCGTCCGCAGTGAGCTGTCCCAGCGCAGCGGCGTCATCGCTCAACAGCGAGGCGGAGCTGGAATCGGGCAGGTTGTCGTCGGTGTAGTAACCGGTTTGCCCGCCGCTGGACACAATGGCACCGGTGGAGGTGTTGAACTGGTACTTGTGCACGTTCTCGTTGGTGTAGAAGTTTGCAGCCGGCTTGTCGGCCTGGATCTCCTCCATCAAGGTCTTGAAGGCACGCTGGGTGGGTTTACCGCTGTTGCCGCGGCTGCCGTCCACACCCCACATGCTGTACGGCTTGTCATAGCCCCACCACACAGCGATGGAGTAGTAGGGGGACAGACCGGCAAAGGTGTAGTCCTTGTAGTCGGAGGTTGTACCGGTCTTGCCCACGGCGTCGATGCCCTCGGTTTCGGGCTTCATGCCGTTGGCCGTGCCGGGGCTGGTCCAGACGTTGGCCAGCAGGCGGTTCATGATGACGGCGGTCTCGGGCTCGATGGCCTGGGTAGTGGTGGTCACCTTGTCCATATCCAGCACCACATTGCCCTGGTAGTCTTCCACGCGGGTGTAGTAGTGGGGGGTGGTGTAGGTGCCATCGGTAAACATGGAGTAAGCGTTGGCCAGTTCCACCACGGTCAGGCCGCGGTTCTGGGCGCCCAGCACCAGAGGCGCCAGGTCGGCGTCGTTCTCATTGATCCACTGGCACTGCAGGGTCTCGGTGACGAAGTCGTACATATAGTCCACGCCCACCATAGAGCCGACCTTGACGGCGATGGTGTTGTAGGACTGCCGGATGGCGTCCCAGATCAGCATGGGGGCTCCGTCGCCGCCGGCACCGCCGTAGTTGGTGGGCCATTCCTTCCAGACATCACTGCGGGCCTGGTTGGTGGGATCGTTGGGGTCCAGAGAAAGGCCGAGCTGCAGGCACTTTTCGGTGTCCAGCATCTCCTTGCCTTCCTTGGTGTACAGCGGAGAATCTTCCAGCGCGGTGGAATAGTTGATCAGATGGTCATCCAGAGCCAGGCAGTATGCCGCGATGGGCTTCATGGTAGAACCGGTCTGGTGGGGCACCACAGCACGGTTGATACCGCGGTCCACCGTCTTTTCGCCCAGACCGCCGCCCACGGCGATGACCTCGCCCTTGTGGCCTGCTTCGGTGCTGGTAACGGCAATGGCGGCCTGGGTACGGACTTCCTCATAGAAGGTCAGATACTCGTTGCCATCCTCCGCCGTGTAGGTGCCGGTCTTGAAGGTCTGGTTGGTCTTGTCGGTGTAAACGGGCACATCGTCCTGAGCAAAAATGCTGCTGGCCGATTCGTCGGTGGGATTCATGGGCAGGCCGTTGACATCATACTTGATCTCGGCCCCCACAGGGATATCACTTTCGATCTCTTCCTCATGCCACAGGGCATAGAACAGCTCGTCGCCGTTCCAGGTGTTGTTGAGCATGAGCTGCTCCACCGAGTTCTGCACCGCCGGGTCCACGGTGGTGTACACGCGCAGACCGCCGTTGAAGATCATGTCCTGGGCCTCGGCGTCGGTTTCCAGGTTGTAGGCTTCCTTCAGGTCCGCGGTCAGCTGGGTGATGACCGCCTCGGTGAAGTAGGAGTTGTTGGAGCTGACGGCCACGTTCTCAGTCTTGGACTTGCTTTCGGCCAGGGTGATGGTCTCGGCCGTGGCAGAATCATACTCTTCCTGGGTGATATAGCCCTGGTTGAGCATCTCATACAACACGTGGTTGCGGCGCTGAATCAGATTTTCCGGGTTGGTGAAGGGGTTGTAGCCGGTGGGGTTCTTGGAGATGGACGCCAGCACGGCACATTCGGACAGGGACAGTTCGCCCACGCTCTTGCCGAAATAGGTGTTGGCACCGGCCTCCACGCCCTGGATGGTGCCGGTCAGGGGCACCGTGTTCAGGTAGGCTTCCAGAATGGTTTCCTTACTGTACCGGTTGGACAGGCCGATGGCTCGGAAGATCTCGCGTACCTTACGCATATAGTCCACTTCGTTATCGTCGGTCAGGTTCTTGACCAGCTGCTGTTCCAGGGTGGATGCGCCCTGCTGGCCGCCCAGCAGCTGCTGGCCGGTCAGTTCGTTGAGGGCCGCGGCGATGGTACGCTTGAAGTTGACGCCGATGGAGTCATAGAAGTCCTTATCCTCGATGGCCACCACCGCATGCTGCAGGTTTTCGGGAATATCCGAAAGGTTGACCCACAGAGAGCTGACGTCACCGGACAGGGTGGTGTACTCGTCCCCGTTGCGGTCAAAGAAGATGGTGGACTGTTCGTCCTTTTTCTTTTCCAGGTCCAGCTTGCCTTCGGGGTCGGCGGTGACCTGCACCACATACATGGCCAGCAGCACCGCCCCCACGCTGCCCAGCATGATACACACGCAGATCAGGCAGCCGATAAAGCGCATGATCATACCGAAGATGCTGCGGCGCTTTTTCTTGGCCGGTTTCTTGCCGCCTTTGGCGGAATTGGGCGCGTCACCGGGAACTTTCGCCCCCTGGGTGGACAGATGCCGTTGCTGTTTGGGGTCTATGGGGACCGCCTCCTTTGCGGGTTTTGGTTGTATGGCAGACGGTGACGCTCCCCGCGTCACACAATCATGGACAATACCATATCCTGAATTATAGCACAAACCGCTGCCAAAAGTACAGGTATGGAATGTAAAATTCACAAGAAATTGTTTTTTGGGGTGCGCGGCGGACAATACTTGTTCTGGCGCCGTTGTTTTTTTCTTTTGGCTTTTACGATTTTGTCATCTTTTGTGTGCGGCGCGGGACAGGCAAAAGGGGGATTGGGAATGGAACACAAGCTGCCGAAATTTGTGCGGATTTATCTGGCGCTGCTGGGCGGCGCGGCCCTGCTGTGCGTGGTGGCGGCCGCCGTCTGGTTTGCCCGGGCGGAGTACGATGCCCGCATGCAGGACGGCCCTGCCTATCTGCTGAAGGACAACGGCGGGTATCTGGCCCTGTACACCGGTGAGGGAGAAGGTCCCCTGGCCGAATATGACCTGCGCACCCGGCTGCTGCCGGAGCAGGATGTGCTGGCGCTGCAGCAGGGCGTGCCGGTACAGGATGAAGCGGAGTTGCAGCAGCGGCTGGAAGATTACGGGCTGTAAGACTCCGGGACGGTGCAGGCGGAAAAATCTGTGGATTCCCGTGGTCTTTGTCCCGCCAAAATGGCGGTTTGTGTTGCGAAAACCGAATGAATGTGGTATTTTATATACGTTGGCATTCTATAAAAAGGAGAGTACCGCCATGACCGAACAAGCGATCCTGGACGCCGTGCAGGAAATTTTCCGCGATAATTTCGACGATGACACCCTGGTGATCACCCGCAGCACCTGCGCCGATGACATCGAGGACTGGGACAGCCTGGAGCAGATTAATCTGCTGACCGCCATCGAAAAGAAGTTTTCCATCAAATTCAAGCTGGCGGATGTCCGCGATCTGAAAAACGTGGGCGATCTGCTGGACCTTGTTGCACGCATGACCGCGTAACCACACATTCTGCGGGCGGCCGCTGCTTCTTTCAAGCGGCGGCCGCCTTTCGCATATACAGGAGGGCTTTCATGAACCACTATACCTTGGCCGACATGACCCCCGGCCTGACCGAAAGTTTTACCGTAACCGTAACCGAAGAGATGATGGATGCCTTCAAGGCCATCACCGGTGACTGTTCCCCCATCCATGTAGACGCCAACTACGCCAAGGGCCGGGGATATCCCGGCCGGGTGGTCTACGGCATGCTGGGGGCCAGCTTCTTCTCCACCCTGGCGGGGGTCTACCTGCCCGGGGAGCACTGTCTGCTCCACGGGGTGGAATGCAAGTTTGCAAAGCCCATCTTCATTGGCGACACCCTGACCGTCACCGGCACCGTGGTCAACGTGAGCGAGGCAGTGTCCGAAGCCGAGATCAAGGCGGTCATCACCAACCAGGACGGCAAGAAGGTGACCCGGGGTATTATCCGGGCCGGACTGGCAAAATAACCCTGCACATATTTCCTATAGATAATAAGGAGAAAACCTCATGGCTTATACTTATCTGATTTCCGGCGCCACCAGCGATGTGGGCCGGGCTCTCATTGAACGGCTGCTGAAAACCGCCCCCGAAGGCACCCTGGTTCTGGCCCAGGGCTGCGGCGACGTGGAAAAGCTGGCCCCTCTGTGCCAGGCTTATCCCGGCATGATCCGCCCCTTTGACGTGGACCTGTCCGATCCGTACAAGGTGGACACCTTCTGCCAGGTGCTGGCCTCCACCTGCCCGGCGCCCACCCATTTCATCCACCTGCCCGCCCTGCCGGTGGTGAACACCAAGTTCAAGGCCTTCGACGAGCCCCGCTTTGCCAAGGACATGGAAATCCAGGTGCACAGCGCCGTCAAGCTGTGCAAGGCAGTGCTGCCCGCCATGACCAAGGCCCGATTCGGCCGTATCCTCTTCATCCAGACCAGCTACACCCTGGGCGCTCCGCCGAAAAACACCGCCGCCTATGTGATGGCCAAGCAGGCCCTGGGCGGGCTGTGCAAGAGCCTGGCGGTGGAGTATGCCCGGTTCGGCATCACCGTCAACTGCGTGGCCCCCAGCATGATGGAAACCAACTTTCTGAAAGATACCCCCGACCTGATCGTGCAGGCTTCCGCCGCCGACAACCCCATGGGCCGCAACGCCACTCCCGCCGATGTGGTGCCGGCCATGGCCTTCCTGCTTTCGGATGAGGCCGGGTTCATCACCGGGGTGACCCTGCCTGTGACGGGAGGGTCCGCCATTGCCTGATGTGAGCTTTCGCCTGGCCCGGCCCGGAGAGGACGCCGCCATCCTGGATTTCATCAACACCCACTTTGACATGCATCTGCCGCTGATCAACCGGCCGGAGTTTTACAGCTTCTATTTTGCCGGGCAGGCAGGGGCCGCCCCCCACTTTGCGGTGGCCGTGGACGAAAACGGGCAGTATCTCAGCGCTGCCGGGTACATTCCCGCTGGGCAGTCCCCCGCCGCCGGGGCGTGGGTGTCCATCTGGGTGGCTGCCAAAGGCCACAACGGGGTAGGCCTGGAACTGATGGACGCTCTGCCCGATCTGCTGGGTACCCCGGTGCTGGCCTGCAACAACATCCGCCCCGCCACCTGCAAGCTGTACCATTTTCTGGGCTGGCAAGCCGAGCGCCTGCGCCACTATTACCGCCTGGGCACCCCCGGCCCCGAAGGCTGGACCCTGGCGGTGCCGGGGGCGGCCGCTCCCCTGCCCGGGCCCGCCCATGACCTGGACCTGGAACCGGTGGTAAATGCCCAGTCCCTGCAGGCTCTGGGTCTGCCCGAGACGCCCCACACGCCGAAAAAGGATCTCTGGTATCTGGCCCGGCGATACTTTGCCTTTCCCCACTTTCATTATGATGTGTGGGCGGTGCGGGAAAATTCCCGTTTGCTGGCTTACGCTGTGACCCGCACGGTATCGGCCGCCGACACCGGCTGTGCCTCCGTGCTGCGGCTGGTGGACTTTGTGGGGCCGGATGAGGTATTGCCGCGTATCGGATATGCCCTGAATGAACTGCTGCACCGCACCGGCGCCGAATATCTGGACTGCTACAACGCCGGCATCGATCCGGACATCTGGCGGCAGACCGGCCTCACCGAACGTCTGCCCGAAGACGGGGTCATCATTCCCAACTATCTGACCCCGCCTTTGCGGGACAACACCGAATACTATTACTTTGTCAACCGGCCGGAAAACTTCGTGCTCTTCAAGGCCGACGGCGACCAGGACAGGCCCAACCTTTCCTGATGTCCGACGGCAGGGACGTTTTCAAAAGTTCTCCACCGAACCTTCGTTTCCCGGTTGAATTCTGCTGCAAAGGCCCGGATGTTTCCACATCCGGGCCTTTTTCGGTGGAAAGACAAAAAATGAAGGCGGCACATTTCCGTGCCGCCTTCATTGCCGTATTATGAGATAAGAAATCAGTTGCCGTCGTCGCTCTGGTAGACGGGCACCTCCGCATAGGGGTCCGGGTCCTCGTCGGGCAGGCTCTGCATGTACTGGTGCATGGCTTCGGCCACCTTTTTGCTGTAGGCCACCGCCTCCACCACCGTGCGGGCCCCCTTGACGGCGTCGCCGGACGCAAAGATGCCCGGACGGCTGGTGCGGCCCACCTCATCGGTGACAAAGAGACCCCGGGGATTGACCTTCAGACCTTCGGTGCTCTCGGTGATGGTGGTGCAGGCCCCCTGGCTGATGGAAACCACCACACTGTCCGCCGGGTACAGCATCTCACTGCCCGGAATGTCGGTGAGGGTGCCGTCCTCGGCCTCGTTCACGTCCCGGAAGACCACGCCCTGGTCGGTGATCTCCACCGGCTTCTTGTTGTAGAAGAACTCCACCCCTTCCAGCTTGGCGTAGCTTTCCTCATAATGGCTGGCGGCAATCTTTTTGGTCAGGGAGAAGCATTCCAGATGCCGGGTGCCGTGGCGGATGGCCGTGCGGGCCACGTCCATAGCCGCGTTGCCGGCGCCGATGAGCACCACCCGGTTGCCCAGATGATACACATCCGGGTTCTGCAGGTAGTTGATGGCAAAATGCACGTGACCCAGACTTTCGCCCTTGATGCCCAGAGTGTTGGGCCGCCATACACCGGTGCCGATAAAGATGGCCTTGTAGCCGTCCCGGAACAGGTCGTCCACCTTCAGGGCCTTGCCCACGTCGGTGTTGGGGCGGACCTTGATGTCCTTCAGGCGAAGATGGCGGTATTCAAAGTCGTCCAGCACGCTCTTGGGCAGGCGGAATTCCGGAATGCCGTACCGCAGCACGCCGCCGATCTTATCATGGCTTTCAAAGATGGTCACATCGTAGCCGTAGCGGGCCAGGATCACCGCGATGGTCAACCCCGCCGGGCCGGACCCGATGATGGCCACCCGCTTGCCGTTGGGGGTGGCGGGGCCCTGGGTCATCTGGGACGCATAGGTGGAGGAAATATAGTTTTCGATGATGGAAAAATGCACGGGAGACCCTTTGATTCCCTGCACGCAATGGCCTTCGCACTGGTTTTCATGGTTGCAGATCAGGCTGCACACGGTGGTCAGGGGATTGTTTTCAAACAGCATCCGTCCGGCTTCGTTGAGCTTGTTCTCCTTGAGCAGGCGAATCACTTCCGGAATGTTGGTGTGGATGGGACACCCCTGCTGACAGCGGGGATTTTTGCACCCCAGGCAATGGTTGGCTTCGTCCATAACGTGCAAGGCCATGTTGTTCCCTCTTTCTTCTGTGACCGTTATTTTTGCAACAAAGTGTCAATACGGGCAATGAAAATCCATATCTAATTTATAATACCACTGGTTTTGCAGTATACGCAAGGCCCATGGGCTGGGTTTGTTCCCTGCATAGTGCCGAAAAATCCGTAAAAGAATTGTGCATCTTGATAAGATTTTCTGCTTGGGGCAGGGCCTGTTCCAGCTTGGACAGAGAGGTGGAAACGGGCATCGCCGCGTTCCGCAGCAAGGGCAGTGCCGCTCGCCGGGCCCCCAGCACATGCAGATAAGGCGGCAGTTCCGGCAGGGATCCGGCTTCCACCCCTATGGCCGCATCCAGGGCCAGGCGGCGCAGTCGGGCATGGGGGTACCGTTTTGTCTTGAGGCGAGCATACAGGTCCTCGGCGTCCGAGGCCTGCCGCACGGCAGCGGAAAGGCGGTGTTCCAGCCCTTCGTTGACACCACGCACCCGGGCAAAACGGGCCGGGTCCCCCGCACGCAGCAAGGTCAGCAGCGCCAGGCTGAACCGCCCGGCGTCCATCGTCAGCCCCTGGGCCGCTGCGTGCCGGTAGACCTCCATGGCCGGTTCCGGCACATAGGGGGCCAGGGCTTCCACCCCGCCCCGCCGCACCGCTGCCCGCAGGAAACTGGCCGAAGCCAGCAGCGTCTGCCCCGCCCGACCGGGCTGGACGGAACCGTGGTCAGCCCCCAGCCGGTGCAGGGCCAGCGGCTGCATGGGGCTGTGCTGGGCCAGAAGGGCCTTGCAGTATTCGATGCCCAGAATGTTGTTGGGCCGGGAGAGCAGATCGCTGAGCCCGGGCTCCAGTTCCTCCGCCGCCTTGGCACGGGCCGCCGCAAAGGTCATGCCCTGCCCCAGGTATCCCCGCAGCCGTGCCGACAGGTCCGGCGCTTCCAGCAAGCGGGCGGCTTGCAGCAGGCGGTCGGCGTCGGGGTCTTCCGCCCCGAAGGCCAGGGTATCACACCCCAGGGCGGTGAGCAGGGCCACCCCCGCCGCCGCAAAGGCTTCCGCCCCCGTGTTGGCATAAGGGGCCGGCAACGCCACCACCAGGTCCGCGCCGCCCAGCAAAGCCGCGCGCACCCGGACCGACTCCGGGAACAGGGGCACACCGCCCCGCTGCACCGCCCCGCTGCTCATACAGACGGCAATGGTTTCGGCGCCGCGCTGCCGCAGCATCTGCAGCTGGGTTGCATGACCGTTGTGAAAGGGATCGTATTCGGTGATAATACCGGCAAATTTCATATTGCACCTCAACTGTCCTGTTGTCCGCCGATCATCGTCCTGCACGGCGACTTTTGGAAACATTATACCATATTGTACCGCCTTTTTGCGGACTGAAAGCTGGATTTTCGCATTGCATCCCGTGCACCGGGCTTCAGGTGTATATTTTTTCACGCTTTTTTCATTTTTTTTTCCTTCTTTGCTCCCGTTTGGGGCTGAAACGGACTGTTTTTCCTTTGTGCAATCTGTCAAAAATTTATCAAGCCAATCCGCTCTGCCTTAGGCGTTTATACCGGAAACTGCGCAAGAAATGCACTGTTTAGCAGATTTCATTCTTGAAAAATGTCTGTTTTCATACTATAATTGAACTGTTATTGAATATACGGGATGCGTACCCGAATGATTGAAGGAGAATTGACCATGAAAGTCCTCGTTATCAACTGTGGTTCATCCAGCCTGAAGTATCAGCTTATTGATATGAACGGCGAACATGTGCTTTGCAAGGGCCTGTGCGAACGCATCGGCATGGAAAGCAGCATGATCACCCATGAGGCCAACGGCCACAAAGCCACCACCCCGGCGATCTTTCCCACCCATACCGAGGCTTTCCTGGAAGTGGTGAAGAAGATGACCACCGGCGACGGCAAGGTCATTGATGATCCGTCCGAGATCGACGCCATCGGCCACCGCATTGTGCACGGCGGCGAAAAGTTCAAGGAAAGCTGCCTGATCACCCCCGAAGTGGTGGAGGCCATCCGTGAGCTGAGCCCCCTGGCTCCCCTGCACAACCCCGCCGGCATCCTGGGCATCGAGGCCGCCAAGAAGGTCTTCGGCGACATTCCCAACGTGGCTGTGTTCGATACTGCCTTCCACAGCACCATGCCTCCGCGCGCTTACATGTACGCCATCCCCTATGAATATTATGAAAAGTACGGCGTGCGCCGCTACGGCTTCCACGGCACCAGCCACAAGTATGTCAGCCATCGCGCTGCCGAGTTCCTGGAAGAGCCCATCACCCGCCTGAAGCTGATCACCTGCCACCTGGGCAACGGTTCTTCCATTGCCGCCGTGGACCAGGGCAAGGTTGTGGATACCTCCATGGGCATGACCCCGCTGGCCGGTCTGATGATGGGCACCCGCTGCGGTGACCTGGACCCCTCTGTGGTCAACTACCTGAAGTACACTTTGAACATCACCGGCCATCAGCTGGACGAAATTCTGAACAAGAAGTCCGGCCTGCTGGGCATTTCCGGTGTTTCCAGCGACAAGCGCGACGTGGAAAAGGCTGCCGCCGAAGGCAACAAGCGCGCCCAGCTGGCCAGCGATATGCTGAACTACCAGATCAAGAAGACCATCGGCAGCTACATTGCTGCTATGGGCGGCGTGGATGCCATCGTCTTTACCGGCGGCATTGGCGAGCATGACGCTCCGTCCCGCGCCCGCATCTGCCATCACATGGACTGGCTGGGCATTCACATCGATACCGACAAGAACAACGATGCCCACAACCAGAAGTCCGACGTGGTGGAAATCACCGCCTGGGGCGCTCGTGTGCGCACCCTGGTCATTGAAACCAACGAAGAGCTGATGATTGCCCGGGATACCAAGGAAGTTCTGAGCAAGCAGTAATCTGCCTCATCCGCCAAAACGGCTTACACGTCGGGACCGCATATCAATGCGCGTCCCGGCGTTTTTTTTGTTGGCAAGAATCCCCGGATGTGCTAAAATGTGATAAAAATGTGGAATTATGTCGGGGATCATCTGCCCCGCCTGGGAGCGAATGGATATGCAGAAACAGCTGACGCGGGCTTTCTCCCTGGGATTTGCCCTGGTATGGGGCTGGGTTCTGCTGAACAGTGTGCTGCGCTGGCCCCACAACGGACCGGCTGCCCTGTTGGCAGGTCTGGCCCTGGGCTTCGTCGCCTTTTTTGCGGCCCGGTTCCTGCTGCCCCTGTTGGACCAGATTCCCATGCCCCGATTCCGCCGCGGCATGGCGGCGGCACTGGCGGTTTATACCCTTATCCTGGGCTGGCTGGGTTTCCGGCTGGCGGAACTGCCCATCATGGACATGGCCACCGTGCTGCAAAGCCTGCCGGATTTTCTGGACGACGGCGTGCCCCAGGTGTGGGGCGCTTACTACATCATCTGCAACAACAACCTGGGTCTGGCCTTGGTGCTGGTGCTGTGGTACCGTCTGGTGGGCATTTTCGGCATCACACCGGACACTGAGGCCGGCATTTACGCGGGGATTGTGCTGAATGTGCTGGTCATTGCCTTTTCGGTGGCGCTTGTCTGCCTGCTGGCCCGGCGGATTCTGGGGCGCAACAGTGCCGTAGCACTGGCCTTTTTGCTCTGCGTCGGTTTTCTGCCCTTTGTGCTCTGGTCCCCCTGCTTTTATTCCGATACCCTCTGCCTGCCCTTTGCCCTTCTGGTGGTGCTGGGATGGACCCGTTACCGCCAAGAACACCACCCCGGTGTGCGTCTGGCCCTGCTGGCTGCCATGGCAACCGCCGCCTTTGTGGGGTATGCCGTCAAGGGCAGCGTGGTGGTGGTGCTGGTGGCAGTACTCATCCAGCTGTTTCTGGAGAAAAAAGTCCGGCAGGCCCTGGTGGCGGCGGTTTTGTTGCTGGCGGTGTTCGGGGTGCTGCTGGCGGGATACCGGGCCTGGCAGCGGACCTTTCTGGATTTTTCGGTACAGGATGCGGTGGGGTTGCCGGTGGAACTCTGGTTTGCTTACGGCAGCGGCGGCGACGGCAACTACAATGACCAGGTATGCCAGAGCGCCAAAAGTCTGGCCACCATGGACCAGCGCCGGCAGATGCTGCGGCAGTATATTGCGGCCCAGTACGGGTCCCGCAGCCCGGCGGGGCAGCTGGACTTTATGACCCGCAAAGCCGCCATCACCTGGGGCAACGGACTGTATGACGCCCAGGAATTTCTGGCCACACCGTTGAAGGTGAACTGGACCCATCGGTTCATTCTGCAGGGCCAGCCCGGGTACATGCCCATGGTGTACTATTGTCAGACCTATCTGTATTTTGTGATGCTTCTGGTATGGCTGGGTACGGTGGGGGCCATCCGCCGCGCCGCCCCCGGTCCTCTGACCCTGGTGCGGGTGAGCGTGTTCGGGCTGATGCTGTTTTTATGCCTGTGGGAGACAAAGGCCCGGTACGCCTTTCAGTTCACCCCGCTGTTGTTGCTGCTGGCCACTGCCGCCCTGTGGCAGATGGCCGGTCTGGGGGCTTCCCGCCCCCGGACGGAGCAAGAAGCCGCCCTGGTGGGATAACACCATCTTGCACGCCGTTCCGGCTTACCGCCGGGGCGGCTTTTTTGCATGTCTGTGTAAAAAGTGCAGGGGCGGGGCATTGACTTTCTCGATAATCGAGATTATACTGAAGATAGAAAACTCGATATTCGAGATTGTGCAGAAAGAAGGTGGACGCCATGCCCCGGGAACGGTTCAAGACCCTGACCGAACAGATGTTTTATCTGCTGCTTTGCCTGCGTGAGGAATGCCGGGGCATGGAGATACTGGAGAAGGTGCGCCAGATGACCGACGGCCGGGTAACCATCGGGTCCGGCACTTTGTATGATCTTCTGGAGCAGTTCACCGCCGAAGGCTGGATCGAGGCCACCGGAGCCTTGCGGGGTCGGCGCCGCTACCACATCACCGAAAAGGGCTCCGCCATGCTGGCCAAGGAGTACGAGCGGCTGCGGCTGCAGGCTCGGGATTATGAGCGCTATTCCGGAAAGGAGGCACAGCCATGAACCAAACCAAACGCCTTTTGGTTCCCCTGTCCGTCTATGACCAGCGTGCCATGGAAAGCCTGTTGGAAAAACAGGCCGCCGAAGGCTGGCTGCTGACCCGGATCGGCACCCCGTTCTGGACTTTTGAGAGGATAGCGCCACAACCCCTGCGGTTTGCCGTTGTCTACTTTTCCAAAGCCACGGAATATGATCCCCTGCCTACCGAAGACCAGAAGGACAAGGAAATTCTGTGTGCCCAAAGCGGCTGGCATCCGGCAGCCCGACGGCATTATATGCAGGTGTTTTACACCGCCGACACCGACGCTCCGCCCCTGGAGACCGACCCGGTGGTGCAGGTGGAAAGTCTGCGCAAAGCCATGGGCCGCATGACCATCCGCCCCCGGATGCTGACGCTGGCAGTGTGCCTGATCTGGCTGCTGCAATATGGGCTGGATTTTCGGCATGATGCCATCCGGTTTCTTTCCGACGGGTTCAAGGTGATGGCTCTGCCTGTATGGCTGCTTTTGATGATTGCCTGCCTGGTGGAGCCCATCGCCTGCCTGGTCTGGTATCAGAAAGCCAAACCCGCCGCCGTGGAACAAAACCTCTTTCTGGAACCGCACATTCCGGTCCGGGTAAGCTGGCTGTTTGTGGGAGCGGCCTGCGTTCCGCTGGTTTTGGCCGCACTCACCTCCGGCCTGCCGCTCCAGTGGTTCCTGGCCTGGCTGCTGGTGTGTGTGGTGGCCATCGGAGGCGCCCCCCTGCTGCGCAACCGGCTGCGGAACCGGGAGTATCCCGCCGGGCTCAACAAAACCTTGAGTGTCTTCTGGGCGGTTGCGGTGTACGTGGTGGGCGTTGTGGTATTGCTGGCCGTGTCCCTTGCGGGCGGTCTGGGCCGCACACCCCACACGGAGGTCGACAGCTACGAGGAAAATGGCCGGACATATCCCATTTACAGCGATCCCCTGCCCCTGACTGTGGAGGATTTGACCGAGAGCGATGGAATGTATTCCCGCACAGCCTACACCTATGCCAGTCCTTTGCTGTTCCGCGGCCTGTATGACCAGAGCCCCCTCATCCTCGACAATGCCGGGGCGCCCACCCTCTGGTACACCGTCTATGACACCGATTTCGATTTTGTGCAGGAACTGGTGGTCCGTCAGCTGCTACGCGAGCACAAGGACGAGCCCTACGAGGACGGGCTGGTGTTCCGGGATTCTTACCTTCCCATCGACCCCACCCCCTACGGTGCCCAGGCCGCCTACCAGTTGCAGTGGAGCACCACCGGACCCATTCCGCGGTATCTTTTGTGCTGGCCGGGACGGGTGGTGGAACTGAGTTTTGCCTCCTGGGACCCCACCGACGAACAGCTGACCAAGGCAGCCGAAATTCTGGCCCCCGATGCCTGATGATAAAAACAGCGTGCATGTCCAAAGGACATGCACGCTGTTTGCTTGTTTATGGTATGCCGGAATCAGAACAGGCCGGTGATGCGGCCTTCCTCGTCGCAGTCAATGTCCATGGCGGCCGGGTGCCGGGGCAGACCGGGCATGGTCATGATGGAACCGCAGATGACCACCACAAAACCGGCGCCGGCGGACAGGCGGACTTCCCGCACATTCATGTGGAAGTGTTCCGGCGCCCCCAGCAGAGAGGCATCATCGCTGAAGGAATACTGGGTCTTGGCAATGCAGACCGGCAGCTTGCCGTAGCCCATGGATTCCAGCTGGTCCAGCATCTTTTTGGCGGCCGGGGCGTAGGACACGCCTTCGGCGCGGTAGATCTTGCGGGCCACCGCTTCCACCTTGTCAGCCAGAGAGGCTTCCAGGTCATAGGTGAACTGAATGGGATGAATTTCCGGATTTTCGTCCAGAACCTGCAGCACGGTTTCGGCCAGAGCCTTGCCGCCTTCGCCGCCCTTGGCAAAGACCTCGCTCAGCGCGCAGGGCACGCCGGCTTCGGCACAGACCTGACGGATGACATCCATCTCCTCTTCGGTATCGGTGGGGAAGGAGTTGATGGCCACGCACACCGGCAGGCCGAACCCGTTTTTCAGGTTGTCGATGTGGCGGGCCAGGTTCACCGAGCCCTTGCGCACAGCCTCTGTATTGGGGGCATTCAGGTCGGCCTTGGCCACGCCGCCATGGTATTTCAGGGCGCGGACGGTGGCCACCAGCACCACGGCGGAAGGATTCAGCCCGGCGTAGCGGCACTTGATATCCAGGAACTTCTCGGCACCCAGGTCGGCGCCGAAGCCGGCTTCGGTAACCACATAATCCGCCAGCTTCAGGCCCAACTTGGTGGCGGTGACGCTGTTGCATCCGTGGGCGATGTTGGCGAAGGGACCGCCGTGGATGATGGCGGGGTTGTTTTCCAGGGTCTGGACCAGGTTGGGGTCGATGGCGTCTTTGAGCAGGGCAGTCATGGCACCGGCCGCGCCGATTTCACCGGCGGTGACCGGCTTGCCGTCATAGGTGTAGGCGCAGACGATGCGGGACAGGCGTTCTTTCAGGTCCTTCAGGTCGGTGGCCAGGCAGAAGATGGCCATGACCTCGCTGGCTACGGTGATGTCGAAGCCATCCTCCCGGGGGGTACCGTTGACCTTGCCGCCCAGGCCGTCCACAATAAAGCGCAGCTGCCGGTCGTTCATGTCCATGCAGCGCTTCCAGACCACCCGACGGGGGTCAATGTTCAGGGGGTTGCCCTGCTGGATGGAATTGTCGATCATGGCCGCCAGCAGGTTGTTGGCGGTGCCGATGGCGTGAATGTCACCGGTGAAATGCAGGTTGATGTCCTCCATGGGCACCACCTGGGCGTAGCCGCCGCCGGCAGCGCCGCCCTTGACACCGAACACGGGGCCCAGAGAGGGTTCCCGCAGGCAGAGCATGGTGCGCTTGCCCATGGCACACAGCGCATCCGCCAGGCCCACGCTGGTGGTGGTCTTGCCCTCGCCCGCCGGGGTGGGACTGATGGCGGTTACCAGGATCAGCTTGCCCTGCTTGCCCTCCCCTTTGGCCAGTTTATGGCTGATCTTGGCCTTATACTTACCGTAGGGAATGATATCATCGGCGGAAAGCCCCAATTTGGCCGCCACCTGGGTGATGGGAAGCATATGAGCGTTTTGTGCGATCTGGATATCGCTGAGCATTCTGATCTCTTCCTTTCCTGTCTTTTTGTGCGCAACATCTTGGAAACATATGGATACTATGCTGATTGTAACAAATTTTTGGGAAAAATACAAGAACAGCCATTTTCCCCCAATCCCATTCTACGGGTTTTATTTTAGGACGTGCCATGCTATAATGGAAAAAGACTGTGGGCTCTCCCACAGGGAAGGAGGACTGTGATGCCTGCCATATTGATGCAAAGGCGCATCCCGTTTCTGGCCGGGCACCGACAGGCAGGGCAGCGGGTCTACTGTACGGCCATCGCTCTGCTGCTGATTCTTTCGGAAATTTTCAGTTCCAATATACAAAGTACCTTACCGGAATTCTGCCGCCTGGCACGGATGATTCTGACCGGGCTGGGCCTGGCGTTGCTGGTAATCAAATGCGCGTTCCTGACCCGGTATGACAACCGCCTGCAAGGGGGAATTGCCGCCGCCGCTGCCCTGTATGCGGCGGCGGCCGGAGCCCATGGCGGGGATACCTGGTTTCTGCTGGCCATTCTGGTGGGGTTGGGTGCCAAGGGCGTGGATCTGCGCCGGGCCCTGCAGGTCTATGTATGCGTGGGTTTTGCGGGTATCGTGCTGGTGCAGCTGCTGCATTACACAACGCCGCTGGTTCCTTTCAACGTCTACGCCCGCAACTGGGATTACGGGTATGGGCATTACAACGGCTACGGGTCCCGGCTGCTGGGGGTGTTTTTTGCCTGGAGCTGGCTGCGCTGGCCCAAGCTGCGGTGGTATGACTGGTGCCTGCTGGTTGCCACTGCGCTGTACACCCTGCTGGTGCCCCAATGCCGCGGGGCGGGTGGCGCCATGCTGCTGCTTTTGCTGTTGTTTGCGGCCCAGAAACTGCTGCCCCGCTTTTTTGAAAGTGTCTGGTGGCACGGGCTGGTCCTGGCGCTCTATCCCCTGCTGACCGCGTTCAGCCTGGTCATGGGGTATCTGTTTGACCCCGGAGCCTCCGATCTGACCCCCAAACTTTCGATTTTGAACCGGCTGTTTTCCGGCCGGCTGGAAATCTGGCATCACGTGTTCTGGGCCTTTGACTACCTGCACCCCGCCGAGGACGGGGCCGCGGCCTGGCTGCACAGCGATATGCCCCACGTGGTTACCCTGCTGGGCGGTTTTGCCACCGATTCGGATGTACACCATTCCATTGACAACACCTATCTGGCCCTGGTGATGAACAAGGGATTGCTGGGCGCCGTGCTGGTGACCGGGGTCACCTTGTTCCTGCTGTGGCGGCTGTGCCGGGGCAAGCATACGGGAGAAACCCTGCTGGTCTTTGCACTGCTGTGCTACCTGCTGATGGAAAACAAGATGTTCCTGGTTTCGGCCAATCCGCTGATCATGCTGCTGCCCTGTGCCCTGCTCACCCCCAAGGGAGCGCCGTTGCCTGTGGTTTGCCCCAAGCCGGATGCACCCGCAAACAAAAAGCATTTGTCGCACAAAACCTGAACCAAACAAAAAGGACACCGTTTTTTGAAACGGTGTCCCTTTTTATTTTATCAACACGACCGGGCTCAGTCCCGCTCCACCATATCCATGGCAAAGAGGGCCGCGCCCAAAGCACCGCACAGCTGGGCGCGCTCGTCCACCACCAGGGTGGTGCCCAGCTTCTGTTCCAGGGTCTTGACCAGGCTTTCATTCTTGGAAACACCGCCGGTCATCATGTAGCGTTCTTCCCCGCCCACGCGCTTGGCCAGGGCGGCAGTCTTGGAGGCCACCGCCTTGTTCAGGCCATGGACAATATCGTCGGCGTCCTTGTTCTGGGCGATCAGGGAGACGACTTCCGATTCCGCAAAGACAGTGCACATGCTGGAAATGGTGATGTCCTCCTTGTATTTCAGGCCCTTATGGCTCATCTCGTCCAGGCTCATCTCCATGGTGCGGGCCATCATCTCCAGGAAACGGCCGGTGCCGGCGGCGCACTTGTCGTTCATGACAAAGTTCACCACGGCGCCGTTCTCATCCAGGCGGATGACCTTGCTGTCCTGGCCGCCGATGTCCACCACGGTGCGCACCGAGGGATCCAGGAAATGGGCGCCCCGGGCATGGCAGGTGATCTCGGTGATGCTCTTGTCGCCCTCGGTGATGGCGGTGCGGCCGTAACCGGTGGTCACCATGGCGTCGATGTCCTCCCGCTGGAGGTGGGCCTCCTTCAAGGCCTCTTCCAGGGCGCGCTCGGCGCCGGCGGCGGCACCGGCACCGGTGGGCAGAATGATGCCGGTGACAATGTTCTTGTCCTTATCCAGAATTACCACGTCGGTGCTGGTGGAACCGCTGTCAATGCCCGCAAAATAGCCTTTACCCATCTTCTTTTCCTTCCCCTTCTGCCATTCGGCGTTGATGCTCTCGGCAAATGCTTCCAGACGGGTCGAGAGCTGCCCGCTGTTCTGCAGCGAATAGTCGGATTCGATCTTCAGCAGCGGCACGGCGGCTTCCCGCTTGACCTGGGCATACTCGAAGCTGTAGAAATCACAGAACTTGACGGTGTGGTAGATGATGCCCTTCAGGTTGGGGTTGTTGTACAGCTGCTTGCGGCCGGTGTTGTCGATCATGCGCATGCAGGGCAGCTGCCCCAGCAGCGCCCCGGCGTACCAGTCCATGAGCTCGTCAAAATCGGAGGTTTCGGGGGGTTGCTCGTTGCCCGCCGACCGGTTGTTGACGCAGGTGTCATTTTCCACCGGGTAGGGCATGGTCTGGCGGACCACCTCAAACAGCTCGTTGCCCATGCGGGCGCCCAGCACGCTGATGTAGGGTTCGTGCAGCCGCTGCCGGGGCCGGAACGCCTTGCGGAAGGCAGCCTCATCGAAGGTGGTGCCCTTGTACTCGCTGTAGGCCTTGGCCAGCCCCTTGAGCTGTGTCACGGTGCGTTCCCGCCCGCAGGAGCCGTTGTCGTGGGGCATGTCCATGATGTACAAAAAATCCAGCTTGCCGCTGTCGGCCAGGATGTCGTAGACGCTGCGGATGGTATCGCAGCAGTTCACGATGACCAGTTCCTTCACATGGTCGTTGATGACCTGTTCCAGCACCGCCTTGCCGAACCCGCAGATGTTGGGATGGGCCAGCTGGTCGGCATGCTCAAAACCTTCGGGCATCTCGTTCAGGCTGGCGCACTCGGCTCCCAGAGACTCCAGCAGTTCGATGGGCGTATATTTGCAGATGTAATACAGTTTGTTGCTCATGCTTGTCTCCCCTTTCACACCTTGTCGCCATTGAGCATTTCCAGGAAGGCACCCAGGCGGGTGGAGGTCTGGCCTTCACCGCCATGGCTGCGGTCGCAGCCGTCGCCGTCCAGGATCAGCAGGGGCAGGCCCGCTTCCTCAAACTTCTTCTTGGCGATCTGGGCGGCGCCCATGGTGTGCTTGCAGCCCCAATGGTTGAACCACACCACGCCATCGGCCTTGGTCTGCCGGGCATGGCGGATACCGGCCTCGATGCGGCGGGTCACGCTGCCGTTCAGGGCATGGTAGACCAGACGATGGGCCATGGCTGTGTAGGGATCCGCCGGGTCGAAGTCGGGTTCGCACACCTGGCTGAGCTCGCAGCCCACGATCTGGGCCTGCTCATTGAAGGCCAGGTCTTCCCGCACGGCGTCGGACCAGAAGGGAATGGTGTGCATCCAGTAGATGCGCTTGCCCTTCTTGGAGGGGGCCTTCTTCACATCCCGCAGCAGCATGTCCACGTACTTTTCCTCCTGGGGAGTGCCCAGCAGGATGTTGTTAGTCATACCGCAGTACAGCGGGCTGACCAGATCGGCGGGAATGTAGCGGTCGGCCTTTTCTTCCTGAAACCGGCCGAACTTTTCCAGCGTGCGCTTGCTGCGTTCCAGGCGCTGGGACAGCGCCGCCTCGTCAATCTTTTTGCCGGTGTTCTTTTCCAGGAAAGCGGCCAGGGCCCGCAGCTGCTCGGCCACATACCGCACATTTTCCTCGTTCTGCTGCAAGGGTACATCCAGGGCGAACATAGGCACCTTATACAGGCTGGCCAGCGCCCGGAAGGTCAGCATGTTGGCGTCGCACATGACGTTGGTGTACACGATGCACCGGGGCCGTGGCAAAAGGCCTTTCTGGGCCGCACCGAAAAAGGTCTTGTGGTAGCTGCACAGGGTTTCGGCAATGCCGCTGTTTTCCGCCTGCTGCAAAAGGCTCCGCTCCACCTTGCTGGCCGACAGGTAGCAGGACATGGCCTCGGCGTTATAGGGATGCAGACCAACCTCCTGCAGCATTTCGCAGGGGGTGAACACGCTGACCACCGCGCACCGGTCCGGGCACTGCAGCGGTTTGAGCATGGCATCCATCATCATGCCGGCCAGAAACCGGTCCGCCGGGATCAGCCGCTTGTCCGGCATGAGCTTGAACTTCAGGTTCTGGGCTTCCCAGCCGGTTTTCAGCAGCCAACGGGCACGGGTACGGTTGGTGCCGCTTAATTGTTCTACTTTTTCTCCAAAAACATCAACTATTGCCATATACTTTTCCCCTTTATTCCAAAACAAAACGATCGGCGCCCTGTTTCTTTCCCCAAAACAGGCGTAATTTTAAGTGTAGCACAAAAGCAAGGTATATGTAAGCCCCAAAACATACAAAAAGTGGTGATCTGTTCAAAAAACAGATCACCACCCGATGCCCATGATACAAGAAACGCCGGAACATGCCAAAGGCTGCCCCGGCGTCAACGGTCCGAGAATTCCCCGTTCCCAGAACCATCGAACCACAGGTTCCGGGCGTGAGCTGCCGTGCCCCCCGCAACAGGGCCCCGGACGGTTCACTGGGTTTCTTCGGCCGCGCATTTGCTGCAAAGACCAAACACGGTCAGGTTCCAGTCCTCGGCCACGATGCCGGGGCAGGACTTGACCAGATCACGGAGTTTTTCCGGATCGATGTACAGGCTTTCCACCTGGTGGCACTTGCGGCACCACAGGTGCTGATGCCGTTCCACCTGACCGTCAAAACGGTCGGCCTCCCCGGGAATGGAAACACGGCGGACCTTGCCGATCTCCACCAGGGTGTTCAGGTCGCGGTACACAGTACCCAGGCTCAGGCGCGGACATTCCGCCCGCAGGGAAGTGCAAATCTGTTCGGCGGTGGGATGATCGGTACGCCCGAGTACCTCCCGCAGAATCAATTCGCGCTGATGTGAATAACGCATGGGAGCTCTCCTTATAAAGTGAAAATTTGGCCGCCCGGCATGCCGGACGGTCCCCCTCACACGCTTTTATTCTACTGAATTTTATTGTTCTTTGTCAACACCTTTTGGTAAATAATGCAGGAAACGGCCGCCATTTCCTGTAAATTTTTGCCGGATTTCCTGCCGTGACAGTAGGATTTATTTTTTTGTTGCCCGTACAGACACATTTTCGCCATATCGGAAAAAAGATTCGGGATTATTTGCCGGTCTTATTCGGGCCGTCCGGGGCGGCTCTGTCCTGTCCCTTGACCCGTTTCCAATACTGTGCGGCAGCCTGTTCTGTTTTATTGTCACCAAAATGGTAGTATACCTTTCCCTGCAGCGCATCGGGCAGATACTGCTGGGAAACCCAATGGTTGGGCCAATCGTGGGGGTACTGGTAGTGCTGGCCCTTGACGGCGGCATCCTCCCCGTCAAAATGTTTGTTCTGCAGCTGGCGCGGGATGGGGCCGCCCTTGCCCGCCTGCACATCGGCCATGGCGGCGTTGATGGCGTCATGGGCGGAGTTGGATTTGGGTGCTGTGGCCACCAGCACCACCGCATCGGCCAGGGGCAGGCGGGCTTCGGGCAGGCCCAGCATGTTGGCGGCATCCACCGCTGCCTTGACGATGGGGATGATCTGCGGCCAGGCCAGGCCCACATCCTCACAGGCGGTGACCATCAGGCGCCGGCAGGCGGAAGGCAGGTCCCCGGCTTCCAGCAGGCGGGCCAGATAGTGCAGGGCAGCGTCCGGGTCGGAGCCGCGCATGGATTTCTGATAGGCCGAGATGATGTCGTAATGGTCATCCCCCTGTTTGTCGTACCGCATGGCGGTGCGGCGGGCCACCTGCCTGGCCATGTCCAGGGTGACCACCCGCGCCCCATCCACCGAAGGTGCCGCGGTGACCACAAATTCCAGATTGCCCAGGGCCTTGCGCATATCCCCGCCGGCACTTTCGGCCAGGTACGGCAGGGCGTCCGGCTCAATGCGCACCGGGATGCCGTCCTCCTCCCCCAGGCGGCGGGCGGCGTTTTCCAGCCCCGCCCGGATATCCTCCGGGGTCAGGGATTTGAACTCGAAGACGGTGCACCGGGACAGCAAGGCGTTATAAATATAAAAGTAGGGATTTTCGGTGGTGGAGGCGATGAGGGTGACGGTTCCCTGCTCGATGCACTCCAGCAGGCTTTGCTGCTGCCGCTTGTTGAAATATTGTATCTCGTCCAGATATAACAGAATGCCCCCTGACCCGTGCAGGGTGCCGATCTCCCCCAGCACCGTCTTGATGTCGGCGGTGGACGCGGTGGTGCCGTTGAGCTTGTGCAGCCGCATGCCGCTGTTTGCCGCAATGATGCTGGCCACCGTGGTCTTGCCTACGCCGGAAGGGCCGTAAAAGATCATGTTGGGAATGCGGCCGGAAGCCTGGGCTGCTTCCAGGGTACGGCGGAAGACCTGTCCTTCCCCCAACAGATGACGCTGACCGCAGACTTCGGCCAGGGTGCGCGGGCGCAGACGCTGTGCCAGTGGTTCCATGAAAAAATCTCCCTTTTTCGCAAATACGTGACTTACCCTTGCATTATAGACGATTAAAATGGTAGAATCAAGGCAGAGAAGTAATACCTTTGGAAAGGGAGAGACCCCCATGACCAAGAAAGAACTGGCCGCCATTTGCATCCAGCGGCTGAAAGAAGAGTACCCCCTGGCGGACTGCACCCTGGATTACGACCACGCCTGGCAGCTGTTGGTGGAGGTGCGTCTGGCCGCCCAATGCACCGACGAGCGGGTAAATGTGGTGGTCAAGGACCTGTTTGCCAAATATCCCAACGTGCAGGCCCTGGCCGCCGCCGAGCCGGAGGAGATCGAAGCCATCGTGAAGCCCTGCGGTCTGGGCCGCAGCAAGGCCCGGGATATTTCCGCCTGCATGCGGATGCTGCGGGACAAATATGACGGCAAGGTGCCGGACGACTTCGACGCCCTGCTGGACCTTCCCGGTGTGGGCCGCAAGAGCGCCAACCTGATTATGGGGGATGTATTCGGCAAGCCCGCCATCGTCACCGACACCCATTGCATCCGCCTGTGTGGGCGCATCGGACTGGTGGACGAGGGAGTCAAGGAGCCCAAGAAGGTGGAGATGGCTTTGTGGAAGATCATTCCCCCAGAGGAAGGCAGCGATTTCTGCCACCGGCTGGTGTACCACGGCCGGGCCGTCTGCACCGCCCGCACCCAGCCCTACTGTGACAAGTGCTGCCTGGCCGACGTGTGCCGGTACGCCAAAAAGAACGGCAAAGACAAGAAGGAGGAGGCGTGAGTTTGGAACAGCAAACCAAGGCCCCGGCCATGTTGGGCGGCGCGCTGATCTCGGCCCGGGTGGTGGATCGACTGCTGGAAGAGATGGCCCACGGTGCCTACGCCGGGCTGGACCGCCTGCCCCCGGAACTGGAGCTGGCCGCCCGGCTGGGGGTGAGCCGCACGGTGGTGCGGGATGCCCTGAGTGAACTGGAGCGGGGCGGATACCTGGAGCGGGTGCGGGGCATCGGCACGGTGGTGAACCGGGACGTGGTGCATCTGGCCCACCGCATGGACCAGAAGATGGAGTTTCACAAGATGATCGAGGCCATGGGACACATCCCCCACACCGACCATCTGCTGGTGACCCGCCAGACCGCGGATGAAGATCTGACCCGCGCCCTGGGCCTGCAGCCAGGGGAGACGGTTCTGGTGGTGGGCAAGCGGATGCTGGCCGATGACATTCCGGTGTTGTTCTGTACCGACGTGATGCCCCTGTCCCTGTTTGGCGGGCGGCTGGACGGCATCGACTTCAGCCGGCCCGTTTTTGATGTGCTGCAGGACCACTGCGACATCCAGACCACCAGCACGGTGGCCCGGCTGCACGCAGTGCCCGGCGAGACCGCCGTGCGGCGGCTGCTGGGGCTGGGCCCCGACAAAGCGCTGCTGGAGCTGGAAGAGACCTGTTATTCCCGTCTGTGCCGTCCCGTGGTGCGCAGCCGGACCTTGTACACAGATTTTTTTGATTTTGCTCTTGTGCGCAAGCTCGTATAGTTGTAGAATAGGTGAGGCTTACAGGCCGCTGCCTCTGCAAACGGGATTTTCCGTGCACAGGGGCGGCGGCCTTGGGCTGTACGTTCAAACAAACAGGAAAGGAAAGGTTGTTGCCCATGAGACACCTGATCGATCCGCTTGATTTCACCTACGAGGAAACGCTGCGTCTGCTGGATCTGGCCGACCGCATCCACGACGACCCGGCCGCTTACCGGGACGTGGCGTACCGCAAGCGCCTGGCTTCGCTGTTTTACGAGCCTTCCACCCGCACCCGGCTTTCCTTTGAGGCCGCCATGCTGAACCTGGGCGGCCAGGTGCTGGGGTTCCCCGACGCGGGGGTTTCCAGTGCTTCCAAGGGCGAGACGGTGGCGGACACCATCCGCATCGTCAGCTGCTACGCGGACATTGCCGCCATGCGCCATCCCAAGGAGGGTGCCCCCCTGCGTGCGGCGCGGTATTCCCGGATTCCGGTCATCAACGCGGGTGACGGCGGCCACAGCCATCCCACCCAGACCCTGCTGGACATGATGACCATCCGCCGCCGCAAGGGACATCTGGACGGGCTGACCATCGGCTTCTGCGGCGACCTGAAGTTCGGGCGCACCGTCCATTCCCTGATCAAGAGCCTGTCCCGCTGGCCCAACATGAAGTTCGTGCTCATCAGCCCCGAGGAACTGCGGGTGCCGGACTACATCCTGACCGAAGTGCTGGACCCCAAGGGCATCCCCTATGTGGAGACCCGCAGCCTGGAAGAGGCCCTGCCCCAGCTGGATATCCTGTACATGACCCGCGTGCAGCGGGAGCGCTTCTTCAATGAGGAAGACTACGTCCGCCTGAAGAACAGCTATGTGCTGACCAAGGCCAAGCTGGCCCAGGCCCCCGCCGACATGGCGGTGCTGCATCCCCTGCCCCGTGTGAACGAAATCACCCTAGATGTGGATGACGACCCCCGGGCGGCTTACTTTGAACAGGCACAGAACGGCGTTTACATGCGCATGGCGCTGATCATGACTTTGCTGGGTCTGAAAGACCCCAAGACCGGGGAGGTGGCTTTCGAATGCTGAACATCGACGAAATCCAGAACGGCGTGGTCATCGACCACATCACCGCCGGCACCGGCCTGGCGCTGTACCATCTGATGGAGCTGGAAAAGCTGAACAACGCCAGCGTGGCTCTGCTGCAGAACGTGCGCAGCCAGAAGAGCGGCAAGAAGGACATCATCAAGATTGAGGGCGACATCCAGAGCCTGGACTTTGACGTGCTGGGCTACCTGGATCCCCAGATCACCATCACCTACATCGAGAACGGCCATGTGACCCGCAAGGTCCGGCCGGAACAGCCCAAACAGCTGGTGAACGTGATCAAGTGCACCAACCCCCGCTGCATCACCTCCATGGAGGAAGGCTGCGACCACATCTTCGCCCTGACCCCCAGCGGACGGTATCGCTGCATCTACTGCGAACAGGAATTCAAGGTCCAGAACCTGTGAACCTTTTCCCATAAACAAAAGAAGTGCTTTCCTTTTATAAGGAAGGCACTTCTTTTTTATACGCAGGCGGCCAGATCGCCGCTGTCGCTGAGGATGATATGGCCGTCCGCTCCCACATCCGCCGTGTAGGTCACGCCGGGATGGGCGGTACCGTTGGCAATGCGGTCGGCCAGCGCCTGCTCCACCGCCCGGCTGACCTTGCGGCGCAGGTCACGGGCCCCGTAGGGCGGCACCTCCCGCCCGGCCAGAGCTTCGGCCGCGGCGGCCGTATGGCGCAGGGTATAGCCCTGCCGGGCCGCCCGCTCCTCCAGCTCGGTGAGCAGTTTGCCCGCGATTTGCGCCAGCTGGGCCGGGCCCAAAGGGTCAAAGACCACCACATCGTCCAGGCGACCCATGAGCTCGGGACGGAAATAATCCTTGGCCTCCTGCATTGCCTGACGGCTGCGGCGCTCGGTGTCCTCGGCGGCGGTGCCGAAGCCCAGGGGTGCTGCCTGCCCCACCAGGCACCTTGCTCCCAGGTTGGAGGTCATCAGGATGATGGTGTTGGAGAAATCCGCCTTGCGGCCCTGGGCGTCGGTGAGCACGCCGTCCTCCAGAATCTGGAGCAGGATGTTCTGGATGTCGCCATGGGCTTTCTCGATCTCATCAAACAGCACCACGCTGTAGGGGCGGCGGCGGACCGCCTCGGTGAGCTGGCCGCCCTCCTCGTGCCCCACATACCCCGGAGGCGAACCGATGAGCCGGGCCACCGTGTGCTGCTCCATATATTCCGACATATCAAACCGCAAAAGGGCCTTTTCGCTGCCGAACCAGTTCTTGGCCAGGGTGCGGGCCAGCTGGGTTTTGCCCACGCCGGTGGGGCCCAGGAACAGCATGGCCCCGATGGGCCGTCCCGCCTCCCGCAATCCGGTGCGGCTGCGGCGGATGGCCGCCGCCACCGCCCGCACCGCCCGGGGCTGGCCGATGACTTCCGCCGAAAGGCGGCTTTCCAGCTGATCCAGCCGTTCCCGCTCGGCCTCGCCCACCCGCTGGGCAGGCACTCCGCTGGCTTTGCTGACCACCCGGGCAATGTCCTGGGGCGTCAGGGCGGCGTGGCGGTTGCCGTTTTCGGCGCTGGCAATGCGGGCCGCCGCCGCGGCTTCGTCCAGCAGGTCGATGGCCTTGTCCGGCAGGAACCGCCCCGGCAGATACCGCACACTGAGTTCCACCGCCGCATGGATGCTTTCCGGCGGGATGGTGACGCTGTGATACCGCTCATACCGGGGCATGAGTCCCCGCAGGATCGTCTCGGCATCCGCCGGGGCGGGCTCCTCGATCATCACCTTGCCGAACCGGCGGTCCAGGGCCGTATCCTTGGCAATGGTCTTGCGGTATTCTTCCGGGGTGGTGGCCCCGATCAGCTGCAGCTCGCCCCTGGCCAGCATGGGTTTGAGGATACTGGCGGCGTCGATGGCGCCTTCCGCCGCACCGGCCCCCGCAATGACATGGATCTCATCGATGAAGAGGATGGTCATGCGGTCCCGGTAAAGTTCTTCCAGCAGGCTTTTGAACCGTTCCTCAAAGTCGCCGCGGTACTTGGTGCCCGCCACCATGGACGCCATGTCCAACGCCAGCACCCGGCGCCCCCGCAGGCTCTGGGTGACCTGGTCGGCGGCAATGCGCTGGGCCAGGGCTTCGGCCAGAGCACTTTTGCCCACCCCGGGTTCCCCCAGCAAGCAGGGGTTGTTCTTCTGGCGGCGGCAGAGAATCTCGATCATCCGGTCCAGTTCCTTGTCCCGGCAAAGCACCGGGTCCAGACGGCCTTCCTGGGCCAGGCGGGTCAGGTCACGGCCGTACTTTTCGCTGGGACGGCCGCTGCGGCTGGTGCTCATGCGCGGGGTGCCGGAGGGCAGAATCAGCTGTCCGGACAGCTGGCGGCATTCCCGGGCGGCCTGGGGCACTTCCACCCCCAGGGACGCCAGCCACACGCTGGCGGTGCAGGCACAGTCTTCCAGCATAGCGCAGAGCAGATGCTCGTTTTCCGCCTTGGGAACCCGGGCGGCGTGGGCGCCCAGCACCGCAAATTCCAGGGCCTTGCTCATCTCAGGGGCCAGGTCCCGCCGGGTCAGACGGATGCTGCGCCCGGTGCACACCCGCCCCGCCGTGCAGCTGCGCAGGGCTGTTTCGCTGATGTTCTTGCGCCGCAGGAAATCCGCAGCCGGGCCCTGGGCTGTTTGCAGCAGAGCCAGCAACAGATGGCCGGTATCGGCGGCGGTGCATCCCTGCTGCCCGGCCAGAGACAAAGCCCGCCCCACCGTGCGTGCGGCGGAGCAGGACAAACCTTTATGAAAATACAGCATATGCCTCCCCTTTCGGCACGCCGGAAAGCGCGCCCGCTGTGTGAATAAACTACAACCAGTATAGGCGGGCAGCGGGCAAATAATCATCGAAACCGGGCAAAAGCGCTGACAAATACGGGGCAGCATGGTATAATGATTCTGCATTTTTATAAAAGGTGGGTGAAGCATGCGTAGATTGCTGCATTATCTGAAAGGCTATGAGAAAGAGACCGTGCTGGCGCCTCTGTTCAAGATGCTGGAAGCCTGTTTCGAGCTTCTTGTGCCGCTGGTGGTGGCCGCCATCGTGGACACCGGCATCCAGAACCGGGACGTGGTTCAGATCTGGCGTCAGGGCGGGCTGCTGGTTCTGCTGGCGGCGGTGGGGTTGCTTTCCAGCGTAACGGCTCAGTATTTTGCCGCCAAGACCGCCCTCGGATACGGCACGGCTTTGCGCCGGGATCTGTATCACCACATCAATACCCTGTCCTACACCGAGCTGGACGGCATCGGTACGCCCACCCTGGTCACCCGCATGACCAGCGACATCAACCAGCTGCAGAACGGCGTGAACATGACCCTGCGCCTTCTGCTTCGGTCCCCCTTCATCGTCATCGGCGCGCTGATCATGGCGCTGTCCATCAGCCCTCAGATGACCGCCTGGTTCCTGCTGGTCACGGTGCTGATCTCCCTGGTCATCTACCTGATCATGCGCATCACCGTGCCCCGTTACCACCAGGCCCAGAGCATGCTGGACAAGGTCACCCTGCTGACCCGGGAAAACTATGTGGGCACCCGGGTGGTGCGGGCCTTCTCCCGCCAAAAAGATGAAATCCGGGATTTCACCGAAACCAACGACACCCTGAAAAAGGTGCAGACCACCGCCGGGCGCATTTCCGCCCTGATGAACCCCATGACCTACCTCATCGTCAACTTCGGCATCATCGTGGTGCTGGTGCGGGGCGGTGCCCTGGTCAATGAGGGTGCCCTGACCCAGGGCGAGATCATCGCCCTGATCAGCTACATGAACCAGATTCTGACCAATCTGCTGCGCATGGCCGACCTGGTCATCTCGGTGACCCGGGCCCTGGCCAGCGGCATCCGTGTCAACGAACTGCTGAAGACCGCCACCGGCATGCCCGACCCGGCCCTGACCGGCGCCAAGAAGCTGGCACCGGTGGCAGCGGCCCCCGCCGTGGCCTTTGACCATGTGACCTTCACCTACAAGAATGCCGGCGCGCCCAGCCTCACCGACCTGGATTTCCGGGCCATGAGCGGCCAAACCATCGGCGTCATTGGCGGTACCGGCAGCGGTAAGAGCACCCTGGTCAACCTGATTGCCCGCTTCTACGATGCCAGCGAAGGCACGGTGGCGCTGTACGGCCATGATGTGCGGCAGTATCCCTTTGCCCAGCTGCGCACCATGATCGGCGTGGTGCCCCAGCGGGCAGTGCTCTTCACCGGCACCATCCGGGACAACATGCGCTGGGCCTGCCCCGACGCCACCGACGAACAGATCTGGTCCGCGCTGGAGATTGCCCAGGCAGCGGATTTTGTCCGCGGCAAACCCGGCGGACTGGATGAACCCGTGGAGACCGCCGGGCGCAACTTCTCCGGCGGCCAACGCCAGCGCCTGACCATTGCCCGGGCGCTGGTTCCCCGCCCCGCCATCCTGATTCTGGACGACAGCGCCTCGGCCCTGGACTACGCCACCGACGCCGCCCTGCGCAAGGCCCTGAAAGAAAAGACCTCCGGTATGACGGTGTTCATCGTATCCCAGCGCGCCACGGCGGTGCAGCACGCCGACCGCATTCTGGTGCTGGACGACGGTGCCCTGGCCGGCAGCGGTACCCACGCCGAGCTGCTGAAAACCTGCGAAGTCTATCGGGAGATCTGCCTGAGCCAGCTTTCCCGGGAGGAGGTGGAGAAAACCGTATGAGCAAGGCAAAACAAACCGCCAGCCGCGATACAATCCGTCGGGTGCTGAAACTGATCGCTCCCTACCGCCTGCTGGTGCTGGTTTCTCTGCTGCTGGCCGCCGTGACGGTCATCACCACCCTGTACGCGCCCATCCTCACCGGCCTGGGGGTGGACCTGATTCTGGGTCCCGGGCAGGTGGACTTGCCCGGGCTTGTACGCCTGGCCATCCAGCTGGGCATCGTGGTTCTGGTCACCTCGGTGAGCCAGTGGCTCATGAGCCTGATCAACAACCGCATCACCTTCCAGGTTGTGCGGGATATCCGGGTGCGGGCCTTCAGCCACATGGAGGAGCTGCCCCTGAGTTACATTGACGCCCATCGCCCGGGCGAAACCATCAGCCGGCTGACCACCGACGTGGAACAGTTCTCCGACGGTCTGCTCATGGGCTTTACCCAGCTGTTTACCGGTGTGCTGACCATCCTGGTCACCTTGATCTTCATGCTCACCATCGACTGGCGCATCACCCTGGTGGTGGGGCTGCTGACCCCTCTTTCCATCTTTGTGGCCAAGTTCATCGCCCAGCACACCTACTCCATGTTCCGGGTGCAGAGCGAGACCCGTGCCGAGATGACCGGCCTGGTGGAAGAGCTGGTGGGCAACCAGCATCTGGTGCGGGCCTTCGGATACGAAAGCCGGGCCGAAGAACGGTTTGAGCGCATCAACCTGGACCTGCAGTCCTGCGGGCTGCGAGCCACCTTCTATTCTTCCCTGTCCAACCCCTGCACCCGCTTTGTGAACTCCCTGGTGTATGCGGCGGTGGGGGTGTTGGGTGCCCTGTTTGCCATTGCGGGGGGCATCACCGCCGGCAACCTGTCCGCCCTGCTCCAGTACGCCAACCAGTACACCAAACCTTTCAATGACATTTCCAGCGTTATGACCGAACTGCAGAACGCCCTTGCCTGCGCCCAGCGGGTGTTTGACCTCATCGACGAGCCGCCCATCACTCCCGACGCCCCCAACGCAGTGGAGCTGCATCAGGGCGCAGGTCGGGTATCCTTTGAGCATGTGAAGTTCCGGTATGTGCCGGACGTGCCCCTGATCGAGGACATGAACCTGCGGGTGTGGCCGGGCCAGCGCATTGCGCTGGTGGGGCCCACCGGCTGCGGCAAGACCACCCTGGTCAATCTGCTCATGCGGTTCTACGAGATCAACGGCGGTTCCCTGAAGGTGGACGACAACGCCATCGACGCGGTGACCCGGGATTCTTTGCGGGCCAACCTGGGCATGGTGCTGCAGGAAACCTGGCTGAAATGCGGCACCGTGGCCGAAAACATCGCCTACGGCAAGCCGGACGCCACCCGGGAGGAGATCATCGCCGCGGCCAAGAAGGCCCGGGCCCACAGTTTCATCTGTCGGCTGCCCCAGGGCTACGACACCATGATTGCGGAGGACGGCGACAACCTGAGCGCCGGACAGCGTCAGCTGCTGTGCATCGCCCGGGTCATGCTGCGCCGCCCGCCCATCCTGATTCTGGACGAAGCCACTTCCAGCATCGATACCCGCACCGAAGTACTGGTGCAGGACGCTTTTGAAGAATTGATGCGAGGCCGGACCAGCTTTATTGTGGCCCATCGCCTTTCCACCATCAAGAATGCCGACCGCATTCTGGTGATGAAGAGCGGCAGCATCATCGAGAGCGGCACCCACGAGGAACTGCTGGCCAAGAACGGTTTCTACGCCCAGCTGTACCAGAGCCAGTTTGCACCGGCCTGACCGGTTTGCATAGAAGGAGGAAAATGAGATGTCCAACACGCAGATTCCGCAGAACTACAAAAGCCTTCTGGGATTGTACGATACCCAGAAGGCCATCGGCCTGATCAAGACCATCTTTCAGGAAAAGCTGTGCGCCGCTTTGCACCTGAAACGGGTCACCGCTCCCCTGTTTGTGCTGCACGGCAGCGGTCTGAACGACGATCTGAACGGCGTGGAACGCCCTGTGCGTTTTGACGTTCCCTGCCTGGAGGAAGAAGCCGAGGTGGTACACAGCCTGGCCAAGTGGAAGCGCTACGCCCTGGCCAAATACGGGTTCCGGCCCGGGCAGGGGCTGGTGTGCGACATGAACGCCATCCGCCGGGACGAGACCCCTGACAACCTGCACAGCATTTATGTGGACCAGTGGGACTGGGAACGGGTGGTCACCGAAAAGCAGCGCACCATCCCCTTCCTGAAAGACACGGTGCGGGACATTGTGGACGCGGTATGTGCCACCGCCGATGAGCTGCGCTGGAAGTTTCCGGAGCTGAAAAAGGTCCGTCTGGGTCGGGAGGTTACCTTCATCACCACCCAGGAACTGGAAGACATGTACCCCACCCTGACCCCCAAAGAGCGGGAAAACGAGATTACCCGTCTGCATGGCACCGTCTGCATTATGCAGATCGGCGGCAAGCTGGCCAGCGGCCAGGTCCATGACGGCCGCGCCCCCGACTATGACGACTGGACACTGAACTGCGATATCCTGTTCTGGCACAAGGCTCTGGGCTGCGCCCTGGAACTGTCCAGCATGGGCATCCGGGTGGACGCTGACGCCCTGCGCCGCCAGCTGGAAGAGGCCGGCTGCCCCGAGCGGGCGCAGCTGCCCTTCCACCAGATGCTGCTGAATGGCCAGCTGCCCCTGACCATGGGCGGCGGCATCGGCCAGAGCCGCCTGTGCATGCTGCTGCTGGGCAAGGCCCACGTGGGCGAAGTGCAGGTCAGCCTGTGGGACGAGGAAACCCGCAGCACCTGCGAAGCCGCCGGGGTGACCCTGCTGTGACCGGAGAAGAGCGCCTGGCCGCTTTTGAGGCCATGCTGGAAGCGGTACAAAAGCAGTACGCCGAAACCACCGCCCGCATGGACAAGATGAAGCAGGAAGGCAAGGTCAAGACCGCCACCTATCGCCAGCTGTTTGCCCGCAAGCTGAGCTTGCAGGATGTGCTGACCCTGTATGAAGTATACGGGCTGTTGCCCAAGGATCGCGACATCCAATAATTTGCAAAGAGAGCCCGACCCCGGAATGATTGTACATTCCGGGGCCGGGCTGTTTCTTGAGAAAGTTTCAAGCTTTTGATTGCATAAAAACACGCCGCAAGCAAAAGGCTTGCGGCGCGATGGAGCTGGCAACAGGAATCGAACCTGCAACCTGCTGATTACAAATCTATCTTATAGCTACTGTACAGCGCTCTATTGTTCTAAATTTTATCGTTTATTCGCACTTTTCATACAATCAAAAATATCAGAGATGAACAGCGTGGTAGTCAAAAAGTAGTCAGTAAATGTAGTCAGCTTTATTTAATTTTATGCGACCAAATATAAACGAAAAGCCCCCGACTATCTGGACAAATGGACCGGACAGTCGGGGGTATTTCATTCATTTCATTTCGTTATCAGTAACCTGATCAACTGCCTTTTTTCCTGCCGCCAGCATCTTGGTGAGCCAACCGGGCACCGGGGCACCCATGTCGGTGGCGTTCTCGGCGATGCTGCCCAGCTCCGTAAAAATGTACCATGCCAGGACCATGGGCAGGACCAGAGTGCTGTAATCGACAGAAAGGCCCGGCAAATGCTCCACCACCATAGCCAGTACACAGTCGGCCAGGGCGGCCACGATGACTACCAGGATCATACCTGCCTTATGCCAGATACCTGCACGGGCGGCGGCACTGGACCACTCCCCTTTTGCTGCGGCCGCCGCGCTGCCGCTGATCCAGTCGATGACCATGCAGGCCACCCAGGCCACGATCAGCCATCCCAGCCAGCCGAAGGCGGCCGTGAAGCCACCGCACAGGGCCACGATGGCCGTCTTGATGGCCAGGAAAATGTTGTTGGTGTTTTCCATTATTATCACCTCTCTACGTACTTGCTGTGGTACAGCCCCATCTCCAGCAGATCCAGCTGTTCACACCGGCGCATGAGATAGAAGGCATCGCCGGAGCTGACCGGCCCGATGGTCAGTGTCTGCAGATGCTTGTCCGCATCATTCCATACACTGTGATACAATCCCTGGGCGGTAAGCCCAAGATCGGAACACAGCTTCTGCAGATTCAGCGCATCCCCGATGGTGATAGGCCCAATGGTAACCAACTGCATCAGCGTGCTGGCATCCGGTTCCGGATCTTCCTCCGGAGCTTCAAAGCCGTTCAGCCCTGCGTCTTGCATAATTTTCGGGTAGTCCTTATACACCCGGTTGCAGTCAAGACTATCACCGAAACCGGGAACGCCCAAGGCATTACCGGAGCTGTACTGCCAGATGCCATATGGCAGCGGGCAGGTGCAGGAGCTGCCGTACTGGGCGCACCAGACGTCGTACTGCTTCAGCTCACGCCAGTTGAGCTTGTTGGCGATAAAGTCCCGGCTGGCATACAGGATACCATAGTAGCCAGCCGCCTCGATCTCGCCCAGGAATGCTTTGACGATAGCCGTGCGGGTGGCGTTAGACAGTGCCAGGATGCAAGGCTCGTATTCGATGTCAAATGCCACCGGCATACCGGGCTTCAGACCCTTGATGACCTGCAGGCAGCAACGTGCCTCCTGGATGGCCTGCTCCGTGCTGGTGGCATAGCTGTACCAGTAGCAGCCCCATTCGATGCCGTGCAGGATGCAGTTGGTTACATTACGGCGGAACTGAGGATCCTCCTGCTTGATGCTGCTGCCGTATCCGGCCCGCAGCATCGCGTGACCAATACCGGAATTTTTGACAGTGGCCCAATTCACAGTTCCCTGCCACTTGCTTACGTCAATTGCAGAAAACAATATTTTATCCTCCTCACTTGGATTTTAGGAGCCTGGCTCATTCCTCCAGCTTGATCAATCACCGTCTTTTTAACGCTCAACACTGGATGATATTGAACTTGAAATTTCTCCACAGACCGGTACTGCGATTCTTCCAGACGGCACTATACTGGCTCATGTAGGCGATGCAGGTTTCGGTGGCATTGCTGTCGCCGAACACCGGATGAGTAAATGCGAACTGTACCTTTCCTGCAAACAACCCCCGCAGATAGGCCAGTTCCTCATCGGTAAGATAGGCATAGGAAAAGCTCCAGGTACCCACTTTTTCTCGAATCATAAACCGGTGCATGACACCGCTCTCGTCCCGGCCGGCATCGCTGGAATCCAGGTCCGAAAAGCCGAATTCCGGTTCCGCATCGGGTGCGAGCATGGGCTGTCCATCCACCTGGTAAAAATCCACCTTCTGTCTCATACAAAGCCACCTCCCGTGATAATGGCCTGCTGGAGTCGGTACCGCTCCGCAGCCCGTCCGATGACCTCATCTCCTACCCGGATTCCATACACAGCTTCCAGAATCTGGTGAAGCACATCCGTCATTCGTTCCATCGCAACAAGCTCCCCATCCTGCATATCCTGCATAACAGCAGCCACCGCTTCCTGGATGGTGGACAATGGCGCTTCGATGTTGGTGCCGCTGCTCTGGTCACCCAGCACAGCCAGGAACTCCCGGTTGGGCGGGATGACCGCGCCCTGGGCCAGATACGGAATCTGTGGGGCTGTGATGGCAGAAAGCTGAAAGCCGAACGTAGACCCGCCGATACCGGGAACCCAATCCGGGACATCAAAGGATAGGCTTCCAACCGCGCTGATGACACGGTTCAATGCATTCACAATAGCCTGGATCATGCTGTTCACAAAAGCGATGATACCGTTGATGCAGTTCTTGATTCCGTTCTGAATACGGTCCCAGACGGCCAGCGTGGTATCCGCAATGGCATTCCAGGCGGCGTCCCAGTCCCCTTTGAACACAGCGGTCAGGAAATCGGCCAGTCCGCGCAAAAGGACCATGGCCGCATCGATGACATCCGCCACCAACCCCATAGCTGTTTCTACGGCCCCTGCTACTGCATTGAATACATCAGTAAACACCGGTCCGAAGGTAGAAATCAGCCAGTTGATCAGCGGGGCCAGAACATTGTTCCAGAAGGTCAGCAGCATATTTTGCACACTGCCGATCAGCAAAAGAAGGTCATCCCACAAAGGCTTTGCATGCTGGGACCAGAACTTGTCCAGGAGTGCAATAATGTTGGCCAGAATTGGCTCAATCACGGTGTAATACAGATTGCTGAAAATGGACAGCAGGTTCTGAAAAGCCAGGACAATGCCATCCATTACAGGCTGGCCATAGGTAGCCCAGGCGTTGGAGATGCCCTCCATCATCCCCTGCCAGATGGTCAGGATCACCTCCAGCGCCGGCCGCACCAGATTGTTGATGGCATCAGTGAGGATACCGCACATCCACACAAAGTCGGCAGCAAAAAGCTGAATAGCCGTGGATACAGTCCCACCCACAATGGGAGCAAATGCCTGGGAAAAAGAATTGATCACACCAGGCACAAAGGTTCCTGCCAGATATCCCAGCAAAGGCTGCAACGCATTGGTCCACAGCCCTGATGCAGCCGCCTGGATCTGGGGCCACACAGCCAGGGCAGTGGCCTTGATCTGTTCCCAGGCCGCGCTCCAGGCGGCAATGGAAGGCGCCAGAGCGGTTGTGAAGGAATCCCAGAACGCCTTCACCCGGTCCATCAGAGAAGCAAATCCCGCCCCGGTCTGGTCCACAAAGTCATAATTGGGGGAAGTTGCGCCCCCGCCACCTCCTCCGCCGGAGCTGTCCGCCTGCGGCGCGTCCAGTCGGTTGATCTCATCGAATCCGGCCAGGCTGCGGGTGGCCTTTTCCGTCTGCTTGGCGGCACTGCCGGCGGCGCTCCCGTAGCTGTTCATTGCCTTGGCGCTACTCTTCATGGCCCCCAGGCTCTTGCCGGTGATCAGGCTGATGAACCGTGCCAGGTAGCTGATACCGGTAGCCAGCATATTGTTGATGTAGGCAAGGGCATTGCCCAGCGCCTGCACCAGAGGAGCGGCGGCCACGCTGGCAGCCCCCTGCAGGTTGGCCAGGCTCTGCCGGAAGGTGTCGCTGGACTGCATGGCCTGCCCGAACCAGCCCACCATTTTGGTAAGGGCCGAAGAAATGATGTTGAACAGCAGCGCACCGGACACAATGCCGGAAAGCCGTGTTCCGAACTTCTGCATGGCAGTAGAAGCTCGGGTCACATCCTTGGCCGCAGAACCTGTTTTCTTGGCAGAACCGGCCTTCTTCTGCCTTTCATAAGCTGCGGATGCCTTCTGTACAGCGGACTGTTCCTGCCCCAGCTGCTTCTCCAAGACGCCATGACGCTGCTGCAACTCCGCAACAGACTGCACCTGTTTCTGATATTCCGCCTGGATGGCCGCTGCCTTTTCCTCCTGCTTGGCCAGTGTTTGCACCAGCCGGTCACTCTCTGCATACAGGGATGCGTTCTGTGCCTGGGTCCGGCTGGCTGCCACGCTGGCGACATTGGCCTCGGACATAGAGGGGAACTCCTGCCGCACCTGGACTGCATTCTTGGCTCTGGCATCGTCCAGCTTGGCGTTCACGTCCTCCAGAGCCCGGGCGGTGGCTTCAGCTTCCTGCTTTGCTTTGGCCAGGTCATCCCCCAGCTTGGTGCGTTTGCCCGTTGCCTGGGAGATCTGCTTGTCCAGCGCACTGATCTGCTGGGCCGTGCTCTTGGCCTTGGCCTGCAGGGCTTTCAAATCTGCCTCGGCCCCTTTATTGTTCACCCGGGTATCAATGATGATAGAGCCGTCTGCTGCCATACACTACACCCCCAATCTGCGGAAGAATTCTTCCTCTTCTTTGGTCAGGCGCGTCACCGGCCCGATCAGTTCTTCATTTTCACGGGCAAAGGCCCGCTCGGCCTTGTCCAGTGCCTGTCCCCTGGCCCGCTTGTCCCGGATAGCAACCACCTGAGCAAACAGACCCTTGCCGATGTTCTGGAAGGCCCCCACAAAATCCCACCAGTGCAGGTAGGCGCAGGCCCGGCAGCTATACCCCAGAACCTTGTCCACGGCCGGGGCGATGAGCTGCACGTCGGTGTCCCAGTGGACAAGGGCGATGCGTTCTGGCTGATTTTCCGGAAGCGGACGGCCCAGATTGATGAACTCCATGGCAGCCCGCAAAGCCCCCTCAGCCCCCATATCAGACAGCTTTTCGTATTCCGGGAAAAGGATCTTCAGTAAGGTGGAAAGGCGCCATGCCTGGGGCATTTCTTCGTCCTGCAGGGCGTCAATGGCATCCAGCACGGCGCGGAAGTCACTGCGGATGGCAAAGGTCTGTCCGTCCACCTCCACCGTGGTGGGAAGTCCCCAGCCCATCAGCCGGGCAGTACCTGGCCGGGTGCCAGGCCTTTGGCGGTCCCATCATAGGGCGCGGTATGGGCTTCGGCGCGGCTGCGTACGGCCTTGGCGCCGGCCTGCATGGATGCCTCGATCACGGGGCCAATAGCGTCCAGAACATGCTCCAGGACGGTGGCACCATCACCACACACACCGAAGCAGGACTGCCCGCCGAAGAAACCTTCCGACACCTTGGCGCCGAAGGCATAGTCGATGCAGGACTTGATCCGCTCATCCGCCTCCTGCAGCACGTCCAGGATGGTATCCTCTTCCGCATTGTGTGCCTTTTCGGTCAGGGAATTCACTTCTGGCTGAACCTTCTTCCAGCGGGCCGCAATACCGGGGTCAGCGGGATTGAAGCGAACAGTGCCGGTCACGGTACCGTCCGGGAGCCGGATGTCATAGCTTTTGAGACCCAAGTCAATGTTCAGTTCCATGGATCATTCCTCCTCTTTGGCAAAAGTGGGCTTGCCCTCCGCCATGGTCACGGTGCCCAGGTCGGTATCGTTGGACAGATAGACGGTCAAGGGCATATCCACATAGGAAGAACCGCCCAGGCTGGTGGGCACGATGGTGCAGCCCTTGTGCAGCTCGGCAGTGAAAGGGCCGGTGGTGGCGGTGCCCAGATAGCAGTGGACCACCAGCACCTCGAAGTTGCCCAGTTCGCTCAGTGCCTTGCGGCGCTCGATGTCCAGGATTTTCTCGCTGAGCTTGTTGCCGCCCCGGATGGTGTTGGGGTCCAGTTCCTGGGTGGGCTTGGCCGGGGACACGGTGGTGTCGGACATCCCCAGGATATCGGTGGTCTGATCCACATCGTGGTTGTATTCGATGCTGGAATCCTCCACGCCGCGGCCCAGGATCTCCCACTCGGGCGATCCGCTGGTGGAGCCCACGTTGACGAAGGTCATCAGAAGTTTGCGGTCGGCCTTCTGGCCGCTGGTCAGATTGATAGAAGCTGCTGCCATTGTCATACCTCCTCAAGGTTCAGCTTGATCTGCAGCTGGTAGCGGGCGGCATTGGCGTCCGCTTGGGTAGGGACACCCGCGTTGGATGCCTGAATTTTCGTAACGGTATACCCGGACACTTCCGGGTAATCATGGAGCCGTTCCTGCCCGCGGATCCAGGCGGACAGGCGGGCAAAGAAATCCGCCGCGCTCAGATTTGGGGCAATCGCCGCCCCGAAGGGCAGCTGTGCCACAAATACCAGGTCATACTCGGCCATGTCATACCCCAGCACATCGGTCTTGTGGCTCTCACCGCCGGTGCGCAGGGTGTATTCGGTGGCTTCGGCCCCCAGATAGTTGGCGTTGAAGCGGTCGTGCTTGTCGATGAGCGGGCATTTGTCCCGCAGCCACTTTCGGGTGGCGTCCAGTGCGTTCACGGTGTGGCCCTCCCTCCGGCCAGGGCAGCGGCGCCCCGGATGATGTCATCTCCGCGCTCGGCCTTCATGCGCTCAAACCAGAAAGCGCCCCGCTCCGGCGCGCCGTTGTAGGTCAGTTTGCGGCCGGTGGGGTGCTTTTTCTTTCCGGGCGGTGACCAGAACCCCGCCAGCTCTCCGGCTTCATACCGGGGAATGTTGGGACCGTAGACCTCGCTATAGTAGAGATACCGGGCGTACGGGGTGGCATACACCACCATGCCCTGCCCAATGACCGATGCGGTGATGGCACTGTGCTTGAGCACACCGGTGGCAAAGGGCACTTTGGGGTCGCACAGGCGGATAACCTCGCTGTCGATGAACTTCTGCACCTTTCCGCCGGGTTTCAGCCCCCGGACTTCCAGAGCGTCCTGCAGGCCGTCCAGATCCAGGCGCGCATTGTACTTGATAGGCATTTATTCCGCCTCCAGATAGATATGAGCTCCGGGCCTGCCCCGGTTGTCGCGCACGACGGTCACGGTGGCCGTCTCACTGCCGCAGGCGATCTTGTCCCCCACAGCCACAACAGTGTCCCCGGCGCTTTGAGGAATGCGGCACTTGTACACGCAGCGTGCCGCCATGCCTTCCTTGCCCGGTGTAGCGGCCCGGCCGCCGTACCAGCTGCAGCCGTGGAAGGTTTGCTCCTGCTCGGTATCGCTGTCACTGTCTCCATCGTAGCCCAGATGGGTGATGGTGACAGTCCTGTTACACCCCTGCATGGGTCCACCTCCTTCACACAAAGGCATGTCCGGCAAAAACCAGCAGGTTTACCGGCACGGTGAGGTAATCAGCCAGCAAGCGTCGCAAAGCTGTCCGGGATTCCGCTCCGGTGACGCGGGTCTCGCTGTATCCGTCATTGGAAAAGCTCTGTACCCCGTCGGAAGAGAAGTTCCCCGCGGCCAGTGCGTCGATGAGGGCGCATTCGCAGTCGCACAGCGCATCGGCCATGCAGGCAGGCGCATCCCGCGCCTGCCCCATGGTTTCATGGTCGATGATGTACGCCGCCTTTTTGGCCTTACGCTCATACTCATCTTGCGGCAGAGTCCCGCCGTTTTCCTGGTACTTGCCGTAGGTACTGTACATGGGCGGCTCCTTTCCGGTTAGCCGGCGGCCACCTTGCGCACACGGGCAAGCGCGGCGTTGGCCACCTTGTAGCCGGTGTTCATCTCCACCTGGGCCTTGGAACCGACGAAATTCTCGGAATCCACGATACGGGCAGTTTCAAAGTTGGTGACCACCTTCAGGGTCTGGTGGTAGTACATGACATACTGCACGGTGGAGCAATTCACAGTCTTGAGCGTGCCGGTGCTGTCGTAGTACTTGATGGAGCCGGTCAGGCCGTTGGCTTCCACAAAGAGCATCCCCAGCCAGCGGCCCACGTTGCCGGTCTCAGCAATGCGGTCGTTGTGTTCGGGGGTGAAGTCCTTGCCGGCAGCCAGCAGCACCTGGGCATAGAAGTCAGGGCTGCACATGACAACATCCACGCGGCCCTTTGCCTTGATGATCTCGGCACGGGTCTTGACGATGTCATCCTTCACATCGGTGATAGCGGTGGTCAGAGTGGCAGCGGTGCCCTCCTGCACCAGGCAGCCCAGTCCGGACTGCATCCAGCCTTCGCCGCACTCCTGGGTAGCCACTGCCAGCTGCTCCTCTGCCAGATTGAAGGAAACGGAAGCCGCCTGGACGCCGTAGATCTTCTTGGACTTCTGGAAGTTGTTGTTCAGCTGGATGGGGATCAGAGTATCCGCCGTCGCTTCATCCGTAAAATCGCGGCCAGGCTTGCCCGGCTCAGCGGCGGAGGTGTTCAGCTTGTGGACAAAGATCTGACCCGCCGGGCCGAACGTGAATTCATCGGAGCAGGTCACACCGGGAACCAGGACCGGGTTGTAGTAGAGGTTGGGCTCCAACGTGGAGGCGTACTGTTCATCCACGTTCTGGTTATTGTACATAACAGACATACGTTATTCTCCTTTCGGATGATAGAAGGGATTGTTCTTGTACTTGTTGTCCAGGAAGGACTGGTTGGAAGAAGCAGGCGCCTGCCCCTTGCCGCCCACGGTGACGGTGGGGGCGGCCTTTTCCGGTGCGAAGGCGCCGGGGTCGGATTCCTTGTAGGATTTCAGGTAATCGTCAAAGCCCAGCAGCTTGCCTTCCTGCAGGGGCAGCTTCTTGGCCTTGAGGTCGGACAAGAATGCTCGCTTGGCGCTATCACTGGAGAACTGCACCCCGGAGACAGCTCTCTCTGCGGCAAAGTCGTGCTGCAGCTCTGCCACCTGTGCCTTTGCATCATTCTCAGCCTTTTCGGCTTTGCTTCTCCATTCGGGGTCATAGCCTTCCAACTTCTTGTTGGCTTCACCCAAATGGGTGCGGGCGGTATCCCGCTCAGTGGTCAGGGTGGCGACCTGCTGTTTCAGATCGTTCATTTCGGCGCCGTTCATGGCGAACACCTTCTGTACCTGATCGTCATTCAGCCCCAGGGCTTTGAGGTCTTCGGTTTTCATACGGATCTCCTTTCTCTGATTGCAGATAGCCTTGATAAGGCGGTCGGCTCCGCCAGTCTGTGCGGCTGATAAGTCCCGCCGCCGGGCAATAAAATTGCCCGCCCCGGCCTCCTGCGGCCAAGGTGGGCATACAATACGCCTTTGCAGTCGAGTGCAAAAGCGCATAATCCGGATCAGACAGAGATGCCTTCCATCTCCGCCCGCACCTCCAGGGTATCCAGATAATTCTGCATGGGTTCTACCTGCTCTTTCAACAGCTTCAGACTGCAGGACGGTGTAAAGCCAAGCGTTCCAGCCTGCCATTTTGCGATCATTTTGCGCAACTTTTCCAGCCGGATTTTCACCTGCCAGTATTCAGCCTTGAACCGGTCCTTGTAGTCGGAACTGTTCATCAGGTCGATAGTATCTTTCAGTTCCACATTCTGCCTCCTTGAATTTTGCATGAAAAAAGCACGGTGCGGTCTGCATCGTGCTTTGGCATATGGCGTTTTTCCGGTCAGATCAGCTCGATCTTCGCGATCTCCGGGGCAAAAAGTTCAAAGATGCCGATGGAAATACTTTCCGGGTCCGGCTCGTTGTCCAGCGCGGAAGTATAGTCGTAGGCACGCCCCTCGAACACTTGTCCGTCTTTCAACGTGATGCGAACATTTTTACCGCTGTATTCCCATAGCTTCATGTCTTTCTTTCCTCCATGGGAACCACATGGGTCCCCCGTTTTCCGTAATGAATTGCAAAACGATGGGTAGGCGTTGCAATTCCGGTTTCAGGGTTCACAGATTCGCCAACAAGGTGGTCTGCCGTCACAAATTCTTTGTGCGTCCAGTTACCATTTCCGTCCAGCTTCGGCTCCCCGGTACCGCTGTACCTGTCCACCAGCCGCTGCGCATCTTCCATCGTTCCATACAGGAAGCTGCGGTTGCCGATGTCGCGTCCTTCTTCCCGGATGTGCTTGCGCTGGTGCCCCGCATTCAGCGTCTTCGGCGTTTCCGCAGAGCGGATCACCTGCAGCGCCTCTTCTCTCTTTTGAGTATACTCCGTTTCGGCCTGCTGCACAAGGCGGGTGGTTTCCCTGGCCTGCGCATACCCGAACCCGGACACCTCGGTACGGGCACCGTCCACCTTGTCGCCGGTGGCTTCGATGAAAGCGTTCAGCTCCCGCCGGGCATCCCTCAGCCGCAGGGCTGTAGAGGTGGTGTCCTGTCCCGCTACTTTCTCGGCCAGGAAGCGCCGCTTATATTTGCGCACCGTGCGTTCCAGGGCACGCCGCATCTGGCGGATCTCGTACCGGGTGTACTGCTTCCCGCCATACTCCACATTCCTGGCGTTCAGCTCCTCCAGGCGGTCCGCGGTATAATTGGGCACCGAGATCCCAGGGAAGAACGGGTAAAAGTTGTGCCGGCAGTTCCACCCGCACAACCCCGGCCCCGTTCCGTAGCCGGTGGCTGTCTCGAAGTCCTCATACCATACGCCCTGGTACAGAATCGCTCCGCCGATGTGGTAGACCTTGCCTTGCCAGAGGGCGTGTTCCGGGCGGGCCCCCTCATGGGCCGTGACCTCCACAAACTCGCAGCCCATCTCCTCGGCGCGGGCCAGCTGCAGCTTAGCTGCCGTCTGGTTCACGCCAGTGAGTACCGCCCGGCGCACCGCCACTTCCAGGGTGTCGGTGTGGCCGCTGGGATAGGTGACGCCGGGCATGTGGTCAGCCAGGTCATCCACAGCGCTCTTGATGGCCGTATTGTAGTCGAAGGCCCCGCTGGATACCTGCAGCCACGCCCTGTCCAGTCTGCTTTCAAAGGCGCCGGTCACGGTGGCGGCCGTGGTGGCCGTCAGGTTCTGCCAGGTGCCCAGGGTCTGCTGATACCCGGCATTGAGCAGGTTGTTCAGCGGCTCACTGTCCTGCACCGGGGAAGGCGTAAGCCCTGCCGCCCGGTAGATCTCATCATCCGCCGCCAGTGTTTCCAGACCGGCATCCAGGAGCAGCTGCCGGATATTGTCACGGCTCCGGTCGCTGTATTTGGCCAGGGTGTCGGTGACATCCTGGCGCACGGCCTGCACCTGTTCCAGGCGCCACGCCTGCCACGCGGCGGTGGGTGCCAGTGGGTCCAGCTCATCCATGGCCTTGATCCGCCGGGCCACATCCTGCAGAATGTCATCTTCTACATTCTGCCACAGTTCCACCAGTGCATCAGGCAGGTTTTCCAGATAGTCAGGTGTCAGCATCAGCGGCTACCGAAGGTCAGCACGTCAGGGTTGGAAGGTGGCATCATCTGCCGTGCCTTCTCTTCATCCACGCCGAAGTACCACGCAAGCAGCTGCTCCGGTCGCAGGTAGTTGGCCTGTGCCAAGGACAGCCGCCGCTGAAACTCCACACCGGTATCCTCGAAGATGCTGTCCCCGAAGCTGACCGCCGGTTCAAAGTTCCCCGCCGGGGCCAGACCGTACAGACTGGCATAGATGTCGAACCAGTACAGAACATCCAGCAAGCCGGTGGTCAGCCCCCGGTCCTGGATGGCCTTGATGGTGTTGTAGGTGGTGCGGTCCTCGCTGATCACCTGGGTGGCGGTCACGCGGCCAGTCTTGGGGTCGATGGCAAATGTTCCCGCACTGAATCCCACCTGCATTTCCAGAAGGCGCAGCAGCGTTTCAATGCCATTGCGATACTGCTCAAACCGCAGGTCCGGGGTGTAATCGTCCCAAGGATGCGTGTCCGGCATGTCCATCGTCATAAACAGGTCGCTGGCCAGTTCCTTGAACGGGATGGCCGGTTTCCCGTTGACCGGGTCTTTCATGGCCGCCACCCTGTCGATGATCATACGACGACGGCCGGTTTCCCGCTCCCATACAAAGTCACCATAGGCAGCATCCAGCTGCCGGATGGTGTCTGTGGCGTTGGCGTACAGGCTCACCGGGTAGGCACTGCCGTCCACCGTGTTCAGCATGGGCATCCGCAGCAGGCCGAAGTGAGGGCGATCCACGTTATGGATGGTCAGATCTGCTTCCAAGCCTGCCCAACGCTCCACCTTATCCAGGGCGATCTCCTCCCCCAGAAGCCCAACGGACTGACGGCGGAAGGCCCGGTTGGTGATGTGCAGACCTTCGGCGGTCATATCGAAGTGTTCCACCCTCACCGCCCCGGTGCCGTCACCGAGATGGTCGAAGTCAGTGAAGTATCCGGCATCCAGACGCCGGTTGGGTCCCCACCGTTCGGGAAAGATGCGGGACCGGGGAATCACCTCTGCGTACAGGCTGCCGCCCACCGCATATGGCTTTACGGCTGCCATACCGCCAACACCCGCCAGCTGTACCGCCTCATACAGACAGGGCAGCAGGTTTTGCTGTGCCTGTGCCTGGATCCAGTCGGCCCTGGCCCCGGCCCCGGCGCTCAGAGTCAGTTCGCTGGTGGCCAGGGTAGCCATGTAGGCGGTGACAGTCTGGGCCAGCTTCAGACTGTGGGGAGGCTGGTCGGTGAGATAGAACAGCTTGTCCCATTCCTGCACAGCCTGCTCCATAAGCGAGGACATATCACAGCCCAGAGCGCGGGCGTCCCGCAGATTCAGCAGTTTCATGGCCATTCCTCTCAATGTCTTAAAGATGTTCATTACGCACCTCGGCGTTTCCAGATCAGCTCGGTGGCATAGCGCACCGCATCGATATGGTGGTTGTTCAGATCCGGGTATCCGGGCAGTACATCGCCGGTGCGGGGATCCCGCTCATACTCATACTCCGAAAATTCCCGGGCTGTGTCGGGGCACCGGTTCTGGTCAATGACGATGCCCGCCAGACCCTGCAGCCACTTCATGCTGGCCGTCACGCTGCCAGGACCCTTCTGGGCGGCACGGCAGGAAAGGCCAAACGCCCGGTAGTCCCCAACGCTCTTGGGTTCAGCAGAATCGGCGGTGATGAAGTCTGCCCCGGTCAGCCCCCGCTGCAAAAGCAGGTCGGCGGTGTCCCGGTTGGAGGTGCGCAGCCGGGTCAGCTCATCCAGAATATAGAGAACGCCCCGGGCGGCATCGTAGTGTACCGCGTTGTAGGCCCAGGGGTCCGGATACCAGCCCCAGTCCACACCATACAGCGGGCGGTCAAAGCTGCGGAGCTGTTCCTCCGGGATGGATTCCAGCCGCAGGTTCTCGAATACGGCGGTACCGCTGCCCACAACTTCCCCGCCGTACTCGTGGCGGTAGGCGGTGGGGTTCGTTTCCTTCAGGTGTTCGGCATCCGCCAAAAATCGCGGCCCCAGCCAGGCGGCCGGGGTCGTTTGGTAGGTGGAGTGATGCACCAGCTTGCCCGGGCGGTTGTCCAGGGCGTAGCGATTGACCCAGCTGCGGGCCGAAGCGGGCGGGTTGAAACTCTTGAAAGTCAGGGAGTATTCGCCGCCGCGCAGACAGCTCTGCTCCACGTTGCGCACCTGTTCGGCGCCATCGAACTGATCCAGCTCCTCGAACCAGAGCAACCCCACATACCCGCGGGGCACTTTCAAAGATTTGAGCTTGCCGGGGTCATCCAGGCCAAAGAAGAGGATCTTCTGCCCGGTAGGCCGGTAGACACATTCCATCGGGCTGACGGTGCACCGGAAGTGCCCGCCCAGGCCCAGGGCGTTGATGGCCCAGCAGATCTGGGCGTAGACGCTGGTGCGCAGGGTCTTGTCCACCCGGCGCAGCACCACCGCATTGCAGTCTGGACGGCGCAGCAGCTGCAGCACCAGCTCCACGCTGATGTAGCTGGACTTGGCAGAACCTCGGCCGCCCTTGGCCAGCAGCTCATCCACCTTCCCCGCCTTGATCTGCCGGTGGACATCAAAGAAGGCGGGCGAGATCAGCTCCGACAATTTACAGGTCGTCAACGATCCGCACCTCCCCGTCGGTATCTGCGGGGGCCTTTTCATTCCACCCAAAGTTGCACTTCAGACTGAACTGGGCGCCGGTCGTCCCGTTGCGGTCGAACAGCCGTTCTTCGGCGTAGGCTTCGCACCGGGCCTTCGCGCGTGTTATCGTGTCCACAAATTTGGGCTTTGCCTGGTAATTGAGCAATGCCTGACGCCCAGTAAAACCCAGCGCCAGGGCCAAGCCCGTGACGGTGGGCGGGTGCGCCCCCACAATGACCGGTTCCCCGTACTTGTCGGTGACGGCCTTCCCCTCATCATCCAGAAGGGGCGTTCCCTCGCAGGCGGTGAAGTAGGCGTCAATCTTCGCCTGCATCTCTTCCACCGTCTTGTACTTCGGCGGACGTCCCGCTCTGCTCTTGCCCGACGCCATAGTTCACCACCTTTCACGAGTATAAGTCTATTGGCGGAGCAGACAGGATTTGAACCTGCACAGCCTCTCGGCTCTGACGGGTTAGCAACCCGTTCCCTTACCGTTTGGGTACTGCTCCAAATTTGTGAAGGTGTAAACCTCCGAATGGGCCAGGCCTTTCTTTCCGTGCAAAATCAGGGCATAAAAAATCCCCCGACCAAAATGGTTGGGGGTACCGGCATTCCAACCGGTGGTGGGTACCTTATGTCGCAGCGATGCGGAGCGGCTTGGCCGCATTCCCGCACAGGTCCCGTGCTGCAGGAGAGTGTTTATGGTCCAGACGCAAATAGCGTGGCCCCTTTCCATGCACCTTTCGACGATATCATAATACACCATACAAAGGTGAACTGAGGGGAACAATTTCCAGATTGGCAAGAGCTTTCTTGTGCTGACTTTTTACCCACCGATCTGAGATGTACATCCGGTTGGCTGTCTTCCATACCGGGAGACCGTCTATATAGAGATACTGGAGCACTTCCCTCTGCATTGGATCCTTCAGGCGGTTGATAGCTGCCTCGATTTCCTGGCGGATTCTCTGTGACTTTTCCAGCTGAGCCACCAGCTCTGCTTGGTACGCTTCCAGGATCTCGGTGCCTTTTTCCTGTTTGCTGCCGTTCCGGCTTCCGCCACCGGCGACGGGTTGCAGAGCCTGCGTGGTTGACTCTGTGCGGCTGCGCACAGCACGGATCCTGTCCCGCAGACGGTCTTCGACGCGCAGGGCTTGGCGATACCGACGAAGCCAGCGTCGCTTTTCGATGTCAGTCATCGCATCGCCCCTTTACAAAACTGCCTCCACCTTATCCTGAACCAGAAGGAAAACGGTTTGCACTCGCCCGGCTTTTTGTTGCAAAGGTCATCCCTCTTGCATACCCTGCAGGGACAGTCACCGAAACGCCTGTCGGCCTGGCTCTTTCTTTTTTGATCAGACAATATGCACCCCTCCCCCTTCAGTTTTTCAGTACATCAGACGTTTTCCCCTGGATCACTGCCACAATACGGCTTACACGGCGAAGAACCGCGCATCCATTCTCCCTGCAGCCGCGCTCGAATCGGCACCCCAAGCATGCCCCGGGAAGACCTTCAGCCTTCACTCGATGCAGCTGCTGAGTATAGCTCGGAACCGTTTCTTGAGTTCGTGCCCCGGGGCGGAACCTGGAGTTTTTCCATGCCATTTTCACATTATTCATCCTCCTCATCCAAATAGATCTGGCCTTCCAGTTCCTGGTAGGCGTTATACAGGTTTACGATGGCCCCGAACATAGCGTCCAGAAAGCCATCCGGGGAATTGGGCGAATCCGTCATGGCGGTATGAACCGCATCCACACAATCAATGGCGCATTTCAGCTGATACATCGGTTCATCCAGGTCAAAAGCAGTGACAGCTTCATTCAGTTTATGGCTCGCGTTTTTCTGCATGATTTTTCCCTCATAAAGCGAATTGTTTTGATAGCGGTTCGTCGAAAGGCTGTTATAAGGGGACACGCTCTTACTACTTTCCATCCGTTCCTATTTTCCCATCACCTCCATAATCTGTTCCAGCACTGCAACGAGCTCCTTGTGATTGCCCATCTCCGGCACTGCCAGCAGCGCTTTCTTCATAGTTCATCGGCATCACTCCTTTGCCTTAAAATGATTGCAGAAATAGAAGGGTGTAATCTCCATGCCGGAGCAAGGGCAAACCAAAAAGCCCTCCTTGTTGAAAGTTGCCTTTTTTTCGTATTTGCAGTCTTTACACCGCCCAATCGGCGGGGCTGCCCTGTTATTCCAGACTGCTATGGCTTCCTGCTTTTCCTTGTGATACCAACTGTTCATGTTGCAACCGGTGCATGTCACGACATACCCATGACACGGGTCGAAGTCCGCGCTAGGATCGCGTTCAACGTAGCTCAGTTTTGCAGGGTTTCCACATCCGCACGGCAGCACAATCCCCTGCCGAGTACATTCTTCCTGCGCCTGCCGGTCGCCCAGCAGTGCGCGGCGTTCAAGTTCCATCATTGTCTGTACCCTCTTCCCGCCGCCTGATTGTTTCGTCGTATGCAAGCTGAATCAGGCTGTCAGGCAATCCATATGATTGCAATTCCCGAATCAGATGGACATCTTCAGGTTCGGTTTTTCTTAAATCAATCTTTACCATGGCTTCCCACCACTTCCCCATCCTGGGTTCTTCTCCTCTCCTTGCCGACTACTGCCACCACACGGCTCACGCTGCGCAGGACTGCGCAGCCCCTGATAGCACAGGAATTTTCAAAGCCGCAGCCGGTGCAGGCGCTCGGGCGTTCCTCAGTGACAAGGCGTTGCAGCTGGGCCGTCAGGCCGGACGGCAGCGGGTCATACGGTATACAGCAGCTGTTGACTGCGTCAAAGGTCAGGTTTTTCACAGTGCTACCACCTTCACGAAGATCCCGGGAACATCCGCCCAGAATTTCTCGCTGATTTCGCTGCATACCTGGGCGTCATCGCGCCAGAAGTGCAGACGGGTCATTTCGTCTTTGAGGGCCTTGTCCAGGTTATCGGTATCCGGCTTGGTCGTTTTCCACTCGCCGTCAGCGTGGCGGTCATCAGACGGGAAACACCACTTGACCAGAAGCCTCACCGGACCGCCAAAGGGCTTGTCCGGCGCGTAGGGTGCCAGAGCGGCGTGGAGTTTTGCGCGGGCGTCCTTCAGTTCGGGACTGTCGTGCAGCACCGCGCAGGGCTTGCCGCCCCGCATGAAGGCGTGCAGATCCTTGTCGTGATGGGTCACCGTGGGTGGGCGCATGGGAAGAAAAAATTGCATGGATATTTCTCCTTTCTTTTGGCCAACGTGTTTGGGAGGGGGTTCCCCAATGTATGGGGGCTGTGTACGCCCCATACTTGGGGACACCCAAACACAACGCAGTTGTTTTGTATATATATATAAGGCTATTTACGCACTGCAATTTTGCAGTTTATAGCGGCATTTTTCGCTATTCACAACATTTTTGCAGTTGCACAAATAGCGGCTATAATTGCAGAATTATACATCTCGTACACCAAAATAATACATTCTGTATTTTACCCTTTGTAACCAGGCTCTTTTCGTCCTACCTTTTCGCCATCAATCCAGTAACCACCGTCCGCTTTCAACCGGTTTTTGACAGTGCGGGGCTTCAGGTCCATATATTGGGCCATGGCATAGACCGTGACCTCGCCGTCCATGGTGCAGGCCTCAAAGGCACTGTCCAGCTCCCTGCTGCGCTTCTTTGCCTGATCCTCCCTGCCCTTGTCGCTCCACCGTTTTGCCGCCCCTCTGGCACCTAAGGTCTTATAGTCGCTTTCGGGCTGCAGGTCCTCCAGAAGTCCATCGTCCAGCTTGTGGACGGGGTAATCGAACCACAAGTTCACGGGGTCGAAGCGGGCAAACTCCCGCAGGGTTCCCTCGATGCGCCAGGCTGTCCGGGCCGTAGCCTTTTGGGAAGCCTGCTCGATGGCTGTGTCCAGCGCCCGCCGGTCGGACAGGGACAGGTTCTCCTTGCAGATCTCCAGCATACGGGCACGGCTGAGGGCATCTTCCCGGGTGTAGGCATCCTCCAGTCCCCGCCGGTCCAAGGCCACAGTGCAGGCCGCGCAGGCAGCCCGGTTTCGCAGCTGCTCCCGGATGGCATCGGTGGGTTCCAGCTCGGTCATGTCCAGCATGGCGTCTGGGTCCCGGGCGAAGACGCCGGAGCCGGATGCGCGGTCCATGCTGCGCTTTCCGCCCTGGGCTCCCTTGCTGTGATGGTGGCAGTAGATCACGGCACAGCCCAGCTCCCGGCAGACCAAATCGAACTGGTTGCAGAACTTAGCCATCTGATCGGCGCTGTTCTCGTCGCCGGTGATGACCTTGTAGATAGGGTCCAGGATGATGGCGATATAGTCCTTTTTGGCAGCCCGCCGGATCAGCTTGGGGGCCAGCTTGTCCATGGGCACGCTGGCGCCGCGCAGGTTCCACAGGTCGATGTTCCCCACATGGCCGGGCGGCAGGCCCAGGGCGTCGTATACATCCCGGAAGCGGTGCAGGCAGGAGGCCCGGTCCAGTTCCAGGTTGATGTACAGCACCTTACCTTGGGCGCAGTCGAACCGACCCAGCCAGGGAACGCCCTCGGCGATGCAGATGCACAGCTCGATGAGGGCAAAGCTCTTGCCGGCCTTGCTGGGCCCGGCCAGCAGCATCTTGTGCCCCTGGCGCAGTACGCCTGCGATCAGCGGCGGAGCCAGTTCCGGCATGGCGTCCCAGCTGTCGGAAAGGCTTTCGGTTTCGGGCAGATCATCGGTAGCCGACTCGATCCAGTCCCTCCATTCCTGCCAACAGGATTTCCCGGTGTTTGTCTCCAGCAGGAACTGCTTCTGTCCGTTACGTGTAATTCCGGGCATCCGTGACAGGCGGCTGGGATTGCGGTTCTGCTGGTCGATAACCAAACCATTTTTCTTACACACTTCGTACAGGTAGTCCACCCGCTTGCGGTATTCGGTGTAATCGGGAGCATCCACCTTTACAATGGCGTGCAGACTCTTTTTGCCGCTATACACAAGGGCAGCCAAAGGCAATTCCAGCTGGTGCAGGATTGCGGCTTGCCGGTTCAGATCCTGTTCATCGGATTCGACCAAAGCATAGCGGTACTCGGTGATGTCGGCATCACGGCGCCCTTGGCCGTTTACCGGGTTAAAACAGATCCAGGCGCCAACCTCGGGATCATAATCTCCCAGGACCTTCCCCAGTTCACCGCCACACTTCTCCAGCTCTGCAATAAGCTGCTCCGCCGTGCGGTCCCAGTGTCCCTTGGTGGGGCGGCGCCGGTCTTTATCCATAAAACTTTCGGTGACATAGGCTACATGGTCCGACGGCTCGTACAGGGCCCGCAGGTATTCAATCAGCTGGGCTGCAGGGTTCCAGGGCGTGTTGTCATCCGGGATGGCCAGGTCAGGTACATCCAACCAGTGTGGGTCAACCACCCTGCCATCCGTTGGTGCGTCAATAACGTCATCCCAGTCCAGCGCATGTCCTTCCGAACCTGACCACCCATGGTCTCGTGCTATTTTAAAAATGCTGTTCTCGGTAACAGGGGATGCGCTCCCGCGAAAGCTCTCCCATTTTCGGGAGCATTCCCCCTTATGATACCGGCTACCATCCTGCGCACTCCACTGCTCCCACATAGTTACAGGCAAACCTGCCTGTTTAAGCCCCATGCCAACGGTCAGCCATTCCTGATACGTACAAGACGCCGGGGACAGGAAGTCCAGCGCCTGACGGAGATCTTCATTCAAGTGCTCACCACCTTACACAAAATTCGGGGTATATGTCTTGGGGTCAACTCCCTTTGGCGCCCCACGCCAGCCTCCGGCGGCGATACGGGTGATCATATGGGAAGCCTGATCAAAGGTCCAAGTGCCCACATGCCGGAAGCCGTACTGCTCCAGGCGGCGGATCTGCTTGGGAGTGGACATTCCCTGTTCCTGGCGCTTGGCCAGGCGATCCAGCAGCAGGCTCGCCTTGCCGGCGGTGTCCACGGCATCGGGCAGGATGCCGAACTTCTCCAGAGCTGCCGTCTGGCTGTCTGTTGGCGGGGCGCTCTCCCAGCCAAAGGCCGGCACATAGCCGGACAGGTCCTCGGCCTGGATGCTCATCTCGTACTGGAGAGGATCCACCAGCCTGGCACGCTTACGGCGCTGTTCGGCCAGCTTCTTGGCCAGGGCTTCCTCCCGCTGGAGGACCACATCGGCATTTGCTTGCTGTACTGCTTCTTCCAGGTCCTTGGGTTCTCCGCCCGCGGCCAGGTTGTCGGTCATCTGCACGGCCACCTGGTGGTCTTCGCAGATCAGGTCGGCGGGGCGGCACAGTTCGTGCCGGTCGGTGAGCCAGAGGAAGTCCAGCAAAAGCAGGTCCTGTTTGCCCGTTTCGGGGCTGAGGCGGGTGCCGCGGCCCACCATCTGGCTGTACAGGCTGCGCACCTTAGTGGGCCGCAAAACCACCACACAGTCAACGCTGGGGCAGTCCCACCCTTCGGTGAGCAGCATACTGTTGCACAGCACGTTGTACTTGCCGGCGGAAAAATCCGCCTGGATCTCGGCCCGGTCAGGGCTTTTGCCGTTGACCTCGGCAGCCCGGAATCCGTGGGCGTTGAGCTTGTCCCGGAACTTCTGCGAGGTCTTGATCAGAGGCAGGAACACAACGGTTTTGCGGTCGCGGCAATAGTGGGACATCTGCTCGGCGATCTGGTCCAGGTACGGGTCCAGGGCGGTGCCAAGGTCCTCAGCGGCAAAGTCTCCGCCACTCATGCCCACAGTGGAAATATCCAGCTTCAGGGGGATAGTCTGGGCCATGATGCGGCACAAGTACCCGTCCCGGATGGCCTGTGTCAGCTTGTACTCGTAGGCCAGGGAGTCAAACACCTCGCCCAGGTTGCGCAGATCGCCACGGTCGGGGGTGGCAGTGACACCCAGTACCCGGGCATCGCCGAACCAGTCCAGGATGCGCCGGTAACCGTCGGTGACGGCATGGTGGGCCTCATCCACGATGATGGTGCCGAAGTACCGGCGGTCGAACTGTTCCAACCGCTTGGGGCGCATCAGGCTCTGCACGCTGCCCACTACCACCCGGTTCCAGGCGGTCAGGCAACTTTGCTCGGCTTTTTCCACTGCACAGGTCAAACCGGTGGCTTTGTACAATTTGTCGGACGCCTGCTCCAGCAGCTCGCCCCGGTGCGCCAGGATCAGCACTCGGTCCCCCGCTCTTACCTGGTCCTCAGCAATTTTGGCAAACACGATTGTTTTTCCGGTTCCTGTTGGCAGTACCGCAAGCACACGAAGGCGCCCACTATCCCACTGGGCGTGAACGCCTTCTCGTGCTTCCTGCTGGTACGGCCGCAATTCAGCGGCCATCAAAACGACCCCTGTTTCCAGGAAGTAGCTGCCGGCGCGGCCTTGGGTTCAGGCGGCGGCAGGAACTTCGTGATTTCATTGCTGGTACCAGGATTGCCGTCCTTCTTGGTATATTCATGGATTTCAAGATGGCAAAGTCCCTGGGAACCGACAAGCGCGTCCCAGCGCGGGCGCAGTTTCTCACCATGCTTACGCTGGCCGATGCTCTCAAAGAAGGCACAGAGGAGGCCTTCGGTGCGAGTGTGCAGGTAGAGGCGGTGGGTCACATATGCATCCCCCTTGTCGCCGCCATGAACCGTGATGGACAACTTAGCCATAGAGCAGGGCGGCAGCTTGGCGCTTCCATCAAAACGAGCCCGCTCGAACTTGGTGACAGTGAAGGGATAATCACCGTCCGGCAAAAGGACATAGTCGGGGCCGTCGTTCTGGATTTCATCGTCCCAGCCAAAAGCGCGGCCGGTGTTTTCTTCGTATGCCATAAGTATAAATCTCCTTTCGTATCAAAACGGAACGTCGCCAAAGTCTTTTACCATCTCGTACACCGCATCCCAGGCACCCACCAGGCAGCCTTCCACAAAGTCTGCCGGATAGTCCCGGATGGGCATATCTTCGGGGAAGTAGCCCTTCTGGGCGACCACCTTGCGGATGTCGGCTTCCTCAACCTTGTTGGCCACCATCAGCGCACGCAGGTTGTCGGGGATACCGGCGTCCCGCAGGTTGGCGTCCAGCCTGGCGCGGTAGCTGGCTTCCACCTCTGCAGGATCAAGGACAGGGGCCGCGTCCGTAGGCTTCGCAGTCGAAGTCGGCGCCGGTGCAGCAGTAGCAACGCTGGGGGAAACCGAGGGCGCGGGGGTCGTCCTGCGGGTCGGCGTAGGGTTTGCGGGTTCATCCTCCACCATCACAGGGCGGCTTGCGGTCGCAGGGGCGGCGGGCGGCGCAGTGGCAGGCCGGACGCTGCCGGGCACCACCCCCGCGATGGCCCCATAGTCCAGCGGCAGTTCATCGGCCAGGCCGAAACGGTTCTTGGCGTCCCAACAGGCGTGGTGGGTGGTGTACATCACCCGCCGCCCGCCGCTGGCCTTGTTCTTTGCGTTGGGGCCGCTGCCGGATTTTTCCACCACCGTCTTGTAGTTGGCGAACAGCAGCATATCGCACCATTCCCGAAGCAGCGGTGCCACCTGCTTGGTGGTCTTCATCTGCCAGCGGTCGTAGTTGCCAACGGCGTCTGGCTGCTCGAACTTGGCGATCGTGGCGTGGGCCAGCACCACCACGTTGCGACCGGTGGCCACAACCTCTTCCAGCTGGTCCAGCAGGCGGCCGAATTCCTCCTTAACGTAGACGTAGCCTTTGCCGTAGCCGAAGCCTTCCAGCCCGTCCACCTTTGCCTTGGCGCAGATTGAGCGGATGCACAGCGTTTCGGCCCAGTCGGCGGTGTCCAGCACCAGGGTGGTACAAGGAACGCCACCCCGGGCGGCTTCGGCCACTTCGTCCAGCAACATCGCCCAGCTGGTGGGCCGGGGCAGCCGGCGTACGTCCAGGCGCTTGGTGCCGCCCTCGGTGTCGATGAACACCGGGTCCGGGAACCGCGCCGCGAAGGTGGACTTGCCGATGCCCTCCGGCCCGTACAGCACGACCTTAACCGGCGCGGGGATGGTCCCCCCTGTGATCTGGTATTTGCCCATGTCAGAACTCTCCTTTCATCCACTGCCTGGGGGTGGTTGCCTCCAGGCGGGTCTCGGTATCCTGGCCGCGCACGCGGCCGTCCTCAATGATGATGCGGCACTCGCCGCCGGTGCTCACCCGGGTGGCAATAGCCTGCAGGCCCTCCCCTTCCAGCCAGGCACCGAATTCCCGCAAGGTGCGCAGGTCCATCTGCTCCAGCTTGTCCAGCAGCACAAAGCCGCAGTTGGGGTTCAGCTTCCGAACGATGGCCGTGGCCACACGCAACTGGTCACTGCCAGACATATCATTCCACTGGTGCCCGTTATAGGTCAGTCGGCCATCATCGACACCAAGGCCCGGAAGCGGCAGGTCCGCACCATTGAGCAAAGCAGTCCTCTTGGCGCGCAGGGCATTGATATTTTCGGTCAGCTGCTTATACTGTTCAGCCAACTGGCGTGCCTCATCCTCTGCACGCGCCTTGTCCATATTGGCACGAACCTTGCGGTTCGTCTCCTCGATGTTCTGCAGGTCGGCTTCCAACTCAGCGGTACTCTCATCCTGCAGATCAGAAGCAGACTTTCGAGCTGTTTCCAGATCCTGCATAGCCTTAGAACATGCCTCACTGGCTTCCCGCAGCTGCTCTGCCAGATTGTCAACCTTTTGCTGCAGCAGGTGCACCTGCTGTTCCAACTGCGCGGCAAGGTCCCGTTTGCGCTGGTTTTCTCCGTTACGGGCCAGGATGTCCTGTTGACGTCGAATCAACTCTGTGGCGAAGATGGGTGCAGAGGGAGCTTCCGGGTACTCCAACATCTCGTCGGCATAGTGCTGTTTACTTTCAGCGATCTGGCCGATGGCGGTGCGTTTGTCGTATACCTGCTTGATTTCACGATCAATGCAAGCCAACATGTCCCCCACGCCGATGATCTTGAGCAGCGTGTCGGCCTTTTCGCGGTCGTTGGCGTTCATAAACCGGGGCAGGTCCAAGGCCAGGGCCTCCACGAATTCGTTGAGCAGCTGCTGGCCTGCCCGCTTGCCGGTGGGGTCGGTAACAGTCAGAGCGCTGTTCTTGCCTTTGCGCTCCACGATGCAGCCGTTGGAGAGTACCACCCGCAGGTGGGCGGGGGCGTTGGCACCGTCCCGCTGGGCGGCCGCCGGGCGGAACTTATCCCCACCCAAGGCCCATGCGATGGAATCCAGTACGCTGGTCTTGCCCTGGTTGTTGTCACCGCCAATCAGGGTCAGACCGTTTTCGGCGGGGATGATTTGAACCGCCTTAATTCGCTTGACGTTTTCGGCCTCAAATTGAGTGATTTTCACAGACATGACATGATCTCCTTCTGGGTCTGGGCCCATTCTTTATTGATACGGTCGACGGCTTCAACCCGTTGCAACTCGTCCATTTCCGCCAGGAAGGGGCGGACCATCTGCCAGGCCGTGTTAATTTGACGTCCAAGCAGTATGATTGCATCCTCGGCATTGCGGGCAGAGATTTCCCTCTGTTCAGTCAGCTTGGCGGCAAGTACTTCCTGCGCACGGGCCTCGGCGCGGCGATTGACTTCGTCCTCATCTACTACAGCGGCCTCGATGGGACGGGCTTTCAGATCATCGTTCTCGGCTTTCAGTCGGTCGCCCCTCAGTTTGACGGCCTGCAGGGCATCCCGGGCGCCGTCCCTCTCCTTGCGGGCTTCGTCCCGGTCGTGCTCGGCGGCCCTGGCGCGGGCGTCGGCGTTTGCGGCGCGATTTTCTGCGGCAATGCGGGCCTCGTTGGCCTGCTGGCGGCGCTGCTGCTCATCGGCCAGCAGGGCGCTGGTGCCTGCACTGGACTGCTTTTCGGCGGCAAGGGCCTGCTCGGCTTGCTTCCGGGCGGTCTGTTCGGCCTTCAGTTGGGCCATGATCTCCTGGATGCGTGCAGAATCCCCTTGTCCGGCAGCCTCCAATACCTGCTCGGCAGCCCCCTGGCGGGCAATTAAGTTGATATCCTTTTTCGTGAGAGCTGGAAGATTTTTTAAATCCGCAGCAGTTGCGGATTTAAAACCGTCTCCATTTTGTACCATCGTGCGTGCACTTCCTTCGCTGATTCCCTTGCTTTGGTACCAGGAAGTCCATGTCCCGCCGCCGTATCTTCCGGCTTTTGCAGTAAGAGCATGGATGCGCGCCATGTAGATGCAGGCAACCAGAAATTCATCTTGCGCACGGCCATAATGCAGATTAAACTGTTCATCTGCTTCTGCTGCCTGCCCGGCAAGATCGCCCAGCGCCGAGAAGTCAAAGGTAGGGACATTCATGTCCTTAGCTTCCAAAGAGACAGGTCCAGCAGTGGACAGGCCTTGTTCGGCAGCTCCAGCATCCGCACGGGAGGCGGGGGCCGGTGAGGAATTCGGGCCTTGCGTGGAGGATGATTCCGACAATGGCGTGCTTGCATCCGCCCCGCTCTCCGAGGTGGTCGAGATTTCCACCCCCCTGGGCTGCTCTTTCACAGCACGCTCGACCGTGGTCGCAGCAGCATCCCCAGTCGGGGCAGCGGTCGTTTGGCAGTTGCATGTGGTATCCGTCCTTTCGATGTACTCCGGGCAGGTGACAGTCAGGCAGGATTCTTCTGCATTGGCGGGACACTCTTTTGCGCAGCCATGGGCGAAACAGCTTTCCCGCCCACATGTTTTGCACATGCAATCCGGCTCGCTGCATTCGTCCACGATCTCCGGCGGCTCGGAGCTGGCGGGCAAGCTCTTCTCGCCTTCCGTCTGGTAGCTGTTGCATTGGGTTACGAGATTGCCGCAGGCTGTGCAGTTGTGGAAGCAGCTTTCATGACATCCCGTACAGGTACAGGTGGAACACAGGCATTCGCTGGCGGTATCCTCTACCTGTTTCCATCCTTTCACTGCGGCCCAGTTCTCAAGTTGGGCTTGCAATTCGTCCTCCGTCCAGGCCCCAGGCGTGAACGGGGCGATCATGCTGCTCAAAGACCACGTCTCGGAAATTTCTGCGCGGCACATGATCGCAGGCGCCCCCTTATATTCCCTCACGGCAAACACAGTGCCGTATTGTGTCTTGTATTGCTTCACTCTCACACCTCCACATTCAGATCTTCCATGCGCTGGGCACGGCCGGAAGCGCGGGCATCCAACAGGCCGCGGATCTGTAAAAGTGCTTCAGTGTGGTCCGGCACCGAATCAAGCACTGCCAATATGTAGGCCAGACAATCTGAATCAGCTGCCGGATCTCCATTTCTATTGGCACGGTACACAATGTCTTCATAGTCAGGCAAGATCCTTCACCTCCATCTGGCTCCACTGCCTCAACAGTGTTTCCTGTTCCTCTCGGGTCAACGACTGGGGGCGTCCTTTGCGCCAGCCAACGATCAGCAATCGGCCGTAATACCACAGGCCATCATAGTAGCGTGTGGGCATTCCTCGCACAGCGTCTGTGTAAAGGAGTGCGGCAAACTGTCTGCGGATAGGCTTGCGCTTCAACGGTCCACCCACAAAGGCTGCCAGACCCTGCTCGGTATCCGCCAAATCATAAAGTACCGGGGGCTCACCGCTATCAATGAGAATTCCTTTCAGCCGCATCGCCGCGCACCTCCTCCCAGCAGCCCACTACCGTCATCAGTACGCCCAACACGAGCGGCCAGGGGCGGAAGCTCACGATGCCAAGCAACTGAGGAATGCCCGCGCCAATGAACAGTCCCACACCAGCAGCACCAAGCCCGACCACGAAGTTGTGGACAAACGCCCGAATCTTGGGTACAATGAAAATGCGGGTTTTCGTGATAGTTTCCCGCGCTTCTCGGCCGTTCCGGTGTTCCAGCACCGGGGCGGCCACTTTGTTTTTGGTCATAACGATTCTCCTTTCAGATAGGGCCGGGGTCGATGTGTCTCCCCCGCCGCCGGATTGCTTTTCCCTGCTGGTTTTTGTGGGCCGGGGCGGTGTGCGCCGATTCGAACTGGCGGACGCCCTCGGCGGTGACCAGGTGGGTGCGGGGGCCTGTATTGATCGTTTCCCCGAACTCTCCCGCCCGGATCAGGCGCTGAATGCTGCTCTTACTCATGCTGTACCGCTCTGCCAGCTGGGCGGCGGTGTAGGTAGGCGGCTGGCCTCTGGGCGGCAACCGCTCGGCCAGACGTTCGGCAAGGGCATCGGCCAGCGCATCAAGCAGGGCGTTCATAGTTTCGTTCATGGTGTACCTCCTTTGCTTGCCCCCCTTCCCGGCCCGTGCTACAATGGGGCAAGCAGAGCAGGAAATAAGGCAAAATCGAAATTAAAAAGGGGCTTATTATGATTCCAAAATTGATAGGGTGGCTATCCGTAAGGGATAACATTACTTTTTTTATTGCTCTGGCTGGCTTCGGTCTTTCTCTATGGAACTTCTTTTCCGATCTCTGGCGCAACCGATGTTCCATTTCGGTTGAGTATATCAGCCATTGTTGCGGTATTCGCCCAAATGGAAAGACGGTTTTGCAGTTGCGCCTTAATATTGTGAATCGTTCTTCTGCTCCAATTTCGATTTCAAGAATGTTCCTGATTTATCAAGGGTGTGAGTTTGAATTCCTTTTCCCGTCTGTATGTGTTTGGGAGTTTACGAAACTCAAAAACCATGAAGTAGTAAAACAGGAAGAAATCAAATCGCAGGCGATCCCATTCAAAATCGAAGGTCGCGGTGCAATTGGAGGGTACTTTCTCGTATATGTACCGCCCGAAGCAAAAGACGTTTTTGCCAAGAAAACCGAAATCGAGCTTTCTTTGCAAACATCGAGACGAAAAAAGAACTTTTCACTTGTGGCGCATAATCCAGGTCGCGATGCTGAGCAATATGGCAAGAAGTCCTAAAATCAAAGAGAGGTCGTTTAATTCCAAGCTGTTCACCTCCTCCTTACTGCGGCTCTTTTCTTGAGACAAGCATTTGCTGCGCCATCTCATCCAGCATTGTGCTCAGCTCCTCGTCCAGCACCGGCGTGGTCAGTGCCACGATCTGGATCTGGTCGATATAGGAATTGATGTCGGCCTGTGCCTGCCTGGTCAGGTTCTCAAAGGTGCGGACCAGGTCACACCACTTACTGTAGTTGGCCTTGACTTCAAGGTAGTATGCCTTTGCGTCTTCCCTGCTCTTTCTGGCCTTTTCGCATTCATACTGAATCTCCACCAGGTCGCGCTTGCGGTCGGCCAGCAGGCTGAGCCAATCGCGCAGCGCCTGGTTGCTCCGGCGCAGGCGTTCCAGCTCTGCCGGGTCCGCACCGTACATTCCGTCTTTGCGGATGGCGGGCAGAACTTCATCGAACCCCCAGTGCTCGAACTTTTCCGCGCTGGGCAGCTTGCTGTGGGTGATGAGCCGGTACAGGTCGCCTTCGGGGAGGAAGTTTGCCTGCTGCTTTCCCCCGCTGGTAGGGATATAACGTTTCGTTACCCCCTTGCAATGGTCGTTGAGCGCCTTGCTCTGGTTCTTATACCCCAGCGCCTTACAGGCGTCCGTACCGCAGAACAGCGGTTTACCATCTTCGTACAGGACGCGTACGCTGCCAAACGCGGCGTTGGTGTAGGTTTGGATTTCGGTCACTTTGTACCTCCTTTGTAGTGGCGTTGGTATCTTTTTAAGATACTTTCCCGCCAAAAAAAATAGCGTCAATCTGGGCTTCACTGAGCGAATACCGCTTTTTGATAGCTGCAATCTCAGTCTGGAAGAACTGCGCGCCGCGATATTCATTGATTTTGGCGTTCAGCCGCGACAAGCTTATCCCAAGGTAATCCGCCAAATCCGACTGAGTATCTGAGTTCAGCTTCATGACGCTCTCCAACATAGCTTTATTCATTGCGCACCTCCTTTCAGTGTCTTTTTGGGACACTCACAAAATACCACCGTTTCGGTGTCTTGTCAAGACATTTTTTCTTGATTTTTTGAAAATCTATGGTATTATTAAGACACGGAGGTATCCAAAATGACGATGGGAGAAAGAATCAAGGCCCTGCGAATCCAGCATGGCTTGACGCAAGAAGAGCTCGGCCAAAAGGTTGGTGTTCAGAAATCTGCGATTTATAAATATGAAACGGGTCTTGTCGTAAACCTAAAACGCTCCATGATTGAAAAGCTAGCTCTCGCATTGGGGGTGAAGCCGACTTATTTGATGGGACTCTCGGATGAAGAAACCACCATCCCACCCGGCTTCGAACCTCTCCCCAAAACGGTAAAACGTCCACTTGTCGGCGCTATCGCCTGTGGCGAGCCCATCACCGCGGAGGAAAACATTGAGGACTATGTGGACGTGCCGGAGGATGCCCACTGTGATTTTTGCCTGCGCTGTAAGGGTGACAGCATGATCGACGCCGGCATCCATGACGGGGACGTTGTCTATATCCACATCCAGCCGGAGGTCGATAATGGCCAGATTGCCGCCGTCAGAATCGACGGAGAGGCAACCTTGAAGCGTGTGTTCTGGGACGAGCAGCAGCAGGTTCTGCAGCTGAACCCGTGCAATTCCTCCATGTCCCCCATGATATTCACCGGCTCTGTCCTGGAAACCGTCCACATTGAGGGCAAGGCCGTTGGATATACCCACTGGTTTTAATCCATACAAACAGACGAGGAGGAATTATCATGATTTGCCCTAAGTGCGGAAGCCAAAATGTTCAAGTTCAGGCCGTTGCAGAAATGAAAAGCCGAGGTTGCCTGATCGTTCTTTTATACCTGGTTCTACTTTGCATCCCTGTGATTGGATGGATCGCATTGATTTTGCTCCTTCGTGGCCGAAAAAGTAAGACAAAGAGTTATGCAGTTTGTCAGAATTGCGGCCATCGCTGGGAAATTAAAAACAGATAAATGTTTTCGTTAGCTGTATTCCATCATATACACGCTTTGTGTATACTTTTATGGCACGCAAAATTGGTTGCCTAAAAAGTATACAGTTCTCACGATTGGGGGAACCTCTGGAAAGCCCATCCGTTCGCGGTTTGAGAAGCATAATGCCTTATCGCTGAGCAACCAGGTGTGGAATGTGGGTGTGCTCGGAACTCAAACACAGGAATAAAAACCACACAAGGAAAACGAATACACACGGTGTGTTTTTTGTTATGTTTTTGTTTCGTTTTTCACTTTTTCCATTAACTTATTTCAAAAACAGAGACAAAAACTCTAATTTTTAACTTTAAGTTACAGTTTTTGCCTGCAATAACTGCAACTACACTTACCATTTCGACACGATGGGAAGAAATAAAAAACGCCCCGCCGGCGGCAACCGACAGGGCGTAAGAAGATCAGCTTGTCCCAAGAGAACAATACCGACCAGACATCTGTATTGTACCACCTTCGGGGCAGGCTTTGCAAGTCATACCCCGGAGGTGTTTTTTTATGGCAAAACTGAAGAAGCGAAAAGACGGACGGTACCAGCGCAAAGTCACGCTGTCAGATGGCCGGCAGAAGATCGTATACGGCAAGACCCTGGCCGAGCTGAATGCGGCCGAAGATGCTCTGCGTGCTCAGGATCACGCCGGACTTCAGGTCGGTGACCACACTCTGGTGGGTGAATGGGCCAAGGTATGGCTGCAAAGCTACAAAGCCGATCTCCGGGCCAGCACCGTGCGTATGTACCGCGGCGCCTACAACAAGCACATCATGCCGGAACTGGGCATGATGGAACTGCAAGACGTTCGCCCTGTCCATATCCGGCGGGTCATGGCCCGTGTGGCCGGAAAGTCGGTCAGCCTGCAGCACAAGGTCTTGCTGACCATGCGGCAACTGTTTGAAACAGCACGCTTGAACAATCTCATCATGCGCAATCCAACAGACGGCATCAAGACCACACCGCATGCCAGACCGTCCAGGAAGGAATATCTGACCCCAGAAGAAGCCCGTGCACTGATGCTGGCCATCCTGGAGCCCCGCGCCCGTGTTTTCTGCGCGCTCTGCCTGTACTGTGGGCTCAGGAAAGAAGAAGCCCTCGGCCTTAAATGGACTGATATAGGGCCTGCCAGCCTTGTCGTGGCGCGTGCCGTCACATTCCCGGACGGAAACCAGCCCGACCCCAGCATGGAGCTGAAGAGCAAAGCAGCCCACCGGGTGCTGCCGATTCCGGCCCCGTTGCGCAAGATTCTGGATGAAACGCCACACCCCAGCGTATATGTTGTCCCCTCCCCTTCTGGCGGCGTGATGACCAGCACTTGCTTTGACCGCATGTGGCGGCAGAACGTCAGAGCTATGGTTGATTTTGAGGTCAGGCCCCACATGCTGCGCCATACCTTTGCTACCACCCTGTATCACGCCGGCGTGGATCTGCGCACCGCCCAGAAGCTGATGGGCCACGCTTCCATCCAGATGACAGCCAACATCTACACACATCTGGAAGCCGAGGACGGACTGCAAGTTGTAGGGCGATTGGATGCCTATTATGATTCCATGTCCGTATAAAATGTCGTCACTTTTTCGAATTAAAAAGCGTCACTTTTTTCATGAAAAGTAGTCAAAAAGTAGTCAAATATCAAGAAAGCAAAAAAAGCCGCGTCACCGGTTGCAAAATGCAACGCAATGACGCGGTATTTTTGGAGCTGGCAACAGGAATCGAACCTGCAACCTGCTGATTACAAATCAGCTGCTCTGCCAATTGAGCTATGCCAGCGGGGACTATATTATTGTAACATGGCCGGGCTGCCCTGTCAACCGGACAGCGCCCCCAGCAGGTCACAATACTGCTGCAGCGTCAGCTGTTCGGGGCGCAGGCGGGCGTCCAGGCCGGCAACCTGCAAGGCCTCCTGCACCTGAGATTTGGGCAGATTCAACCCGGAAGCCACCACGTTGGCAATGGTCTTGCGCCGCTGGGAGAAGGCCGCCCGGATCAAGCGGAACAACCCCGCTTCGTCCCCGCCCGGCACCTGCACGGTGGGTTGTTTGTGCACATCCAGACGAATGACCGCGCTGGTGACCTTGGGCGCCGGGTAAAAACTGCCCGGCTGCACCGTGAAGAGCATTTTGGGGCTGGAGTAATAGGCCACGGCGTAGCTGATGGCCCCGGCTTCCCGGGTGCCGGGGGCGGCACACAGGCGCTGTGCGGCCTCTTTCTGCACCATGACGGTGATATTCTCCACCGGCAGTTTCTCTTCCAGAAGGCGCATCAGAATGGGGCTGGTAATGTAATACGGCAGATTGGCGCAGACCGCCACCGGACGGTCGCCGAATTCTTCTTTCAGCAAAGCGGCCAGGTCTACCTTGAGCACGTCCCCCATGACCAATTTAAAGTTGTCGTACCCGGCCATAGTCTCGGCCAGAAGGGGTTCCAGGCGCTTGTCCACCTCCACCGAAACCACCTTGTCGGCCCGTTGGGCCAGCTGTTCGGTGAGGACACCGATACCGGGGCCCACCTCCAGGGCACCCCAGCCGGGGCCGATGCCGGAGGCTTCCGCAATGCGGGGACAGACGCCGGGATTGATGATGAAGTTCTGACCAAAGCCCTTGGAAAGGGCAAAGTCATACCGCGCACACAGGTCGCGGATGGTGGAAAGGTCGGTTAAAGCCGGCATAGGTGGCCCTCCTTACCCGACCATGGCCATGACCGAGTTCACCGCTTTGTTGATCTGCGGGTCGGTCTCGACCGTAAAGTCATAGTAGCTGTTCTGTTCGTCGGCGGTCAGGGTAGCCTCCACATCCGGGGTCAGGCCGCTGCCGTTCCAGCTCTGGCCTTCGTTGTCCAGCAGCAGGCCGATGGTGATGACCGCCGCGCTGCCGTCGGAAAAGCTCTGGGGTTCGCTGAGGACCACACCCTTGCCGGCGGTGGCAGTGCCCACAATGCTGGCGCCCGCCATCTTGCGCAGGGCGTTGGCAAACAGCTCGGCCCCGCCCGCAGTGTTGCCGTTGACCAGGCAAACCATGGGCACGGTGATCTCGTGGTCATCCGAAATGCGCAGGTCGGTCACGGTGCCGTCCTTGGCCTGACTCTGGGCAATCAGCCCCGCAGGCACGCAGTAGTCGGCGGCCACCAGCGCCGCCTCCAACGACTCGCCGGTGTTGTTGCGCAGGTCAAACACCAGTGCCTTGGCCCCCTGGTTCAGCAGGGATTCCACCGCGGTGCGGAACTCGGTGCCGGTGGTGGAGGCAAAGGCATCAATACACACATACCCGCAGTTGTCCCCCGTCATCTGGGTGAAGACGGTGGCGGTGGTATAGTTGGAACGAACCAGCTCCACCGCCGGCTGTTCCTGGCGGTCGGGGTTCAGATAGGTGATGCGGACGGTGGTGCCTTCCTCCCCCAGCAGAGCGGAGGTGATGGCCGCCGTGTCGGTCATGGTGCGCACGCTGGCATCGTCGATGTTGGTAATAAAGCCGCCCACCTGCAAGCCAACCTCGCTGGCAGGGCTGTTCTCATATACCCGGATGATGCGGGCGTACCCGGAAGAGGCATCCTTGATCACCGACACGCCGATGTTCATCAGGCGGCCGCTTTCCACCCCCACCTTTTCGGTGTAGGCTTTGGCCGAATAGTAGCGGGCATATTTATCGCTGATGCCCAGCATATACCCGGACGCAATGGTGTCGTTGAGGGTGTCCTCATTGATGTCGAAGTATTCGTTGTCGCGCACGTAGCGGTCGATTTCCGACAGCTTGTTGTACATGCGTTCCTTGTTCTTGACGCTGGACACCGTATTGTTGAACATATCCATGGACACGACCATGGTGATCGAGAAGGTCACGGCCATTGCGATGAGGGTGACGGTGGCGGCCACGGCCAGGTTGACTTTTCTGCTCATGAATCAGGTAATCTCCTTATCCGGCAGGCGGAACAAAGCCGTCTGCCACAGTCTTGGCGGTAGGATCAGACCAGGGAATAAACGACCGAGGAAAACAGACCCGCAACCATCAGCACCGCGATGACCAGACAGACCACGCGGATACCGGTCTTGTGATGATTTTCCATGGGAACGCCTCCTAACATACAATTACGACGGGATATACAGGGCCGGGTTGATGCGGGCGCCGTTCTGGCGCAGCTCAATGTGCAGGTGGTTGCCGGTGGAATTGCCGGTGGAACCCACATACCCGATCACATCGCCTTTGGACACGGCCTGGCCAACGCTGACGGGAGGCCAGGAGTTCATGTGCGCGTACAGGGTGGTGTAGTTGTTGCCGTCGTCAGCGGTGCCGTGGTAGATCATGACGTAGTAGCCGTAGCTGTAGTGGCTTTCCACCGTGATGACCTGGCCGGACGCCACCGCGTGGATGGGCGTACCGCCGGGGGCTGCATAGTCACGGCCCTTATGGCCGCCGCTGCCGTACTCACAGGAGATGTACTTATAACTGTCCAGGGGGCAGATAAAATCCAGAGAGCAGGACAGGGTGGCGTTGGTGCCGCTGCTGCTACTGCTGTTGATCAACGAGCGCAGGTAGGAGTCGTACTCGTCCGCCGCCTTGTTGAACTCAGCCTGCTTCTCACTTTCGGCGGCGGCCAGGGCCTCGGCCCGGGCTTCCGCCTCGCTGATGGTGGCGTCCTGCTGCTGGATGTTGGCCACCAGCTTATCGATGGTGCTATTCAGCTGGTTCTGGCTGTCGGCCAGGGTGGCCTCCTGGGATTCCAGCTGGGCCTTTTGGTCCTCCAGTTCCTGCTTTTCCTGGTTCAGCGCGGCTTTTTCGTCATCCAGTTCCTGGCACACTTCCTCGTCCTTCTCGGAGATATCGGCCAGAGCCTGGGTGAAGTTGAGCAGCTGAAACAGGTTGGTGGCGTTGGACAGAATATCGATGCCGCCGCTGTAATGGAGCATCTGCATACTGCTCATGCGCTCCTTGAAGCCGTCCCAGCGGGCGTCAAATTCCGCCTGCTTCTGGTCCACCTCCGCCTGCTTGGCGGTGATGGCATCCTCCGTTTCGCCGATCTGGGTCTTGATGTCGTCCAGCTGGTTGGAGATGGTGGCCACTTGCTGTTTCAGCTCGGCATTCTGGGCTTCCAGCTGCTGTTTCTGGTCCTGGGCATTTTCCAGGTTTTCCTGGTTGGCCGACTGCTGGTTGTGAATCTCGTTCAGTTCTTCCTGAAGCTGGTTTTTCTTGTCTTCCAGTTCCTGCTGCTTCTGATCGGCGTAAGCCGGCGTGGCTGCCTGGCAGAACAGCGCCGTGGCCATTACCAGGGTAAGGGCCAGCGAAGCGGCCTGCCGTAGATGTTTTTTGACTGCGAGTGAGATCATGCTTTGGATTTCCTCCACCTAATAATCAGACGTTGAGGTGTTTGCGGATGCTGGTGGCGGTGCCGATGCCGCACATGACAAAGCCGAAGGCCACGAAACCGATGACGATGTAATACCACACATTCTCCAGCGGAACCAGCGTCCCGCCCAGCAGGTTGGACAGGTTGGTGGGATTTTCCAAGTACCAGCGGTAGAGGGCGTAATAGGCGCCGCAGACCACGCCGGAGGAAATGGCGGCGGAGATCAGGCCGGAGGTAACGCCCTCCACAAAGAAGGGGAACCGGATAAAGCCGTTGGTGGCCCCCACCAGCTTCATGATGCCGATTTCCTTGCGGCGGGCAAAGACGGTCAGACGGATGGTGTTGTTGATGACCACGATGCTGACCAGGGCCAGCACCGCCACCAGGCCGTAGCTGATGTAGTTGACCACCTGCTGGATGGAGACGAACAGCTTGGACAGTTCCCGGGTGGCGCTGACGCTTTCCACATTTTCGATCATGCACAGCTGGTTGATGATGCTGTCGATGTTGGCCACATCATCCACGGTTACCCGGTACATGGAATGGAAAGGGTTATCCTCCGCAAAGGTATCCATCAGGTTGGTGTAGTTCTGGAGCATATCGTCAAATTCCGTCAGCACGTCGGTGGGCGAAATGTAGCTGACCGAAACCACCCCGGGCACCCCCTTGATGGCGTCGCCGGCGGCGGTGATCTGCTCATCGCTCAGCCCGTCCACCAGGTAGACATAGCTTTCATTCTGATCCCCGATATAATCCACCATGGCGTCGATGTTCATGCCGAACAGCATCGCCGCGCCCACCAGAATCATGCAGACGGTCTGCACGCCCATGGACGCAAAGGTCATCAGGCGGTTGGCCCGCATGTTGTGCAGGCCCTGCCCTACCAGATAAGTAAAACTGGAAAAACGCATCCTCAAGCCCCCTTACAGATAAGCCGGTTCCATACCCATTTCCCGCATACGGGCTTCGTACTGTTCGGCCACTTCCGGGTGGGAAGTATCCGAAGCCACCTGCCCGTGCGCCAGGGTAATGACGCGGTTGTTGTATTTCTGGGCCAGCTTGTGCACCAGTTCGTGTTCGTGGGTGACCACCACCACGGTGATATGTACCTTGTTGATGGCCTCAAACAGCTGCATGATGTCCATGCTCATTTCCGGGTCGATGTTGCCGGTGGGCTCGTCCGCAATGATGAGCTTGGGACCGTGGGCCAGGGCACGGGCCACCGCCACGCGCTGCTGCTCGCCGCCGGAAAGCTCGTCCGGCAGGCGGTCCATCTTGTCTTCCAGGCCCACCAGGCTCAGGGCAAAGGGCACCCGGTTCTTGATGGTCTTGGTGGAAATGTTGGTCACACGCATGGCAAAGGCCACGTTCTCGTAGACGGTCATGGTGGGAATCAGGCGGAAATCCTGGAACACCACGCCCATCTGGCGACGCATGTAGGGCACCTTGCGGCGGCGCAGGCGGGTCAGGTCCTGGCCGTTGATGAAGACCTTGCCTTCGGTGGGCTTTTCCTCCATCAGCATCAACTTGAGGAAGGTGGATTTGCCCGCGCCGGAATGGCCCAGGATGAAGACAAACTCCCCTTCTTCGATCTCGATATTGATATCCTCCAGGGCAACGTTTTCGTCGCTCTGGGTTTCATACACTTTGGAAACGTGTTCAAACTGAATCATGGCAATCTCCTGCGGTTCTGAGACTTCCCTGCCCCAAACGGGCAGAACGATACAGATACTAATGTACCATGAATCGCCCCTTGCGTCAAGGTTGCGGCGGGGGATCTTCTCTTGTACAAACGTGATTTTTGCGGGGTGATAAGGGCTTTTTGATAAGTTTGTAAAAATTTGGCCGACTGGCCTTTTCTTTTGTAAAAACGGAAAAAGGGACTCGACGTTACCGCCCGTGTGTCCACCGCATACAAAAGCGCCCCGTTCCCGAAGGAACAGGGCGCCGCAAAGGCTTTTCTCAGTATTTGGCCGGGTTGGCGGACAGATACTTCTTGACCATCAGGGCCACCTTGAAGACGATGGCGTCGTCGAACTTGCGCAGGTCCAGGCCGGTGAGCTTCTTGATCTTTTCCAGGCGGTAGACCAGGGTATTGCGGTGCACAAACAGGCCGCGGCTGGTCTCGGAAACGTTCAGGTTGTTTTCAAAGAAGCGCTGGATGGTGAACAGAGTCTCGGAATCCAGGCTGTCGATGCTGTCCTGCTTGAACACTTCGTGCAGGAAGGCTTCACACAGAGTGGTGGGCAGCTGATAGATCAGCCGGGCAATGCCCAGGTGATCGTAGGAGATGACCTGCTTTTCGGTGTCGAAGACCTTGCCCACTTCCATGGCGATCTGGGCTTCCTTGAAGCTGGCGGCCAGATCCTTGATGTTGCCGATGGGGGTACCGATGCCCACCACGGCCTTGATGTAATGTTCACCCTGGAGGTTATCCACGATGGACGCGGCCAGCTTTTCCATATCGCGGGTGCTGGTGTCGGGACGGATTTCCTTGACCAGGACGGTATCACTCTCGCTGATATTGAAGACAAAGTCCTTCTGCTTATCCGGGAACAGACCGCTGACCACATCGTAGGCGGAAATATCGTTGCCGCTGGTCACGCGGATCAGCAGCACCACCCGCTGCACGTCGGAGACGAAATGCAGTTCCCGGGCCTTGGCGTAGATATCGCCGGGCAGGATATTGTCCAGCACCACGTTCTTGATGAAGTTGGTCTTGTCAAACTTTTCATCATGGTACTGCTTGATGCTCTGCAGGCTGATGGACAGCAGCGCCGCAAACTGGCTGGCGGTGGTATCGCTGCCTTCCACAAACACGGCATAATCGTTATGCTTTGCGTTGGAGAACTGGTGGTAGGCGTAGCCGTCCTTGAAGAAGGCGTCCCCCGCCGTCAGCCGGACGGCGGCAAACCCTTCCCGCACTTCGCCGATCTGCCCCAGTTCCGAGCAGGAGATCACAGCCCCCGTTTCATCCACCACACCCACTACGCGGTCGATCGCGTCTTTCATCTGGTAGACCACATTTTGGAATACCCTGTTCGCCATATGCTGCCTCTCCTTACCATTGTGCTGAATGACCAATTTGCCATACGGCCCCTCGACGGTCACTCTGCCGTTATTTTGACCCAAACCAACGGGTCCCTGATGTATATTTTACACAATCAACTTGACTTTTGCAACATATTTCAACGAGAATTTCAATATTTTCTTGTGTAGTTTTGTTTTGTGCAAAATTTATTCGTTTTTGGCGGGAAAATGTACCCTGGTTTTTTCCGTCAAAATGACAAAACCCGGCCGAAATCGGCCGGGCAAAAAAGGCAAAAACCGGTATATACCGTCAATTTTTCTTCTTTTTTTCCTCTTCCAGGGCACCTGTGCCCCCTTCCACCACACCGCGGCGCTCAAACACGTAGGTGATGGAACGGAAAAAGATGGCAAGATCTTTCCGGAAGGTAATGTCGGCGGCATACTCTCCATCGTACCGGGCCTTCACGTCGATGGGCAGTTCGTCCCGCCCGTTGACCTGGGCCAGACCGGTCAGACCGGGACGGATATCGTTGGCATGCACCGCGTCCCGGGCTTCGATCAGATCGTACTGGTTGTACAACGCCGGACGAGGGCCGATGATGCTCATCTGCCCTGCCAGGATGTTGTAGATCTGGGGCAGTTCGTCCAGGCTGGTGCGGCGCAGGAAAGCCCCGCTTTTGGTGATATAGGAGTTGGCGTTTTTAAGTAGATGGGTGGGCACATCGTGAGGGGTGTCCCCGCGCATGGTCCGGAACTTCAGAATGTTGAAATGGGTCTTGTGCGCCCCCACCCGCCGCTGCTTGAAAAACACCGGCCCCGGGGAATCGATCTTGATCCAGATGGCCAGAATGGCCATGGGAATGGCCAGCACCACCGCCGCAACGGCCGAAAGAAGCAGATCCAGCAGGCGTTTGATATAGTTACGATACATCTTTGCCCTCCTTGCTTTCTTTGGCGGCCTGGGACATGGCGTGCTCGATCTCGCTCTTGTCCATGACGGCGGTGTTGCCGTGGGCCGCGCTGACGGTGTGGTCCTCGTTCAGTTTGCGGTTGGGATGGTACCGCCCCACAATGCGCTGCAACCCCACCACCACCGCTTCGTCGTTGTGCTCGGCGCAGGCGTGCAGGTTCTGCAGTTCCTCATAGAAACGGGCCAGGTCGATGTCCATGGGCGGCGCAATGAAGATCTTGTTGTGGGCGGTGCTCATCATCTTGTCCTGCTCGGAATCCAGCATAAGCTCCTCGTACAGCTTTTCGCCGGGGCGCAAGCCAGTGATCTCGATGGGAATATCCACCCCCGGTTCGTACCCGTAGAAGCGGATCAGCCGGTTGGCCAGGTCCATGATGCGCACCGGCTCGCCCATATCCAGCACGTAGATGCTGCCGCTCTTGGCCAGACCGCCGGCCTGCAGCACCAGCTGGGCCGCTTCGGTGATGGTCATGAAATACCGCACGATGTCCGGATGGGTGATGGTGACGGGACCGCCCCGCTTGATCTGCTCTTCAAACAGCGGAATGACGCTGCCGTGGCTACCCAGCACGTTGCCGAAACGCACCGCCATGCACTTCATGGTGGTGTTGCTGGCAAAGGTCTGAATGAGCATTTCGCAGATACGCTTGGTGCAGCCCATGACGTTGGTGGGGTTGACCGCCTTGTCGGTGGACAGCTGTACAAACCGCTCCACGTCGTGCTCGGCGGCGGAGGTCAGCAGGTTCTTGGTGCCGAAGACGTTGTTTTTCACCGCTTCGGCGGGGCTTACCTCCATCAGCGGCACGTGCTTGTGGGCCGCCGCGTGGAACACCACCGACGGGTGGTAGGTTTCAAACACTTCATCCAGGCGGGCTTTGTCCCGGATGGAGCCGATGAGGGTGATGATGGGAGCGTCGGCGCCGTACTTGTTGTGCAGCTCCATTTCCAGCTCGTAGGCACAGTTTTCGTAGATGTCGAAGATCAGCAGCTGGCGGGGGCTGTAGCGCATGATCTGGCGGCAGAGTTCGCTGCCGATGGAGCCGCCGCCACCGGTGACCAGCACGATCTTGTCATGCAGATACTCCGAAATCTGGGCGTTGTTCAGCTGGATTTCGTCCCGGGAGAGGAAGTCGGCGGTGTTCAGCTCACGCAGGCCCGCCACCACCGGCTTGCCACTTTCGTCCACGGCCTGGGGATCGTTGAGCATGCGCACCCGGCAATGGGTGGAGTTGCAGAGGTTGATGACCTCCCGCAGGCGCTCACCTTTCAGGGTGGTGATGGCGATGACGATCTCCACAATATGGTACTTGCGCACCAGTTCGGGAATATCCGAAATGGTCCCCCGCACCGGTACCCCCTGCACCCGCAGATTCTTTTTGGTCAGGTCGTCATCCACGATGACCACCGGGTTGCCGAAGGTGGAATTTTTGGTTTTGCACAGGTTGACCGCCCAGGCGCCCGCATTGCCGGCGCCCACGATGAGCAGCGGCGTTTTGTCCCGGGCGCGGCGGGTGGACTTGGGGGAATTATGGGTGTATTGCCGCACGGTGCGCATGAGCCGCCACAAAAAGCGCACGCCGGCCACCGCCGCCGTGTTGAGCACCGCGCCGATGATCAGCACCGTACCGCTGATGGTACGGGTGCGGAACAGCATATCAAACAGCAAACTGAACCCGGTGGCCAGCCCTGACAGACACATCAGGCGCGCCAGGTCCCGCATACCGGCATACTCCCACATGATCTCGTACAGGCCGCCGAACCAGAACACCACCATGTAGATGGGCAGGATATAGCTCAGCATGGGCGCCATGGCCGTGATGACCTCATGGCGGCGGAAAGCGTCCTCGCCGTCAAAGCGCAGCAGAATGGCAATGTAATAACACAGCACAATCAGCCCGCAGTCCAGCAGCATCAGCAGAATGCGGCGGGGCAGGCCTTTGATGAGTTGTTCGTTTGTTTTCTTCATGCGTTCTATCTTCCCTGTTTCCGGCGAAAAAGTGGCCCGGACGAAAAAAACGGCCGCCACGCCACAGTATATGGCGGGGCGCATCGGGCTGCGACGCCGGCCCCGCACGAAAATTTTGACTTCGTTTTGTATTATAACACGAAATTGCCCCGTTTGTCCCGGCTCAGCCGGGCCAAACGGAGCAAAAGGCGCACAAAATCACTGCCAAATTTTTGGCAATTCAGACAAAAGTGCCCGCCGTGTTCAGTTTTATTCTACCGTGACGCTCTTGGCCAGGTTGCGCGGCTTATCCACATCCAGGCCCTTGGCGCAGCTGACATAGTAGGCCAGCAGCTGCAGCGGAATGACCGACAGGCTGATGGCAAAGTGCGGGTCGGTCTTGGGGACATAGACGGTGAAGCCGGCGGTGTCCTCGATGTTGTAGTTACCGTAGCTGGTCAACCCCATAAGGAAGGCGCCGCGGCTCTTGGCTTCCACCAGGTTGGACACGGTCTTTTCGTACAGTTCCGGCTGGGTCAGGATGCCCACCACCAGGGTCCCCTTCTCCACCAGGGAGATGGGGCCGTGCTTCATCTCCCCTGCCGCGAAGGCTTCGGAGTGGATGTAGCTGATTTCCTTGAACTTCAGGCTGCCTTCCAGGGCCACCGCGTAGTCCAGACCGCGGCCGATGAAAAAGACATCGTGGGCGTTGGCGTACTTGCTGGCAAACCACTGGATGCGCTCCTTGTCGGCAAGGGTCTTCTCGATCTTGTCCGGCAGCGCCTGCAGTTCGGTGACCAGAGCGGCGGCGCGGTCGTCATCCAGCACGCCCCGCACCTGGCCGAAGGCGATGGCCAGCAGGTAGCAGGCCGCCAGCTGGGTGCTGTAGGCCTTGGTGGTGGCCACGGCGATTTCCGGGCCGGCCCAAGTATACAGGGTGGCGTCGGCTTCCCGTGCGATGGAAGAGCCCACCACGTTCACGATGCCGATGGTGCGCACGCCCCGGTCCTTGCACAGCCGCAGAGCCGCCAGGGTATCGGCGGTCTCGCCGCTCTGGCTGATGATGATGGCCAGGGAGTCCGGTTCCAGCACCGGGTCACGGTACCGGAACTCGCTGGCCACATCCACCTCCACCGGCACCCGGGCCAGGCTTTCGATGACATAGCGGGCGGCCACCCCCACATGGTAGGCGGAACCGCAGCCCACAATGTAGATGCGGCGCACGCCGCGGATGGCTTCCTCGTCCAGGGAAAGCTCGCTCAGGTCCACCTTGCCGTCCTTGATGCGGGGGCTCAGGGTATCCCGCACGGCGGCAGGCTGTTCATGGATTTCCTTCATCATGAAATGCTCGTAGCCGCCTTTTTCGGCCGCTTCGGCATCCCATTCGATGGTGGTGGATTCCTTCTCCACCGGTTCCCGGTCGATGTTGTAGAACTCGATGGAATCGGGGGTCAGGCGGGCAATCTCCAGGTTGTCGATGTAATAGACAGTGCGGGTGTACTTGAGCAGGGCGGGCACGTCGGAGGCAATAAGGTTGCCATCCTCGGCATGGCCCACAATGAGGGGACTGTCCTTGCGCACCGCATAGACCACACCGGGCTGGTCAGCAAACAGGATGCCCAGGGCGTAGGAGCCCCGCACGCGCATCATCATGCGGGTGATGGAATCCAGCGGATCCCCGGCGGCTTCGCCGGTGTAGTAGTAGTCGACGAGCTGGGCCACCACTTCGGTGTCGGTCTGGGACACAAAGTTGTAGCCGCGGTTGATGAGCCAGTCTTTCAGTTCCTGGTAATTTTCGATGATGCCGTTGTGCACCACCGCAATCTTTTCATCCCGGCTGTAGTGGGGATGGGCGTTGATCACCGAGGGTTCCCCGTGGGTGGCCCAGCGGGTGTGGCCGATGCCGCAGGTGCCGGGCACGGCGTTGCCGCCGTCGGTCATCTCGCTGAGTACCCGCAGACGTCCCTTGGCCTTGACGATCTCAATCTTGCCGGCCGCGTTCTGCACAGCCAGGCCGGCAGAATCATACCCACGGTATTCCAGTTTCGCCAGGCCGTCCAGCAGAATGGGCGCAGCCTGCGCACGTCCGGTAAAACCAACAATTCCACACATATCGGATTTCCTCCATATCAAAGGTTCATTGTTTTACAGGGCAATTCCATCACATAATATCCTCTAAGTATATGCGATTTTGGTGTAAATGTCCACCTCGAATTTTGCGTGCGCAATAAAAAACGGACGGCCGTCAAGGGCAACGGTCGCCCGTCGCACGCACGCTCCCTTTCCAGTTTCTTACACCATAAAGACTTTTCAAAGCAGAGTTGCGTACTTCGTATAGAATACCACGAATCCTTCCGCGGAGCAAGTCAAAAAAGGCTACGCCAGGCTTTCTGCGTGTTTTTGCCGGGCACATTTTAAGAATCTTTTGTTTTTTGGCCTGTTTTTTGAATAAACAAAAGCATTTTTCCGCCACAGCCTCCCCTTGGCAGAACCTGTGCCGATATGGTATAGTTAATTACAGTACGTTTTAATGTCCTTTCAAAGAAGGGAGGCTTCATGCTCGCATCTTTGCTTTTGTTCGCGGCCGTGGTTATGCTGGCCTGCACGCTGTTTTTGAAACTGAGTGCCCGGCTGGGGATTCCGGCCTTGCTGGTGTTTCTGTTTCTGGGCATGCTCTTCGGGTCCGACGGCCTTTTCAGGATTGCCTTTGACGACTACGCCGTCACCGAACAGATCTGCTCGGTGGCGTTGGTGTTCATCATGTTCTACGGCGGGTTCGGCACCAACTGGCGCGCTGCCCGCCCGGTGGCGGTCCCGTCCATCCTGCTTTCCAGCGTCGGCACCCTGCTGACCGCCCTGCTCACCGGCGGGTTCTGCCATCTGGTGCTGGGCATGTCCCTGCTGCAGGGGCTTCTGTGCGGGGCGGTACTGGGCTCCACCGACGCCGCATCGGTATTTTCCATCCTGCGCGCCCGCAATCTGGCTCTGAAAGAAAACACCGACTCCCTTCTGGAGGTGGAGAGCGGCAGCAACGACCCCTTTGCTTACATGCTGACGGCGGTGCTGCTGGCCGCCATGGAGGGCGGCATCACCCCGGGCGGCGCCGCTTTGCTGTTGATGCAACAGCTGGCCTTCGGGCTGGTATTCGGCTTTGGCGTGGGGGCAGCGGCCCTGTGGCTGCTGCGCCGGGCGCGGTTTTCCTTCCCCGGTTCGGACGTGATTCTGGTGGTGGCCACCGCCCTGCTGGCCTACGCCGCCCCCACCATGCTGGGCGGAAACGGATTTCTGAGCGTTTACATTGCAGGCATCATCCTGGGCAACGGGGACATCGGCCACAAGGAAACGCTGGTTCCCTTCTTTGACGGGGTGACCAGCATCATGCAGATGATCCTGTTCTTTGTGCTGGGTCTGCTCTCCTTCCCCTCCCGCATGCCGGCGGTGCTGCTGCCCGCTCTGGGTATCGCCCTGTTCCTGACCCTGGTGGCCCGTCCGGTGGCGGTGTTCCTGCTCATGGCGCCTTTCCGGGGCAGCCTGGGACAAAAACTGCTGGTTTCCTTCTCCGGACTGCGGGGCGCCGCTTCGGTGGTCTTTGCGGTGATGGCGGTGATCAGCCCCGCCTACATGGAGACGGACATCTTCCACATCGTGTTTGTGGTGGTATTGTTCTCCATTCTGGTGCAGGGGTCGCTGCTGCCCGCCGCGGCCCGCCGGCTGGACATGATCGACACCCAGGGTAACATTCTCAAGACTTTCACCGACTATGTGGACGAAGCGCCGGTACAGTTCATCCAGATTGCGGTTCCGGAAGGCCATACCTGGTGCGGCAAGGCGGTGCGGGAGATTCTGCTGCCCCCCGGTACCATTCTGGTCAGTCTGTGCCGGGGAGAAGCAACCCTGGTACCCACCGGCAGTACCGTGCTGGAACCGGGGGATCTGCTGGTTCTCTGCGCCCTGGAGCAGGACAAAGCCCCCGCCGCTTCCCTGACCGAGAAGGTCATCCATGCCGGGGACCTGCCCGAGAGCCGCCGTCTGGCCGATCTGCCCCGCCGCACGGGTGCCCTGATCGTGCTGATCCGCCGGGGTCAGGAATACCTGATTCCCAACGGGGACACCGTGTTGGAAGACGGAGACCTGCTGGTCATCAACAACACCGTGGCCCATTAAAAGATATGTCTGCTGAACAAAAAGCCCCGCCGTACACAATGTACGGCGGGACTTTTTTGTATGGGGCTCAGAAAAACATCATCAGCGGATTTCCACGTTCAGACGATATTTCAGGTTGCCCAGAATCTTCTTGACGAAGCGGTCGATCTCCTCGGGCGTCAGAGCCTTGCCGGCGGGCACGAAGTGCAGGGTGAAAGCCATACTCTTCTTTCCTTCGCCCACTGCCTCACTGCGGTAGATGTCGAAGAGTTCCACATCTCCCAGGCTGGGGCATGCGCGGTGCATTTCGGCAATGATATCGCCGCAGGCGGTCTCCTCGTCGGCCACCAGCGCCAGGTCACGGGCCACCGAGGCGAACTCGGAGATGGGGGCATAGCGCAGGGCCGGACGGCGGTGGGCCATGAGGGCGGGCCAGTCGATCTCCGCCAGGAAGATCTTCTGGTTGTCGCGGCTGTCCTTGGGCAGCTTGAGCTCGGCGGTCACGTCGTTGGCCAGCTTGCCGAAGACGCCGATCTTCTCATCTCCGCACAGGATGTCGGCGGAGATGCCGGGGTGCAGCCAGGGGGTGTTCTGGGCACGGCGGTAGTCGAAGGTGACGCCGAAGGCGGCGCCCAGGGCCTCGATGGCCCCCTTGAGGGCGAAGAAGTCCTCCTTTTCACCGAAGGCGGCCAGACCCAGGTGCAGGGTCTCGTTGGGCAGCTGGTTGACGGTCTCGGCGGGGGCGTAGACGTTGGCCAGCTCGAACAGGCGGCCGGCGGTGTTGCCCTTCTTCAGGTTTTCCACCACCACGTTGAGCAGGGACGGAGCCAGCAGCGGACGCATGATGGTCAGGTTGGAGGTCAGGGGGTTGAGGATGCGCACCACGTTGCGCTCCGGTGCATCGGCGGCGATGTGCAGGGCGTCCAGGTCGGCGTCGGCGTAGAACGCCAGGGTGATGGCCTCATAGAAGCCCTGGGCGCAGACGGTGTTCTTGGCCCGGGCCTGGCGCTGCTGGTCGGGATTCAGGCCGCCGTTGGTGACGGTGGCGTTTTTCAGGAAGGTGGGGGTGATGTGCTCGTAGCCGTATTCCCGGATGACCTCTTCGGCCAGGTCGGGCTCGCCCACCTCGATATCCTCACGCCAGCGGGGCGCCACCACCTGCATGGTGTCGCCGTCCGGCTGCAGCTCCACCTGGAAATCCAGACGGCGCAGGATGTCCAGCACCGCGTCGGTGGGGACCTCGATGCCCAGAATGGCGTTGATGCGGCTGATGCGGGCGGAGAAGTGCTTGCCTTCCCGGGAAGCGCCGGCGGACACATCAAACTCGCTGGAGGTGATCTCGCCGCAGTTCAGCTCCTGAATCAGGTGCAGGGCACGGGCCATGCCCAGCTCGGTGGTGTACTCCGACACGCCCTTCTCGTAATGGGCGGAAGCATCGGTGTTCTGGCCCAGACCGCGGGCGGTCTTGCGGATGTTGTCCCGGGCGAACTTGGCGGATTCAAACAGCAGCTGGGTGGTGTTCTCGGTGATTTCGCTGTTCAGACCGCCCATGACACCGGCCAGGGCTACCGGCTTGTGGCCGTCGCAGATGACCAGGTTCTGGGGGGTCAGGGTGAACTCCTTGCCGTCCAGGGTGGTGATGGTCTCCCCTTCTGCGGCGCGGCGGACGATGATCTGGCAGCTTTCCAGGGTGCTCATGTCAAAGGCGTGCATGGGCTGGCCGATCTCCAGCATGACGTAGTTGGTGATATCCACCACGTTGGAGATGCTGCGCAGGCCGCACAGGGCCAGCTGACGGCGCATCCACCGGGGAGACGTGCCCCAGGTGATGTTGCGCACGTAATGCCCCATGTAGCGGGGGCACAGGTCGGGGGCTTCCACCGTGATGGACAGGCGGGGGTCCTTGTAGTCGGTGGTGGTGTAGTCGGTAGCGGGCATCTTCAGGGGCTTGCCCAACACGGCGGCCACCTCCCGGGCAATGCCCAGGATGCTCTGGCAGTCGGCGCGGTTGGCGGTGATGGAGATATCGAAGATATACTCATCCAGGCCCACCACCTTGCGGATGTCATCGCCGGGGACGGTGTCCTTGGGCAGGTCGAGCAGGCCGTAGACTTCGGCGCCGGGGTACAGGTCCTCATTCAGGCCCAGTTCCTCGCCGGAGCAGAGCATACCGTTGGATTCCACGCCGCGCAGGGGCTTGGCCTTGATGGTAATGCCGCCGGGCAGGGTGGCGCCATCCAGGGCGGCGGGGGTGTGCATGCCCACGTAGACGTTGGGGGCGCCGGTGGAAATCTGGATGTCATGGCCGTAGGGGCCGCAGTCCACCTTGCAGATGTGCAGATGGGTGCCTTCCTGGGGGACGGCCTCGGTGACAACACCCACGACCACCTTGGAGATTTCGGCGCCCATATAAATCAGTTCTTCCACCTCAAAACCGCAGGAGAAAAGCTTTTCCTGCAGGATTTCGGGGGTCACGTCGATATCGACATATTGTTTCAGCCAGCTGAACGGTACTTTCATTGGTTTCTTCCTCCCTTAGCCCTTGAACTGCTGCAAGAAGCGCAGGTCGTTTTCAAACATCAGGCCGATGTTGTTGATGCCGTACTTGAGCATGGCAATCCGCTCGATGCCGATGCCGAAGGCAAAGCCGGAGTACACTTCGGGGTCGATGCCGCAGTTGCGCAGCACGTTCTGGTGCACCACGCCGGCGCCCAGCACTTCGATCCAGCCGGTGTGCTTGCACAGGCTGCAGCCCTTGCCGCCGCACTCAAAGCAGGAAACGTCCACTTCCACGCTGGGTTCGGTGAAGGGGAAGTAAGAAGGACGCAGGCGGGTCTTGACTTCCGGTCCGAAGAGGGCCTGGACGAACTTGTCCAGCATGCCCTGCAGGTCACACAGGGTGATGCCCTTGTCCACCACCAGGCCTTCCATCTGGTGGAACATGGGAGAATGGGTGGCGTCGGAGTCGGAACGGAAGACGCGGCCGGGCACCAGCACCTTGATGGGCGGGCGTTCGGCGTCCATGACGCGGATCTGGCCGCCGCTGGTCTGGGTGCGCAGCACGATGTCCTCGGCCACATAGAAGGTGTCCTGCATATCCCGGGCGGGATGGTTCTTGGGCACGTTCAGGCGGGTGAAGTTGTGCTCGTCGTCCTCGATTTCGGGGCCTTCGTAGATCTCAAAGCCCATGCCGGAGAAGACGTCGATGATCTCGTTCTTGACCAGGGTGATGGGATGCAGCCCGCCGGTCAGGTTGGCCTTGCCGGGCAGGGTGATGTCCACCGTCTCGGCCTTGTTGCGAGCTTCCAGCTCGGCGGCCTCGATCTGGGCGGACAGGGCTTCGTACACGCCCTCGGCCCAGACCTTGCATTCGTTGATGAGCTTGCCGGCGGCGGGGCGGTCTTCCTTGGCCACGTCCCGCAGGCTCTTGGTCAGGCCGGTGACGGCGCCGTTCTTGCTGAGGTATTTCTGCCAGAAGGCGGAAAGTTCCTCCTTGTTGTGCACGGCGTCACGGTCGGCTTCCAGCTGCGCGCGCAGTGCGTTGATCTTTTCCTGCATTTCGCACCTCTCCTTTTGTTGCGGTTGCGGGACGAAGCCAAATAAAAAAGCTCCGTCCCTGATGTTGTTCAGGGACGAAGCTGTAAAAACTCCGCGGTACCACCCGTGTTCCGCCGGCAGATGCGGCGGCACTCTGCGGACACTGGCGTGTCCTTCCGCCGTAACGGGGCGGGACCGTTCCGCACTACTGAGCCCTTGGCAGGGCCGTTCCCGCGGACCACTCGGGAGGGAACTTCCGCGCGGGACCCATGGGGCGGCTTTCAGCCGGTGACCGCCCTCTCTTTGCCTGGGTTTGCAGCGCGCGTACTTTCTCCGTCAGCGTGTTTTGCAAAATAACGCTACTAATTATAGGCGCGGGGGCGGGGTTTGTCAAGGGCGGACCTTCAGGCCCGGGGCTTGCGCAGACGGCGTGCCAGGCAAACCAGCCCCCATACCAGCCAGCCGCACAGGCAGCCCAGCAAGGGAGCCACACACCAGAACCCGGCCAGAATCCAGCCCATAAGCGCCCCGCCGGTGCACAGCGCAAAGAGCACGGCAGGCACCAGAAACAGGGCCAGAGGCAGGACCCGGTGCCAGGCAGGACCGGGCATATGGCACATGAGCAGCTGCAAAAAGAACAGGGGCACAAAATGGAAGAAGAGCAGCAGCCTCTGGTGCCAGGGACGGATATTCAGGGGCAGTTCCACAAAGGCGGAAGCAAAGATGGCCACATACACCCCCAGGCTGACCACAAAGCAGGCCAGCAGGAAGAGGTCGGTCTTTTCTTGTCTTGTCATGGGTTTTCTTTCCTGTAAGGGAACGTTACCAGCGTCCGGCCTGTCAGGACAGGGCGGCGATGGACTGCTGGATGCCGGCCTGCTTGTCCTGGGCGGCGGCCAGCTTGCGGCGGGTCTCCTCCACCAGGGCGGCAGGGGCCTTTTCCACAAAGCGGGGGTTGTCCAGCTGCTTCTGGAACATGGCAATTTCCTTTTCGTTCTTGGCCAGTTCCTTCTGCAGGCGGGCCAGCTCCTTCTCCCGGTCGATGAGTTCCATCATGGGGATGAAGCCGCGGGCGGCCGGGGTGACCACCGTGACCATGCCTTCGGTGCTGCCCTCATACTTGGGGGTGAGGGTCACGTCGGTGGCAAAGGCGAAGCGGGCCAGGTAGACGCTGCCCTTCTCGAAGGCGGCGGGGACGGAAGTCTCGATGATCATGCTGGTCTTCTTGGACGGCGGCACGTTCATGTCGCTGCGGGTGGCGCGGACCGCCTTGATATAGGCCATCATGGTTTCAAAGTCGGCGCTCTCCTCCGGCCAGGTGGGCAGGGTCCTGGCGTCCGGCCAGGACTGGGTCATGATGGTCTCGGCGCTGCCGGGCAGAGCCTGGTAGATTTCCTCGGTGATGAAGGGCATGAAGGGATGCAGCAGCCGCAGGGCGTTGTCCAGCACATACACCAGGACCTTGCGGGCGGTGTCGGCCTGGGTCTCGTCGCCGGAATTCAGGCGGGACTTGCAGATCTCGATATACCAGTCGCAGTAGATCTCCCAGATGAACTTTTCCACCTTGTCGGCGGCCAGGCCCAGCTCATACTTGTCCAGGTTGGCGGTGACCTCGGCGGCCACGTTGGCCAGCTCGGACAGCACCCACTTGTCGCTCATGTCCAGCAGGGATTCATCGGGCATGCCGGGGGCGAAGTTCTCGGGCAGGTTCATCTGCACAAAGCGGGAAGCGTTCCACAGCTTGTTGGCAAAGTTGCGGCTGGCGGTGACCTTTTCTTCGCTGTAGCGCATATCGTTGCCGGCGGTGGAGCCCACCACCAGGGTCATGCGCAGGGCGTCTGCGCCGTACTGGTCGATGACTTCCAGCGGGTCGATGCCGTTGCCCAGGCTCTTGGACATCTTGCGGCCCTGGCTGTCCCGCACCAGACCGTGAATGAGCACGGTGTCAAAGGGCGCCTTGCCGGTGTAGGCCAGGCCGGAGAAGATCATGCGGGAAACCCAGAAGCCGATGATGTCGTACCCGGTGACCAGGGCGTTGGTGGGATAGAAGAAGTCCAGGTCTTCGGTCTTGTCCGGCCAGCCCAGGGTAGAGAAGGGCCACAGGGCGGAAGAGAACCAGGTGTCCAGGGTGTCGGGGTCCTGATCCAGATGGGTGCTGCCGCACTTGGGGCAGACGGTGGGGGCTTCCTTGGCCACGATGGTCTCGCCGCAGTCGGCGCAGTACCAGGCCGGAATGCGGTGACCCCACCACAGCTGGCGGCTGATGCACCAGTCGCGGCTGCCCTTCATCCAGTTGATATAGTTCTTGGTGAAGCGCTCGGGCACAAATTTGATATCGCCCTTTTCCACGGCCTCGATGGCGGGGCCGGCCAGGGGATCCATCTTGACGAACCACTGCTTGGAGATCATGGGTTCGATGACGGTGTGGCAGCGGTAGCAGGTGCCCACCTCGTGGGTCAGGGGCTCGGTCTCCTTCAGGTAGCCGCCCTCAGCCAGGTCGGCCAGAATGGCCTTGCGGGCCTCCATGGCGGTCATGCCGGCATACTTGCCGCAGTCCAGCACTTCGGGTTCGTCGGCGCTGGCCCGGCCGCTGGCGCGCAGGGCGTCGGCCTCGGCCTTGTCGGCGGCACCGGTCATGCGGCCGTCGTAGGTCAGCACCCGGACCATGGGCAGGTTGTGGCGCTTGCCCACCTCAAAGTCGTTGGGGTCGTGAGCGGGGGTGATTTTCACCACGCCGGTCCCCTTTTCCATGTCGGCGTGCTCGTCGCAGACAATGGGGATTTCCTTGTTCAGCAACGGCAGGATGACATGGCAGCCGTGCAGGTGCTTGTAGCGGGGGTCGTCAGTGTTGATGGCCACGGCGGTATCGCCCAGCATGGTTTCGGGACGGGTGGTGGCCAGTTCCAGCATCTCGCCGGTCTCCTTGACCTTGTACAGCAGATGCCAGAAGCTGCCTTCCTTCTCCTCATACTCCACCTCGGCGTCGGAAATGGAGGTGTTGCAGTGGGGGCACCAGTTGACCATGCGGCTGCCGCGGTAGATCAGACCCTGGTTGTACAGGTTGACGAACACGTCCAGAACAGCCTTGGAGCAGCCCTCGTCCATGGTAAAGCGTTCCCGCTGCCAGTCGCAGGAGCAGCCCAGCTTCTTCAGCTGGCTGACAATGCGGTTGCCGTACTTGTTCTTCCAGGCCCAAGCCCGTTCCAGGAAGCCATCCCGACCCAGCATCTCCTTGGTCAGGCCCTCTTCCTTCATCTGGGCCACCACCTTGGCTTCGGTGGCAATGGAGGCGTGGTCGGTGCCGGGCACCCACAAAGCGGCGTAGCCCTGCATGCGCTTGTAGCGGATGAGGATATCCTGCCAGGTTTCGTCCATGGCATGGCCCATATGCAGCTGCCCGGTGACGTTGGGCGGCGGCATCACGATGGTGAAGGGCCGCTTGCTGCGGTCGATCTGGGTGTGGAAATACCCCTTGTCGCACCAGTTCTGATAGACACGATCCTCGGTGCCTTTGGGGTCATACTGTTTGGCCAGAGTTTTCTCGGTTTCTGCCATACGTGTGTCCTCCTTACGTTGTGTGCGGGACGAAAAAAAGACCGTCCCGTGAGAGAATCTCATGGGACGGCCATGTAAATTGTACAATAACCGCGGTACCACCCAAATTGCCTTTGAACCCAAAGGCCCCTTGACCGCCCGGTAACGGGGGCGAAACGGAAGGCACTACTGCGCCCCGGCGGGCGGTTCGCACCTTCTGCTTGGGGGCGACAACCGCCGGGCTCCTTTGCCGGGTTTCCACCCTCCCCGGCTTTCTATAAAAGGAAACTGCCCGCACGGAACTCCCCCGCACTGCATTTGATACCATTCAGTTTAGTGCAAGGGCGGCCGGTTGTCAAGGTCTTTTTGCGGCGTTTGACCGTGTTTTACTCCTGGGCCCAGGCGGTGTCCATGGCACAGCCGTAGGCGTCCAGCCGGTGCCCGGCCGTGACCTGTACCCGGGAAGAGAAGTTCATAAAGAAGGTACAGGTGCGCTTGCCGTCGGTGCGGCGGCGCAGCATCAGGTCCTGGGTATAGGGGATATCGGCCAGGCGGGGCACACCGGCTTCCCGCAGGATATCGGCGTACAGCTGGCGCAGGAATTTGGCGTCGCTGTGGCAGCCCAAATACCAGGCGCAGCCGAAGCCCAGCGGCCGCTTGGTCAGGGCGGGCTGGCCCCGGTAGAAGTCCTTTTCGTAGGAGGCCAGCATCCGGGCCCCGGTGCGGCGCAGGATATCGCAGCAGAAAACCGCCGGGTAGGTCCGGTCATCGTAGGTGAAGCTGTTGGTCTCCCCGTGCAGCAGCGGGTCGCAGTCCTCCGACCCCACCCCGAACACGTTGTTCAGTCCGATGGGCGGCCAGCCGGGCACGGCGGTGCCGTTTTCATCGGTGAGGCCGGACCCGAAGGTGAGCAGGAAGTGCCCGCCGCGCTGGATGTACTCCTCCATGCGTTTGGGCATATCGGGGCGGAACACCGCCAGCAGCGGGGCGGTGACCACCTTGTAGCCGGACCAGTCCGCTGCCGGGTCCAGCACGTCCACATCCACGTAGTTTTCCAGCAGGGCGGCGTAGTGGTCCAGAATCACATTCTGGGGATCCCCGCAGCGGTGGGCGGCGGCCAGGGCGGCCAGGCCCGCCGGGGTGCGCCCGTCATACAGAAAAGCCACCGGCGCCTTGGCGGTCATACCGCCCACGAAATTCAGCTTTTGCAGCACCTGCCCGGCTTCGGCGGTTTCCCGGAAAAGGCGGGTTTCGGCGCTGCCGTTGCGGCTGAGGATGGCGCTGTTGTCCAGCCCCGCAGGCAGCTGCCGCCAGACAGCGTGTTCCACCCCGTCTGCCCCGCAGGCCACCGCCAGCAGCATACCCAGCAGCTGCTGACCGGGACGCAGGCATTTGATGCCGGGCAGCTGCCGGGCCACAAACGGCCGCCGGGCACAGCGGGCGCGGTCATAGGCGAAGGCGGTGCGCACCGCCCGGTTCCACTCGCTGGACGGGTCGGTGCCGGTGCGCCAGTCCGGACGGACCACGGCCAGGGTCAGGTCGGCCCCTTCCCCGCCCTGCTCGGGCAGCATGTCGGTGAAGATGCGGGCGTCGGGGCTGCCCTTGCGGATGGCCTGGGCTTCCATGTGCAGCAGTTCCGCCCTCTGCCGGGCGCAGAATCCATCCCAGTCCATGGCGGCGCACAGGTCCGTATGATCCGGTGCGGGGGCGCTCACCTCTTCCCAGTCGGAATAGGCGGTGCCGCCGGCCTCGTTGAAGGCGCCCAGCGTCTCGTACTTTTTGCGCAGCCAGGCACGGTAAGCCTTCTGACAGGAGGAACAGTAGCAGGGCCGGTCCATGCCGGTGACCAGCCAGCCCAGTACCGCCGGGTGATTGCCGTACCGCCGAGCCAACTGTTCGTCCATCTCCCGCACCTTCTTGCGGCGGGCGGTGTGGCTGGGGCACAGTCCGCCCGCCATCCGGGGCGCCGGGCGGGAGCCGTCCGCCTCGGTGTGCAGCGCGCCGGGATAATGCCGGCCCAGCCAGGGCGGGCATACCTGCCCCTGGGCGGAGAGGATCACCCGGATTTTGGCCTTTTCCAGTGCGGCCAGGGCTTCGTCCAGCCAATCAAAGGCGTACTCCCCTTCCCTGGGTTCCAGCCAGGGCCAGGCCCCGGATGCCAGGGTGACCGTGTTCAGCCCGGCCTTGTGCATCAGTTCCAGATCACGGCGCAAAATTTCCGGCTGCCCGGCCCAGCGCTGGGGTGAGTAAACCGCGCTGTGCAGCAGCCCTTTCCAGTATCCATCCGGCATGGGTGTACACCTCCTGTCACAAAACAAGCGCCGCCCCGGCCGGGGCGGCGCTCCTTCCTGTTTGCATTGTAGCGTGGATGGTCGAACTTTGTCAACGGTTTGTGACCGCGGCGTTGTCCCGGTACAGCAGAACCGTTCCGGCTATGGCTGCCGCCAGCCCCACCAGAGGCAAAAATACCGGCAGTATTTCCACCAGAAGCTCCAGGGCATCTTTGGATGTGATTTCCAGCAGCTGGGGCACCTGGCACAGCACCATAAAGGACAGCCAGAGCACCAGACCGCCTTTTGCGCCGAAGCGGCGCAGCACTCCCACTGCCAGCGCCGACAAGGCTGCCGGCATCAACGCCAGGCAGAGCCAGCCCCAGGCAGGAATCTGACGAAGGAAGCTTTCCCCCTGACCGCCGGTCAGTACAAAATACCAGAAGGCCTCCAGAGCGGCAGAGAGCGCGGTTGTCACCACGCCGTATCCCAGCACAGCCACCCAGCCCACCTGCAGGGCACGGCGGCGGGCAATGCCGAAGTTGATCAGCACCACAAAATCCATGTTGAACTGCTGCATGCCTTCTATAAATAGAAGGATAGCACCGGCACACACGGTAAAGATACCCGGCAGTCCCAGGAAGAGCGCCGGCGGCTCGCTTCGGGCATCCCCATCCACCACGGCCAGAATTCCGACCGTAAGGGCCCAGACGGCCACCTGAACGCCTGTCAGGGTCGCCATCATCCTGGTGTCCAGTTGGAGAACACTGCCCAACGTGCGGGCAAAAGTTTGTCCTTTGTTTTTCACAGCCGGATCACCGCCTTTCGATAGAAACGCCAGGTCAGGATGCCCAGAATCACGGCAGCTGCCGCACAGACCAGAGAAAACACCGCCCAACCGGGACGCAGCACATGGATGGGGAAAAGGGCCAGCGGAACCCCGATTGCCTTGACAAAACCGATGGTGATGGAAGAAGACAAGACAATTATGATGAGGACCATCAGAATGGAGGCGGTTCGCTGTTTGGCCTCCCGGGGCAGATACTGTGCCAGCAGAGCCATCTCGGTGACAGTGAGGGATGCAGCCAGAAGCACCGGGATTCCCCCCGCGCTCAGCACCATGTCATACTCCGGATTCCAGGAAGCGATCAGAGAAGTCCCTTCAACCGCCAAGGCCAGCGTACACAGTTCCATGACCACCGCCAGGATCTGCACACAGAGAAATGTATTCCACCGGCGCACCCCGAAATAGGTGGGAAGCGCCATGGTGGAATGGCAGCCGACCAGTGTCAGCGGAGCGAGCCACAACCCCATCGTGGGCATCATATATGTGTAGCTTTCAAACAGAGACAGCGGGGTGTACCGGGCCCCCAGCACCACCAGCACCACAAAGGCTATCACCACCCCGATATATTGCAGAAAGGTCAGGCCGAAATATCGCACCAGATTGCGCATGGTCACCCCTCCTCGTCGCCGTGGCCGCACAAGGCCACAAACACATTCTGCAGGTTCATGCCCTCCACGGTCAGGCCGTCCCGGGCCTCCAACGCATCAAAGAGGGTCTCGTTTCCCCGCACAGCCACCATCTTGTGGCCACCCAGCACCTGGGTCTGCAGGGGTGCGATCCCCTGTTCGGCCAGAGCCGCGTCCAGTTCTGCGGCAGGGCCGCTGATGTAGCGGAATTCGCTGATCAGATCATCGGTGTCCGTGTCTGCCACCACCTTGCCCTCGTCCAGGATGACCACCTTTTCAAACACCGAGGCGGCTTCCTCAATGATGTGGGTGGAGATGACAAAGGTGCGGCCGGTGCGCTGGTATTCCTCCAGCAGAATGCGGTAAAACCGTTCCCGCACCACCACGTCCAGCCCGGCGGTGGGTTCGTCCAGCAGGGTGACCGGCGCCTTGGAAGCCAGCGCCGCCGTGATGGACACCATGCTCATCTGCCCGCGGGACAGGCGGTTGATCATCTTGTTGGGCAGTTCGAACTTTTTGATCAGCTCGTCGGCGTAGCCCTGGTCCCAGTAGGGGCAGAACAGCCGCCCGGCCCGCAGGAAGTTCTTGACCGAAAGGCCGGCCAGTTCACTGGATGCGGACAGCTCCCGGGCAAAATGCAGGTTACCCAGCACGGTGCTGTTTTCCCACACCGGCTGGCCGCCGTACAGGGCCTGGCCACCGGTGGCAAAGTTCTGCCCGGACAGAATGCCCAGCAGAGTGGTTTTTCCGGCGCCGTTGCGGCCGATGAGCCCGTAAATGCGCCCGGGTTCAAAGGTCAGGTCCAGGTCCTGCAAGACCTGCTGCTTGCCATAGTGTTTGCAGAGTTTCGCCGCCTGCAAAGGCTGCGGGGCGGGTGCTTTTTGGATGGTAGTCATGGCAGTTGCTCCTCTTCCGCCTGGGCTTGCACCAGGCTGTACAGTTCTTGTTGGGTCAGGCCCAGACGCTTGGCTTCCCGCACGAAGGCCCTGACCTGCGTTTTGGCAAAATCTTCCCGCCGCTTTTTCCGCAGGGCTTCGGCCGCGCCGGGCGACACGAACATGCCGATGCCTCGCCGCTTGTACAGAAGTCCTTCGTCCACCAGGCGATTGATGCCCTTGGCGGCAGTGGCCGGGTTGATGTTGAAGGCCCGGGCCAGTTCGTTGGTGCTGGGCACCTGGGTGTCGGCGGGGTATTCCCCCCGCAGGATGCCGTCTTCCAGCAGTTGGGCGATCTGCCGGTAAATCAGGCTCTGGTCATTGAGAGTTCCCTTCAAAACAGCGCCCCCTTTCTTGTGTAGAACAGGCAGGAACCAGAACCGGCTGCGCAGCCCGGTTTATTGGTTCATTACTTGTGTAATTAACCATATCACCTTTTGTCTTTTTCGTCAAGAGGTCTGAACGCATTTTTTTGATTTCTGGGGTGAAAATCCGGCAAAGAAAAAGGCGGCGGACAGCCGCACCGGATGGGTGCACACTGTCCGCCGCCGAAGCTGCGGTTTTTGTTATTGCGATCAGCCCAGGCTGATGCCCATAGAGCGGGCCACGTTGAGCATGGCGCAGTCATCGGGCACGCCGCGGGTCTTGCCGGCGATCTCGATGAGCGGGTTGGCGGTGACATTGCGGTTGACCATGGCCACGGTCACACCGTAGTGCTCGTCCGCCACCAGGCCGGCGGCATAGGCGCCAAACTGGGTGGCCAGCACACGGTCGTAGGCGGAAGGAGAACCGCCGCGCTGCATATGGCCGGGCACACAGATGCGGGTCTCGGCACCGGTCATCTGCTCGATCTGGCGGGCAATGCGGTTGGTGGCGGTGGTGTAGCCATCGGCAGCCCGCTTGGCAGTCCATTCCTTGCGCTTCATCTTGGCTTCCTCCACCGAGACGGCGCCCTCGGCCACCGCCAGAATGGAGAAGTTCTTGCCGGCTTTGGCGCGGCGCTCCACAGCGTTGGCCACCTTCTTGATATCATAAGGATGCTCGGGGATCAGGATGATGTCGGCACCGCCGGCAATACCGGAGTACAGCGTCAGCCACCCGGCCTTGTTGCCCATGATCTCGATGCACATCACCCGGCTGTGGCTGCCGGCGGTGGTGTGAATGCGGTCGATGACCTCGGTGGCGATGTCCACGGCGGTGTGGAAACCGAAGGTCACGTCGGTACCGTAGATATCGTTATCAATGGTCTTGGGCAGGCCGATGATGTTGAGGCCTTCCTGGCTGAGGAGGTTGGCAGTCTTGTGGGTACCGTTGCCGCCCAGGCAGAGCAGGCAGTCCAGCTTGGCCGCCTTGTAGGTCTTCTTCATGGCAGCAACCTTGTCCACGTTGTCATCGCCAACCACGCGCATCATCTTGAAGGGGGTCCGCTTGGTGCCCAGAATGGTACCGCCCACCGTCAGGATACCGGAAAATTCCGAGGGATCCATGACACGGTAGTTCCCGTTGATCAGTCCGTCATAACCGTTCATGACGCCGATGATCTCCACATTGTCGCCCATGCGCTGATACAGGGCCTTGGCCACGCCGCGAATGGTTGCGTTCAGGCCGGGGCAGTCGCCGCCGGACGTAAGGATACCAACACGCATTTTCATTGTGTAACCCTCCCGTTATTTGGCTGCGCGGGCGCTGTGCGGCGCACCGCTGCCGAATCGTTTTCTTCGGTTTAAGAGTACGCCACCGGGCACCAATTTGTCAATGCCTTGCCCGACCGACGACGCAAAAAATTCTGTTGTGTCAGTCTTTTTTGTTTTTGCTTCGGTACTCGGAGCCCCCTGCAAAAAATATATCCCATTTTTTTGCAAAAAACTGTTGACAAACCGGGATCAAGTGGCTATAATAAATAAACGTCGAGGGCAGCAAGCCCAGACAAAACCTACTGGGGATTCGCATAATGGTAGTGCAGCGGACTCTGACTCCGCCCGTGGGAGTTCGATCCTCTCATCCCCAACCACTGAAACCGCAGCAGCAAGAATGCTGCGGTTTTTTTCTCGGGGTGTAGCGCAGATGGTAGCGCGCTTGGTTCGGGACCAAGAGGCCGTGGGTTCGAATCCCGTCACTCCGACCAAAAAGCTCTCAGCTTTGGCTGGGAGCTTTTTTTGTTGCCCGGAAGTTGCGAGGCAGAATGCGGCACCACTTTTGAGTGTTACATCCTTAGCCGCTTTCTTCCATTGTTATTGCCTTTCAGATAATGTATAATTAAACCAGTTTATTGTAAAGGGGATATCTCGAATGGCAATTCCTAAATACGATGACATGTATCGAGAATTTCTAGAAGTTCTTTCCGATAATGCACCGCACAAAATCGGTGAGATACGAAATATCCTTGCAACTGTATTTCATCTTTCCGACGAAGAACGAAGAGAATTGCTGCCCAGTGGCAAACAGTTTTTGTTCAACAACAGAGTGAACTGGACCGCCAGTTATTTGAAGCAAGCCGGCCTCGTCAAGAACATTTCTCGTGGTACATATCAAATTTCGGATTCGGGAAAAAGTGTCCTCTCTTCGAACGTTCCAAAAATCGATAACAATGTTCTTCTTGAGTTTGACTCATTCAAACACTTTCTTTCTCGCAGTTCTACTACGTCTTCCGACATTACTGCCATCGATTCCACCGGTGTAACCGGATCCACCTTTGCGCAACAGTCTGTCATCTCCAGCGAATCCCCTCAGGATATACTGGACAGTGCTTACACAAAAATCAAAGATGCATTGATTGACGATCTATTGTCGGAAATCATGAAGCAATCTCCTACATTTTTTGAGCACCTTGTGGTAACCCTATTAACAAAAATGGGATACGGCAGTTCACTGAAAGGTGCCGGAACCGTCACCAAGAGTACCGGTGACGAAGGAATTGATGGCATTATTCGCGAGGACAAATTGGGATTCAACTTGATTTATATACAAGCGAAACGCTGGGATCGCAACAGTACGGTGGGGCGTCCCGAACTGCAAAAATTCGTAGGTGCTTTGGCAGGCCAGGGTGCTACAAAAGGTTTATTCATTACCACAGCTCAATTCACCAAAGAAGCCAGGGAATATGCAAATAAGCAGCACACAACCAAAATCATACTGATCGACGGCAATGCCTTGGCTGAACTGATGATCGAACACAATGTAGGTGTATCCGTTGAAGCCATCTATTCCATTAAAAGAATCGATTCAGATTTTTTTGATGATTCCTTGAGTTGATGGGATGTTTTTCAAGATTCGGTTTTTCACTCCGCCCTCAAAACCGGTAAAGCTGCCGTCATCCGGACTTGTTTCCCACAGGAAACGGTCCGGATTTTTCTTTTGTGTGCCTTTCTCTCCCCCCTTCTGCGGCGCGGTATCATATCTGCAAAAGCCGAATATACTGATACAGGCGCTTATTTCCAAGAAAAGCGCCTTGTACTTTTTTAGTTGCGGGGTGTGCTTATGTGCGGAATTGCCGGATTTTGCAGCTTCAAAGCTGATTTTCTTCAGGAGCCCGGGCGTTGGCCCCGGGCTCTTGTGAGGATGCGGACAGCGATTGCCCACCGGGGCCATGATCAGACCGGGGAATATCTGCAACACAATGTAGGGCTTGCCCATACCCGGCTTTCCATCCGGGACCTGCGCGGCGGGGCGCAGCCCATGCTGCGGCGGCGGGGCGAGAGCGACTATGGAATTGTGTACAACGGAGAAATCTACAACGCCGATGAGCTGAAGCAGGAACTGCTCCGGCGCGGATACCACTTTGAAACCACCTGCGACACCGAGGTTATTCTTTGCGGGTACATGGAATACGGCATGGAGATCGCAAAAAAGCTGAATGGAATTTTTGCGTTCGCCATATGGGATGAAAAACGGAATACCCTGTTTCTATGCCGGGACCGGCTGGGGGTCAAACCGCTGTTCTATGCCGTGAAAGGGGATACCCTTGTCTTCGGGTCAGAGCCCAAGGCCCTGTTTGCTCATCCGCTGGTTCACCCGGAAGCCGACCTGGACAGCTTCCGGGAAATCTTTGGGCTGGGGCCGGCCAGAACCCCCGGGTGCGGCGTATTCCGTGGTCTGCGGGAAGTCAGACCCGGGTGTATTGTGGAATACTCCCGGAAGAATGTGCAGGAGTATTCCTATTGGACGTTGGAAGCAAAGCCACATACGGACAGCTATGCCCGAACAGTGGAAACCGTATCCTGGCTGCTGCACGACGCCATTCAACGGCAACTGGTATCCGATGTGCCGGTGTGCAGCTTTTTATCCGGCGGCATCGATTCCACCGTGGTGACCGCCATCGCCTGCCGACAGCTGCAGTCGGAAGGGCAGACGCTCAACACCTTTTCCTTTGATTTTACCCACAACGATACCTGCTTCCAATCCAACGCCTTTCAGCCCACCCGGGACCGCCCGTATGTGGACCTGGTCCTGGGTTTGTATCCCCTGCACCACACCTATCTGGAATGTGACGAGACCACGCTGGCAGATTTGCTGGAGGATGCTGTCCGGATCAAGGACCTGCCGGGCATGACCGATGTGGACGCCTCCCTGTATTACTTCTGCGGCCTGGTGAAGCAGCACAACAAGGTGGCGTTGACCGGCGAATGTGCCGACGAGATTTTCGGCGGCTATCCCTGGTTCTACCGGGAAGACCTGTTCTATGCCGACGGCTTTCCCTGGTCGGCGGACCTGTCGGCCCGGACAGCCCTGCTTTCGGACGAAGCCATCCGCATTTTGCAGCTGGAGGACTACATGAACGAGCAATACCGGGATACCCTGGCCCGGGTGCCTGCCCTGCCGGAGGAACACGGCGACGCACTGCGCAGGCGGGAGATGGGCTTTCTGAATCTGCGCTGGTTCATGCAAACCCTGTTGGACCGCATGGACCGTACCAGCATGGCCTGGGGGCTGGAAGCCCGTGTCCCCTTTGCGGATCACCGGATTGTGGAGTATGTATATAATGTCCCCTGGGAGATGAAATACGAAAAGGGCATGGAAAAGAAGCTGCTGCGGGATGCCTGCAAGGACCTTTTACCGCCACAGCTGCTGTACCGTAAAAAGAGCCCCTACCCCAAGACCTACTCGCCGGTATACGAAGCTTTGCTGGCCAAGCGGTTCCGGCAGATCCTGGAGGACCCCCAGGCCCCCGTGCATCGCTTTCTGGACCGCAAAAAGGCGGAACGTTTTCTGGAACAGCCTAAGGACTACGGCAAGCCGTGGTTCGGCCAGCTGATGGCAGGGCCGCAGATGATCGCCTACTTTTTGCAGATCAACTATTGGATGAAGCAGTACAACATCACCTGAAAATACAAAGAGGGTGTCCCTTCGCGGGACACCCTCCCTGTTTTTATTGTTTGGGCATGATCCAGAATTTCATGGTCGGGTAGCTGAGTACCACCTGCACCACGATGTTCAGCACATTGGCCAGGGTGGGCGCCAGGGCGGCTGGCAGGCCCAGCCAGACAAAGAAACTCTGGCTATAGGCGGGCAGCGCACTGGACACGATGACCAGCACCACCGCCAGCACCACGTACCGCGGCACCGCACGGCTGAACGCCGCGTTGGATTTGAACACCCAGTTTTTCTGTACAAAGAAGTTCACCGTCTGGGCGGCGGCGGTGGCCACAAGAAAGCTCAGAAAGCCGCACAGTCCCAGATCGCTTTCCACATTGGTGTAGCGGAAGATCAAAAATGAGAAGGGTTGATTCCGGAACGCTGTGAACACGAATCCGGTACACACCCACATGACCACAAAATTGACCACAGTGGCACAGTTGGACAGCAGGTTGAAGAGGATGAACTCCCACACGGTGGGATGCGCCTTGATCCAGGCCTTGACTGCGTTCATGGTGTTTCCTCCTTTGCCGGCGCATTCAGGCGCTGTTCCAGCGCCCTGTTGCGAAGGCCGTTGAGCACAAACTCCGCCACAAGCCGCACCAGCCCGATGATCCAGAAGCCTTTCAGTTCCATGACCAGAGCGTCAATCATCCCCATGCTGACCATGCCGTTGGTCATTTTGGCCACGGCACGCAGAGGCATGTTGTAATTGAACAGCAGGTTCAGGTCGGGGGTTCCGGCTTGCAGGCTGCGGCGCAGCAAGGCCGTATGCACCCGGTTGATCAGCCAGGCCAGCGGACTGCGGCTGTGGCCGATCTCCCCCAGAGTCATATTGCGGTCAATCACCGTCTTTTCCTGGGGGATGGGGTGTCCCAACAAGCGCTCGAATTCCCGGTTGGTCACATGGACGATGTCCCCAGTCTCGTAATGTGGCAGGGCCAGCCCCGTATAGGGCAGGGGGTCGCCGCTGCCCGGCAGGGTGACCGCCGCACGGAACCGGATATCCGCCGCCGATGTACCGGCACAGATCTGGTAGTCGCCCCCTTCCACCGCCCAGCGGTCGGTTTCCACGTTCCAGTAGCGGAACGCACGCCGGTCCAGCGGGATGGTCAGGGTAGCGCTCTCCCCCGCTTTCAGGAACACCTTGCGGAAGGCCTTGAGCTGACGCCGGGGTCCGAACACCTTGGCATCCGGCTTTCCCAGATAAATCTGCACCAGTTCGGCGCCGTCAAAGCTGCCGGTGTTTTCCACCGTCAGGGTCACTTTTGTGGAATCGGCCCGGAAATCCCGCCAGGCGAAGGTGGTATAGCTCAGACCATACCCGAAGGGAAACGCCACCGGGACCCCCACCGTCTGATAATAGCGGTAGCCCACATACACGCTCTCCCGGTAGGGCACGATCCGCCCCGGCCCCGCAAACGTTCCGGCGGCAGGGGTATCCTGGTACCGCAGGGGCCAGGTTTCGGCCAGATGTCCGCCGGGGCACGCCTTGCCGGTGAGCAGGTCCAGCACCGCACCGGCACCGGCCTGCCCGCCCAGCGCCGCATACAGCAGCGCCTTGCAGTGCGGCAGCCAGGGTGTTTCCACCGGGGCCCCCGCGCTGAGCACCACCACCGTGTTGGGGTTGACTTCGGCCACGGCAGACAGCAGGTCCACCTGGTTGGGAGCCAGGCACATGTCCGTCCGGTCCATGCCCTCGCTTTCCCGCAGCTCGTCCAGCCCCAGGAAAAGCAGCACCACATCCGCCGTTTGGGCCAGGGCCACCGCCTCGGCCTGCCTGGCCGGGTCGGGGTTGCCGTTGCGGGCAAAGCCCGGGGCATAGCCCACGGCGCAGATGCCGCTTTCTTCCAGCAGGCCGGTGACGGTATCCACCCGGCTGGCGTTGACGGCGCTGGACCCGGCCCCTTGGTACCGGGGCACGGCGGCAAAATCGCCGATGACCGCCACCGTGGCGGCAGGGTCCAGGGGCAGGATGCCTTCGTTTTTCAGCAGCACCATGCCTTCGGCCGCGGCACGGCGGGCCAGGCGATGGTGGGCTTCCGGGTCGGCGGAAGGCTTGTTCTGCCGGATGCGTCGGGCATCCTCAACGAGGGTGAGCAGCTCCCCTACCCGGGCGTCGATGTCCTGCTCGGTGATCTTGCCGGTTCGCACAGCTTCCATCAGTTCCCGCACGGCGTCCCCGCCGGGGGCGGGCATTTCCAGGGTGGAACCGTTTTTTACCCCCAGGGCATGGTCGTTGGACCCGCCCCAGTCGGAGACCACCGTCCCGGTAAAGCCCCACTCTCCCCGCAGGATGTCCTGCAGCAGATGGGTGTTTTCGTTGGCGTAGGTCCCGTTGATGAGGTTGTAGGAGGTCATGAGGGAGCGGGGTTTGCCTTCCTCCACGGCAATCTCAAACCCGGTGAGGTAGATTTCCCGCAGGGTACGCTCATCCAGGGTGGAATCCGACACCATGCGGCGGGTCTCCTGGTTGTTGACCGCAAAATGCTTGGGACAGGCGGCGGCACCGCCTTTCTGGATCCCCCGGATCATGCCGGCGGCCAGTTTACCCGCCAGGATGGGGTCTTCGGAATAATATTCAAAGTTGCGCCCGCACAACGGGCTGCGCTTGATGTTGAGGCCTGGGGCCAGCAGCACGTCCACGTCCTGGGCGGCGGCCTCCTGCCCCATGGCCCGGCCCACTTCCTCCAGCAGGTCGGGGTCCCAGCTGCCGGCCAGGGTGACCGCCGTGGGAAAGCAGGTGGACGGCGCACTGGGATTGATGCCCAGATGGTCGCTGGCACCTTCCTGTTTGCGCACCCCGCTGGGGCCGTCGGACAGCCAGAGAGACGGGATGCCGTGTCCGGGCAGAGCCCAGGTGCAGAAGGTGTCGGCACCGGAGAGCAGGGCACATTTTTGTTCGAGGGTGAGGGTGGAAATTTTCTTGTCAGTCACCGTCATCTTCTCCTTTTGCAAATACCGCAGCCATCCCCGCGTGAGCAGGGACGGCTGCGGTGCCTTTACATCACGTTACTGCTCTTTCTGGGGCGCAGTTGCCTGTTTGCGTTTTTTGTACTGTTTGCGGATCACCGTCAGATCCAGGGCAGCCAGAACCAGAACCGCCACGACATCGATGGCAATGGCAGTGACCTTCCAGCCTTCCATGCCGGCATTGGCCGCATCTTCGGCATAGGCACTGCTGTTGACCACGGTGTACAGAATGTTCTTGCTGGTCTTGCGCAGGGTGGCCACGTTGGAAGCCGCCGTCAGATCCTTCATGTGGTTGTAGTCGGAATCGTAGGTGGTGAGCAGAGCGTCCACACCGTTGTGGAAGGCCAGGTCGGCGTTCATGTAGCCGCGTCCGTTGGGGGTGAAGTTGTCGGTCAGGACAAACCCGCGGAAGCCCCATTCGTCCCGCAGCACGGTTTCCAGCAGTTCGCTGCAGGTGCCGGCCCAGCGGTTGCCGATATCACACCAGGCACACATGACCGCGTTGGCGCCGCCTTCCTTGACGGCATACTCAAAGGGCTTGAAGTAGATTTCGCGCATGGCCTGCTCGTTGGACCAGATGGAGACCATCATGGCGTTGGAGTCGTACATGGCAAAGTGCTTGATGTAGGCATACACGCCGCGGCTCTTGGCACCGGCCACCGCGTTGGCTGCAATCTTACCGGCCAGGACGCCGTCCTCGGAGTAATACTCGAAGTTGCGGCCGCCAAAGGGGGTGCGATGGGTGTTCATGGCCGGTGCATACCAGCCGTTGACGTTCATCTCGTTGGCCATCTTGCCGATGTTTTCGCCAAACTGATAGGCCAGCTCCTGGTTCCAGGTGCAGGCGATCATGACAGCCACCGGGAAACCGATGGAGCCGGTGCCGGTGAAGTTGTTGTTGATGGAAGCGGGGCCGTCGCAATCCACGGTGGCCACCTTGCCGATGGAGGGCACTTCCGCTGTCTGGAAGCCTTCCAGACCGCACAGGTTGCTCATCTCTTCCACGGTCATCTCGTCCAGCAGGTCCTCCCACATGGGATCGTCGTAATCCTTGCCGCGCATATCGGCCAGTTTCAGGCCATTGTCCGCGCCGGTGGTGGGCATCTCCACGCTGTCATCGATGTACATGTTGAAGTCAAAGACTTCGTTGGTATAGAATCCTTCCACGTATTCCGGCGCCATATCCAGCGATGCGGGCGCCGCCGTGGCCTGGGCGTAGTTGGCAAAGCCATCTTTGCGGGACAGGTAGGTCACGTCCCCCGCGGCAAAATCAAACTGGTTGGTGGCCACGATGTTGTCGGTGGAACGGGGCTGGGTATCATAGACCACATCGCTGTCCACGGTATAGGTGCGGGAGTCGATGACATTGTGGGAATCCTTGTTGATGGAGATAATGTAGTCACCGGCTTCCAGCACATAGCTGCGGTGCACATTCATATCGTAGGAGGCCAGATCGTCCACCGGGAAGGAGATGGCAACCTCCTCGGATTCGCCGGGCTGCAGCAGGGCGGTCTTTTCGAAGGTGATCAGGTTGGCGGCGGATTTTTCGATGCCGCCGTTGGTGTAAGGCGGGTTGGAGTATACTTCCACCACGTCCTTGCCGGCCGCAGAACCGGTGTTGGTAACCGTGACGGTGAAGCTGATGTTGCCATCCGCCACTGTCATGTCACTCATCTTCTGGTCAAAGGTGGTGTAGCTCAGGCCGTAGCCGAAGGGATACTGCACGACCTTGTCATAGTCCAGGAAGCCTTCCGCGGCGGCAGTCTCATACCACTTGTAGCCCACGTAGATGCCTTCCACGTAGTTGGTGAACTTGGGCGCCGCCACCACCTCGCTGCCGTCGGTGCGGTAGGAAGTGACCGCCATATCGCTGATGTTCTCGTAAGGCAGCTGGTTGGAGTTGTTCCACCAGGGAGTGTTGGTCAGGTCATACACAAAGGTATCCGAGGTACGGCCGGAAGGGTTGATCTCGCCGTTAAGGATCTTGCCCAGCGAATTGAAGCCCACGTTGCCGGTGCCGGGGCACCACAGCACGCTCTTGATCTGGGGATACTCATCCACAAAGCCCAGCTCAAAGGAATGGGCGCTGTTGTATACCAGCAGAACGTTATCAAAGTTGCTGCACACCAGATCCACCATGTTGCGCTCGGTCTGGGACAGTTCCAGGTAATGGCGGCCTTCGGGGAAATCGTCGTACTCGGTGCTGTTGCTGTCATAGGCCACGGTGCTCAGGTCTTTGGGCATATCGTTATAGCCTTCGCCGCCGATACGGGCAATGACGATGACGGCCACATCGGAGAAGTTCTTGGCGTTGTTCATCATCTCGTCGGTGTACATGTCCGCGGTGGGTTCCGGCAGGGTCCAGGCCTGCTTGGATTCGGACATCTTGAGCCGGCTGGAGGTGTAGGACGCGTAGAAGTCATGCAGTTCGGTGTTCAGGGTGAAGCCGGCATTCTGCAGGCCTTCCTCCAGGCTGACAATGGGCCACAGGTCGTTGATGGACCCGGAACCGGCGCCACCATACACCGGATTGATGGAGGCCCAGCCGAACAGGTTCAGGTTTTTCTGCTGGGTCAGAGGCAGCATGCCGTCGTTTTTCAACAGAACCATGCCTTCCCCGGCGATCTCCTCCGCCACTTCGGAGGCAGCGTCGGCGCTTTCCTGGCTGACGGTGCCGTTGCCGGTAGCCAGACCGATCAGGGTGGACATGGGGCCGAAAGCAATCAGGTTGACCACCACGCCGGCTGCCAGGATACCGGCCAGGATGGACTGGCTGCGAACCAGATATTTCTTGTGTTTTTCCAGCTTGCGGCAAGCAATGACAATGGCCACGACAAGCACAAGAATACAGGCCAGCGCAATGAGATAAGGCTTGCAGAGATCCAGAACGCCTATAACGTCGTTAATGTTGATTTCCAGCATTTTGGTGTATTCCTCCTTTTCGTTTCCAGTTCAAGCGGTACCGCTGCCGAACTTTCCATGGCCTTATTGTACACGATTCCCTTCCGGCATGTTCTTCTTTTGCATAATCTGGCGATTTTGTGGCATATTCTGTGCAATCTCCGGTTTTGGTTTTCCTTTTTCTTGTCATAATTTCTAAAGGCAATCGGTCTGGTCTTGTGCAGAATGCTTAACCACCGCAAAACAGGCCCGCCGCGTTCCCGCTGCGGCGGACCTGCTTATTTTTGTGTTTCCGGCAGCAATACCCGCAGGGTAAACCAGTTGTTTTCCCAGTGGACAGTGACAGTGCCGCCGTATTTCTGGGCCGTGGCCCGGATACTCTTGATGCCGTACCCTCCGTGGCCGCCCGGCCGGGGTGTGCCGTCGGCAGAAAGTTCCGGCGCCGTTTCACAGTAGTTCTCAAACCGCAGCATGACAAACCCGTTCTGGGCGTACACCGCCGTTCGGATCAGACGCTTTTCGGTGTCCGGGATGGCCTCCACGCTCTCGGTGGCGTTGTCCAGGGCAGTGCCCACGATGGTACAGATATCCGCCGTGGGCATAAAGTCCAAAAGATGGCCGTCCGCCACGCAGGTCAGGTTGATCTCATGCTGCTGGCAGTACAGGCTTTTGGCGGTGAGAAGGGTATCCAGCACCGGGTTGCCGGTCTTGTTCTGGGCCTCGTACATGCGGATGCCGCTCTCCATCTCGTCCAGGGCGGCCGCCTGCTTGCCGGGGTCCCGTTCCGCCCGGATGGCCGCTATCTGCACCTTCAGGTCATGGTAACGGCGGTTGAGCAGGTGGATGTTTTCCTTGCTCTGGCGGTACTGCTCATACTGGCGATGCAGCACGTTGTCCATGGCGGACAGTTCTTCATGCAGGCGGGCCTCCCGCAGCTGTTCCTGCTGGATGGAGAGAATCAGCACCCCCGCAAAATCTACCAGAGTGCGGATATAAAACACGCTCATGGTGTTGCTGCCCGCCTGGGCAAAGCTCAGGTTGCTCACCGCAAAGGCGGTCAGTGCCATGACCACCGCGCTGGCCAGTGACCGCCAGGATGCCCCGATGGCCCCCACATGGCGCCCCATACGGCGCACATCGAACCAGAACACAAACCCGTACACCACCGCATACACCGCCACCATCAGCAGCAGGGAAAGCGGGTGTCCGCCGGGAAGGTCGGGCCACAAAAGACAGTGCAGCTGCCATTCCAGGCTGGCAGCAAATTCCGCCAGGATAAAGGCCCGGGCACAGCAGTATCCGGCATCCTGCGCCGAAAGTTCGCACCCCAGCAGCAAAAACAGGTACATGGCCGCCACCGCCGCCATCATGCAGGGAATCCACCACACAAGGGGCACATGGCCGGTGAGCTGCAAAAAGGCGCCCATGCCCACCAGCCAGCCGGCGCCGAGCAGAACAGTGCCCACCCGCCCGAACCGCGGGCGCAAAGCCAGCAGATACAGCAGGCAGGCCAGCCACTCGGCCAAAGCGGTATACAGCCGCGGAATATCCGGCAGTGTCATCGGACGCCTCCCCCGATATAGTCTGTAAGTGCTTCCATGAAGGCCTTCTTCTTGGGGCGGCTGATCTGCAGTTCGTAAGGCCCTACCTGCACCGTGTTCTGCTGCACCCCCAGCACCTGGGCCAGATTGACCAGGTAGCCGCTGTTGCAGCGGGCAAAGGGTTTGCCGGCCAGCTTTTCCTCAAAGCTCTTGAGGGTGCCCGGGGCGGTGAGTTCCCCGTCCTCCCCATACAGGCGCACCTTGTGGCCGTCGCTTTCCAGATAGTAGAGGGTGGCCACATTTACCCGCCGCAGACCGCCTTCCACCGGCACGGTGAGAAAGGTCTTCTGCCTGGCCTGCAGCCTGGCCACCGCCTTTTGCAGCTGCTGGGAAAAGGCAAAGTAGGGCACCGGCTTGAGCACATAGTCCAGGGCATCCACCGCATACCCGCGGATGGCAAACTGGGCCATGTTGGTGATGAAGATGAGCAGCACATCCTTATCCATCTGACGGATCCGCTCGGCGGCCGCCATGCCGTCCATGCGGCGCATCTGCACATCCAGCAGGATGATATCGTACACCGCGCGGTAGTCCGAAACGATCTCGTCCCCGTCCTCAAACAGGCTCAGTTCAAACATCCGCCCGAACTGGCGCTCATACCGGCGGATATAATCGGCCAGCTGGGCCTGCACCTGCCGGTCATCTTCCACAATGGCAATCCGGATCATGGCTGTGTCTCCCCCTTTCCCCACCGAAAACGTGTTTGCCTTCATTATGCCGGAGCCCGCCCTTCCTGTAAACGGCCGGACTGTCCTTTTCCGGCCGCCGGGCAGCAAAAAATCCCCCGCCCTTCGGCGGAGGAAGCCGTTTTTATTCTGCGCCGGTGCGCTTGAACACAACGCCCACCGTCTTGATCAGGATACGCACATCCAGCCCCAGGGACCAGTTATCGATATAGGCCACGTCCAGCTTGACCACATCTTCAAAGTCCTGGATGTTGCTGCGTCCGCTGACCTGCCACAATCCGGTCAGGCCCGGTTTCATGGAAAGGCGGCGCTTGTGGTGGGAGTCGTACCGGTCATACTCATCCAGCGTGGGCGGCCGGGTTCCCACCAGGCTCATATCCCCCTTCAGAATGTTCCAGAACTGGGGCAGCTCGTCGATGGAGGTGCGGCGGATGAACTTGCCCACCCTGGTGATGCGGGGGTCGTCGTCCATCTTGAACATCAGGCCCTGCATCTTGTTCTGTTTCATCAGTTCCTGCTTGCGCTGCTCCGCATCCACATACATGCTGCGCAGCTTATAAATACGGAAAATACGCCCGTTGAGCCCCACCCGTTTCTGGCAGAAAAAGAGGGGGCCGGGGCTTTCCAGTTTGAGAGGAATGGCGGTGACGGCGATGATCGGCACCGAGATGACCAGCCCTACCAGCGCCCCTGCAATGTCCATCAGCCGCTTGAGGACCATGGCTCCGAAATCATGTTCGGTAGCCATGATGGTGACAAAGGGCACCCCACCGGCGGTTTCCACGGTGGTTTGCAGCTTGGGGAACCACTGTTCCTCTTTGCGGGCAGCGGCGGTGTAGGGTTCCAGAACCGTCACGTTGAGATGCACGCACAGGCCCATGCTCTCCATCTCACTGAGAAGCGGCCGCAGGGAGTCGCCGCTTTGGTAGGGTACATTCACATACACTTCGTCCAGGGGTTCGCGGCGAATCCATTCCAGGGCGTCTTCGTACACTGCCGCCACCGGCACGCCGTCCACCTGTGCGCCGGGCTTGGCGGCATCCAGCAGCACCAGCCCCTGCAGCTTTTTGGTCCAGTCATGCTTGAGGTCATGAATCAGGGCGGGGGCCCGGTCGGAGGTGGTAATGATGCCCACCAGGGTGGCCAGAGAACCCTTGTAGAAATATTGGTTCAGGTAGGTTTTCAGGCCCATATGAGAAAGGTACAGGCAGACGGCGTTGGCGGTCAGCAGCCCCACATACAGGTAGCGGGATTCCAGCAAAGTGGCCTTGGTCAGCAGCAGACAGACCGCCAGCGCTGCCCCCAGCAGCACGGTGTTGCGCGCACAGTGGAGCAATTCGGCCTTCCAGCCGCGCCGGGTCAGCCTGGCTGCGCCGTTGAACCCGGCATACACCACCACAAAGGCCAGCAGCAGAATCAGGATAAACTGCCCCCAGTCCTGCCGGGTATAGTCCAGCAGCACATGCAGCCCTTTATCGGTGACCGCCCATGCAATCACGACACTGACCAGCAGGCTGAGCGCATCCGCCGCAAAATTCAGCGCATATTGGATTTTGTCCTTTTTAGCCACAGGTTTTCCCCCTGGTGTTTTTATTTCTTCCTAAGCCCGCAAACAAGCGGAAACACACTGTATTCCAGCATACCACAAAACCCCTGCCGGTGCAACGGCAGGGGTTTTGCGAAAAGAGAAAAGGACATCGGGGCAAAATGCCCCACTCATGGGTTTTACAGGCTGGAATAGCCGTAGCTGTTGACCAGCGCGTCGATCTTGACCCCCTGTTTGCACCACGGGCAGTTGCGGGAATCGTAGCTTTCGTAATCGCCCAGGGTAGAGGGATCGAAAATGGAGGTGACGGGATAGCCCGCACATTCGGTGACGGTGGCAAAGATGGAGGTGATGCCCGCCACCAGGCCGCCGTAATAGTCCACCGCTTCCACAGCTGCCTGGGCCGTGTAGCCGGTGGTGACCGAAGCCGCCAGAATCAGCACATGCTTGTTGGTGATCATGGGGGCGGTATTCTCCCGGAAAAGCAGCTGGCTGCCGCTGGTGTGTTCGGGGCTGACCACGTAAATGGTCTGGTGGGCGTTCATGTTCACATAGCCGCCGCGGGTGAGCTCGGAAGCCAGGCAGGCGCCGATGACTTCGGTGCCGTCCAGGCAGAGGACCGTATCCACAATGGTGGTGGCGGTGTAATGGCGCACCAGTTCCTGGGCCACCGCGCGGGCCTCGGACAGACGGGTCTTCTGCATGGTGACGTCAATGTAATAGTTGATGTGGCTGTGGCTGGTGGCAAAATGTCCTTTTGCCACGCGCAGCAGAAGATCCTTCTTTTTGGTGGGCAGCTTGACCAGGCTGATGGCCATGGAAATCACTCCTTTTTCCACTTTTTGTCTGCACCGCGGGGTGCGGGAGTTATTACTTTTATTGTAAGTTTTTTTCGCTGTGTACGCAAGCGGCGGGCCCCGGAAATACCCGCCAAGATTTCGTCTTTGTTTTTGTCGGTTTTGCTATGGGGTGCCGGTCCTTGCTTTACACCCCGCCCGAGCGATGGTATAATATGGGGAATCAAAACAAGGAACATACGGAGGAAAACAGGCATGGGATATCGGCTGGCGGCGCACAATGGGGATACGGTGGCAGTGCCCCGTCTGGTGTGGCAGCACCTGCCCCGGGCGGACGGAGACTCGGTGCGGGTGGCGCTGTACCTGATCGGCGGTGGTGCCCCCGACCCGCGTACCATCGCCCATGACCTGGGGCTGAAAAGCATCGAGGCCGCCAAGCGCGCGCTGCAATACTGGGCCGGCGCCGGGCTGCTGGAGAACGACCAGGGCGGTCTGCCCCAGCCCGAGACGCCCAAGGCCCCGCACATCGACCTGACCACCCTGAACGACCCCTATGTGGCGGTGCTGTGCCAGGAGGCCCAGGTTGCTCTGGGACGGGCACTGAGCCGCAGCGAGATGCAGCGGCTGGTGGGGTTATACCTGCAGGACGGCTGGCTGCCCGACGTGATCCTGACCTGCTGCGCCGAAGTGGCCCGGCAAGGCCGGTGCACGGTGGCGGCGGTGAGCCGGGAACTGACCCGCTGGCGGGAAGCCGGGGTGGAAACCGGCGCCGATGCCGAGCGTTTTCTGAAGCAGGAGGCGGTGCGGGCTGCCCGCTGGAGCGAGGTGGCCTTGCAGTTCGGCACCGAGGCGGCCCGCCTGACCCGGTGGGAGCGCAACGCCATCACCCGCTGGTATGAGGAATGGGGCTTTGGCGGCGAGATGATTGCCGAGGCCCTGCTTCACGCCGAAGCCCACCGCACCGTGCGGTATGTGGACGGTATTCTGCGGTCCTGGCGTGCCCAGGGCCTGACCACGTTGCAGGCGGTGCGGGGCAAGGGGCAGCTGGCAGGCGCCAACATTCTGGCCACCAGCCAGAAACCCGCCGCCCCCGCCCCGGGCAAGAAGGACCTGTTCCACGCCAACTGGAACGCCATGTTTGAGGACGAAAAGGAGGACTAAGCCATGCGCACCAAGGACGAACTGTTCCGCGAAGCCCAGCGCCATATTGCGGGGCGCCGCCAGCAGGCCGTGACCCGGGCCGAGCGCATGCGGGCCGCCGCCTTTGCGGCCCATCCTGAACTGGCCGCCGCCGAGGAAGCCCGTGTCCAGGCCGGTCTGGCCCTGACCCTGGCCGCCGCCCGGGGCGCCGACACCGCCGGGGCCGCCCAGAAGCTGGAAGCCGCAGGCCAGGCCCTGGAAGAAGCCCTGCGCAAGGCGGGGCGCTCCCCCGCTGACCTGGAGCCCCGGTTTACCTGTCCTTTATGCCACGACACCGGCCTGTACAAAGGGGCCCCCTGCCGCTGCGTGGCCCAGGTAGCCCGCACCCTGCGGCGGGAGGAGATCAACGCCGCCAGCCCCCTGGCCCTGTGCGGGTTCGATACCTTTGATGTGAACCGCTACCCTGCCGAGGTGGAACCCGAGCTGGGCGGCCCGCCCCGGGAATACATGGCCAAGGTGTTGCAGTTCTGCCGCCGTTGGGCGGAGAATTTCGGCCCCCAGAGCCCCAACCTGCTGTTCATGGGTGGGGCCGGGCTGGGCAAGACCCATCTAGCCCTGGCTGTGGCCGACGCCGTGCTGGAAAAAGGGTTTGATGTGCTGTACACCAGCAGTGCCGCCCTGGCTGCCCAGCTGAGCCGGGAACATTTTGACCGGGACAGTGAGGACAGCTGGCTGGAAGCCTGCAAGGAAGCCGACCTGCTGATTCTGGACGACCTGGGCACCGAGCACATCACCGCCCTGACCATCAGCGTCCTGTACGAGCTGGTCAACACCCGCATGCTCTGCCACCGGCCCACCGTGTACACCACCAACATCACCGACCAGGGCATTTTTGAGGCCCGCTACACCGAGAAGGTATCCAGCCGGATGCTGGGCAACTGCCGGTTGTTCAAATTCTTCGGCGAAGACCAGCGTCTGAAACAGGGTCGGTGATGTTTTTGCCATACAATAAATATCCCCCGCCGTCCGGCCATGCCGGGCAGCGGGGGTCTTTTTGTTTCAGGCAGCGCGGTGCCGCCGCCACAGGGTGTGGAGTGCCTCCACAGTTTTGGTCAGCAGCCGCAGCACATAAGGTATGACAGCCCAGAAGATGAGCAGCACCAGGCATTCCTGCCGGCCGGGGACCACCAGGTCCAGCGCCCGGCCGAACAGCGCCACACCGGCCACCGCCAGCACCAGCATACCCACCCAAAGGGCCGTGTGGGTGGGTGTGAAGGGGCGGCAGACCCGCCACAGAACCGCAAGTCCCACCCCCAGCATGACCAGGGTGGTCAGGGTGGACAGCATCTCATAGGGCATATCAAAGGCCGCTGCCACGCCTTCCAGGGCCAGCACCAGCACCAGGTCGGTCAGGCCGCCGGGCAGGGCCGCCCGCAGCACGTTGGGCAGGAATCGCCCGCGCACCAGTTCATGGTTGGGTTCCAGAGCCAGCACAAAGGAGGGAATGCCGATGGTCACCGCCGCAATCAGGGTGAGCTGGATGGGCTGCAGCGGATAGGGCAGGGTGATGAACAGCGCCGCCAGGGTGAAGGTGAAGGAAAACAGATTCTTCACCAGGTAGAGGGCCGCCGAACGCTGGATGTTGTTGATGACCCGCCGGCCTTCGGCCACAACGGCGGGCAGGCCGGAAAAGTCCGAGTCCAGCAGCACCAGCTGGGCCACCTGGCTGGCCGCCTGTGCGCCGGAAGCCATGGCAATGCCGCAGTCTGCATCCTTGAGGGCCAGCACATCATTGACGCCGTCCCCGGTCATGGCCACCGTGTGTCCCGCCGCCTGCATGGCCCGCACCAGCTGCCGTTTCTGGTCCGGGGTCACCCGGCCGAACACGGTACACCGCTCGGCAGCTTCGGCCAGGGCCTCCGGGGTGTGCAGGGTGGTGGCATCCACAAAGTTTTCGGCGCCCGCCACCCCCGCCTGCCGGGCCACCCGGCTGACGGTGAGGGGGTTATCTCCCGAAATGACCTTGATGGCCACCCCCTGGTCCTCAAAATACCGGAAGGTGCGGGGGGCTTGTGCCCGCACCCGGTTGGTCAGGGGCAGAAGGGCCAGGAACCGCAGTTTTTGCGGGTCCAGCCCGGTCTTGGGGTCGGGGCGGCCGTCGTAGGCGGCCAGAAGCAGCAACCGGCAGCCCCGTTCCAGGTAAGATTCCATCTCCAGGCGCAGTTCCCGGGCCCTGGGCCCCGCCACCACATCCGGGGCCCCCACCACAAAGGAACCGTGCTCCCGGAAGGTGGCGGCGCTCCATTTCCAGGCGGAACTGAAGGGCACCGTGGCGGTGCGCTGCCAGCGCTCTCCCCCCTCCCCCACAAACCGGCGGCAGAGGGCCCGGGCGGTGTCGTTGTCCGGTTCGGCATCGGCATACAGGCTGCGCAGCACCGTCTCCACCCCGGCCATGGTCCAGCTTTCGTCCAGCAGCTGGGGTTCGCCCGCCTCCATGCGGTTTTCGGTGATGGTGCCGGTCTTGTCCACACACAGCACATCCACCCGGGCCAGGGTTTCGATGCAGTTCATGTCCTGGGCCAGCACCTTGCGCCGGGCCAGCCGGATCATGCTGACGGCCAGCGCCACGCTGGTGAGCAGGTACAGCCCTTCGGGGATCATGCCCACCAGGGACGCCACGGTGGCTTCCACCGCGTCCCGCAAGGTCATGTCCAGGGCCGCAAACTGGTTGAAGAACATCAGGATGCCCAGCGGCACCAGCGCAATGCCGATGAACCGGATCAGCTTGTCCAGGGAGCGCATCATTTCTCCCTTAGGCACCGTGTGCCCGGCGCGGGCTTCCTCCGCCAGGCGGTTGGCGTAGCTGTCCGCCCCCACATGGGTCAGCTGGGCCCGGCACCGGCCGGAAATCAGGAAGGAACCCGACCGCAGCACATCCCCGGGGCCTTTTTCCACCGCGTCGGCCTCGCCGGTGATCAGGGCTTCGTTGGCCTGGGCCGTGCCGGTGCGCACCACCGCGTCGGCACAAATCTGTTCTCCTGCCGTGAACTCCACAATGTCGTCCCGCACCAGTTCTTCCGAGGGAAGCAGGCAGATGGTTCCATCCCGCACGCAGCGGACCTTGTGTGCCGCCAGCAGGGTCAGCTGATCGATGGTATGCTTGGCCCGCAGCTGCTGCACAATGCCGATGACCGCATTGCACACCACCACGCCCAGAAAGCCGGCGTTCAGGTAGGACCCCACCGCAAACAGGCATGCGGCCAGCACCACAAACACCAGATTGAAAAAGGTAAAGAGGTTGTCCCGCAGGATCTGGCCTTCGGTCTTGCTGGTTCCCCGGGGGGCCTGGTTGGTCAGTCCGGCCTTGGTCCGGGCTTCGGCCTGGGCGGCGGTCAGCCCTTTTTCCGGCCTGGAATTCACCACCGGCAGCGCGGGTTGTGCGGGTTCGGGCCGGGCCGTATCGGCCGGGCGGCGGACATGCGGCAGGGTGGGACGATGCAACAAAATCAGCCTCCTTTGCGGATGGGAAAGTTATCCAGCATTATAAAGAGGTTTTTGTGAACAAATAAAGGGTTGACGGCAAAAAACCGGCAAAACAAAAATGCTCCCGGGGTCCGGGAGCATGAAAATGCCAGTTTACACTTCCTGCAGCTCGCCGCGGGAAGAGGCTTTCAGGTAGGCGTAGATGAACCCGTCCAGGTCGCCGTCCATGACAGCCTGCACGTTGCCGCTCTCATAGTTGGTGCGATGGTCCTTGACCAGGGTGTAGGGCATAAAGACGTAGCTGCGGATCTGGTGACCCCAGGCGATCTCGTTCTGCACGCCCTTGATGTCGTCGATCTTGTCCTTGTGCTGCTGCAGGGCGATCTGGTACAGCTTGGCCTTCATCATTTCCATGGCGTACTCACGGTTCTGCAGCTGGCTGCGCTGGGTCTGGCAGGAAGTAACGATGCCGGTGGGCTTGTGGATCAGGCGGACGGCGGAAGAGGTCTTGTTGATGTGCTGGCCGCCGGCGCCGGAGGAACGGAACACCTGCATTTCGATGTCGTTGGGGTTGATCTCGATCTGGATGTCGTCGTTCAGCTCAGGCATGACTTCCAGGCTGGCAAAGCTGGTCTGGCGGCGGGCGTTGGCGTCGAAGGGACTGATGCGCACCAGGCGGTGAACGCCGTTTTCGCTCTTGAGCATACCGTAGGCGTTGGCGCCCTTGACCATCATGGACGCGCTCTTGATGCCGGCTTCGTCACCGTCCAGCACGTCCAGCACCTCCACCGAGTAGCCGTGGGCTTCGGCCCAGCGGGTGTACATGCGGTAGAGCATCTCGGCCCAGTCCTGGGCTTCGGTTCCGCCGGTGCCGGCGTGGAAGGTCAGGATGGCGTTGTTGTGGTCGTATTCGCCGTTGAGCATGGTCATCAGCTGCAGCTCGTCGATGGCCTTGGCCACCCCTTCCACCGCCTCTTCCCCTTCGGCGGTCAGGGCGGGATCGTTTTCTTCCTCGATCATCTCCAGCAGGGTGCCCGCCTCCTCATACTGGGTGGACAGCTTGCGGAACCGCTCCAGCTTGTTTTTCAGTTCGCCCATCTCGGAATAAACCTTCTGGCTGCGGGCCTGGTCGTCAAAAAAGCCGGGCATGGTCATCTGGTGTTCCAGCTCCGCCAGGCGTTTTTCGCTGGCTTCGATGGACAGCGCATCCCGCAGATCGTTGACGGCGGTCTGGTAGCCGCCGAGTTTGGATTTCAGTTCGTCAATGGTGATCATATATCAATACCCCTAAGTTTATGATAGTTATACAGGATAAGTATAAACCATAACCCAACACTTGTAAAGAGTCGCTGCGGCGCATTGTTCACGGAAAATTCTTTGCTTTCGCCGTTGGCATGGTGTATAATGATTTCTGATAATAGCCGCTTTGGCGCGGCTTATGAATCACGGAGGCTACCATGAGCAATTATACAGGCAGCACATGTCCTGTGTGCCATAAACCTTTCACCCCCACCGACGATGTGGTCGTCTGCCCGGACTGCGGCACCCCATACCACCGCGTCTGCTGGCCCCGGGACGGTGTGTGCGTCAACGCCGCCCGTCACGGCACCAGCTTTGAATGGAAGCCGGACGGCGAGGCCGACGACGGCCAGCCCGCCTGCCCCAACTGCGGGGCCCACAACCCGGCGGGGGCTCACTTCTGCAACCACTGCGGCGTTCCCCTGCCGGATCATCCCCAGAATGCCGGGCAGCAGCCCGGTGCCCAGGGCGGTGCCAACGCGGCCCAGCGCCCCATCTATGAAAACCCCAACTACGATGGCCCCAATCCACGCCGGGACAACGCCGCCCCCCACATTGACGCCTACACCGCCGGGCCGGACGGACTGTACCGCCGGGAGGTGGGACCGGATGATCCCATCGACGGCATCAAGGCCCGGGATTGGGCCACCTTCGTGGGGCCGTCCAGCCTGTATTATCTGATGCAGTTTTTCCGGATGGAACAGACCCACCACAAGGTCAGCCTGTCCTTCTCGGCCTTTCTCTTCGGCCCCATCTACTTCTTCTACCGCAAAATGTGGAAGCTGGGGGCGCTGTTCGCCGCCCTGGACCTGCTGGTCACCGTCCCCACCTACCTGTCCCTGCTGGTGCTCTCCCATGCGCCCATCGTCAGCGGCATGAGCACCGAATGGCTGATCCCCGCCATGAACGTCTGCGCCGTAGTCAGCTGGGTGGTCATGCTGGTGCGGGCCCTGTTTGCCGGGTACTGGTACAAGAAAGCCTGCACCGACCGCATCCATTCCATCTATGACCGTATTCCCGAAGGGCAGGACCGGCAGGATATGCTGGCCCTGCGGGGCGGCGTGTCTGTACCCGCGGTGGTGATCTATCTGGTGGCCTGCCTGGCCCTGACCTGGGTAATGGTGGCGCTGGGTGTGACCCCTGCGGCGGCCATCTCCATGTTCGGAATGTAAAATTGTAATACGGCCGGGCATCCTCAGGGAGTCCGGCGGCAAATACAGGAGGAATTTTTATGAAAACCACCCTGGTTATTATGGCAGCCGGCATCGGCTCCCGGTACGGCGGCGGCATCAAGCAGCTGGCGGCCGTGGGCCCCAACGGCGAAATCATCATGGATTATTCCATCCATGACGCCATCGAAGCCGGTTTCGACAAGATTGTGTTCATCATCCGCCGGGATATTGAGGAAGCCTTCCGGGAAGCCATCGGCGACCGGATTCAGGGCATCTGCGCCGGGCTGGGCGTGGAGCTGGGCTACGCCTTCCAGGAGCTGGACGCTCTGCCCGCCGGTGTGACCCTGCCCGAGGGCCGCACCAAGCCCTGGGGTACCGGCCAGGCCGTGCTGGCCTGCAAAGACCAGCTGGACACCCCCTTTGCGGTCATCAACGCCGACGACTACTACGGCAAACAGGCCTTTGTGCTGCTGCATGACTTTTTGCAGAACTACACCCCCGATAAGCCGGGTGATCTGGCCATGGCGGGCTTTGTGCTGAAGAACACCCTGAGCGACAACGGCGCCGTGACCCGCGGCATCTGCCGCATGAATGACGCCGGATATCTGACCGGCGTGGACGAGACTTCCGGCATTGAAAAGACTGCCGACGGCGCCCAGGCAGGCGGCAAGGTCATCGACGCCGACAGCCTGGTTTCCATGAACATGTGGGCCTTGACCCCCGAGTTCGTGACCATGCTGGAGCAGGGCTTTGTGGACTTCTTCGGCGGCATTGCCGGCAACGAGATGAAGGCCGAATATCTGCTGCCCATCTTCATCGACAGCCTGCTCAAGCAGGGCAAGGTGGACGTGAAGGTTCTGCCCACCCATGACCGCTGGTTCGGCGTGACCTACCAGGAGGACAAGCCCGTGGTGGTGGAGTCCTTTGCCAAACTGATCGAGGCTGGCGTGTACCAGAAAGATCTGTTCAGCGATCTGCGCAAGTAAAAAACAGGAATTTCTTTCCGCCCCGGCTCGTTCTGCGCCGGGGCGCTTTGGTACGCAGGAACGAAAATCACAAAACAATGACATTACTGGGCATGGAAAGAGAGGGCAAAATGCGGTATCGTAAAAACAGGAGGGATATCAGTATGAGCAAGCCGAACAATGAACCCGTTATCGTCGAAAAGCCCGTGGCCGAAATGACCGCCGCCGAGCTGGATTCCGCCCTGGCCCTGGATGTGGAGCGCCTGCTGCGTTTCGGGCGCAAGCACAAGATGATCAAGGATCTGGACATGCTGGTGGCGCGCAACACCCTGCTGGATCTGCTGGGGCTGAGTGCGCCCAGCGAGGAGAAAGTGCCGAAGGAAAACTTCGACACCCCCACCGAGATCCTGGAACACATGCTGGACCTGGCCGCCGCCAAGCAGCTGTTTGACAACGACGTGCCCCAGTACCGCATCAACTTTGAGACCCGCCTGATGGGCGCCATGATGCCCCGGGAAAGCGAGATCCTGCGCAAGTTCCGCAAGCTGTACGCCAAGAAGGGTCCCGAAGCCGCCACCGACTGGTTCTATGATCTGTGCGTGGTGTCCAACTACATCCGCACCGCCCAGATTGCCAAGAACATCCAGTGGAACACCAAGACCCCTTACGGCGAGCTGGAAATCACCATCAACCTGACCAAGCCGGAAAAAGACCCCAAGGTCATTGCCATGGAGCGCCTGCAGCCGGCCGCCAGCTATCCCAAGTGCATGCTGTGCAAGGAAAATATCGGCTACGCCGGACGCATCAACTTCCCCGCCCGGCAGACCCACCGCATTGTGCCAGTGCATCTGGCCGGTGAGGACTTCTACCTGCAGTACAGCCCCTACGCCTACTTCCATGAGCACTGCATCATCCTGCATGACGAGCACAAGCCCATGGAGATGGACCGCCGCACCCTGGCCCAGATCTTTGATTTCGTGAGCCAGTTCCCCCACTACACCTGCGGTTCCAACGCCGACCTGCCCATTGTGGGCGGCAGCATCCTGAGCCACTCCCACTTCCAGGGCGGCCGGTATGTCTTCCCCATGCAGAAGGCCGGCATCGCCACGCCTCTGCGGGACGAGCGGTACCCCGGCGTGCGCGCCGGGATCCTGAACTGGCCGGTGTCCACCGTGCGGCTCATCGGCCGCAGCTCCCAGGAAGTGCAGACCGTGGCCAACAACATCCTGAGCGCCTGGCGGGAATACAGCGACGCCAGTGTGGACATTCTGTCCCATACCGGCGACACCCCGCACAACACCGTCACCCCCATCCTGCACTATGACGACCAGGACGGCTACATTCTGGACCTGGCGCTGCGCAACAACCGCACCACTGAGGAATATCCCGACGGCATCTTCCATCCCCACAAGGAATACCACAACATCAAGAAGGAAAACATCGGCCTGATCGAGGTCATGGGTCTGGCCATCCTGCCCGCCCGCCTGAAGGACCAGAGCGCCCAGATTGCCGACATCCTGTGTGGGCTGGCCCACAACACCAGCCGGGAGGAAGGCAGCCCCCTGGCCGTGCACGCCGACTGGATCGACGCCCTGATTGCCAAATACGGCACCAGTATGACCCCGGTGGCCGCCAACGCCGCCGTGCGGGACGAGATCGGCGTGGTGTTCAGCCATGTGCTGGAAAACGCCGGTGTGTTCAAGCAGGATGAGGCCGGTCAGGCCGCCTTCCTGCGGTTTGTGGAGAGCGTGGGCTTCAAAACCGTCGAATAAACGGGCAAAATTCTCTTGACTTTTCGGCACGGATTTGATAAAATAAATTGCTGTGCCGAGAGGCACATATCCTTGCTCCTGCGCAAGGCAGGGGCCCTATGTCCAAAAGGAGGTGTACAGAATATGGCTAAGTACGAAACCATGCTGGTTACCAGTTCCAACCTGGATGAGGAAGCGAGCGCTGCCCTGGTGGGCAAGTTCAAGTCCCTGATCGAGGCGAATGGTACGATCGATTCTGTCGACGAGTGGGGCAAGCGCCGTCTGGCGTATCCCATCGAAGACGAGACCGAAGGCGTGTACACGGTGATCAAGTTCACCAGCGACCCGTCTTTCCCCGCCGAGCTGGACCGTGTCTACAAGATCACGGAAGGCGTGCTCCGCACCATCATCATCGCGGAGGAAGCCTGAGAGGTTTAAGGAGTTAACACCATGCTGAATGTTGTTGCAATCATGGGCCGCCTTGTGGCCGACCCGCAGCTGCGCCAGACGACCACCGGCAAGAACGTGGCGTCCTTCCGCATCGCCTGCGATCGCGGACGCCGCGACCCTAACGGCCAGAATCAGGCTGATTTCCTGGACGTTGTTGCCTGGGACCGCACGGCGGAATTTGTCTGCCGTTACTTCCAGAAGGGTTCTCTCATTGCCATCGACGGCCGTCTGCAGACCCGCAGCTATCAGGACAAGAACGGCAACAACCGGCAGGCTGTTGAGATCGTGGCCAACAACGTGAATTTCACCGGCCCGAAATCCCAGAACCCCGGCATGGGCGCCCCTGCTATGAGCGCGCCCGCCCCGGCAGACTATTCCCGTCCCGCCGCACAGCCCGCTGCGCCCGCCTATTCGGCCGGCAGCAACGACGACTTTGCGCTGATCGAGGACGAGGGCGACCTGCCGTTCTGATTATCGAATCGTATCATTCTATAAGGAGGTTAAGACCATGGCTATGGATCGTTCTTCCCGCCCGATGCATCGCGGCCGCCGCAAGGTGTGCAGCTTCTGCGTCGATCGCATCGATCACATCGATTACAAGGATCTGCCGCGCCTGCGCAAGTACGTCACTGAGCGCGCCAAGATCATTCCCCGCCGCGTCACCGGCACCTGCGCTTTCCATCAGCGCGAGCTGACCGTTGCCATCAAGCGCGCCCGTCATATGGCTCTGATGCCCTACGTCAGCGACTAATTGACAACGGCCTCTTCGGTTTTCCACCGAAGATCCCAGACATGTGAAAAACCCGCCGCGAAGCAGCTGCTTCGCGGCGGGTTTTGTTTGTTATGGCAGAAATCTCAGCCTTCCGGCTGGGCGGCGGCACTGTCCGGGTCACCGGCCGGCTGGATGGATACGGTGGGGCTGTCATCCCGCTCCCCTGCAATATACACCGTCACAATGGCGGTGCCGGTATCCAGCTTGCGGCCCGGTTCCAGGTCCTGGCCGTCCAGCTCGCACTTGGCCACGCACCCGGCGGCATACTGGCCGTCGTTGACCATGATTTCCATGCGGTACTGGATGCCCTTGGCATCCAGCAGTTTGATGGCGTTGTCCTGGGTAAAGCCCACAATGTTGGGCATCTCCACCAGGTTGGGACCTTTGCTGACCACGATCTGGATGATGGGCGTGGCCTCGGTCTGCAGGGTCCCGGCCAGGGGGTCCTGGCTGATAACGCAGCCCTTTTCCACCTCGGAGGAATAATCCTCGGTCATCACAATGCGGTATTTCTGGTACAGATCACTGTTCTTGATCTCGGTGGCATAGTTCTTGCCCACCAGATCGGGCACGATGAGCAGGTCGCTCTCCTCCTCCGCGATGCTTTCCGCCTCCGGCTCGGCGGTGGACGCCGGGGTGGGGGTGGGTTTGGCCGTTTCCCCTTCCGAGGACCCCCGGGGCGACAGCAGGCTCCAGAGCAGCAACAGAATCAGAACAACAATCACCACCATGGAGGCGCCCAGAATCTTTTTGGTGGAGATCTGGTTATCCCCCCGCTCAAACATGGCGTTGGCCACGCTGGGGTCGGTGAGGGCACTCATCAGTTCGGGCACCGTCTGCATCCGCTTGGCGGGGTCCAGGCGCATGGCGCAGGCCAGCACCTGGGCAAAGTAGGTGGGCACCCCGTTTTCCAGGCTGTGGGCGCTTTCCAGGCTGTCCCGCACCTTCCGCTGGGGGGCGGCCACCGGGGTCTGTCCGGTGACCAGGCGGTAGGTCACCGCGGCCAGGGCATACACGTCGGTGTATCGGCCGGAAAACTCCGCCGCGCTGTACTGTTCCGGCGCCGCATACCCGGCGTAGAGCTGGCTTTTCAGCTCGCTGCCGCCGGTGCGCAGGGCCAGGGTGCCGTATCCGGTGAGCCGGGCGGCCCCGTCGATGGGCAGCAGGATGTTGTCCGGGCAGATGCCCCGGTGGATGAGCCCCGCCTTGTGCAGCTGGGTCACCCCTTCCATCACCGGCTGCAGCAGGGTGCGGGCCTCGGCGGGGGTCAGGTTGCGGGAGCGCAGGGAGAGATAATGGGTCAGGGTCATGCCCTTCTCGTTTTCCTCCACCGCATAGACGGTGTTGTTCTCCTCCAGCACATCCAGTATCTGGGAAAGGCCTGTGGCCGGGGTCAGGTTTTTCAGGTCCACATACAGATCCTGAAAATCCATCCGGCTGGTCTTGAACAGCACTTCCCGCCCTTCCTTGGGCATCAGGGCGCCTTCGGGGCTGCGGCCGTTGCACAGGGTGACGGGAAAGTATTCCTTGATCAGCACAAAGCGGCGGGCTTCGTTTTCCACCCCGCGGTAGGCCAGACCGTCGCCGTCGGCGCTGAGATACTCCCCTACCGTGTACCGCCCGCCCAGCTGGGTGCCCAGGGGCAGGGCACCTTCGGGATTATGATTTTCCAGGCTGCGGCCGCAGTGGGGGCAGTCCCCGTGAAAACCGTCTTCCAGCGGTTCCAGACAAAAAGGACAAAGAATCTTGGACGGCGTCATACTTGCTACGGCTCCTTTCGGAAAAGACTTATATCATAACCTGTGCGCCTTCGAACCATTTCAGCGTGGTTCCCACACCAAATGCAAAAAGGAAGAATGCCCAGAACACCCGGGACAAGCGGCTTTTTTGGCAAAGAAGATGGGAGGCTTCCAACAGAATCGGGAAAGAGCACAGCACATATCGCGTCATGCCGATCACGGTGGTGCTGAGGGGCACCAGAATGAACAGCAGGGTCACAACCGCTTCCGGCCGGCGGCGCATGGCCTGATGGGCAAACAGATACAGGCACAGCAGGGTGCAGGTTGCCTGAATAAAGCTTTCGCTGCCGATGTCCAGCAGCCCCTTCCACAGTTCAAGGAAGGGATTGCCCACCGCTTTTTCCCAGGCATACTGAACATGCATGAATGCCATTCCGTCCCCCAGCAGGTGATCCAGATACCGGATGTACAGGAAAAAGCCCATGGGCATCAGAAAGGTTCCCAGGATCAGACGGGGCTTTTGCAGCACCCAGCACACAAAGTCCTTCACGCCTTTTTTGTGCAGCGGGTCCGGCTGCTCCACATAGGTCAGCAGGCACCACAGCGGCACCGCAAAGGCAAGAAAGATGCCGGTGTTGCGGGTGGCGCCGGCCAGGGCGCCGAACACCCCCATCAGAAGCCAGTGCCGGGTTTGCAGGCAGTACAAGGTCAGGCAAACCAGCAGGACAAAGGCGGCCTCGGTGTAAAGGGTGGAATAGTAGACGTTGTAGGGCCCGAAATTGACCAGCAGCATGAATATCGTTGCCTGTCTTTCCCCCAGATCCAGGCGCAGGATATATCGTGCGCCCCACCAGGTGATCAGGTACAGCAGCAGGGAGTTCATCAGCACCCCCACCGCCCGGATAGGCAGCCCGGTCAGGCGGGTAAAGAAGCCTTCCAGCAGAGGAACCAGCGGAAAAAACGCCCAGGAGGCCTGTCCATCAGACACAATGCCGGCTTCCCCTATATATCCGTTTTCCGCCACGCTGGTATACCAGCCGGAATCCCATTGAAACAAGGCCGTAAACGGGCCATCGTCACTGCCCACCGTATTTTTCCAGTACCAGTAAATCGCCAGCAACACAAGACGGGAAACCAAAACAATCAGTCCTGCCCGGAACCAGAGCGGCAGCGCGCGACGCTCTGCCGGGACCGCAGAAGAATGCATCATGTGAAAATCAGCTCCTTTACGGAAACCGGCGTTGCCATGTCTCCTCCCAGCACGATTTCCAGTTCCATCCGCCCGTCCTTTGGCAGGACAGCGGTTTCAAATTCGACGGTGCACTCTGTGCCGGAAACCTCCGCAAAAGCCACCTGCTCCCCGTTCACAAAAAGGGTCACTTCCCCGCCGGGTTCCGGGGTTTCCAGGGTCAGCGCCCCCTGGTAAGAGGTATCCGGCTGGCCTTCAAACAGCAGCCGGACGCTCCATCCCGTGATGCAATATCCCTTATCCTGCACGTACTCCCACCCGTTCGGGACGGCTTTATTATGGTTGTCTACCTCGCGCAGGATATGCCCGGCGATCTGGTCGGGGGCGGCCGTTTCGGAATCAGAGCGGATGGCCTGTCCCCGGACGATGTCCAGACCGTCTTTCCCCGGCCATACAGACAGTTCCTGCTGCAGATAATAGGACCGATATTCCCCGCTGGGGTGTGGATGCAGCCCCCGGTACAGGGTACAAAGATAAAACGCCAGCATCGCTGCGGCCAGACCATAGCAGACCACATAGGTGGCTATTTTTTTCTTTTCCATTTTCATCCCCACCATAAAGAAAAAGCACCACGCTGCGATTTCCGTAACAGGGTGCTGCTTTTCCTCTTATTCGGGCTCAGCGGCCCAGCTCGTCCTCATTTTCCAGGTTGTGCCACACATCCTGCACGTCGTCGTCGTCTTCCAGGGCGTCCAGCAGCTTGGCCATGTTGGCCATCTGGTCGGGGTCGGTCAGGGCGGTGGTGGTGGAAGGCACCTGGGCCACATCGGCAGAGATGAACTCATAGCCCTTGGCCTTCAGCGCGTCGCAGACGGCGGCAAAAGCGTCGGGGGTAGTGGTGACTTCGGCGGCTTCCTCGCCGGCGTCAAAGTCGTCGGCGCCGGCATCCAGGGCGTCCATCATCAGAACGTCGGGGTCCTTGTCTTCCAGGTCCACCACGATGACGCCCTTCTGGCTGAACAGGAAGCCCACGCAGCCCATCTGGCCCAGGTTGCCGCCGAACTTATCAAAGTAATGGCGCATGTTGGCCGCGGTACGGTTGCGGTTGTCGGTGAGGGTGTCCACCATGACGGCGATGCCGCCGGGGCCGTAGCCTTCGTAGGTCATGGCTTCGTATTCGGTCTTGTCGCCGCCCTCGGCGCGCTTGATGATGCGCTGGATGTTATCGTTGGGCACGTTGTTGGCCTTCGCCTTGGAGATCAGGGCGGCCAGCTTGCCGTTGGAAGCCGGGTCGGCGCCGCCTTCCTTGACGGCCACGCTGATTTCACGGCCGATCTTGGTGAAGACTTTGGCGCGGGCGCCGTCGGTCTTTTCCTTCTTACGCTTGATGTTGTTCCATTTGCTATGTCCGGACATGGATGATCCCCCTAAATATATATAGTGTGGGCCGGGCGGCGGCGGTTAATCCGGCGCGGGGCCTGTTGTACATGGACAGTAAATTATACCACGTTTTGGCGAATTTTTCAAGTTCTGGTCCTTCAGCCCAGGTTGCGCAGCCCTTTGGGGTAGTGGTTCTTGATCCGTCCCCCGCTGACCTTGCCCCCGCCCAGGGGGAAACCGTCCACCAGCACGGCACACCAGCCGTTTTGGGCGGTCCGGGCTTCGATCTCCTCCCCCCGCAGCCAGGCAGCGGTGCGGGGATCGGCCAGGGTCAGGGCTTCCCGGTTGGTGCAGTCCGCCCCCCAGGCCATGAACAGGGCGTGAGAGGGTTCGAACCTCTTCTTCATCACCTTACCCACCGGCACCCCGCTGCGCAGGGTGCGCAGCCGGTGAGACGGCAGCGGGGTTTGGGGCGGCAGTACCAGCCAGTCCCCCGCAACCTGCACCGTTCTGCCGGCCAGGGCCGGGAAAAGGGCTTTGGCAAAGTCGGTCCACTCCGCCGGGACCTTGGCAGAGCCGCCCTTGCGGTCTCCCCTGCCCTTTTTGCGGGCGGGTTCCATGGGCAGGGCAGCTTCGGCCTCCGCCGACTTTTGCAGTTTGGCCATGAAGTGTCCCTCGCCCCCGTCGGCGGGCCAGATGCGGCGGCATTTTTCGGCGCCGAAATCGTACCCGGCCCGGTTGGGTTCCCCGGGGCGGCCGAAACCGCAGCCGCTCAGATCACACAGGGTAAACTCGGGATGGCGCTGCAGAAAGGCCGCCACCTGGCCTTCGTCCTCCTCCGGGGCAAAGGTACAGGTGGAAAACACCAGGATGCCCCCGGGCGCCAGCAGGGCCGCGGCGTTGTCCAGGATTTCCCGGCCCAGAGCGGCGCAGTGGTCGATCAGGCCCTGGCTGTTCTGCCCGGCCGCGGCGGCTTCCTTGCGGAACATCCCCTCCCCGGAACAGGGAGCATCCACCAGCACCCGGTCGAAAAAGGCCGGAAAGGCCGCGGCCAGGCGGGTGGTATCCTCGTTGAGGACCACCGCATTGGGCACGCCCATCCGTTCCAGGTTCTGGCGCAGGATCTCCGCCCGGGCGGAATCGTACTCGTTGGCCACCAGCAGGCCCTGCCCCTGCAGGGCGGCGGCCAGCTGGCTTGTCTTGCCCCCCGGGGCGGCGCACATATCCAGCACCTTCTGTCCTGGCTGCACCTCCAGCAGGGCCGCGGGGGCAGAAGCGCTGGGTTCCTGCACATAAAAGACCCCCGCGTGGTGCCAGGGATGGCGGCCGGGGCGCAGGTCCGGGTCGGTGAGGGTGAAGGCCGCCGGGCAGAAGGCCGAGGATGCCAGGGGCAGGCCGGAGCCTTGTGCCACCACGTCCGGGGCGCAGCGCAGCCCGTTGACCGTGATGCCCCGGGCAGGGGTGGGGGTGGCGTAGGTCAGCAGTTCTTCGAGCCGGCTGCCCAGCAGGGCCCGTTCACGGGCCTCGAAAGGGGCGGGAAAAGCAAACACCCGTTTTCACCTCCTGAAAAAGAGAAGGCCCGGCTGCATAAACGGCACGCAGCCGGGCAGACTTATGGCAAGGGACCGGAACGCGGCCCCCGTCAAAAACGAAAGGAGCAAACCACTATGGCACGCAACATGAAAGACTGCACCAACCAGACCACCCAGAATACCCAGAACACCCCCAACAAGAAGAGCACCCAGAAGATGACCGGCATGCAGAAGACCACCAACGGTCAGAACAAGACCGGCAGCCAGAACAAGAAATAAGTTCCGGCGGCGCGTTCCGAGGGCGGGGGCAGGCCCCGCCCGGATACATAGGGGCTGCGGGAGCGGCCTTTTTTGTTTGCTTACGGTTCCTGGGGTTTGGTCTCTGGACCGCCCGCCTGCCACAGAACCTCAAACAGTTGGGTGACGCGGTCGATCTGCCCCTGCAGATACAGCCACCCCAGCAGACATTCCAGGCCGGTGGAGGCCCGGTATTCCTGGGCGGTGGCGTGCTTGGCCACGGTGGCCTTGCTGGCATTCTTGCCCCGGCGCAACACGGCGGCTTCCTGCTCGGTAAGCAGGGGTTCCAGGGCGGCCAGTTCCCGGAACTGAGCCCGGGCGGACACGTACTGGGTGGCTACGCTGTGCAGGCGGCCGGGCTGCAGCCGGGTGGTACCCACCAGGCGGCTGCGCACCAACAGTTCCAGCACCGCGTCCCCCACAAAGGCCAGGGCCAGGGGGGACATTTCCTTGATATCGATTTCCGGTACAGATTCAGGCAGCATACCACACCTCAGAACACATAGTCGAATTCATATTCGCCGATCTTGATGGTGTCGTCCTCCTGCACGTCCTGGCGGACCAACTCATCCAGAATGCCGGAATCACCCAGCTGGGTCTGGAAATACTGCAGACTTTCGTAGTCTTCCACGTTGGTGCCGGCCAGGATGCGCTCCAGCCAGGGGGCGTCCACGGTAAACTCGTGTTCGCCGGTCTTTTCCACCGTGAAGGGACGCTTGGGCGCGGCACTCTTGTCGGGACGGACATACTCCGGCTCAAACACCTTCACCGGGGGCAGCTCCTGCAGTCGGGCATACACCAGCTTGGGCAGGTTGTCGATGCCCTGCCGGGTGGCGGCGGAGATGGGCAGGAAGGTCAGGCCCTGGGCTTCGATATACCGGCGGAACTCCTCGATCTGCTCGGGGGTGGCCACATCGCACTTGTTGCCCAGCACGATCTGGGGACGCTGGGCCAACTCAGGACTGAAGTTGGCCAGTTCGTGGTTGATCTGCTCAAAGTCTGCCTTGGGGTCCCGGCCTTCGCAGCCGGAAACGTCCACCACATGCAAAAGCAGGCGGCAGCGCTCCACATGGCGCAGGAAATCATGACCCAGGCCCACACCCTCGGCGGCGCCTTCGATCAGGCCGGGGATATCGGCGCAGACAAAGCTCTGCTCCTCGGCCACACGCACCACGCCCAACACGGGGGTCAGAGTGGTGAAGTGGTAGTTGGCGATCTTGGGTTTGGCCGCGCTGATCACGCTGATCAAAGTGGACTTGCCCACGTTGGGGAAGCCGATGAGGCCCACGTCGGCAATGACCTTGAGTTCCAGGCGCAGGTGCAGGTCCTCGCCGGGCAGACCGGGCTTGGCGAAGCGGGGAATCTGCCGGGTGGGGGTGGCGAACCGGGCATTGCCCCAGCCGCCGCGGCCGCCCTTAGCCACCACCACCGGGTCGGAGCCGGACAGGTCGGCCACCACCAGGCCGCTTTCGGCTTCCTTGAGGACGGTGCCACGGGGCACACGGATGACAAGGTCTTCGGCGTCCTTGCCCTTCTGGCGGGCGCCGCGGCCGTTTTCGCCGTCGGCGGCGTTGTACTTGCGCTTGTAGCGGAAGTCCATCAGGGTGGACAGGTTATCGTCGGCCACAAAGACGATGTCGCCTCCGCGGCCGCCGTCGCCGCCGTCCGGGCCGCCGGCTGCGACGAATTTTTCGCGGTGAAAACTCACCGCGCCGTCGCCGCCTTTGCCGGCATGCAGCCAGATGGTTGCGGTGTCGATAAAGTTGCTGGGCATGGGATTTCTCCTTTATAACATGGAAAACGGCGGGCCGTACGGCCCGCCGTTTGAAAGGTTACTGCTTAACGGTGCAACGCTTGCGGTCGCGGCCCATACGCTCGAAGTGGACGCGGCCGTCAACGAGAGCGAACAGAGTGTCGTCGCTGCCGATGCCGACGCCCTCACCCGGATGGATGTGGGTGCCGCGCTGACGGACCAGAATGTTGCCGGCCAGAACGTACTGACCGTCGCCGCGCTTGACGCCGAGGCGCTTGGACTCGGAATCACGGCCGTTCTTGGTAGAACCTACGCCTTTTTTATGTGCCATTGTGTTTTACCTCCTTAGCCGTTGATCGCGGTGATTTCCACCTTGGTGTAGGGCTGACGATGACCCTTGCGGACCATGCTGCCCTTCTTGGGACGATAGGTCAGGATGTTCAGCTTCTTGCCCTTGCCGTTCTTGACGACCTTGGCAACAACGGAAGCGCCGTCCACGACGGGAGCGCCAACCTTGACGGAACCTTCCTCGCCCACGGCCAGAACCTGGTCGAAGGTGACTTCGGTATCGGCCTCGGCATTCAGCTTCTCGACGTAAACAACATCGCCGACCTTGACGCTGTACTGCTTGCCACCGGTTTTGATAACTGCGTACATGATGGTAACCTCTTTCAATAAGTCTCGCTGGATGTGGGGCGGCGCCGGGGCGCACTTTTAGAGCCCATACCATGCGGCTTATATAGCTTACCATAGAATGTGGGACAAGTCAAGCGGTTTTATTCGTCCGCAGGCAGATTTTTTAGTCCTGCGCTTCCAGGGAGGCCCTGGCGGCGGCCACGGTATTCTTCATGAGCATGGCCCGGGTCATGAGCCCCACCCCGCCGGGCACCGGGGTGATGAAGGCGGCCTTCTCGCTGGCGGCGGCAAAGTCCACGTCCCCGTGCAGTTTTCCGTCCGCGCCCCGGTTGATGCCCACGTCGATGACCACCGCCCCGGGTTTGATCATGTCCCCGGTGATAAATCCCTGACGGCCCACCGCTGCCACCAGGATATCAGCTTCGCTGCAGATGTCGGCCAGGTTCTGGGTGCGGGAATGGCAGACGGTGACGGTGGCGTTTTCCGCCAGCAGCAGCAGCGCCGCCGGTTTGCCCACGATGTTGGACCGGCCCACCACCACGGCCCGCTTGCCGGTGATGTCGATGCCGGTGGACTGGATCATCCGCAGGCACCCCGCCGGGGTACAGGGAGCGAAGCAGGGCTCGCCGGTGAGCAGGCGGCCCGCATTGACCGGGGTGAAACCATCCACATCCTTTTCCGGCGGGATGGCGGCAATCACCGCCGCTTCGTCGATGTGGGCGGGCAGGGGCAGCTGCACCAGAATGCCGTGAACCGCGTCATCCGCCGCCAGGGCTTCGATCTGTGCCAGCAGCTCCTCCTGGGTGGTGGCGGCGTCCAGCCGGATGACCCGGCTTTCGATACCGCACTCGGCACAGTCGTTGGCCTTGCCCCGCACATATACCTGGCTGGCCGGGTCCTCCCCCACCAGCAGCACGGCCAGGCAGGGCATCACGCCCTGCTCCTTCAGCTGCTGCACTTCGGCGGCGGCTTCGGCCTTGACGGCGGCCGCCAGTTTCTTTCCGTCGATGATGGCTGCACTCATGTTCAGCTCTCCCCTCTTGTTTACAATGTTTGCAAAAGTCCCCGGCCGCCGGAGCGGTGCGGGGACGGTATGGACATTTTATTCGGCCTTGGGCTCTTCTTCGCCCTCGGGTTTTTCCGGTGCCGGTTCGGCCGGAACTTCCGCCGGTTCCGCTGCCGGGGTTCCCTCCTCAGCGGCCGGGACGCTCAGGTCCAGCTCCTTCAGGCGCTGGTTCATGGCTGCGGTGGCGGCCACAAACTCCTTGTGGCTGGCGTTGGCGGGCAGGGTGTCCGGGGTGAAACGGTCCCCGGCTTCCTTCTGCTTTTTCAGGTCATCCACCGCCAGGGTGACCAGCGGCGGGGTGTGGCCCCGGGATTTCTGCCACCCGTACACCTGCAGCACAATGGCCGCGGCCACCGTGACCAGCGCCACCACCTGGCTGAAACGCAGGTTGGTGTTGCCGATGAACAGCGAATCGGTGCGCAGGCCTTCGATCCAGTAGCGGCCCAGGCCGTACCAGGTCAGATACATCAAAAACAGCTGCCCGTGGAAGCGGCGGTGTTTCATATACAGGAACAACACCAGAAACCCGAACAGGCACCACAGGCTTTCATACAAAAAGGTGGGATGCACCGGCTGGGTGGGGTCCACGGTAACCCCCTGGGCGGCCAGGGTCTGCTGCATGTTGGTCAGGTAACGGCTGGTGCCTTCGCTGTACATGCCCCAGGGCAGGGTGGTATTGCAGCCGAAGGCTTCCTGGTTCATGAAATTGCCCCAACGGCCGATGCCCTGGCCGATGAAGAAGCCCATGCCCACCACATCAAACAGGGGCAGCAGCGGAATTTTGCGCCAGCGGGCCGCCAGCCCACCGAACACAAAGGCGCCGATGATGCCGCCGTAGATGGCAATGCCGCCTTCCCGGATGTCCAGCATCTCCCAGACGGACTGGTATTCAAAGGGCGCCATGGCCACATAGGCGATGCGGGCGCAGACGATGGCCAGCACCGTGCCGATGAACACCACGTCCACCAGGCGGTCGCTGTTGATGCCGAAGTCCGCGGCATAGTGGAAGGCAAAGACCATGGCCAGCATCAGCCCGGCGGCGATCAGGATGCCGTACCAGTATACGTTGAATCCTCCGATGGAGAAGGCCACGCGATCAAGAGTCAGATCCAGCCCCAGGCCGGGAAATTCTACATGAAACACTGTATCCATGGGTACAATCCTCTTATGTTATTGGTTTTGCGGTTGGATTTCCACATAAGTCATGCGGTCCTCGCTGAACATGGACTGCATGGCCGCGTCGGCATCGGCCACGGTGAGGGTGGCCAGGGCCTCGATCTCATCGGCCAGGGTGTTGCCCCGCAGATGGGCGCTGGCCAGGGCTTCGGCGGCATCCTCCACCCCTTCCAGATCGGCCAGCATTTCGCCGTACATCTGGTTCTTGACCAGGGTGAACAGTTCCGGGTCCACGCCCTCCCGGCGCAGACGGGCAATCTCCTCCCGCACCATGTCGGCCACCGCCCGGGGGGTCTCACTCTCCCCGGCGAAGGCGATGACACAGCACCCGGAGGTGCTCACCGTGTCGCCGCTGAATTCGGGGTTGACCAGGGCCTGGTCGTACAGCTTGCGGTACAGCGAGGTCAGTCCGCCGCAGATCAGGTCCGGCAGCATGTCGGTCAGCATCTCGGTGCGCACGTCCCCCCGGGCAATGGGCGCTTCCCGGAAGGCCAGGGCAAAGCAGGGCTTGTTCACCGGCATGGAGAAGGTCATTTCCCGCTGGGGCGGCGCATCTTCGGGGCTGTTTTGTTCCACTGTGACCCTGTGGTCGGGGGCGGGCTTGTCCAGTCCTGCCCGGCGGCAGGCGTCCAGGGCCTGGTCCAGGGTGATGTTGCCCGCCACCGAAAGCACCATGTTGCCGGGCCGGTAAAAGGCGTCGGTGCAGGCATAGAGCAGGTCGGGGGTGAGCTCGGCGATGCTGTCCACCGTGCCGGCAATGTCGTCCCGGATGGGATGGTCCTTGTACAGGCAGCGGAACAGCCCGGTCATGAGCCGCCAGTCGGGGCTGTCGTCGTACATCTTGATTTCCTGCCCGATGATGCCCTGTTCCTTGGCGATGGTGGCCTCGGTAAACCAGGGATTACCCACCATGTTCAGCAGGATATCCAAGTTCTCATCAATCTGGCCGCTGGCGGTAAAGATATAGCAGGTGCGGTCGTAGCCGGTGAAGGCGTTGGCCGAAGCGCCGGTCTTGGCGTACAGGGCAAAGGCATCCCCCTGCTCCGATTCGAACATCTTATGTTCCAGAAAATGGGCGGTGCCGGCGGGCAGTTCCACCGTCTTGCCGTCCAGGGTAAATTTGCGGGTGGTGGACCCGAAGGCGGTGGCGTACATGGCGTGCACCGTGCTGTAGCCCGGCATGGTGCGGCAAAGCACCGTCAGCCCGCTGGGCAGCACGGCGCTCTGGCAGCGGATGGCATCGGCAGCCTTGGCCCGGATGCCCTGCATGGTCTGGTCCTGACTCATTGTGCCACCTCCTCTTTGTCGGCGGTCACGGCGTAGCAGACCGAATAGTGATAGCTGTTCAGCAGCTCCCGCACTTCCTCGGCGGTGACGGCCTGGATGAGCACCTTGCCGTACTCCGGCGGGGCCAGGGCTTCGCCCCGGGCGATCTGACCGTAGTACCAGTTTTCCAGCCCGCCCAAGCTGTCGCCCAGGGCATCCATGCTGGACATGAGGCTGCGGCGGCAGTCGTCCATCTCCTCTTCGGTGACGGGGCCGCGGCACAAATCCTCCAGCTCTTTCAGGATGGCGGCTTCTGCCTTGGCTTCCCCGCCGGGTTCCACCCCGGAATCCACCATCATGACGCCGGTGGAGCGCAGGGCGCTGGAGCCGCAGTAATAGCAAAGGCTCTGTTTTTCCCGCACATTGCGGAACAGGCGGCTGGTGGCCGATCCGCCGAACACTCCCATAGCCATGCGCAGCTGGGAAATGCTGGGCAGGTCCTCCGGTGTGCCGGTGGTGAAGAGCATGCACAGCTTGGCCTGGGTCAGGCCGGGGATTTCCTCGGTGAAATGGCGGGTTTCGGTGATGGGCATGGCCATGGCCGAGGCAAAACGCCGGGGTGCGCGGGGCACCTTTTCCAGCTTTTGCAGCAACAGATCGGCCACCCGGCCGCTGTCCGCTCCCTGCACCATCACATCGATGGAGGAGGAAGCCAGAATGCGGTCGTACTCCGCCTTGAGGGTGGCGGGAGTGACCTTGGGCAGGTCCGCCCGGTAGCCCCCCAGCTCGATGCCGGCGGGGGATTCGCCGTAAAAACGGCGGCGGGCCTGGCGCACGCAGTACAGGCGCTTGTTGTTGTATTCCGCCTGCAGGCGGCGGTCCAGGGTTTCCTTCTCGATGCGCACAGCCTCGGGGTCAAAGACGCCGTCCACCAGATAGGGTTCAAACACGATGCCGAAGGCGATGTCGGCGTATTCGGCGCTGAGGTTTTCCCCGGTGAGGGCAAACTTGTCCTTGATTCCGCAGATGTCCACCGTCAGCACCCGGTCGGTGCCGGCGGTGCCCAGGTCCACCCCCAGGTCGGCGCCGTACAGGCGGGCCAGCTTGCGGGACAAAGCGGTCATGTCCGGGCATTGGGCATAACCGCGCTCCAGCACCAAGGGCAGCACCGCGGCGTCGGTGGCCGAGCGGCGCAGCGCCGGGTAGCGCAGATGGATGGTGATGCGGCAGCGGTTGAATTTTTCGGCGTCCAGCGTGGTCAGATACACGCCGGGGGCCAGCTGCTTGCGTTCAAACACAGACGTTTCCTCCGGATTTGGGTATATTTTGCAAAATCCTGCTCTATTATACGCCGGGGCAGGCGGTAAATCAATCGGTGTGGCCGTCCAGCCCCTGGAAATAGGCCCGGCTGCGGGCGGCGGCGGTGGTGATCAGGTCGGACAGGGCCTGCAGGGAATCAAACTTGCGCACGGGGCACAGATATTTGTGAAATTCCAGAATGGGCTGCTGGCCGTAAACGTTGCCGGAAAAGCCCGGCACATAGGTCTCGCAGCTCACGGCGGCCCCCTCCTCTGCCACGGTGGGACGGGGCCCGATGCCGGTGGCCGAGGGATACCAGCTGCCGCCGATGCAGATGCGGGTGAGGTAGACGCCGCAGCAGGGCTGCAGGGTGCCGGCGGGATAATTCTGGTTGATGGTGGGGGTGCCCAGTTTGCTGGTGCCCACCCCCTTGCCGTGGGTGACGGTCCAGTCGATGGCGTAGGGCGCGCCCAGCATGGCGTTGGCGTCGGGCACGCGGCCTTCCTCCAGGGCGGCGCGGATGCGGGTGGAGGAGACCACCTCGCCCCGGTAGCGGGCCATCTCCACCACCGTGACACGGATGCCCGCGGCGGCACAGAGCTCTTTCAGCATAGGCACGTTGCCGGCGGCCCGGGCGCCGAAGGTGAAGTTATCCCCGCAGAACACCGCCTTGGCATGGAAGCAGCCCACCAGGATATCCTGCACAAAGGCTTCGGGGCTCAGAGAACAGAAATCCGCAAAGGGCGGTTCCATCAGGCGCCGCACCCCCAGGGAGGCGATGCGGGCGTGTTTCTGGGCGGTGGAGAGAATCCGTCCGCCTTTGAGAGTGCTGCCTTCCGCCAGTTCAAAGGTAAAGACGGCGGGCATCAGGCCGCTGCGCCGGGCTTCGGTCACGGCGGCGGAAATGACGGCACGGTGGCCCAGATGGACCCCGTCAAAAAAGCCCAGGGCCACGGCGCTGCCCCGGGGGGCATCCACCGGAGAGATGGCCGGGATGATCTGCATATCCAATTGCTGCATCGTGTCAGGTCCTTTCGCAGAACAGTTTTTCCACCCGCAGAACGCCGCCCTCGACCACCGCCAGGCCCAGAAACAGGCCGGTGGTGTCGTACACGCGATAGCGGCCGTCCGCCGCGGGATACCGGCTGGTGGGACAGCCGTTGAACAGGTGGGTGCGGGCGGGTTCCTCCACCGTGAGAGCGGGCAGAGAGGCAAAGGCGCTCTCCACCCCCAGCATCCAGCCGGATTCGGCCAGGGTGCCGTCCTGGGCGGCGGCCAGAATCTCCGGCAGGGTGTGGCACTGGTCGATGGAGAAGGCCCCCGCCCGGGTGCGGCGCAACGCCGCCAGGGTGGCGGGCTGGCCCAGGGCCGCGCCGATGTCCTCGGCCAGGACCCGGATGTAGGTGCCCTTGGAGCAGGACACCCGCAGGGTGTGATCCCCGGGGGCAGGGCTGCCCAGATAGTCGATGGAATAGATGGTGATGGGCCGGGGGGTGCGTTCCACCGTATGGCCCTTGCGCGCCGCCTTGTACAGCGGCTGGCCGTTCACCTTGACGGCGGAGTACATGGGCGGCAGCTGCTGCTGTGCCCCCAGGAACCGGGGCAGCACGGCCCGGAGTTCCGTCTCCCCCGCCGTGACGGGCGCTGTTTCCAGCACGGTGCCGGTGATGTCCCCGGTGTCGGTGCGCAGGCCCAGGCGCAGGGTGGCTTCGTAGGTTTTGTCGTGGTCTGGCTGGCGGTCGGCGGCTGCGGTGGCCCCGCCCGCAAACACCACCAGCACACCGGTGGCCATGGGGTCCAGCGTGCCGGAATGGCCCAGGCGCCGGGTGCCCAGTGCCCCCCGCAGCTTGGCCAGCACATCAAAGCTGGTCCAGCCGGCAGGTTTGTCCACCGGCAGGATGCCGTTGGTCATCTTGGTCATAGGTTGCCTCCATATAGCAAGAACCGGCGCCGGGCAGCGGGCCCTGCGGCGCCGCTGCCTGTCACCGGTTCCTTTTCTGCCATTATCCTTGATTGCGCTCGGCATGGTCGATCATGCCCCAGCGTTCCAGTTCCTTGCGCACTTCGTCCAGAATGGCATAGCGCGCGTTGTCCAGGTTGCCGCTGATCTCGCACCCGGCTGCACGGGAATGTCCCCCGCCGCCCAGGTGCCGGGCAATGGCACAGGCATCCACACGGCCGGCGGTGCGCACGCTGATCTTGAAGCTGCCGTCCTTCTGCTGGCGCAGAGTCAGGCCGACCTCCACCCCTTCGATAGAGCGGGGCAGGCTGGTCAGGTCTTCCAGCTCGGCTCCCGGCACCCCGGAAGTAACGATCTGGTCCCAGGTCAGGTAGATCATGGCACACAGGCCGTCGAAGAAATATTCCAGACTTTCCAGCGCCATCTTCTCAATTTCCAGACGGGCGCGGGAACGGGATTCAAACAGGCGGGCATTGAGCGTTTCAATGTTGGCCCCCGCCTCGATGACCCGGGCCGCCGCCATATGGGTCTTGGCGGTGGTGTTGGAGAAGCGGAAGCAGCCGGTGTCGGTGGCAATGCCGGTGTACAGGCAGGCCGCGATCTCCGGGGTGAGTTCCACCCCCATGTCGGTGACCAGATCCAGCATGATCTCGCTGGCCGCGGCGGCGCCGGGGTCCAGCAGGGTCTCGTAGGCATAGCCGCTGTTGCTGGCATGATGGTCGATGCACAGGTCCACGTGTTCGGCGTACTTCTGCACATTGTTGCGGTCGCCGAACAGCTGGATGCCGGCCACATCCACCGCTACCACAAAGGCAGGCGTGAAACTGGAGTCGAACCAGCCGATCTCCATGAAATCATACAGGGAAGGGATCGGGTCGCTGCAGAGCACGGCAACGTTCTTGCCCAGCGTTTTCAGCGCCAGGTACAACGCCCCGGCACAGCCGATGGTGTCGCCGTCGGGGTTCTTATGGCATAGGATCAGGATATCCTGTGCGGCGCGCAGCCGCAGTACAGCGGTTTGCCTGTCCACAGATTCCGTCATAACTTACCTCTTTTCCAGCGACCCGAAAACTTCGGCTTCGCTCCAAAAGTGGCCGAGGGCAGGCTTCAGTCTTCCTGCGGTTCGGCTTGCGCGGCGGGGCGGTCGTTTTCCAGCCCGCGCAGCATTTCGTTGATATGGGCCGCATAGGCGGCGCCGTCATCCGCCACAAACACAAAGCGGGGCGCTTTGCGGATGTGCATACGGCGGCTGACTTCGGTACGGACATGGCCGGAGGCCTTGTTCAAAGCGGCCACCACCGGCTTGCTGCCCCCTTCCCGGCCCATGACGCTGATGTAGACCTTGGCCACATCCAGGTCGGGGGTCACGTCCAGGCGGGTGACGGTCAGCAGACCGCCCGCCACGCGGGGGTCCTTCATCTCGCCGATGATGGCGATGAGCTCCCGCTTCATATCCTGGGCCATGCGGCCCTGGTTCTTGGTAGGCATTTGTCGTAACCTCGTTCAATCAATCGCGGTATTCTTCCAGCTTGAAGCACTCGAAGACGTCGCCTTCCTTGATGTCGGAGAACTTCTCCAGGGTGATGCCGCATTCAAAGCCTTCGGCCACTTCCTTGGCGTCGTCCTTGAAGCGCTTGAGGGAGGCGATGGCGTCCTCGGTGATGACGATGCCGTCACGCACCAGGCGCAGCTTGGCATCGCGGGTGATCTTGCCGCTGGTAACACGGCAGCCGGCGACAGTACCCACGGAAGAGATCTTGTAGACCTGGCGGACCTGGGCTTCGCCCAGCGCCACTTCCCGGATCTTGGGGGCCAGCATGCCCTTCATAGCGTCGGAGACATCGTTGATGGCGTCGTAGATGACGCGGTACATCCGCATTTCCACGCCGGTCTGCTCGGCTTCCGCCTTGGCGATGGGGTCAGGCCGGACGTTGAAGCCGATGATGATGGCGTTGGAAGCGTCAGCCAGGCTGACGTCGGACTTGTTGATGGCACCCACGGCGGCATGGATGACACGCACGCGGACTTCGTCGTTGGAGATCTTCTCCAGGCTCTGCTTCACAGCCTCGGCGGAGCCCTGGACGTCGGCCTTGACGATGATGGGCAGTTCCTTCATGTCATTGGCAGCCATCTGATCAAACAGGTTATCCAGGGTGACCTTGGTGTAGGAGGCAAACTGCTTTTCCTTGGCTTCGGTCAGGCGGCGGTCGGCCAGTTCACGGGCCAGACGCTCGTCCTCCACGGCCTCGAACAGGTCGCCGGCCTGGGGCACTTCGGTCAGACCGGTGATCTCCACAGGCATGGAGGGACCGGCCTCGGTGATTTCCTGGCCCTTGTCGTTGCGCATGGTACGCACGCGGCCCACGGAGGTACCCGCAATCAGGCAATCGCCCTTGTGCAGGGTACCGTTCTGCACCAGCAGGGTGGCCACGGTGCCCTGGCCCTTGTCCAGGCGGGCTTCCACCACGGCGCCCTTGGCGCGGCGGTTGGGGTTGGCCTTCAGTTCCATGACCTCGGCTTCCAGCACAATGCGTTCCAGCAGGTCCTGGATACCCATGCCGGTCACGGCGGACACCGGGATGCAGGCCACGTCGCCGCCCCAGTCTTCGGGGACGATCTCGTACTTGGTCAGCTGTTCCTTGACCCGCTCGGGGTTGGCGGTGGGTTTATCCATCTTGTTGATGGCCACGATCAGCTTGACGTTGGCCGCCTTGGCATGGTTGATGGACTCGATGGTCTGGGGCATGATGCCATCGTCGGCAGCCACCACCAGAACGGCGATATCGGTCATGTTGGCGCCGCGGGCACGCATGGAGGTGAAAGCCTCGTGGCCCGGGGTGTCCAGGAAGGTGATGACGTCGTCGCCGCTCTTGACCTGGTAGGCGCCGATGGCCTGGGTGATGCCGCCGGCTTCGCCCGCGGTGACGTTGGTCTTGCGGATGGCGTCCAGAATGGAGGTTTTGCCGTGGTCGACGTGGCCCATGACCACCACGACCGGCGGACGGGTGACCAGATCTTCGGCGGCGTCCTCCTCCTGCTCAAACAGGCGCTCCTCGATGGAGACATGGACTTCCCGCTCCACCTTGGCGTGGAATTCCTCGGCCACCAGGGCGGCGGAGTCGAAATCCACCACGTCGGAGGCAGCGTGCATCTCGCCCATCTGCATGAACTTGGCCACAACCTTGGCCACGTTCTGCTTCAGGCGGGAAGCCAGCTCGCTGACGGTGATCTCGTCGGGAATCTGGATCTTCAGCTGGGCGTTGCGGGCCTTTTCCAGCTGGATGCGCTGCAGGCGCTCGGCTTCGGTTTCCCGGCGGCGCTGGTACTGGTTGCGGCCCTTGTTCCGGTTCTGGAACTTCTGCTTGGTGGCCACAGGCTGCTTCTTGCGCTTGGAAGGCATGTTGCGGCTGTCGGCCAGATCATCATAGCGGGCGCTGAACTTATCCACGTTCACGTCCACGGTGCGGGTGTCCACCTGCACCTGGGCGCGGTTGACCTGCACCTGCTCGGTGGCCACCGGCTTCTTGATGCCGCTGTCGGCGGCCAGCTCCTGCATGGTCACGCTCTTTTCCTTGCGGCGCTCGGCAGGCTTGTTGTCATTCTTTTTGGGAGCCTTGGGGGCTTCCTTGGCTGCAGGCTGGGCCTTGGCAGGCTCGGTCTTCTTGGGCTCGGCTTTGGCAGCCTTGGCCGGCTCGGTCTTCTTGGGCTCGGCCGGCTGCTTGCCGGAGGCCAGGTACTCATCCAGGCTGGCCACGGCGGTTTCGCGGGTCAGGGATTCCAGCAGGCCGTTGACCTCGCTTTCCTCAAACGTGCCGCCGGGTTTGCGGTTCTGCCCCGTCAGGGCGGCCACCGTATCGATGGCCTTCTTGGGGGTGATGCCGAAATCCTTGGCCACGTCGGCGATCTTATACTTAAAATCCATGGGCAGGTCCTCCTTATCGGGTCAGTTGGTTTGCGCACAGCCGCGCAAGGTTTTCATCCGTTACCGCAAACACCGCCGCGGGCCGCGGGGTGAGCGCGGCCAGGCTGGCGGTTTCCAGCGGCATGACTTCGCAGGCAACAAGGCCTTCGCAGGTATCTTTCATGTGTTGTTGGGTGCGGGGGCTGGCATCGCAGGCCAGCAGCACCAGGCTGACCTTGCCGCGCATAACGGCTTCCTCGACACGGTCGTACCCGTGCAGCAGTTTGCCCGCCTTGCGGCACAGACCCAGCGCACCCAGCAACCCGTTTGAATCATGTGGCACGCTCGGTCCCCTCCTTTGCCATTTGTTCGGCGCAGGCGATCTCCTCGGTCAGGCGCTCGTACACGTTGTCCGGCACCGGAACGCCGAAGGCGTGTTCCAGCCGTTTGGCCTTGCGGGCCTTGGCCAGGCAGGCCGCCGACGGGCACAGATAAGCACCCCGGCCGGATTTTTTACCGGTCAGGTCCACGCCCACATCCCCTTCGGGGCTGCGGACGATGCGCACCAGTTCACGCTTGGGCTTTTGGGCGTTGCAGCCCACACACCGGCGCACCGGGACTTTCTTTTGACGTTGCTGCTGCAAGGTGAAACCTCTTTTCGGATAAAGTGGGCGGGATGGGATTTATTCTTCTTCCTCGCCGTAATAGCCGGATTCCGGACGGATATCGATATTATAGCCGGTCAGGTGAGCGCACAGGCGCACATTCTGGCCTTTGTTGCCGATGGCCAGGCTCAGCTGGTGATCGGGCACGGTGACCCGGCAGCTCTTGTTCTCGCCGGGGAGCAGCTCCACCTTGACCACCTTGGCCGGGGACAGGGCCGCCGAGATGAAGGCGGTGATGTCCTCGCTCCAGCGGATGATGTCAATCTTCTCGCCGTTCAGCTCGGAGACAATCTTCTCCACGCGGGCGCCGTGGGCACCGATGCAGGCACCGACGGGGTCCACGTTGGGGTCCTTGCTGTACACGGCCATCTTGGTGCGGGCGCCAGCCTCGCGGGCGATGGCCTTGACTTCCACCACGCCCTCATAGATTTCGGGCACTTCCAGCTCGAACATCCGCTTGACAAGACCCGGATGGGTGCGGCTGATGGTCACGCGGGGACCGCGCTCGGTGGAGATGACATCCACCACGTACACCTGAACCACCTGGTTTTCGGTGAAGGTCTCGCCGGGGACCTGCTCGTTGCGGGGCAGAACGGCGCTGCCGCCCTTGCCCAGGTCCACCACCACGTTGCCGCGCTCGTGGTCAACGGAAACCACGGTGGCGGAGATGATCTCGTGGGCACGGGACTGCATTTCGCTGCACTGCAGGCTGCGCTCGCCTTCCCGCAGGCCCTGCCGGATCACATGCTTGGCGGTCTGGGCGGCAATGCGGCCGAATTCCTTGGTCTTGAGCTGGGTGACAAAGCGCTGACCGATCTTGTAGGACTTGCGCACCCGCTGGGCGTCTTCCAGGCTGATCTGGGTGTGGGGGTTTTCCACCTCTTCCACAATGTCCCGCATCAGGCTGGCACGGAAGGTGCCCAGTTCGGGGTCGATGTCCACGATGACGTTGTCGTCCTCGACCTCATAGTCCTTCTTGACTGCAATGACGATGGCGGCCTTGATCTTGTCGATCAGGTAGTCGGCGGGCAGGCCGCGCTCCTTCTCCAGTGCGGCCAGGGCTTCAAAGAATTCGTTGTTGGATGCAGTAGCCATTTTTCCGGTATCCTCCCAAAGTGATGTATATGTCAGCCATTTTGCGGCGGGTATTGCGTTTTCAGCCGAAGAGGTTTTCGTCATCGCACAGCTTGACAAAGCCGGCGCTCTTGAGGGGGAAGGTTGCGTCCCCCTGCTCGGTGCGCAGGGTCACGACACCGTCTTCCAGCCCCACCAGGATGCCTTCCAGCTCCCGGCGGCCCTGCTCATCCGGACGGATGAGACGGGCGGCACATTTCTGCCCGGCCAGAAGTTCATAATGCTCGGGGCGGGTCAGGCGGCGGCCCAACCCGGGGCTGCCCACTTCCAGATAGTAGCTCTGGTCAATGGGATCGGCCTGGTCAAGCAGCGGATCGATGGCCCGGGACACGGCCTCGCAGGTGTCGGTGTCCAGCGGTTCGTCCCGGTCGATGAGGACCCGCAGGAACCAGTCCGGACCTTCCTTTTCGAACCGGACATCCCACAGGCGAAGCCCCATCTGTTCCACCACCGGGCGGACAATGGCTTCCACTGCGGCGGCCGCGCCGCCGGGCTGCTGGTGCTTGGCTTTTGCCATAGTAACCCCCTATCACAAAAAGAAAGCGGACCAAACGGCCCACTTTCAGTAAAAAAATCATCATCGAACAGTAAGAATATACCACACCCGCGTACAAAATGCAAGCCTTTTGCACCTTTTTGCCGCCAAATTGTTATCTTTTGCGGGGTAAAAGGGGTTCAAAACTGCCCCAGAATGGTCAGCAGCTTGTCCAGATTGCGCTCGGTGACCGAAAGGAGCAGCACATCACACCCCGGGTCTTCGGCCAGGGCGGGGGTCATGGTTTCGGGGGCCTGGTACCAGCTGGACGCAAAGCGCTGCTCCAGATACTGCACATAGTACCCGCTGAAGCTGTCCCCCACCACCCCCACGGTGCGGGAATCAGACGGGTACAGTGCCGTGTAATTCACGGCGGCCAGGTCGTGCTCTTCGGGCAGGACGGTGTACAGGGCCGCCACGTTGGCCAGGTCCCCGGTCTGGATACCGTTGTCCCCCAGCTCATATTGAGAGAACTCCACCGCTTCCAGCCCGGCGGCGGACAACGCTCCGTCCAGGCCGAAGAGGGCCCCCGCGTGGTTCCAGTGGGTGTCGGTCTTGAAATAAAGTGCACTCTTCCCCGCCTGCATCCGGCGCAGCACCTCGGCCCGCAGCGCCTCGTAAGGCCAGCTGATGGCCACCGAAGTGTTTTCGGTCATGTAGGCCACGAAACGGTCGGTGCGGTTTTCCTCGTTGACGATGGGATAGGCGTCGGGCATGAATTCCCGGTAGACCCGGTCCTTGGAGGGTGCCAGGTCCAGCACCAGGGTACATTCCTTCCGGGCCAGGGTGTCGGACAGCCGCTGCAGGGAGGCCGCGGCCGCTGCCAGGGTCTCCTCGCTGTCGAAGGTTTCGGGCAGGCCCTGGTAGTTGGCCACCGGGCGGGCGGCGTCGGGGCCATCCTTATAATAGAGCCAGCCCTCCTTGCCGGGCAGAACCTGGTCGCTCTGGCTGGTGCCGAAGAGGGTGTAGTCGATGGCGGCATCCAGGGCGGTGAGCTGGTACCGGAAGGGCGAATTGTCGGCGATGAACTGATCCAGGCGGCCGGGCAATCCGGACAAAGACCCCTGGAACACCTCCGGCAGGGTGGTCAGCAGGCGGTTTTCGTGGTTATCCCCCGAAAGCTGCCGGCTGAAGATGTTGAACACCAGAAAGCTGCCGCCCAGAATCAGGCAGAACAGCCCGATGACGAGTTTCTTGGCCATGGTTGTTCCCTCCTCAGAACTGGGCGTAGATAAAGGCGGTATAGTTTCCCGCGGTGGTGCGCATGAGGGACGCGAACAGCAGCAGCGCCACCAGCACCACATCGGCGGCACCGGGGCGGCATTCTCCCCGCAGCCAGGATTTCAGTTTCGGGAAGGCCGCCTGCACCGGACCGCAGAGCAGGATGCCCGCCGCCAACAACAGCAGGGTTTTGGGGTCGGCAAAGGCGGCCAGGGTCATGCCGGGCGCCCCCGCCTGCCAGGTGAGGATGCCCCCCAGGGCGGCCAGGGCCTGCCCCAGGCTGGGGGCGCCGAAGAAGGTGAAGCCCACGAACACGGCCAGCGCCATATAAAGGTGGGCCACCCACCGGGGTGCCCGGTCCAGAGCCTTGCCCAGACCCAGGCGCTCGGCGCAGCTCAGAATGCCGTGCCACAGCCCGAAGGCCAGGTAGGACCAGGCCGCCCCGTGCCAGAAGCCTGTGCAGGCGAAGACGATGAGCAGGTTCAGGCAGGTGCGTCCCAGCCCCCGGCGGCTGCCACCCAAGGGAAAGTAGAGGTAATCCCGGAACCAGGCTCCCAGGGTGATGTGCCAGCGGCGCCAGAACTCCCCCACGGTGCGGGACAGATAGGGATAGTCAAAGTTTTCGGGCAGGGGCAGGCCGAACATCTCCCCCAGGCCGATGGCCATATCACTGTAGCCGGAGAAATCATAGTACAGCTCCACCGCAAAGGCGGCGTACCCCAGCAGCAGCACCGGACCGGGCAGCCGGGCAGCGTCGGCGCCGCTGACCGCCGTGTACACCAGGGCCAGCTGGTCGGCAATCAGGGTTTTCTTGCCCAGGCCCAGCACAAACCGGCGGATGCCCTTGTACATCCGGTCCAGGCTCACCCGACGTTCGGGCGCTTTCGGGTCCAGGGCGGCGGACTGGAATCCGTACCGCACGATGGGCCCGGAACTGACATGGGCGAAGCAGGCAAAATACAGGTAGAGGCGCAGTGGGTTGCGTTCCGGCCGGACGGTGCCCCGGTATACATCCACGCAGTAGCTGATGCCCTGGAAGGTATAAAAGCTGATGCCCAGAGGCAGGGCCAGGGACAGCACCGGCAGTGCCACCCCGGGCAGGGCGTTGACGGTTTCGGCCAGGAAGCCGGCGTACTTGAAGAAGCCCAGCAACAGCAGGTCGGCGGCAACCATGGCCCCCAGCCCCCCGCGGCGGGGATGCCTGCCCAGTACCAGCCCGAAGCCCCAGTGCACCAGGGCAAAGGCAACCAGCAGCAGGCTGTAGCGGATGCCCGCCCAGGCGCAGAACCCCAGACTGAATACCCCCAGGACCGCATTGCGGGTCCGCGCCGGCAGCACAAAATACACCGCCAGGGCCAGAGGCAGAAACACAAACAGAAACTGAACCGAAGAGAAACCCATCCGTACACCGCTTTCCGCTGAGATTGTAGGATTTTGTGTTGATTATACCAAAACTTTGCCCCACGGACAAGACAACGGCGGGGCGCGGCCCAAAGCCGCGCCCCGCCGGGTGGTGTTTCAGAGCAAAGGAATCAGAACGCCCATTCGCCGTTTTCGAAGATCACCACTTCGGTGCCGTCCTTGCACACACCGGTGATGCGGGTGTCAGGGGCGCCGATCATGACATCCTCATGGATGGCGGAATCGTTCAGGCCCTTCTCCATGAGCTGGGCCCGGGTCAGCTTGGCGCCGCCCTTGATGTTGGTGGGATAGCCGGCACCGAAGGCGATGTGGCAGGCGGCGTTCTCATCAAACAGGGTGTTGTAGAACAGCACGCCGCTCTGGTTGATGGGGCTGGACACCGGCACAAAGGCGATCTCGCCGATGCGGTTAGCGTTCTCGTCGGTGGTGAGCAGCTTTCCCAGCAGGTCGGCGTTCTTCTCGGCACCGTGCTCAATGACCTGGCCATCTTTGAAGGTGACGTGCCAGCCTTCGATGAGCTGGCCGTTGTAGACATAGGGCTTGGTGCCGTAGACAGTGCCGTTCACCCGGTCACGGTGGGGCGCGCAGAAGACCTCCTCGGTGGGAACGTTGGCGATGAACTCCACCCCGTTTTCGGCCACGCTGGAAGCCCCCTCCCAGGTGCAGTCGTCGGCCAGGCCGATGGTCAGATCGGTGCCGTTGGAGCTCTGCAGACGCACGCGGTCCAGGTTCCAGGCGTTGAGCTGGTCGCGGTGGACCTTGGTCTTGGCCACGTGTTCCTTCCAGGCGGAGACGGGGTCGCCGGTGGTGACGCGGCAGACCTCAAAAATCACCTGCCACAGCTTTTCCATGGCCTCGTCCACCGGCAGGTCCGGGAAGACCTTGGCCGCCCAGGCGGGCGCCGGAATGGCCACCACGCACCACTGGACCCGGTCGTTCATGGTGTATTCCTGCCAGGACTTCATGAAGGTGCGGCGGGCCAGGCTGACCCGGTTCAGTTTGCCCGCATCCAGACCGGCGAAGGCCTCGGGGTCGGAAGCGTGGATGGCCAGGGTGCAGCAGCCATCCGGGTCCTCGGCGTAATCCAGGTAGCTGCGCAGCTCAAACGGCTTGAGATCACACAGGTCGGCTTCGGCGCCATATTCCATCTGGATGCGGGACAGGCGCTCGTCCTCCCAGCGGACCACCACATTCTTGGCGCCCGCCTCATAGCCGGCCTTGGCGCAGGCGTGGGCAAACTCCGGCATGGTGACCGGGCAGCGGATGATAAAGTTCTGGCGCGGGCGGACGTTCACGCCCACCTTGACCACAAAATCAGCGTACAGTTGCAGATATTTCTTGTCCATAGTTTGTGTATCTCCTTTTCTCCGCACCCAGAAAAGGCGCGGTGTGTAAGCTCACTGTCTTTCAGTATACACGATGCCCCGCAAAAAGAAAAGACATGCCCGGCAAATCCAGGCAATTGCCCCTTGCGAAGCCGCTTTATCACCGCTATACTGAAAGAAAAAAGGAGAGATTCCGCCATGAAAACCGCAAACCGCAATCTGTTGCTTCTGGGCATTCCCGCCCTTCTGGTACTGGTTCTGGGATTTCTTTGGGGCGGCGGCGGAAACCAGATGCTACACACGGCCCATGATATGGTGGAGGAGGCGTCCCACCACGGCGGCTCGGACATGGAAGGCTACGGCGCCCTGGCCCGGATGGCCGGCGCGGGCATGGGCGGCGCCCTGGGTTTTGCCGCCTGGCTGGTGGGCGGCCTGGCCATGATGTACGCCGGGGCCATTCTGGTGCTGAGCGTGGCGGCACGTTTGATCTACGGCAAGACGCCGGGTCGGATTCTGGCCTACCGCATTGTGATGTGCCTGGCCTTTGTGGTGCTGCTTATGCCCTACCCCAGCATTCTGCGCACCTTTGTGCTGGCGCTGGCGGGCGGCAGTTTCCTGCCCCTGTGGTTCGGGTATCTGGTGGTCACCCTGATTCTGGCCGTGGTGGGGTGCCGCAACACCTATTCCCGCAAGGTTTATTACTGAACGGCAGTACAAAAGGCTCCCGCCTGTCCGGCGGGAGCCTTTTCTGTTTGTATAGGCAGCAGGGTCAGAATCAGAAGGCCACCTTGGCGGCGATGTAATTCTTCAGCTCGCTGATGGGCATGCGGACCTGCTCCATGGTGTCGCGGTCACGGACGGTGACGCAGTTGTCAGCCTCGGTCTTGTCATCGCCCACGGTCTGGAAGTCCACGGTGATGCACAGCGGGGTGCCGATCTCATCCTGGCGGCGGTAACGCTTGCCGATGGAACCGGCGTCGTCGAAGTCCACCATGAAGTCCTTGGCCAGCTCGTTGCGGATTTCCATGGCCTTGCCGGACAGCTTCTTGGACAGAGGCAGCACGGCGCACTTGAAGGGAGCCAGGAAGGGATGCAGGTGCAGCACGGTGCGCACGTCCTCCTTGCCCTTGGAGTCGGTGAGATGCTCCTCGTCGTAGGCTTCGCACAGGAAGGCCAGGGCCACACGGTCACAGCCCAGAGAGGGCTCAATGACATAGGGGATATAATGCTCGTTGGTTTCGGAATCGAAGTATTCCAGGCTCTTGCCGGAAGCTTCCTGATGGCGGCGCAGGTCGTAGTCGGTACGGTCGGCGATGCCCCACAGTTCGCCCCAGTCGGTGAAGGGGAACGCATACTCGATGTCGGTGGTGGCGCGGGAGTAGAAGGCCAGCTCGGCGGCTTCATGGTCGCGCAGGCGCAGGTTTTCGTCCTTGATGCCCAGGCTCAGCAGCCAGTCGTGGCAGAACTTCTTCCAGTAGGCGAACCATTCCAGGTCGGTGCCGGGCTTGCAGAAGAATTCACATTCCATCTGCTCGAACTCGCGGGTGCGGAAGGTGAAGTTGCCGGGGGTGATCTCGTTGCGGAAAGCCTTGCCCACCTGGCAGACACCGAAGGGCAGCTTGCGGCGGGTGGTGCGCTGGATGTTGGCAAAGTTGACAAAGATGCCCTGGGCGGTTTCGGGACGCAGATAGCAGGTGCTGCTGGAATCCTCGGTGACGCCGATGGCGGTCTTGAACATCAGGTTGAACTTGCGGATGGGGGTGAAGTCATGCTTGCCGCACACGGGGCAGACCACCTCGTCGTGGGAGGCGATGAAGGCATCCATCTCGTCAAAGGTCATGGCATCCACGTCCACACCCTTGCCCTGCTCGCAGTCGGCAATGAGCTTGTCGGCGCGGTGGCGGCTCTTGCAGGCGCGGCAGTCCAGCAGCGGGTCAGAGAAGCTGGCCACGTGGCCGGTGGTGACCCAGGTCTGGGGGTTCATGAGGATGGCGGCATCCAGACCCACGTTGTACTGGCTTTCCTGCACGAACTTCTTCATCCAGGCCTTCTTGACGTTGTTCTTGAACTCAACGCCCAGGGGACCGTAGTCCCAGCTGTTGGCCAGGCCGCCGTAGATCTCGCTGCCGGGGTAGATGAACCCGCGGTTTTTGCAAAGGTTGACGATCATGTCCAGAGTCTTTTCACTGTTTTTCACTTTACTCTCCCTCCCGCGTGGCTGGCTGCCACACAAGCGATGTATTCCCATGCCGATACCGGCACAATAGGGCTATTATAGCACATTGCCCCGCCGCGAGCAATAATATAAAAAGGAGCCTCTTCCCTCTTCACAGCAGCTGGGCCGCGATCTGCCGGGCCAGACCCAGCAGCACGACGGGTTCATCCAGGGTGGGGTCCGCCTGCACCAGCCGGGAAAGCTCCTGCATCACCCGTTCCACCTTGCGGGCCGGAACACCGATGCGTCCCAGTTCCTTCGGGGTGATGCACACCGGCACAAACACCTTGCCGGCGCTGCACAGGGCGTGGGGATTGAAGCCGTAGATCAGGCTGCTTCGTTTCATGGCGGGTTCCTCTTTCGGTGATTTGGGCGCGATGGCGGCGGTCCGCCCGGGAATTTTTCGGCCATATTCGCCCTTTTTTCAAAAAAAGTGTTTATTTTGCGGCCAAAAAATACTATAATCATTATATCATGCATAAAAGCAGAATCAACCTGTCCCCGCCGTGGGCGGCCAGGTATTTTTGAGGTGAGGACCGATGCCTTTTTTCAACACCTATGATCCCAGACTGCTGGATAACGTCAAGCACGTGCACCTGATCGGCTGCGGCGGTTCGGGCATGTATCCCCTGATCCAGATCCTGCACACCCGGGGGCTGACCTTGTCCGGGTCCGACGTGGAGGAAACCAAGATCACCGAATCCGAGCGTGCCATGGGCATGACCGTGGCCCTGGGCCACGACGCCGCCAACATCCAGGGCGCTGACCTGGTGGTGTACAGCGCCGCCATCCACGACGACAACCCCGAACTTTCCGCCGCCCGTGCCCACGGCATCCCCGCGGTGGAGCGCAGCGTGCTGCTGGGCTATGTGAGCCGGATGTATCCCATGACGGTGGGCGTGTCCGGCACCCACGGCAAGACCACCACTTCCGGCATGATCACCACCATGCTGGAGCTGGCCGGCAAGGACCCTGCGGCGGTCATCGGCGGCAAGCTGCCCCTGATCCATGGTTACGGCAAGGCCGGCAGCGGGCAGACCGCGGTCATCGAGTCCTGCGAGTACCACGAGACCTTCCTGCATCTGACCCCCTACATCGGTGTGATCCTGAACATCGACAACGACCATCTGGAATACTACCACACCATGGGCAAGCTGAAGCTGGCTTTCCAGAAGTTTGCGCTGCTGTCCCGTACGGTGGTCTTCAACATGGATGATCACAACACCGTGGATGTGGTCAACTCCATCGACCGCCCGGTGCTCTCCTTCGGCATTGAGGAGGAAGCCCGTTTCCGCGCGGTGAACATCCAAGAATACCGTCCCGGCTTCTACGAGTTCGACGTCAACGAGCTGGACGATCACTTTGCCCACCTGCGTCTGGGCGTGCCGGGGTACCACAACATCTACAACGCCCTGGCCATGTGCTGCTGCGTGCGGCCCCTGGGCCTGACCCCCGCCGACGCCGAGCGCGCCGCCGAGAATTTCAAGGGCACCGGCCGCCGCTTTGAGGTCAAGGGCGAGACGCCTTCCGGCGCCGTGGTGGTGGATGACTACGCCCACCATCCCGCCGAGCTGGCCGCCACCCTGGCCACCGCCCACAAGATGGGCTACGACCGCATCATTGCGGTGCACCAGCCCTTCACCTACAGCCGCACCAAGGCCCTGATGGACGACTTTGCCAAGGTGCTGGGCACCGCCGACGTCTGCGTGCTGCTGCCCATCATGGGCAGCCGTGAGGTGGACGACGGCAGCGTGCACACCGAGGACCTGGCCGCCAAGATTCCCGGCAGCGTGGTGGTTGACGGGCTGGAGAGCGCCGCCGCCTGGGTGCGCGAAAACACCAGGAAGGGCGATCTGGTGGTCTGCATGAGCTGCGGCGATCTGTACAAGGCCGCCGACAGGATGGTGGAATGAGTTTTCCACCAAATTCCCATAAACAGTGAAAAAATTCCCCGCACCGTTGTGGTGCGGGGAATTTTTGCTTTATTCTTCGGCCTGGCTGAGCAGCACCCGGTCGTCGGACAGGGCATGCCCGGCGTTCTTGGCAAACCGTTGGAGCAGGTCGTCCACGGTCAGGCCCTCGCGCTCGGGGCCGGTAATGTCCAGCACAATGCGGCCGCTGTCCATCATCAGGGTGCGGTTGCCCAAGGTCAGGGCGTCGTGCATGTTGTGGGTGATCATCAGGCAGGTGATGTGGTGTTCGGCCACAATGCTCTTGGTCAGTTCCAGCACCTTGTCGGCGGTGGCGGGGTCCAGGGCGGCGGTGTGTTCATCCAGCAGCAGAAGCTTGGGGGTGACCAGGGTGGCCATGAGCAGGGTCAGGGCCTGGCGCTGTCCGCCGGACAGCAGGCCCACCGGCTGTTTCATCCGGTTTTCCAGCCCCAGCCCCAGCTGGGCCAGACGGGAGGCAAACAGTTCCCGGTCCGCCCGGGTGATGCGGGAGAAGGGCGAAGTCTGCCCCGATGCCCGCAGGTAAGCCAGGGCCAGGTTTTCCTCGATGGTCATGTTGGGCGCGGTACCCCGCAGGGGGTCCTGGAACATCCGGCCGATGGTCTTGGAACGGCGGTAATCCGGCAGGAAGGTAATGTCCTGGCCGTCCAGCACGATAGAGCCGGTGTCCGGCACAAAGGAACCGGCGATGGCATTGAACAGGGTGGACTTGCCCGCACCGTTTGAGCCCACGATGGTGGCAAAGTCTCCGGGTTCCAGGTGCAGGTTGACACCGGTCAGGGCTTTCTTTTCATTGACGGTGCCGGGGTTGAAGGTCTTGCCCACATTTTTCAGATCAAGCACGGCTGCCACCTCCCTGTTTGCCGGCCGCCCGGCGGCGCCGGGCAAAGGCCACATTCTTTTGAATGGTGGGGGCGGCGATGGCCAGGCCCACAATGACGGCGGAAAGCAGCTTCATGCACTCGGAGGGCACGTTGATGCGCAGGGCCAGGGCGATGATGAAGCGATAGAGCACGCTGCCGCCGATGGCCGCCACCGCCTTGACCCACAGCCCGCCCCGGGCGAAGATGGTTTCGCCGATGATGAGGGAGGCCAGACCGATGACCACCATGCCGGTGCCCAGGTTGATATCGGCGGAGCGCTGGTACTGGGCCAGTACCGCCCCGGACAACGAGGTCATGGCGTTGGCCACGCACAGCCCCACCGTGACGGTAAAGGCGGTGTTGATGGAACTGGCCCGGACCATGTCCGGGTTATCGCCGGTGGCACGGATGGAAAGGCCCAGCCGGGTGCCCAGGAAGAGGATGAGCAGCACACAGACCACCAGGGTGATGAAGGCCGCCACAACCAGTTTGTAGGGGGCGTTCTCCCCCATCAGGTCCTGGGCAATGGTGAACACCGTGGTGGTTTTGAGCATGGGCACGTTGGAGGAAAAGCCCATGATAGCCAGGTTGACGGTGTACAGTCCGGTGTTGGTGACGATGCCGGCCAGGATGGAGGGCACGCCCAGGCGGGTTTGCAGAAAGGCGGTGACAAAGCCCGCACAGGCACCGGCCAGAATGGCCAGGACCAGCCCCAGGAAGGGGTGTCCGGCCACGGCGGCGGTGGCGGAGACCGCACAGCCCAGGGTGAACGCGCCGTCGGTGGTCATATCCGCGATGTTGAGCACGCGGAAGCTGAGGAACAGAGCCATAGCCACAAGAGAATAGATGCAGCCCAGCTCCAGCGCGCTTTGAATGATGGCGATGGATAACATGGTCGGCAGGACCTTCCTTTCCGGAAAATGGTTTTGACAAAGGCAAAAGCAGCGCACCTGCAAGGGCGCTGCCTGCCGTTGGTTATGGGGTTGTTATTCGGCCGCGGTGACAACTTCCTTCAGGGTGCCGCCCAGGTCGGCGAAGACGGAAGGACCGATGCCCAGGGTGGCGGCGGTCTCGGTGTTGACGGTGATGATGCCGCCTTCCATCACGTGATATTCGGGCACAGTGCCGGTCTGCAGCACATCCAGGGCCATGTCGGCGGTCTTGGTGCCCAGGTCGGTGTAGTTGACGCCGCAGGTGGCCAGAGCGCCGGCGGTGACAAAGCTGTCTGCACCGGTGTAGTAGGGCACGCCCGCGTTGGTCAGGGTCTCGCTGACCGCAGCGGCCGCCGCCATGACCACGTTATCGGTGGGGGTGAAGACGGCGTCGGCCTGGTCGGCCAGGTTGGCCGCGGCGCTGAGCACCTCATCGTTGGTGTTGCCGGTGGCCTCCACATAGGCCACGCCCTTCTCATCCAGGTAAGCCTTGGCGTCGGCGATGGGCTTTTCGGAGTTGGTTTCGGAGTTGGAGTAAAGCAGGCCCACGGTCTGGATATCGGGGTCGGCGGCAAACATCATATCCAGGATGAACTTGGTGTCCAGGGCGTCGGACGTGCCGGTGACGTAGTCGATGCCGGTGAGGTCGGCGGCCTCAGGATCGGAGATGGCGGCGTAGATCACCGGGGTTTCGGTTTCCGCCGCAGCGGTGGTCATGCACTGGGCCGCCAGGGACGCGATGGGAATGATGGCGTCATATCCGTCGGAAACGACCTGGGTACCGATCTGGTTCAGGGTGGTGGCGTCGTTCTGGCCGTTGAAGTCCTTGTATTCGATGGAAATGCCCAGCTCGGCGGCCTTGGCGTCCAGCTCCGCCTCGATGGCGGTGCGGATCTCGTCCAGGCTGGCGTGGTCCAGCTGCTGCACAATGGCGATGCGGTAGCCGTCCGCCGAAGCACTGTCGGCGGTGGCAGCGGTATCGGCAGCGGCAGAGCTGCCGGAGGAAGAGGAAGACGGAGCGGCGCCGCAAGCGGCGAGGGAGAGCGCGAGGGTGGCGGCGGTCAGCATAGCGATGGTCTTTTTCATGGTAAGCATCCTTTCTTTACAATCACATACAATAACGGGCGGACGAGGTTCGGATGTTCAGCCCCGCCATCGCTCTGCCAGTCGGATGTCTTTCATGGTATGGCCCCCTTATCGGTCGGATACTGCCTGCACCGGGGATAAAAAAACTGCCCTTGCACAGACCTGTCGTCTGTGCAAGGGCAGGAACAAATTCCTGTGGTGCCACCTTGCTTGCTGTGTGAAGACACAGCCACTCTGCGGAGAGCCAACACTCCCCTGCCCTGTAACGGGGGCTTCCGTCAACGGATACTGGGGCAATGCCTTTTCCCCGCGCCCTCGGCGAACCATTTGTCTGCGCCGCTTACCGCCCCGTTCCCAGCTTCGGGGGCTCTCTGTGGGTGCGCCTGCAGTTTTACTTTCGCCTCATCGGTTTAGCTAATTAAAGCACAGTTCCACGGTTTTGTCAACACTTGCAGGAAAATTTTTGGTTTATTTACCGTGCAGCGCCCTGGGAATCCTCCTCCGCGTCTGCGGGCGCGGCGGTCTCGGTGGCGGGAATCAGCAGAATTTTCTGGAAATAGGCGGACGCAGGCTGCTCCGATGTCTGGGATTCCGCCGTCAGGATCCCGTTGTCCTGGGCATAGGGGCTGTTCTTGCCGTCCAGCGCCAGGAAGTAGGCCGAGCCTTCTTCTTCCTCTTCCTCCGTCGCGGCATCGTCGGTGGGGGCGGGGGTGAGCGCGGGCTCCTCCTCTTCCCCGACCAGTTCCGCTGTCAGTTCATCCGCTTCGGTGAGGGTGGTGTAAAGCTCGGTGCCGTTCACCGACGCATCGGCAGGCTGCTGGCCCTCCCCGTCCACATCCAGGCAGACGCCCAGGATGGAACACACCTTGCCTGCCGCGGCGGTGGAACCGGTGTTCACCGCCATGGCCAGGGTGGTATCGGGGATGCTGCCGTCGCCGTCCAGGTCAACCGGTGCCAGCAGCACCTGTTCCGGGGCAAACATGCCGAAGAAATTCTGATCGCTGTACTGCTGCCAGGCCGTGGTGAAGTTGGCGGCCAGCTGGGCCGTATCCGCCGCGGTGCCGGTCTGCAGATTCTGCAGCAGGGACTGGGCGCGGGAAAGGTTCTCCCCGAACAGGATGCTCAGGTCGTTTTTGTCGGTGTCGCTGCCGTTGGCCATGCGCTGCAGCCGGTACAGCAAACGATAGGGAGAATGGCTGCGCAGAGCATTGCCCTGCTGCATGTTGGTCAGCAGGTTGCGGGCGGTGGTGCCGGACAGCGCTTCTGGGTCGGCCTCCGCATCCAGCAGGGTGGTCAGACCGGCCAGAATGTCGTCGGCGTCCGTATCGGTGCCGATGCCCACCACCGTGAACTTGCCGCTGTCCAGCTGGCTGTCGTTGTAGGTGTACAGCCAATCCCAGAAGTCGGTTTCTTCCCCGGTGGCAAAGGTCATGCCGCTGCCGGTTTCAATATAGCTCTGCAGCAGCAGGGCCTGGGCGGGGCCGCAGTCTTCCAGCAGCACGTTCACGCCCTGGCTCTCGTGCAGGTATTGCAGCAATGCCTGCTTCATCTGCCAGCTTGCGGCGGTGTTTTCGGGGGCGCCCGCCAGGAACACCCGGTAGTTGCCGTTGCCGAAATCCTCCCCGGTGATGCCCTGCTCCAGGTCCACCGGGCTGCTGTTGGCCGTCAGGTAGGTCTGCTCATCGGTCAGTTCCTGGGCGGGCTGGTCGTCGGCGGTCTCTTCGGTGGCGGCGTCCACTTCCACATGGGCGGCGATGGCGTCCTGGGCACTCAGATCGTTATACAGGAAATCCTGCAGAATATCGCTGTTGGTCTGCCAGTCGGGGTCATACATGGTACGGTCGTCCATGCCGGTGCGCACACCGTAGGTGCCGTCCACCGGCAGGGACATCTGGTCCGCTTCCACCCCCAGAAATCCGGGCAGCTGCACCAGCAAAGCGGCAATTTCGCTCTTGGTGAAGTTGGTCTGCACCAGAGGCAGAACGGTGTTGAGCAGGTCGTCCAGCTCAGTGACCGAGGCGTGCTGGATCTGGTCCAGCACCGCCTGAATGACGGTACGCTGGCGCACAATGCGCTGCCAGTCGTTGTCAATGGCCCGCAGACGGGCATACTGCAGGGCGGTGTAGCCGTCAAAATGGTTCAGGCCCGCATGTACTTTGCCAATGATCAGCATGGAGTTGGAGGGCACTTCCCAGTTCAGGGCGGCGGCCTCCATCTCGGTCAGCTCGATGTCGATGCCGCCCACGGCATCCACGATCTGCACAAAAGAGTTGAAGTTGAACCGCACATACCGGTCCACATCCAGGTTCAGGCATTCCGCCACCGTGTCCATGGTCAGGCGGGCACCGCCGTAACGGAAGGTGTGGGTGATCCAGTCATACTGCCCTTCGTATCCGTCCAGCAGGATGGGCACACCGGTGGCACGCTCGATGGAAACCAGCTTGATGGTGTCTTCCTGGATGTTCAGCGACGCCAGGATCAGACTGTCTGCCCGGGCATTCTCACTGAATTCAGTGGTGTCGCTGGTGCCGTCCAGATCGTTCAGGTGGGTGAAGGCATCGGCGTCGTTGACGGCCTCGGTGCGCTCATCGGTGCTGATGAGCAGGATGTTCAGCACATTGTCATCCTCAAAGGGGCTGCCTTCCGGCATGACCATCTCGCCGCTGTTGTGTTCCAGGCCGGTGCCGTCCAGGTCCTGGTCCTCCCCCGCGTCGATGGATCCCACGGTGTCCACCGTGCCGTCATCGTAGCGGATCAGGTCCAGCTTGCCGTTGATATACGCCACCGCCAGCCCTGCAAACACCACAACCACGCAGACAATTCCCAGCAGGACCCGCCCCCACAGGGGCAGACGCCGCTTTTTGGCCGCCGGCTGGGCGGGTTCGGACTTGCCAGGCTCCGCCGGTTGGTCCGGGGCCGGGGTTTCGGTTTTTTCCTGCGGTTGTTCAGACGGCTGTGTTTCCTCCGGCCCGGCCGGGGTTTCCGGCTGCGGGGCTTCGGCGGAGGGTTCCGCCTTCTGCGCCGGCGTCCGGTTGGCGTCTTCCCCGCTGTCTTCCGGGTTGGCGTTTACCGCCTTTTTTTCTTCTTCCTTCATAATCATCTTCCTCATTGTTGGCGCCGCAGACGGCGCAGGCCCGCTTTCAGGCCGCAAGAGTAGTACAAAAACGCCAGCCCCGCAAACACCGTGGGGGCCAGGGCGCGCCAGGTAAACCAGCCATGCTGGATGGAGTGGGTCCGCAGCACCGCCAGCCACACCGGGGCCATCAGGGCGGTGAGGCCCAGGGGCAGCGCCCGCAGCAGCGCGTCCTTACCGCGCAGGCAGAGGACAAACAGTGCCACACACAGAACCGCCAGCACCACCAGCGGCCAGAACAGCCCTTTGGACTGCAAGGTATCGTACACAAAGGCAAAAATGTTGCCCCAGGTCAGTTCCATGCCGTGCCAGGTATCGGCGGCGGTGCGCACCCCCATCTGGTGAACGGCATCGGCAATGACGTTTTCCCCGGTGACAAGGCCGGCCAGCACCCATTTCAGGCCCCAGCACACCCCGTAGCCCACGCCCCAGCACAGGGACCCGGCCACCACCGGCGCGCACTGGCGTACCCCGGCACACAGGCGCTGAGGCACACAGACCAGCCAGACCGCCATGGGCAGCCCCAGGGTCAGGATGGGGGTGACCAGCAGGTCACAGAAGGCCGTGGCGGTGCCCAGCACCACCAGCCCCACCGCCAGATCAGTGGCGGTGCGGGGACCGAAACGCCGGTCCAGCACCCAGGCACAGCCCGCGTAGGCCAGGAAAAAAGTGGTGAAGAACTGCACCTGCCGGGGCACAAAAAACACACTGACCGCCAGCTGGCTGAGCAAAAACCACACAGCCGGACGCCAGCCGGCCTGTTTCCACAGCCGGGCCAGCACCAGGGCTAGCAAGGCGAACAGCACCACATACTGCACCAGCCGCACCTGTCCGTAGCTCAGGAAAGCCAGCAGCGGGCGCAGCCAGATCAGATACCCGTGCCAGTACCTTGCGTAGGAGAAGGCATCCAGATCCCCGGGCAGGTCGTCGCCGTTCTGGCGGGCGTCCAGGTAGTCGGCCAGGTCGTCCTGCATGGTTTCGAAGTTATCCACATTGTAAGTAGTGGCGCGCATCATGGCGGTCAGCGGGTCGGTTTCATCCGCCGCGGCGGCCTCAAACAGCATGATGGTGTCGGTGTAATTGTCCATCTGGAAGAGCTTGAACCCGAAATATTCGGGGTACAGGCCCTCCTGCTGCAAAAGGGGCACCGACCGGGCAATGTTGCGCCGTACCGGCGCGCCGGGCACACAATAGGCCGCAAACAGCAGCACAAACAGCAGCGCGAACGAAACCGCAAAGGCTGCCGCCGCCCGCCCCAGAAAGGCCGGGCCTGAAGGTGATTTTTGCCGCACGGATGGGGTCTCCTTTCCTGTGGGCACACAATGGTGCATTATGCATCAGTATACCACACCGGGACCCGCCAAACAAGTGAAAAGGATGTGTAACCTACTTACCGGGCGTCGGCCTGCCGGGACACCGACAGCACAATGCCCATTTCTCCCAGCAGCATGAGCAGGCTGGTGCCCCCGGAGGAAAAGAACGGCAGGCTGATGCCGGTGTTGGGGATGGTGTTGGTGACCACCGCAATGTTGAGCACCGCCTGTAAAATCACCTGGGTCACAAATCCCACCACCAGCAAAGCGCCGAATTTGTCCCGGGCACGCACCGCAATCTGCATGCCCCGCAAAAACAGGGCCAGGAACAGCAGCACCACCAGCGCGGCCCCCACAAAACCCAGTTCCTCGCACAGGATGGAAAAGATAAAGTCGTTCTGGGGTTCGGGCACATACAGATACTTCTGGCGACTGTTGCCAAGCCCCAGCCCCACAATGCCCCCCGAAGCGATGGCGTACAGGCTCTGGATGGTCTGGTGCCCTGCCCCCAGCGGGTCGGCGAAGGGATCCAGCCAGGAGGACAGACGGCTGGTGGCATAGGGCACCAGGTCGGGCAGGAACACCACCGCCGCGGCAATGGCCCCCACCCCCAGAACTGCCGCCGCGCCGAACCAGCGCAGCCCGGTACCGCCCACGAACATCAGCACCGCCCCGATGCCCAGAATCAGCACGGTGCCGGACAGGTGGGGTTCCAGCAGCATGAGCACCGCCACCGCCCCCAGCACCAAGGCAAAGGGCAGCACCCCGGTGGAAAAGCCTTTCATCCTGTCATGGTTGAGGGAGATGATGTGGGAAAACACCAGCACCACCGAAAACTTGGCAATCTCGCTGGGCTGCAGGGTGCCAAGGCCCGGAATGACGATCCAGCGCTTACAGCCGTTGTATTCCGGCATGAAGAGCACCACCACCAGCAGTACCAGGGAAATGCCCATGAGCCACCAGGCCAGCTTGTGCCAGATGTGGTAATCCACCAGGGATGCCGCGTACATGGCCGCGATGCCCAGCGCCGCAAACAGCAGCTGGGGACGGATGTAGGTGTAGGCGTCGCCCCGGCGGTACAGCGCCACCGCATACCCGGCAGAGAAGAGCATAAGCAGCCCGTAGGCCAGCAGCAACAGCAGGATGGCCGCAAAAGGCAGGTCGAAGCCGGACAGCGTTGCGGTGCGCTTTGCCAGCTTTTTGACGGCGGACATGGACATAAAAAAGCCCCCTTCCCCGCCTATTGTACGCGGGAAAGGGAGCTTTTAGTCAGCGAAACGGGAAAATGTTTCCGGCTCAGCCGATGGTGGTCAGGGTGGTGCCGGGGTAGTAATGCTGCAGAATCTGCTGGTAGTTCCAGCCGTTCTGGGCGTAGCCGATGGCCCCCCACTGGCTCATGCCGCAGCCGTGGCCGTAGCCGTACACATCAAAGATGAAGCAGTCCAGGCCGGCGTCATATGTAACGGTGAAGCACTGGCTGCGCAGGCTGCGGCCGTCCACGCTGCACCCGGCGGTGAGCACTTCCCGGAACCAGCGCCCGGAGCAGGTATCATTGCCACTGGCGTTGGGGCCGATCTGAATCTGGGAAACCCAGCCGTATTCGTTGGTGGACAGGATGGTGAACCAGCTGTTGGGGTCCACACCCGAAAGGTCCACGCCCATCTTTTCCAGAATGCGGTCCTGCAGGGTCTGGCGGGCAAACCGGGCGCAGCCGGTGTTGTAGCCGTTGGTGTTCCAGTTGGAGGCCACGCTCTGGTCATAGGGGCTGGCCACCGCCACCAGCCAGGGACGGGACCCGCCCCAGACATCGGCGGAGGAGGCCGTACCGGTGGAGGCCGAGGCAAAATACGGGGTGAAGCAGACCTGGCCGTTGTAGGTTACCAGCACGTTGGCCACTTCCTGGGCGGCGGCCAGTGCCGCGCTGCCCGGGCTGGAGCCGGACACCGCCGGATAGCCGCTCTGGCTGAGAATCCAGCTGTGGGTGGCCACGCACTGGGCCTTGTAGGCTTCGGCCGGGGCATTGGGGCCCAGCTCGTTCTGGGCCACCATGGCCAGGCAGGTGACCAGGTCCATGGTCTGGGCGCTGCCGTTCATGGTCACGTTGATGGTGGCCGTGACCGGTGCGGAGCTGCCGGAATCCCCGGACGGCTGAGAAGGGGCCGGTTCCGAGGGCTGGGAGGTACTTTCCGAACCGCTGTCGGACCCGGTGGTGCTTTCGGAGCCGGTGGACTCCTGGCTGCTCTGGGGCGCCTGGGTGGGCGCGGGCGTGGCCGTGTTGGTCATCAGGCTTTCCACCGATACGCTCTGTTCCGGCAGGGAGCCCTCGGCGCCCTGATTGATGTTGGTTTCGGCGGCCCCCGCCTGGCCCGCAATGTCGGTCAGACCGGCCATCAGGTCATCCGCCGAGGCAATCAGGTCCTGGGTCTGCTGGGACAGGGCCGCCAGGGATTCATCCAGGGCGTTGGAGGAGGAGGATCCGCTGCCGGTATTCTGGGAACTGCCACCGGTACTGCCGGTACCGCCGGTGCCGGCGCGCAGGCCGGTCAGGTCGGTATAGCGCTGCATCTGGCCGGTGAGCAGGGTGGTGCGGTCGGGGGCGGCCTTGCCCTCGTTTTCATACTGCACCCCGGTGAGCAGGGCGTTTTCGTTGGTGGAGATGGTGGCGGTCAGGGCCGGATCCTCATCCTGCCGCACCAGGCGACCGGTGACACACAGCTGCACACCCTCGGTGCTGCTGTCCCCCACCAGGGTGAGGAAGCTCTCGCCGTCAGCGGAGGAGGAAGTGCTGTTGTACAGGCTGCGGGTGCCCGTATCCAGCACAAAGCCCAGGTAGTCGTAGTAGTTGGACAGGTCGGTGTAGGCCGTGGGGTCGAAGCCGTCGGTCTCGTTGGGGTCGCGGTAATACACCGCCACTACCTTGCAGCGGTAGGTGGCGCCGGGCAGATACAGGGTGAACCCGCTGTTCTGCTGGATGTTATCCAGGTCTTCCAGGTCTGCCAGGCTTCCGCCCCAGTCAATGACCGTGTTGGAGGGCGTGGCGCTGCCCAGCCAATTGTCGGTGGCGAAGATGGAGGCTGCGCTTTCCGACAGGCTGCGGGCATCCTCCCGGTCCTTGGCATAGACGAACTGGCCGTCCATGCCGGGCAGGGCCAGATAACCGCTGACACCATCGATCTGACGGATACCGTTGGACAGGTATTTTTCCGCTGTGGCGTCGAAGGTGGCGGTGCCGTATCCCTTGGGGGCCGGGCGTACGCCCAGGTCATTGCGGAAGAAATACCACACAGCCCCCGCGCCCAGGGCCAGGATCAGCAGCACGCACACAAAGGTGAGCACCGCGCCCCGACGGCGGCGCCGCTGGGTCTTTTCGATCATGGCCAGGCTGCGGTTCTTGATGGCAGAAGCGTCCGAGGCACGGCGCTTTTTGGGCGGGGCGGGCGTTTCGGGCACATCTACCTTGTCAAACAGCATGCTGGCCGCCTGCTGCAGGTCCTCGGTGGAATGGGGCGGTTCCTTCTCATCCGCCGCCATGGCTTCCGCAATGGCCTTGGGGTCCAGTCCGGCGGAGAAATCCGGAATTTCCTCATCCAGCAGCGAGGGGGCGGGCTGCCCGCGGGTGGTGTCCTCCGCCGCCGGGGCGGAAGCCGGTGCGGCGGGCGCGGTAAAGGTTGTGGTGCTTGCCTGCCGGACCCGCTGCTGGCGGGAAGCCGCCGCAGCCTGGGCGCCGGCGGTGGTGAAGTCCATGGGATCGGGCTGCACAGGGGTCTCGAACCCCAGGGCGCGGGTCACCGATTCTGGCACCGGGGTGTCCTGGGCAGGGGCCGTCTTGGCCGCGGCGGGACGGGCGGCGGTGTCCGGGGTTTCAAAGGTGATGGTGCCGGTGGGTGCGGAATCCACCGCCGGTGCGGTCTGGGCCGCCGGGCGCTGCCGACGGGGGGTAAACCGACCGGTGGAAGGCGCCGTGCGTGGTTGGCCTTCCGGCGAGACGATGAGCAGCGGGCGCTCGTGCCCGGGGCGGAAGGTAATGGCCGAGGACAGGGGTTTCAGCCCCAGGGCCCGGCGGCGCACCATATCCAGAATGCTGTTGGCGATGGCGGCGTCGCTGTGGTCGGGGCTGACCGCCGTGGCCACCGCCCCGCGCTTGTCACACAGCAGCACAAAGGGTGCCTGGCCTACCGTGGCCGGCATATACACCACCGCGTAGTCGGCCCCGCCGAAAGACAGGGCCAGCTGGGCCCGGCCGGCGGCGGCCTGCACCACATCCCCGGGGAATTTTTCCAGCAGAGACGCCGGGGTCACCAGCTTGCGGGCGGTTTCCCGGTCGGCCCAGGTCTGGGTGCCGAAATCGTAAGCGGCTTCGCTGTGTTCCAGAGGCTGCAGCCGCGCCCCGATCAGCCGGCCGGTGGTTTCGTCGGCAGCCACCAGCAGGCGGCGCTTTTTCAGCAGCACATCCAGGGTGGCCTGGGCCAGGCTGGTCTCGCCGTCGGCATACACCGTGTCGCCAAGGCGGGCACGCAGCTTCTGGACCCACTTTTCGCAGTATTCGTTGGCCATGGCCTGCGTGGGGGCGCTGACCTGCACGCAGACGGCAAACTCGCCGTCGCGCTCCAGCAGCCGCAGGCCGGAACAGCCTTCGGCCTGCACGGCGCGCAGCGCGGCACGGACTTCGGCCGCCGGCAGGCCGAACACCCGCAGGATGCGCATTTGGCTCGATAGCATAGAGGGTTCCTCCTGTTGTGATCAAAGGTAAAAAACGGGGATGCGTCCCCGGTTACAGGTCGGGTACGGGGTCACCGGGTTCCAGGGTGATGCCGGAATCCGGCGGCAGTTCCAGTGCCATGCGGCGCAGAAGATCCAGCGCGTACAAAGCGGCCCGGGCGCGGATGACCGGCCGTTCCTGGTAGCCACCCAGCTCCAGCCGCATGAGATAAGCGCGGCCGTTGCGGGCGTCGGCCCCGGCCAGGTAGACGGTGCCCACCGGTTTGCCGGGCAAAGCGCCGCCGGGACCGGCCAGACCGGTGATACCGATGGCCAGATCCGCCCCGGACGCCTGCAGCGCCCCCCGGGCCATGGCCACGGCCACCGGGCCGGATACCACGTTGTATCGTTCGATCAGGGCCGGCTCCACCCCCAGCAGGCGGGATTTGGCCTGCTCGGCGTAGGTGACAAAGCCGAAACCAAAGACCTCGCTGGCGCCGGGCACGTTGGTGATCTTTTCGGCCACCAGGCCGCCGGTGCAGCTTTCGGCGGTGGCCACATGCAGGCCGCGCTCCCGCAGAATCCGCACCAGAGTGTATTCCAGGCCGGGCACGTCGGTGTCGTAGGCGTTGTCCCCCAGCACGGCCCGGAACTCCGCAATGCGGGCACGGCAGGCCGTTTCCGCCTCCTCGGCGGTGGCGGCCCGGGCGGTGACCCGGATTTCGCTCTCCCCTGTCTTGCAGTAGATGGCGGCGGTGGGGTTCGCGCTCTCAAAGAGGGCCGCTGCCTTGCTGGCAATGCTGCTCTCCCCGCCCAGGACCCGCAGGGTCACCGAATGGATGGTGCAGTTCTGCCGGGCCTGCAGCGCCGGGCGGATCTGCTCGGTCCACATGGCCTTCATCTCCCGGGGTACCCCGGGCATGAGCACGGCGGCATGGCCCTGCTCATCCTCAAACCAGGCGCCGGGGGCGGTGCCGTGGTCGTTGGGAATCTTGTGCCCCTTGGTGGGCACCATGGCCTGTTTGCGGTTGTTGGGGCTGGGGGTGCGGTGGGTGCGGCCGAAGAAGGCCACAATCTTGTCCCACTCTTCCTCGTCAAACTGCAGGGTATCCCCGAAGGCTTCGGCCACCGTCTCCTTGGTCAGGTCGTCCTCGGTGGGGCCCAGCCCGCCGGAAAAGACCAGCAGGTCGCTGCGCTGCCGGGCCTGGGTAACCAGTTCCCGCAGACGGCCGGGGTTATCCCCGATCACATGCTGATGCAGCACCGAGATGCCCAGCTCCGCCAGTTCCCGGCTGAGAAACTGGGCGTTGGTGTTGACGATGTCTCCCAAAAGAAGTTCGGTTCCCACACAGATAATCTCTGCGGTCATGGTCATTGCCTCCGTATGCAAACAGACTTAAAATTCGGGCTGGTCCCCGATGCGCACAAAAATCTTTTCCACCGTGTCAGCCGCCACCTGTTCCAGCTCGGCCAGGCCGGGCATGTTGGCCTCGGCGGCCTCGATTTCGGCCAGGGTGGGCTTGGTTTTGGGGTGGGGCGGGGTGAAGATGGTGCAGCAGTCCTCGTAGGGTTCGATGGACGTTTCAAAGGTGCCGATCTTGCGGGAGATGGCCACAATGTCGGTCTTGTCCATGCCGATGAGCGGGCGCAGCACCGGCAGGCTCTGGGCGGCGTCGGTGCAGGCCAGGGCCGCCATGGTCTGGCTGGCCACCTGGGCCAGGCTTTCGCCGGTGATCAGGGCTTCCATGGCGCTCTTGGAGGCCACCTTCTCCGCAATGCGCAGCATGCTGCGGCGCATGAGCACGGTGAACAGCGGGGCCGGGGCATGGTCCCGGATATACTCCTGGGGCTTGGTGTAGGGCACCACAAAGAGCACACAATCCCCGATATACTCGGACAGCTCACAGGCCAGGGCCTGCACCTTCAGCTTGGCGCGCAGGCTGGTGTAGGGCGGGCTGGCAAAATGGATGTGGTGCAAGGCCAGGCCCCGGCGGGCCATGCAGTAGGCCGCCACCGGGCTGTCGATGCCGCCGGACAGCAGGTTCAGTGCCCGGCCGCTGGTGCCCACCGGCAATCCGCCGGCGGCCTCCACCTTGGGGCCGTGGATGTAGGCGCCGTTATCCCGGATTTCCACCATGATTTCCAGCTGGGGATTGTGCACATCCACCCGCAGGTAGTTGTGGTGGGACAGGATATAGGCCCCCAGTTCCCGGCAGATTTCCGGGCTCTTCATGGGGTATTTCTTGTCGGCGCGCTTGGCCTCCACCTTGAAGGTGCGCAGCCCCCGCAGCTGGGGGCCCAGGTAAGCCTCGGCGGTGCGGCAGATGTCCTCAAAGTCCTTGGTGCAGCAGACGGCCCGGCTGAGCTTGACGATGCCGAACACCTTGGAGATGCGGCGGAAGGCTTCGTCCACGTCCAGGTCGTCCTCCTGGGGTTCGATGAAGACGGTGCTCTGGGCGGAATGGACCTTGAAGGGGCCCAGGTCTTCCAGGCGGTGGCGGATGCTCTTGGCAAGGCCGGCTTCGAACTTGCCGCGGTTCAGCCCTTTCAGGGTCATTTCGCCCTGGTAGGCAAGGATGATCTCTTTCATGCGGTTCCTCTCATACGGTGTATTCTGTTCAGATGTGCTGCAGCTCCCGCAGGCCGCTCTTCAGCCCTTCCAGCAGGGCGTCCACGTCCTCGGGGGTATTATCGGCGCAGAAACTGATGCGCAGCGCGGTATCGATGGTGTTGTCGTCACAGCCCATGGCCGTCAGGGTATGACTGGGCTCGCCCTTCTCGCAGGCGCTGCCGCTGGACACATACACATGCCGGTCGGACAGGTAGTTGAGCATGGTCTGGCTCTTAACGCAGTGCTGGCTGAAATTGAGCACTTCGGGCACGGCGTCGGCCGGGGAATTGATGGTCACTTCGGGGATTTCGGCCAACCCGGCCCGCAGACGCTCGTTCAGCGCCTTGATGGCGGCGGTGCGGGCGGCCATGGTGCGGGCCCCCTGCTCGGCAGCCACCCCCAGCCCCACGGCGTAGGGCAGGTTTTCGGTGCCGGGACGCACACCGCTCTCCTGGCCGCCGCCCAGGATGGGGGCGGTCCAGTGGTAGCCGCTGCGCAGGTACAGGGCCCCGATGCCCTTGGGGGCATGGACCTTGTGGCCGGACACGGCCAGGCTGTCCACGTTTTTCAACGGCACCCGCACCCGCAGCCATGCCTGCACCGCGTCCACATGGACGGCGCAGCGGGAGTTGCGTTCCTTGACCCCGGCGGCGAACCGGGCAATGTCCTGCCGGGCCCCGGTCTCGTTGTTGACCGCCATGCAGCAGGCCAACACGGTGGATTTGTCCACCGCGTCGATGAGTTCGTCCACATCCAGGGTGCCGTCGGCCCGGGGCATGATCTCCACCACCGTGAAGCCCTGCTCTTTCAGCGCCCGAATGGGCAGCTGCACGCTGGGATGCTCGAACCCGGTGACCACAATCTTGTTGCCCCAGGCCCGGCGGGACGCCACAGCCCCCAGAATGGCCAGGTTGTTGCTTTCGGTGCCGGTGGCGGTGAAATACAGTTCCTTGGGCTGGCAGCCCAGCGTTTTGGCCACCTTGGCCCGGGCCGTGCTCAGCGCCCCGTGGGCCAGCACCGCCGGGTCGTACAGGCTGGACGGGTTGGCCCAGTGGTGCAGCATGGCCGTGTGGATGGCATCGGCCACGGCGGGATCCACCATGGTGGTGGCGGCATTGTCAAGATAATGCAGGTCAGCGTCAAAACGCATGGGTAGTCAAGACCTCTTTTCCGGAATTTACGGTTTGTCCGGGCAGCGCCCAAAAATGCACAAACCGATACAGAATAGATTATAGCATGGGCGCGGCGTGGAACACAAGCGCGGGACCCAAAAAATCACAGTTTCCACGAAAAAACCGCCGGGAAAGGCAGATACACTGTCTTTCCCGGCGGAAAGGGACGAAATCAGGCCGGATTATTCCCCGAAATGCTCCGCGACCTTCTTGAGCATCTGGCGGATGGGCAGCTGGTAGGGGCAGCGGGTCTCGCAGGCGCCGCACTCCACACAGGCGCTGGCCTTTACCGGCAGGGTGGCGTACCGCTGGCGGGCCCAGTCTTCCAGGCCGTAGCGGGAGATGTAGCCGTCGAACAAAAAGGCGCTGGGGATCTGGATGCCCACGGTGCAGGGAGCGCAGTAGTTGCACCGACGGCAGAACTGGGTGCCCAGGACGTCCCGCACCTTCTGGCAGGCGGCCTGCTCCTCGGCGGTGAGGGGCGCGGTGTTGGCGGCGCCCTCGATGTTGGCGGTGAGTTCCGCCGGGTCGGCCATGCCCGGGATGGCCACGGTCACATCGGGGTTGGACAGCACATACCGCATGGCCAGGCGGCCGTCCTCAATGGCACCGCCGGCCAGGGGCTTCATGGCAATGAAGCCCTTGCCCGCCGCGGCACACTTGGCGATGAGCTCCGCCCCCTGCTGTTCCACAATATTATAAGGGAACATGATGGTTTCGATCTCCGGCACTTCCAGCGCCTTCTCGAACACCGCGGCCAGATGGGCGGTCAGGCCGATATGGCCCACCTTCCCTTCCGCCTTGGCCCGCAGCAGCTCTTCCAGGGACCCGCCCGGGGCCAGGATGGTCTCCAGGTCCTTCAGGCTGGGGTTGTGGAACTGGTAGAGTTCGATGTGGTCGGTGCGCAGGTTTTTCAGGCTCTCGTTCAGCCCGGCGCGCATATCCGCTGCGGTGAGCGCCCGGCATTTGGTGGCCAGCACAAAGGAATCCCGCAGGCCCAGCTCCTCCAGGGACTGGCCGATCCAGCTTTCGCTGACGGTGTAGGCCCGGGCGGTGTCGATGTAATTGATGCCCGCCTCATGCACCGCTTTCAGCAGGGCTTTGGTGCCCGGCTGGTCGATGCGCTGGATGGGAATGCCGCCGAAACCCAGGCGGGAAATTTTCAGGCCGGTTTGGCCCAACAGAACATACTGCATAACGTCACAGCCTCCGAATCAAGAGAAAAATCGGGTATTTTCGTAGCCATTATACCAGTTTTGCCGACTGTTGTCAGCCTTTTTTGTTGACATCGGCCCCTGCGTGCGCTAGGATAAGTCAAAAGACTTTTGTGGCGTAAACGCCAGGGGGGTATTTGGGATGACGTACGGATTTATCGGCTGCGGCAACATGGGCGGCGCAGTGGCAAAGGCGGTTTGCCGGGCCACCGACCCGCAGAATGTGGTGTTGGCCAACCGCACCCCGGCCAAGGCGCAGGCCCTGGCCGCAGAGCTGGGCTGCCGCACGGCGGACAACGCCGGCGCCGCCGGGTGCGACTTTGTGTTTCTGGGCGTCAAGCCCCAGATGATGCCCGGGGTGCTGGCCGACCTGGTGCCGGTGCTGGACGCCCGGCGCAAGAACGGCGACGCCTTTGTGCTGGTGACCATGGCCGCCGGGCTGAGCATGGACCGCATTCTGGAACTGGCCGGCGGGCAGGGGCCCATCATCCGGATGATGCCCAACACCCCGGTGGCCCTGGGTGCGGGGATGATCCAGTATTGCAGCGCCCATGTGGACGCGGACAAAATGGCCGACTGGCTGCGGGTTATGGCCCCGGCGGGACGGCTGGACGAGGTGCCGGAATCCCTGATCGACGCGGCCAGCTGTGTTTCCGGCTGCGGTCCGGCCTGGGCGTATCAGTTCATAGAAGCGTTGGCCGACGGCGGTGTGGCCGCCGGTCTGCCCCGGGCCAAGGCCCAGGAATACGCCGCCCAGATGCTGCTGGGCAGTGCCCGCATGGTGCTGGAAAGCGGACAGCACCCCGGCGCCCTGAAAGACGCGGTATGCAGCCCCGGCGGGTCCACCATCCAGGGGGTACGCCTGCTGGAGGAGCGAGCCTTCCGCGGGGCGGTGACCGACGCGGTGCTGGCCGCCTACGACAAGACCAAAGAAATGGGCAAAGGCTGAATATCGCCCGCGAAAGAGGACAACTATGCGTATTGTAATCAAGATCGGCACCAGCACCCTGGCGTACGCGGGGGGACGGCTGAACATCCGCCACACCGAAGAGCTGGTCAAGACCTTCAGCGACCTGAAAAACGCCGGGCATGAGATCATCCTGGTGTCCTCCGGCGCCATCGGCATGGGGGCGGGCAAACTGCAGATTGACCGCCCCACCGACATGGCCACCAAACAGGCAGCGGCCTCAGTGGGTCAGTGCGAGCTCATGTACACCTACGACCGGCTGTTCGGGGATTACAACCACACGGTGGCCCAGATTCTGGTCACCCGGGAGGACTTCAACAGCCCCACCCGGTTGATGAACCTGGAAAACACCATCTACCGTCTGCTGCAGCTGGGGGCCATTCCCATCATCAACGAAAACGACAGCGTGGCCACCGAAGAGATTGCCGTGGGCGACAACGACACCATGGGCGCCCTGGTGGCCAAGTACATGCAGGCGGATCTGCTGGTGCTGCTCAGCGACATTGAGGGTCTGTACACCGCCGATCCCCACACCCATCCCGACGCGGAGCTGATCAGCACCGTGACCGAGATCACCCCCGAAGTGGAGGCCCTGGCCGGGGGTGCCGGCAGCAAGCTGGGCACCGGCGGCATGGCCACCAAGATCATGGCGGCCAAGCTGGCCACCTCGGCGGGGGTGGATATGGTGATTGCCAACGGCGCCAACGCCCTGGCTTTGTATGATATTGTGGCCGGCAAGCCGGTGGGTACCCGCTTTGTAGGGCGTTCCCGCCGCTGACCGGCAGTTCCTGTAAGGAGGTATGACCCATGACCACCCATGAAATTCTGCTCAACGCCCAGTCCGCCCGGCTGCCTCTGGCCCTGGCCGGCAGCGACGTCAAAGACGACGCCCTGGAAGCCATGGCGGTGGCGCTGGTGGCAGCCCAGCAGGAAATTCTGGACGCCAACCGCAAGGACCTGGACGCCGCCCGCGGCCGGGTCAGCGATGTGATGCTGGACCGTCTGGCCCTGACCCCCACCCGCCTGGCCGACATGGCCAAGGGGATGCGGGAAGTGGCCTCCCTGCCCGACCCGGTGGGAGCGGTGCTGCGCAAGATCGTGCGGCCCAACGGCATCCTGATTGAGAAGACCGCCGTGCCCATGGGGGTCATTGCCATCATCTACGAAAGCCGCCCCAACGTCACCTCCGATGCGGCCGCCCTGGCCATCAAGGCGGGCAGCGCCTGCGTGCTGCGCTGCGGCAAGGATGCCTGGGCTTCCTGCCACGCCATTGTGGAGGCTCTGCGCCGGGGTCTGCGGGAAGCAGGCCTGCCCGAAACAGCGGTCAGTCTGATCGAGGACACCACCCACGCTTCGGCCAACGAGCTGATGACCGCCGACGGTCTGGTGGACCTGCTGATTCCCCGGGGCGGCGCCGGGCTCATCCGCGCCTGTGTGGAGAACGCCACCGTGCCCTGCATCCAGACCGGCACCGGCATCTGCCACATTTATGTGGACAAGGCCGCCGACCAGGCCATGGCGCTGGACATCATCGAAAACGCCAAAACCAGCCGCCCCAGCGTGTGCAACGCGGCGGAGGTCTGCCTGGTGCACCAGGACATTGCGGCAGAATTTCTGCCCAAACTGAAACAGCGGCTGTGCGATGACCGGGCCGCCGCCGGGCTGACCCCGGTGGAGCTGCACCTGGATGAGCGGGCTGCCGCCGTCATTGAGGGAGTTCCCGCCGGGCCGAAGGACTTTGACACCGAATATCTGGATTACAAGATGGCGGTGGGGGTTGTGGACAGCCTGGAAGCGGCCATCGCTCATATTGCCGCCCATTCCACCCACCACAGCGACGCCATTGTCACCGGCGACGAGAACGCCGCCGCCCGTTTTACCACCTGTGTGGACAGCGCCGCGGTATATGTGAACGCTTCCACCCGGTTCACCGACGGCGGAGAGTTCGGCCTGGGCTGCGAGATGGGAATTTCCACCCAGAAGCTTCACGCCCGCGGCCCCATGGGGCTGGCGGAACTGTGCACCTACAAGTACATCGTGCACGGCAACGGCCAGGTGCGGGGCGGTTCGTCCGCCAAACTGGTGCAGGGGTGCTGAGCTCTCCCCCGCCTGCCAGAAAACAATCTATCTGCAAACGGGCATCCGGCCTTTGGTCGGGTGCCCGTTTTTTGCGGCAGCCGTGGCAACCCGCAGAAAAAATATGCTATACTTTTTGCAAACCATGTAACCTGTGAACCAAAAAGAACGCTTATGAGGGTGAAAGCCCCTGAACCCGAAACCGAAAAGAAAGGAGAGGTCCGCCTTGGATGACACTGTCATTGTGGATTTGTACCTGTCCCGGGACGAAACAGCCATCCGGCACACCACCGAAAAGTTCGGGCCCCGTCTGCGTTCTTTGGCCTATGCCATCGTGCAGGACCGCCAGACCGCCGAGGAATGCGAAAACGATACCTACTGGGAAGCCTGGAAGGCCATTCCGCCCCACGAGCCCCGACGCTATCTGTACAACTTTCTGGCCTGCATCACCCGACATCTCTCCCTGGATGTCTGCAGGCGGCGGGACCGGCTCAAACGCAAGGCCTTTGTCTGTGAGCTCAGCGACGAGATGGAAGAGTGCATCCCCGCTCCCGACGATGTGGAGTGCCGTCTGGATGAGAAGACTCTGGCCCGCCTCCTCAACGAATTCTTGGCCGCCCTGCCCCCGGAAAAGCGGAACATCTTTGTGCGCCGGTACTGGTATCTGGACCCGGTGGCCGACATTGCCAAACGGTATTCCCTGTCCCAGAGCAAGGTCAAGACCACCCTGTTCCGCTGCCGCAACCAGCTGCGGGACCGCCTGGAAAAGGAGGGATTTGCCCTGTGAGAGGCTTTGAACTTTTGGACAAGATGGGGCTGATTGCCCCCGCCTACGTGGAGGCTGCCGCGGTGCAGCCGAAACGCCGGTCCCCTGCCCTGCTGAGGTGGGGCGCCGCAGCGGCCTGTCTGGCGGTTCTGGGATACGGTGCGGCGGTTTTCCTGCCCGCGCAGCCCGGCGTGGACGGCCCCGCGGTGGGCTCGGCCACCGACCTGCCGCTGCTGACCCTGCCCGAATCCCCGGGTGGGGGCATGGGCTTCGAAGGGCTGATGGCCTACGACAGCTCGGAACTGGTCAACAACAATCCCTGGAGCGAGGAACTGTCCCTGACCACCCTGCCGGTGTTCCGCAACCCCATCACCTATGAAACACCCTTCCACATGCCCGTCGGCATCGACCCGGACGCCATGCGTGCCCTGCTGGTGGATGTGGCCGGGCGGTTCGGGTGGGAAGAAAGCGAGCTGAGCGTCACCGACAACGCCTACGACGAAGGACACAAGACCGCCCTGAAAGAGCAGATGGCCCAGGCCGGGATCACCGACGTGCCGGAGGAATACTTTGCCCCTACCCGGCTCACGGCCAAGGGTGACGGGGTGTCCATTGACGTGGACCTGAACGGGATTGCCGCCGTCTGGTTCGAGCCCACCCTGTCCCTGCCGGAGGAATACCCCCTCACCCGGCAGGCTTCCTGTGAGGAGCTGACCCGCACCGCCCAGTATCTGGCGACCACCTACGCGGACGTGCTGGGCATGGAACAGCCGGTGGTGAACCTTGACGGCGGAAGTTACAGCTTTTCCGGGGAGACGAGTGGGTATACCCTCTCCTTCTATGAAGGCGCCGGCAGTGACACCGACCGGATTCTGGCCTACAATTTCCGGCAGGTGAGTTTCTATGGCGATGACGAGGGCGGTTTGCACCTGGTGCGGATCCGCGAACCCGATCTGAGCCGGAAGCTGGGCGACTACCCCATCATCACCGCCGACCGTGCCCGGGAACTGCTCTGCCAGGGGTACTACCTGACCACCGTGCCCTGCGAGATGCCGGGAGAAGAATTCATCCGCAAGGTGGAACTGGTCTATCGCACCGGCACCGAGGAAGAATGCTGGATGCCCTACTACCGCTTCTGGGTGGAGGTGGACGACGTGCCGGCCGCTGCGGACCAGGACCCCGACCTGAAAACCTTCGGCGCCTACTATGTGCCCGCGGTGTCTCAGGAATACCTGACCGAGCTGCCCCTGTGGGACGGAAATTTCAACTGAACAGCCCGATTTGGTGGAAAACAAAATCACCCGGACGCGATGGTCCGGGTGATTTTTGTATACGATGGGGAGCGGGGCATCAGCCCAGGTTCATATCCACGTTGCCCTTGATGCCGCTGACCTTGCCGGTGCTGGTGTACTGCCAGATGTTGTAGCTGTAGGCAAAGTCCAGCGTATCGCGGTACTGGGCGATCCAGATGCGGTACTTGCTCACGTTGGCAAAGTTCAGGGAGTTATAGAACCAGCTGGCGTAGGAGTAGACGCCCGCGCTGTATCCGGCATTGCGGATGGTCTCGCAGAAGGCCACGGCGCAGGCGGTGCGCTGAGCGGCGCTGATGGTATCGGCACGGCCGGTATCTCCGGCCACCTTCTCGGTGTCATAGTAGACGCCGTAGGGCAGGCTGTACCCCTGCACCAGGCTCAGCACCATGCTGGCTTCCTCCACGGCTTCGGCCTCGTTGATAGCCTGGCTGTAGAAGTAGACGCCCACCTTGATGCCGGCGGCGGTAGCGCCCTGAATGTTGCGGCGGAAGGTGGAATCTTCCACCAGAGCGCCGCTGCCGTAGCCGCGGTAGCCACAGCGGATGATGGCAAAGGTGATGCCGTCCGCCTTGACAGCGTTCCAGTCGATGGTGCCCTGGAACTTGGAAACGTCGATGCCGCGTTCCTTCTGACCCAGCACACCGGAGGCACTGAAGGTGTAGACGTTGCCGTCGATGACCTGGGTGCCGGTGACCGGCTGGTGGGTGACGGGATCGTAGTAGTACTGCTTGCCGTCGATGGTCTGCCAGCCGCTGTACTGATAGGTGGTTTCGGTCTTGGCCTCCACCGCAAAGCCGTAGTCCGCCAGCTTGGACGCTTCGATCTGGTCCGGCCAGTTGGCGTCGATGGGTGCGGGCGTGGGGGTTGGTGCCTGGGTCGGCGCCGGGGTGGCGGTG
>NZ_JACJJP010000050.1 GCF_016900095.1 Gemmiger formicilis
CTCCCACTCCCACCCCCATCCCTGACACCGCCAGCCCTACCGGCAACGCCTATGTGGTGGCGGCCACCGTCACCGATGTGGCCGGCGGCGAAGTGTCCACCGTCGACTGGGGCGACAAGGTCAACATCGTGCTGAAGATCGTGGACCGGGCTTCGGCCAAGTTCAACGTCAAACCGGAGGAAATCGCTGCCCGGGTGAACTCCTCGGTGTTCACCTTCACCGGCACGGCGGAAATCGGCCAGTTCTATGAGGAGAACGACGATCCTTCCGGCCAGAATGACCCTGCCTACAACTATTACAGCTATGTGCTGCTCTTCCGCGACGTGATCTATAACGGTGGCGGCAACACCTTCCCCATCGACCTGAGCTATGTGGACAACGCCCTGCCCATGCAGCAGTTCTCGGTGACCATCGGCCAGTGTGTGGACGAGGACCCCAACGACCCCAGCAAGGCCCGGGCCCCCAGCCTGATCGTGCGGCAGTCCAGCTACGGCAATGAGACCATCACCGCCGGCAATCCCTTCACCCTGTCCCTCACCGTCTACGCCGCTTCCGGCACCGAGAGCCTGTCCGATGTGGTGGCCTCGGTCACCCTGCCCGAGGGCGTCACCATGACCGGCGGCAGCCTGTCCACCTACATCGGCTCCATGAGCCCCCAGTCCACCCGGGATGTGAGCTTCAGCCTGCAGGCGGCTTCCGGCTTTACCGGCGGCGTGGCCAACATCACGGTGAATCTGGTGGGCGCCGGCGCCACCAGCGGCAACTCGGTCACCGGCTCCACCGTGATTTCGGTGCCCATCAGCCAGCCCGACCGCTTTGAGCTGGGCCAGCTGCAGATCAGCGACACCATCTATGTGGGCAACTCCACCAGCGTGACCCTGAACTTTGTGAACAAAGGCAAAAACCCCGTTTCCAACCTGGAAGCTTCCATTTCCGGCGAGAACCTGGGCGCTGACATGACCCAGCAGTACATCGGCAACGTGAACGCCGGCACCGAAAACAGCGTGGACTTTGACCTGATGCCCATGGAAGCCGGGCCCATGTCCGGCACCATCACCCTGACCTACGAGGCCGAGGACGGCAGCCTGAAAACCGTGACCAAGGACTTTTCCGCCACCGTCATGGACATGCCCACCTACGACGACATGGGCATGATGGACCCCGGCATGGAGATGGACCAGCCTTCCGCCGGGTTCCCGGTGTGGGGCATCGTGCTGATTGTGGTGGCCGTCATCGCCGTGGTGGTGATCGTGGTGGTCGTGGTCCGCAAGAAGAAGAAGGCGGCCGCCCTGGCCAGCCTGGAGGACGATGATGAAGATCTCTGATCAGGTGGCGCTGGCCGCCAAGAACCTTTCCCGCCGCAAGGGGCGCACCGCGCTGACCGTTATCGGCGTGGTGGTGGGCACCTGCGCGGTCATCGTGATGATCAGTCTGGGCATTGCCCAGAACAAGGCCTATGACGAGATGCTGCAAAGCTGGGGTGACCTGACCCAGATCCAGGTCTACGGCGGAGGCGGCGGCATGTCGGTGTCCATCGGCGGGGTGGTTTCCTCCTCCTCCAGCCCGGACGAACCCGCCGTGCTCAACGACGAGGCGGTGGCCGGCTTCAAGAAGCTGGACCACGTGGTGGCTGCCACCCCCTACTATGAGGGCTACAGCCTGAACGGGCGCATCAGCGCCGGGCGCAGCGACCGCTACCAGATGACCGGCCTGTACAACCTGTACGGCATCGACCCCGCCGCCATGGAACCCATGGGCTTCACCCTCACCGATGGCAACTGGATGTCCGATTCCACCTCCTACGGCAAGGGCAAGATCCCGGTTCTGGTGGGCCCGTACACCGGCTACAACTTTGAGGATACCCGCCGCAGCATGAACAGTTCCAAGCGGTACCGGTGGTACGGCATGACCGATGCCCTGGGCAACCCGGTGGAGCCCTTTGTGGACGTGAGCAAGGACAAGATGACCCTGACCCTGTCCAACGGGGACACCGAGAATCCCAAGGAGGAGAGCTGGGAACTGGTGGTGGTGGGCACCATGGCCCTGGACGAAAAGAACTACTGGACCCAGAGCGGCATTGTGCTCCGCCTCAAGGACATGAAGATGCTCATGGAGGAGTACAACAAGCTGATCAAGAACAACAGCGCCGATACCACCCAGTACAACCAGGTGTACGTGAAGGTGGACGAGATCGACAACGTGGATGCGGTGAGTGAGGAGATCAAGGAACTGGGCTTCGGCACCTATTCCATGTCCGACACCCGCGAGGAGATGCAGAAGCAGGTGGCCCGCAACCAGCTGATGCTGGGCGGTCTGGCGGCCATCAGCCTGTTTGTGGCGGCGCTGAACATTGCCAACACCATGACCATGGCCATCTACGAGCGGACCCGGGAGATCGGCGTCATGAAGGTGCTGGGGTGCGAGCTGCGCAACATCCGGCGGATGTTCCTCATCGAGAGCGGCTTTATCGGGTTCATCGGCGGGGTGGCGGGTGCGCTGCTCAGCTGGCTGGTCAGCCTGGTGCTGAACAACCTGACCATCATCCTGAGCTTGGCCATGATGCTGCTGCAGAGCATGGGCATCGACGCCAATTTCGACATCTATTCCCTGCTGGGCAGTTCCGGCATGTACACCGGTTCCACCGTCATTTCCACCATTCCGCCCTGGCTTATTGCCGCGGCCCTGGCCTTTGCCACCGTCATCGGGGTGCTTTCGGGCATTGCCCCGGCCAACCGGGCGGTGAAGATCAGCGCCCTGGAAGCCATCCGGCACGAATGATTTCCTTGGCCAATCTTCAGACATCACAAAGCGCCCCCGCCTGCACGGCGGGGGCGCTTTTCTGCTGCCTTTTCCCGGGCAATACCCGGGTATCAGGCGGTCTTGTTATAGAAAATTTCGGCCAGAGGCGAGCTGCGGTCCAGAAACAGCACGTTGCCGCCGCTGCCCTGCAGGCTGGCCCGGGCGGCGTCCAGGCTGCGCACAAAGCTGTAGAACTCGGCCTTTTCGGGGTCGGCGTAGGCGTCGGACAGGATGCGCATGTACTCCGCTTCGCCCTCGGCCTCCAGCTTTTCGGCGTCGGCCTGGGCAGCGCTGAGCATGATCTGCACTTCCTTGTCGGTCTGGCTGCGGATCATCTGGGCTTCGCTTTCGCCCTGGGCGGTGTAGCTGGCGGCAATGTTGTTCCGCTCGCTGATCATGCGGGTGTACACCGCTTCCTTGTTGTCGTCGGGCAGGTCCAGGTGCTTGGTTTCCACCGCCACCAGCTCCACGCCGTAGGCGTCCAGGTTATCCCCCACCCCATCCCGGATGGCCCCGGCCAAAGCGCCGCTGCGGCCGCTGATGACCTCGGCCTGGGTCATGCCGGAGATGGTGTTCTTCATGCTGTTGTACACCAGGTTGGAAAGGCGGCTTTCGGCGTTGGCCACGCTGCCGTTCAGGGTCTGGATGAACTTCTGGGGGTCGGTGATCCGCCACAGGATGAAGCTGTCCGCCACCATGGTCTTTTTGTCCTGGGTGATCACATCGGACACCGGCAGGTCATACAGCAGCAGGGTGTTGGGCATCTTGTCCACCGTCTGGATCAGGGGAATCCGCAGGCCGATGCCCGGCTCCGAGCGGATGCCCACCACCCGGCCGAACTGCCGGATCACCGCATATTCGTTGCTGCGGGTAATGTACAGGCTGCCGTTGAGCAGCAGCAGGGCCAGGAATACCACCACGGCGGCAATCCACCGGCCTGTGTGTTTTTTTGTCTGGGTCATCTTTGTCACCTTCCTTGTCACTGGGTGTCGGTTTCGGGGGCCGGGGTGGCTGCCGGAGCAGCGGCGCCGGACGTGTCGTTCAGATCAAACATATCCAGCCGGGTACCGGCGCCGTCGGTGATGATCACCCGCAGGCCGGGCAGCACGTCCTCCATGGCCTCGTAGTACATCCGCTGTTTGGTGATGGCCGGGTATTTCACGTACTCGGCGTACATTTCGTTGAAGCGGGCCACCTGGCCGTTGGCCTCATTGATGCGGCTCTCCTTGGCGGCTTCGGCGTTCTGGCGCACCTGGTCGGCCTGGGCTTCGGCGGCGGGCAGCTGTTCGCTGCGGTATTTGTTGGCGTTGTTCACGGCGGTGTCGGCGCCCTGCTTGGCGTTTTCCACTTCCTTGAAGGCGGCCAGCACCTCCGCCGTGGGGGGCTCGGCGTCCTGGATGGACACGTTGACCACCTGCAGGCCGATGCCCTCCGCCTCGATGCGGGCGGCCAGCTTGTCCTTGATCTCGCTCTGGATCTGGTTTTTGCCGGTGGTGATCACGTCATCCACCGGGTACAGCCCGATGGTATCCCGGATGTAGCTCTGGGCCAGGGTGCGCAGAATCAGGGTGGGGTCCTGGCTGGCGTACAGATAGGCCACCGGGTCCACCACCCGGTATTCCAGGAAAAAGTCCACATTCACAAAATTCAGGTCGCTGGTGATCATCAGGCTTTCGCTGACGGTGGATTCATTGGTCTGGGCGTCGTACCCGATGGGCAGGCCCTTGATGGTCATGTCCACCTTCTGCACCCGCTGCACAAAGGGAACCTTGAAGTGCAGGCCGCTGGTGGACACGGTGTGGGGCACCCCGAAGGTGGTCACCACGGCGTTTTCCTGCTCGCGGATGCTGTAAACGGAATTGCCCAGCAAAAACAGGGCCAGCACAACCACCACGGCAACCAGCAGCAGAACGCGCAGATGCTTGCTTTTGGGGCGGCTCGGAGCCGGATTTGGGGGTGGGCTCTGGGGCGCGGTACCTTCCGGATGGGGTGCGCGGAAATTCAGATGTAAATTCATAGTCTCCTCCTTGCCAAAGATATGGGTTTCGGCACAGCCCGGGTCAGGGTCGGCGGGGCGGGTCCGGGCGAACCGCCCCCGAAACGAAAAGATAAAAAAAAGACTTTTGCCGCAGGCAATCTTCCTGCGGTAAAAGTCTGGTCAACCCTTGCCGGGGGCTTGGGCATCCGAGCCTTGCGGCTGTGTTTGTCGGAACCCAACACAACTGGCGTTGTGCAACTACTCCCTTTCGTTAGGATGTATCATATCATATTGTTATTTTATTGTCAATACCAGAGTTTCATAATTCCATCACAAAAAATTGTGCATCTCCCACAAAAAAATCGGGCGGTCTTTCGGCAGACCGCCCGAAAATTGGTTCAGAATTCGCCCAGCAGAACATCCTTCATGGCCCGCTTGGGCACGCAGTAATCCCGGTTTTCGTCCAGATAATACCGCACGTCATCCCCCTGCATGGGCACCACACGGCTCTTGTGGGCCGGGTATCCCAGCGCCACCACGCTGTGCAGCCGCAGGCGGGTCTGCTTATCCAGACCCAGCAGCGTCTTGATGGCGGGCCGGTCGATGGCCCCCAGGATACAGCTGCCCACCCCGTGGCCCCAGGCCGCGGCAGTCAGGCTGCCCAGGGCCAGACCGGCGTCGGTGTCGTTCACGCCGGGCAGGCTTTCGTCCTGGAACACCGCAATGAAGGCGGTGGGGGTCTCCCCTGCCTTGGGCTGGCCCTGTTCCGGCGGCAGGAAGGCCGCCCAGCGCACCAGACGGTTCATCTCGGCCACCACGCTGGGGGTCTGCACCAGCACATACTTCAGCGTCTGGCGGTTGGCGCCGCAGCTGGCAATGCGGGCGGCTTCCAGGGCGTCACGCAGCACGGCCTCGGGCACGGGTTTCGGCAAAAACCGCCGGTAGGTACGGCGGCCGCGCAGAAATTCCATCACATCTTGCATGGGCTACATCTCCTTGCTTTTTGTTTCGGGCCGCGCCCGTTTTTTCTTAATTTCATTATAACACAGCCGTATCAGGAATCAATGACCGTTTGGGTCCGGCCGATGCCCACCACCGCCGAGGCAAGCTTTTTCCAGGTATTGCAGCCGCAGATGCCGTCGGCGGTCAGGCCGAAACTGCGCTGGGCCCCCTGCAAAGCGGCGAAGGTCCTGTTGCCGAAAACCCCGTCCAGCGTGCCGGTGCTGTAGCCCAGGGCGTTCAGGGCGTCCTGCAAAATCAGCACATAGGTGCTGCGGTCCCCTTTGCGGCAGGTGGGATAGCCGGCGGTGGTATTGGGGCAGGCGGGTTTGCCGTACCGGCGGTCAAAGTGCACCCAGGTGGGGGTCATGGAAAGGGGTTCCACATACCCCCACGCCCCGGTGGCGGTGGCCACCGCGTGGATCTTTTTGCGGTTGGCGGCGGTGGTGCTCTGGCCCACGTCGAAGGCCACCCCTGCATAATGCTGGCTGGTGGTGCCGTGGCCGCCCTCCCAGATGCGCTTGAAGGCGTACCCCACCGGAATCCCCGCCCCATAGTTGCGGCGGGTCAGGTTCCAGGCTTCCATGGCGGCGGTGGTGGTCCACAGCACCGCCGCGTTGGAGGAACCCCGGAATTCCCCCACCGTCAGGGTGTTGCCGGTGCTGTAGGGCATGGGGTCCTTCTCATTCAGGTTGGGATAGATCAGAAACTTGTTGGCGTATGCGTCGTACACAAATAGTTTTGCCATGGCATTTCCCTTCTTTCTGCAGCCGTTAGGTTTCCTGGGCCGCGTACGGGGCCGCTGCCGCGCGCAGGCTCTCCCAGGTGGCGTCATCCACCACCCCCACCGGGTCCAGCCCCACCTGTTCCTGGTAGGCTTCCAGCACCGCCAGGGTCTGGGCATCCAACACACCGGTTTCCTCCACAAAACTGTAGCCACAGTACACGCTGCCCAGCACGTTCAGCCATTGCTGCACCTGCAGCACCGCCGGCCCCGCACTGCCCGCCGCCAGAGCGGCGCCCGGCCATACCCCCGCCGGTTCCGGCGCGGCAGCGGCCGGGGTGACCGTGTACAGGGCGCCCGCTGCCTGGGTGAAGGTCTGCCAGTCCTCGGTGCCCACCTGGCCGGTCACCGGCAGGTTGAACAGGGCCTGGGCTGCCCGCACGGCCTCCTCCACCGAGGCGTCAAAGACATCGGTCTGGGCGGGCGCTGGAATATCCGGCAGCCACTGGGCCAGAAAGGCCAGCATCTGGGACAGCACCAGCACTTCGGTGCCCACATCGCCGGGCTGCAGGGTGCGGGCGGGTTCCGGCAAGGGAGAAAGCCGCACCACCGGGCCGCTGGCCGCCATCCGCAGGGCGTTTTCGTAGATACTCTGCCAGGTGGCGGTGCCCACAATGCCGTCCACCGTCAGCCCGGCCTGCTGCTGCCAGGCTTTCACCGACTCGGTGGTGGCAGCGCCGAAAACGCCGTCCACTGCCACCGAGGGCACACCGGGCCAGTACTCGGCGATCAGGCGCAGATAATACTGCAAGGCCCGCACGGGGGTGCCGGTGCTGCCCTGGCGCAGGGTGGTGACGAACTGTCCCGGTTTGACCCCCGGGTCCACCAACTTATTGGCCACGGCGATGCCCACCTCGTTGAGTTTGGTCCAGGTGGCCCGGCCCACCACGCCGTCCGCCGTCAGGCCGAACAGGCTCTGGAAGGCTTTTACCGCTGCCGCAGTGCCGGAACCGAAGTTGCCGTCCACCGTGACCGTCTGCAGGGTGCTGTAGTTGTCCGCAGCCACCCGCAGCCAGAACTGCACCAGGCGCACCTCGTTGCCCTTGCTGCCGGTGCGCAGGGCGGTGCCGGGATAGGCGGTGCCGCCCATATCACTCTGCACATCCACCCAGGCCAGATAGAGGGCATCCCAGGTGGCCTGACCCACCACACCGTCGGCGGTCAGCCCGGCTTTGGTCTGGAAGGCCTTCACCGACCGTTCGGTACCGGCGCCGAAATTGCCGTCCACCGTCAGGTCGGGGATGTCGGTGTCAAATTCCGCCAGGGTGGACAGCCAGAACTGCACCAGCTCCACATAGGTGCCGGTGTCGCCCCGGCGCAGCACCACCCCCGGCCAGGTGCCGCCGGTGACCGTTGCGTCCATGCTCTCGCCCTCGCTGGTCAGCTGGGCCAGCTCTTTCACGCTGACGTAAATATAGCTGATCTTGTACCAGGTGGACCGGCCTACCACGCCGTCGGCGGTGAGGGAGAAGTATTTCTGGAAAGCCTTGACGCTGCTCTCGGTTTCGGCGTCAAAGGTGCCGTTGACGGTGGGCTTGCCGAAAGCCGGATAATCCTTGGCAATGCGGTCCAGCTGCCGCTGGAGAATGCGTACCGCCGTGCCGGTGCTGCCCCGGCGCAGAGCGGTGCCGGGGTAGCTTTCGGGGATGGCGGCGATATTGTTGGTGGTCACCAGGTTCACGTCATTGCCGTAGTAATACCGCAGAATCTGCAGCGCGGTTTTGCCCTCGTTGGCCCGGTCCACGGTGCCCCACTGCTTCATTCCCTTGCAGGTCACCAGCTTGCCGTCGCAGTACTCGGTAAAATAGGGTTCTGCGTCCCCGGTGCGGCGCACGTAGGTGGAGAAAAGTTCTGCCGTCAGCCGTTCCATCACCGCGTAGACGGTGCGGCCTTCGGTGAAGGCCTGGTCCACGGCCGGGGAACCGGTGATGTTGAAGGTATAGCCCCGGCTGGGATACCATTCGGTCCAGACACGGTTCAGCGCCAGGCTGATCTGGGCCAGAATGTTGGCCCGCAGGGCCTGTTCCGGCCAGGCGGGACAGACCAAACCCGCCGGATCGTCCCGGATGGAGAGAAAAAGGGGAAGCCCCGCACAGATTGCTCTGTGCGGGGCTTCCCTTATGTTTGGCGGAAGATTTCCGCCTTTGGATTAGGTTTTGCGCTCAGACTCAGGCGTTTTCAGCTTCGTCTTCGTCGGGTTCCTGCTTGTCCTTCATGCTCAGAACCGC
>NZ_JACJJP010000051.1 GCF_016900095.1 Gemmiger formicilis
CGGCGGGCCGTAACAAAGCCTTGCGCGGGCACCGCTCCACCGCATCATGCCCGGCGGAAACGGTTCGAGTCCTGTACCGCGCACCACGATAAAAGACCCAGGAACGCAGGTTCCTGGGTCTTTTCTTTTTGTTTTACCGCAGTTTTGACCGCAGTATATCAGATATTGCCGATGATTTCCAACTTGGCGGCTTCGTACTGTTCGAAATTGTACAAGAAAGCCTGACGGGCGCGGAACTTGATCGGGTCATCAGTGTTCATGATGCCCAATATTTCATTGACAAGGCTGCGGGCCGCTTCCAGTTTCTCCCGGCGGTCGGCGTGATACAGCGGGGAGCCGCGCTGGATGTCTCCATCAATGCCACGCTTCTTGGCAATGTTATACAGGGCGCAAAGCATTGTACCGTTTTTGCCGTAGTCCTCGGCGGCGTGTTCCAGGTCGGCCACGGTAGGCGAAAGAAACTCCGAAGAATAAGTCTCGATAGCTTTGGTGATGTAGCTTTGCGGGTTGGGCCTCCAGTTCTCACTGATGGCGGCACAAAGTTCTTCACCGGCCTGCTGAATCTGATACACGGAATTGTTTCTGACTTCCGCGAACTTTGTACGCTGCTCTTCAAGCGCATGATACTGCGCCACCTGATTGTAGTTTGCGCGGATTTCTTTCGTTTCGTCCAGGTAATTCGAAAACGCAGTGACCCAATCGCCGTAGGCGTTGTAAATTCGGGTCAGGTAAGCCGAATAATTGGAATTATTATCAAACATTTTGTAATTCTCCTTTTGTTGGGTATGTGGTATTCTATCACGGCTCTTTCTGCATCACCTCCCTGTCTGGGCTGTCCAAACGTTCAAGAATGTTTTCCAGGTACTCAACGGTCCGTTCCTCCACGCTTCCGTCGGCGGCCCAGGCTTCAGAGCCGGTGCCGCGCCAGGCATGGGTCTGGATAACCTCATCATGCCAACAGAGTAGGCGGGGATTGCGGCGCAGTTTGGCAAAGGCAGAGTGCCGCGCATTGGCGGCCTGTCCCCTGGTAAGCCCGGTTTCCTCGCAGATCTGGCGCACGCTCTTATCCTGGTAATATTGCCCCCGGATAACCAGCGTTTCCCGTTCGGTCAGTTTTGAAAGGGCCTCTTCCACAGCGTCGTGCAATTGCTCATGGAAGATTCTGTCCTCTGCCGCCTGCAGTTCCCCGGCGGCTGCCGGATCAGGCTGAAGGTCTCCCAAGGTAGCCGCGCCGTCACCCTCCGTATCAAGGGGCATATCCAGGCTTGTGCAATGGTTCAGCGGGTCGGCGCTGATCGTATGGGCCTTTCCATCCGGGCTGATAATGTTGCGCCGGTGGCCGCCGGTCAATGTGTGTTGAATCTGCCGTTGCATTGCCTGCCATAACCACACGGAAAAGGAGCCTTTCGCCGGGTCGTAGTGCTCGGCGGCACACTGGACGGCAAAATAGCCTTCCTGCTCGAAATCGTCCGCCGTCAGACCGTGGGCGTCCGCCTGCTCCCGGTGGCTGGGGTACCACTTCCAGAACATAGAGCGCAGCAGCCCTTTATTGATTTCCCACAGCTGGCCCAGGGCAAAGGCGTTGCCTGAGGCGGCCAGGGCAGCCAGAGCCGCGTTTGCTTCCTGCTGCCCGGAAGTCATGTTGTCCGATTTTCTCTGGCTTCGGTCTATGTTCAACCGCCCGTCGGTATATTCTATGGTCAACATCTCCTTTCGCAGGTCAAGGCAATCTTCCGGGACTGTCCCTGGCGCGTATCTCGTGTCGTTTACTTCGCTTCACGCTGTTCTGCCTCCCCATTGCTTGCTCTCTCAAAGTCATGGGCCAGAATGTCCAAAATCCGGCCCATCAGATCTGGCCGTTCTTGGATGGCCTGCAATATGCATCGTTCTTCTTCTGTCAGTTGGTTGTGTTCCCGGTTCTTGGCAATCTGGTATGCCCTTCCGGCCCTCCAAACACTGTCAATAGAACTCTTTACAACCAGGTCAAGAGAAACATCCGGCCATTGCATATTTTCCCGAACAGAATCGGCAAAAACCTTTTGCGCCTTCAGGCTCTCCCAAACAGACGGGTACGGTTCCACTGTCTGGTCATTCTGTTTCATTGCTACCACCTTTAAGCGCGGTCGGCTCTCTGTGAATCCAGCCAGTTACCTGTCCAATGATTACCGGTCGCTTTTCTCCTAAATAAAATCGCGGCGGACAATAGGGGTCTGCTGGCACAAGGGAAATCCCACCTTCAACATCAAACAACTTACATAGCAGATTTTCTTCCTGTTCTCGTATCACAACAAGGCTTTTATATGTAACATCACTTGTGGCCTGAATACAAACGACATCCCCAAACATAAGGCCCAAAGAAGGAAGGGTTCTCCCGGTGTATGTCATGGCAAAATCTGCGCCCAGGAAGTGAGGCAATTCCATTTCCTTAGTTCCGTATGTCATGGCCAGTTCCCTCCTTTACACCAGCATAGGCGCAGCCCGCCACAAACGCAGCAGTCATCATAGACGTAAGGAGACATTTACTGTCTCCCAGAGCATTTACACCATACAGCCTTGCAATTCCATCCATAAGGGAATACGTTCCATAAGGCAAGTCTGATTGCATTGTCAGTTCGTACACTTCAGCAGGCATCAGCAATATGGAATCACCAAAATCCACACACCGTCTGGCTTCTTCATTTTTCTGCATTGTGACCACCTCCCAGCCGGGCCGCTGCCGCCACAACCTGCTGCAGCTCGATTTCTTTCCGGGTCTTGTCCCACAGTTCCGACAGGTCCACATGGGCGTTGATGGTCTCGCCCCGGCGGATCGTGGCCACGGTGTAGCCGCTGCGTTCAAACTGCTGGGTCAGATAGCCCGTCGGGCGCATCCCCAGGCCTTCCAGGGCTGCCAGCCGGTCGCCGTCCAGCACAACAGTTTCCCGGTGTACGGTGCGCGGCTTGGGCTGCCGCTGGTCGATGTACTCCACCTCGTAGGCAGTCAGGGTGATGGTCTTTTCAAACTTCATTGTAATTTTCCTCCATTTCTGGTATGATGGAGGCGGTAACAGCAGCAAACTTTACCGCCTTGGCCGTTCCGGTGTTCCAGCACCGGGGCGGCCTTTTTTCTTTCAGCGAGAACCACAGCCCCATCAGGGCATTTTCAGCCAGCACACAGGCCAGCAGCGCGGGGATATGGAGGGCGGCCAGCGCCGCCAGGGCACAAACGCCCAGGCCAACAGCCGCCAGTTCCACAACCGTCCGCAGCAGCTGATGCACCGCACGTCCAATCATGCGCCCACCTTCTTCGGCTGGAAGAAGTATTTGCCATAGTCGGCGCGATCAATGCCCAAGGCTTCGGCAATGGCATCCATCTGCCAGGCATCAAAGGGCTGCTGCCCGGTCATACGGGCGGTCATAGTGCTGGGAGCCATACCGGCCCGCCGGGCAACTTCGTTCTGGCTCATTTCGCATTCCGCAAAGCGGACACGCAGATTGTAAAACGGTCTCATGTTGTTGCATCTCCTTTACTCATGGTGTAGATCTCGGCCTTCATGGCCATAAGCGCTTCATACTCATCCGGATCGCGCTGGTTCCAGGGTGTAGCTAGGTAACACAATACCCTGTCCAGGTAAGCGTCAACCTTTTCGGCTGCGGTCATGTGTTGATCTCTCCTTTCCTGTTCATGCCAAAGTGTAAGGGAGGGGGTTCCCCAAGGTATGGGGCACTCTCAGCCCCCATACTTGGGGACACCCTTACACATATATTTTTTGCTATATATAATAGTGTTTTTTTGACCCTTTTCAGTGCAAACGTAAATGCCGAAAATTCTGTTTTTTTGACCCGTTATCTTTTGCGCTGTATCGGGGCCCCTTTTTCTTGCATGCGTTCGAACATGTCATGTTCATCTACCATGTTCCGGACAGTCTGCTTACTTACCCCCAGATACTCGGCCAACGCCTGTATGGTTGGTGCTTTTCCTTCAGCCTGGAGAATATCAACGGCAGCTTCAAGGCGGTGCTGGCGTTCCCGCAGTTTCTGTTCCTTGCTCTTGCGGGCGTTCATTGCGCGCTGGTGCGGCGGGAGCTGCGCGTGCGGCGCCACATTGTCGGCAGGGTCGAAGTGCTCCATAACATGGATTGGATAATTGAACCAGACATCCACCGGCTCAAATCTGGCAAACTCCCGCAGTGTGCCCTCGATGCGCCAGGCTGTCACGCCGTCCCGGCGCTTACCCGGCGGCAACTCCAGCTCAATAACATCCAGCAGCGCGTCAACGTCCCTGGCAAAGACGCCGGAACCGGCAGCCCTGTCAGCGCTCACTTTCCAACTCTGGTCCCCTTTGCTGTGATGGTGGCAGTAGATCACCGCGCAGCCCGTTTGGTCACTGATTCTGTCCAGGCCGTTGCAGAAACTGGAAATTGCCCCGGCGTCGTTTTCGTTTCCGGTGCCCAACTTATAGATGGGATCCAGGATAACGGTAGTGCAGCCGTTGGCCTTTACCCTGCGTATGACAGCCGGAACAAACTGGTTAAAAGTGATCGGAACCCCGCGAAGATTCCACACGGCAATGTTTTCCAGGCTCAGGGGCTCCACATCCAGCGCCTTATAAACGGCCTGGATTCTGTTATAAAAGCTGGCCCGGTCAATCTCTAGGTTTACATAGAGAACTTTTCCTTGCGCACAATCAAAGCGCCCCATCCACTTGCTGCCCTCCGCGATGCATATACACAGCTCGATGAGGGCAAAACTCTTGCCAGCTTTGCTGGGACCAGCCAGAAGCATCTTGTGCCCCTGGCGCAGTACGCCGTAGATCAGTTCGCTTTTCAGATTCGGCAGCTTTCCGAGGTAGTCCGCTGCGCTGACGATCTCCGGCAGATCATCGTCGTCTGGTTCCAGCAGAAGCCTGGTCTTGTAGTCGGGTCCTTTTATTATGATGTCAGCGTCCCAATCTCTTGTTCGCATTGTTTATTCCTCCCTCCTGACTATGCTTTCCACCGACACACCCAGAGCCTGGGCAATCTTGTTGGCGGTGGCGGGTTTGCAGCTGCCACGGTTCAGAATCACAGAAAGATTCTGGGCGCTGCATCCGACACGCTGGGCAAGCTGCCGGTAACTGGGTACACCTGCATTTGCAACTGCAATATCAAGTTTCGTTCGGTCCAACTTCATTGTTTTTCACCTCCTGCACATTCATTTTGAATGCTATTATACAGCTTCAAATCGAATGTGTCAATATTTATTTTTAGATTCATATTGAATGTGTTTTATAAATATGTTATTATCGTTAAATAGAAGGGAGGTGCCTTCACTTGACTATAGGACAAAATATAAAACTTGCGCGAAAAAAAGCAGGACTTACTCAAAAACAACTGGCAGAAAAAAGTGGTATCGCAACCATAACTTTACAGCAATATGAGCGCGGTGTTAGAGAACCGAAACTTGAAACTATAGCTAAAATCGCCAGATCTCTAAACCTGTACGCAAGTGATTTAATAATTGACCAGTGGAAATGCGTAAACATGGACCCCTGCGATGAATCCGAAATATCGGTTGACGATGTTTTGTATCAACGCATGACAATGGCTTTTTCCAAACTGAACCACAAAGGGGCCGAAAAGGCAGCTGACACCGTGGAGGACATTGCAAAGATACCGGAATATCGGAAAGAGTAAACGTAGCAGCACCTCACATGCCGGGCCTGCATCCAGGTGTACCAAATTGGTATGACCTCGGCTGGCAGCGGTTGCGACAAATTGTCGCATCGGTACCGTTGTCCAAATTTTGGACAGCGGTGAGCTCGTCCGAAATTCGGACGGGCACGGCGGCCCGATCGGCGCCGGTGGGTCGTGAAACACGAGGTACCGCCGGGCGGTGGGGTCGTGAAACGCGACTCCCTCGCCGGTGGGTGGCGAAACGCCACCCCATCAGGGGGTAACGAACCGTTACCCCGTCCACAGTATGTTGCCGAAAATTTCGGCAACGCATTACCGCCCGGCGGGCACCCTCCCGGAAACAGCCCTGCAAGCCCTTGTACAGGGCGTTTCCTGCACAGGTGGGAAAATATATTAGCCAGACTTGTTTTGCTCCTGCGGCGTCTCCTGCAGCCCGTCTGTGGGGCTGGCGGGCAAAGCGGCGAGAATTAGTGGACACGATAACGCGCGGAACCTGATAAAACCTAAAACCAGAAAGAGGTCAAAGCCCATGAAGATCTATACCATCATCGGCGGCGTGAACGGCTGCGGCAAATCCAGTCTGACCGGCTCCATCAAAGCCGAGCGCACCGACCTGGGCATTATCGTGGACCCGGACAAGATCACCGCCGAACTGGGCGGGGATGAATACGAGGGCGGTAAGGTGGCCGTGGAGAAGCTGGAGCGGGCACTGGCCGACGGCGTCAGTTTCACCCAGGAAACTACCCTTTCCGGCGGCTATGCCCGCAAGCTGGCCCGCCGGGCCAAGGAGGCCGGGTATTACATCCGGCTGTATTATGTAGGTCTGGACAACCTGCAGGAGAGCCTGCAGCGCATTGAAAACCGGGTCCGCAAGGGTGGACACGATATCCCCCGGCGGGACGTGGAAGCCCGTTTTGCCCGGCGGTTCTCCGACGTGGTGAAGATCCTGCCATACTGCGACGAAGCCCGCTTCTTCGACAACGACAACGGCTTTGTCCTGGTAGCCGAGTACCGCAATGGGGAGATCCTGCCCATCGGCAGCAAGCGTCCCGCCTGGCTTGTGGAACTGATGCAAGCGATGGAATGACCCGCCGGGCGAATGTGTCCATATTGGACACGCCCAGACAAAAAGAAAAAACCGCCCCCGGCGGCAACCGGGAACGGTTTTGAATAGAACAGCTTACACAGCGAGTGTATAAGACAGCCCTAGCATCTGTTATTATACAACCTCCTGTGTGGGCTTGTCAAAGTGTACCCACAAGGAGGTTATTTTTATGGGAAGAAGGACCAACACCGCCGCCTGGAACGGCAGCCGCTGGCGCATTGACGTGCAGAAAGACGGTATCCGCAAGAGTTTCTACAGCTCGAAGCCGGGCCGCACCGGCCAGCGGGAAGCCAACGCCAAGGCAGACGCCTGGCTGGATGAGGGCATCAATCCCCGCGGCGCCCGGGTGGAAGCTCTGTACCGGGAATGGTACGCCGTCCAGCAGGAAACCACCTCGACCGGCAACTGCCAGAACATTTTCAGCCGGTGGAAGGTCTGGGTGCTGCCCCGGATCGGGCGCAAGCGTATCACCAGCCTTACCGAACAGGACCTGCAGGGCATCGTCAACCAGGCATACGCCGCAGGGCGCAGCAAAAAGACGCTGCAGTCCCTGTGTGCAGACCTGCGGGCCTTCTGCAAGTATTGCCGGGCCTGCAAGGTCAGCACCTTCAATCCTGAAGGGCTGCGGGTGCCCGCCGGGGCCAGGTACAAAGGAAAGAAGGTATTGCAGCCCGGGGACCTGCTGAAGCTGCTGAACACGGACACCACGCTGTGGCGCGGCAAGGTTGTCCGGGATGAGTATATCAACGCCTACCGCTTCCAGGTTCTCACCGGCCTGCGCCCCGGGGAGCTGATCGGCCTGCGCTGGGTTGATGTGCATGGCTGCACCGTGGAGATCCGCCGGGCGGTAAACGTCCATGGGGAAGAAACCCAGGGCAAGAACCAGAACGCGGTCCGCTCCTTCATCCTGTCCGACATGGCCCGGCGGGTACTGGAGGAACAGCGCAGCATTACCGGCGGCCAGGAAAGCGTGTTCTGCATCCATCGGGAAAAGACCTACTATGCCCGGTGGAAAGCCTACTGCGCCGCCAACGGCCTGACGCCCTGCACGCTGTATGAACTGCGGCACACCTTTGTGTCGGTGGTCAAGACGCTGCCCGCCGGGGAAGTCAAGCAGCTGGTGGGCCATAGCCAGGACATGGACACCTTCGGCATTTACGGCCACGCCCTGACCGGCGACGATGAAACCACCGCCCAGGCTGTCAACGGCGTGTTTCTCCGGGTGCTGAAGAACGCCCAGTGATACCGCACTTTTGACCGCACTTTTCCCTTTTAGAGCAGCCCGCACCGTTCCCCACCGAAAACACCAGACCGCCCGGCGGGCCGTAACAAAGCCTTGCGCGGGCACCGCTCCACCGCATCATGCCCGGCGGAAACGGTTCGAGTCCTGTACCGCGCACCAC
>NZ_JACJJP010000052.1 GCF_016900095.1 Gemmiger formicilis
CCCCCGCACCACCTACCAGCCGCCCCGGCGGCGCAGCGACCCCGCCCGCAAACAGGCAGCCCGGCAGAAACGGCGGGCCCAGCGGCGGCTGCTGGCCCTGGGCACGGTGGCGGGCATCCTGGTGGTTTCGGGCATTGTGACCCTGATTCTGCCCGAAAGCGTCACCACACCGCCCTCCCAGGTGGCCAGCCCGGAAACCGCCCTGGCCGACCGGCTGGTGGCGCCCCTGCCCTACGGCGGCGGGGACGGCAGCAGCACCGCCGCCCAGGCCGTGAACTGGGGCACGGTGGGGCCGGTGCGGCAATCCGACAGCTATACCTACACCGCCCTGCCCGCCGCCTTGGCCACGGTGCCGGAATTCGGCCGGGTCACCACCGAGTGGTTCTCCGACGCGGCTTTCCTGGGCGATTCCCTTACCGTGGGATTTGTGGATTACGAGATCGATCTGGACGGCGCCCGGGTTCTGGCCTACGAGGGCGCATCCCCCAACAACTTCGTCAACCGCACCACCATGAAGAATGCCAACGATGAGGAGGAAATCCCCCTGGACATTCTGGCGGCGGACCCGCCCGCCAAGCTGTACCTGCTGGTGGGCACCAACGCGTTGGCCAGCGGCACCAAGGACGAAAGTTTTCTGAACTATTACGGCCGCCTGCTGGACGATCTGAAGAGCATTCTGCCCAACACCAAGATCTTTGTGCAGTCCATCCTGCCGGTGCGGCCGGAAGTGCTGGAAACCTCCCCCGGTATGGCCACCGATCACCTGAACACCATCAACGGGTCCATCCGGGATATGTGTGCCGAAAAGGGCTGCTACTACCTGGACCTGGCCTCTCTCTTCACCGATTCGGAGGGCGCCCTGACCGAGGAGTACGCCCAGCCGGACGGCATCCACCTGACGGTGTCCGGCTACAACGCCTGGGTCAGCTACCTGTGCACCCATGTGCCCTATGACAAGGACAACCCCTACCAGCCAGGCAGCGAGTATTATCTGGACGATTCGATCAAGCAGTTGCTCACCGACCTGCCCTGAGGGCGGGCCGGTCCGCGGAAAGAAGGAGTTCTACCATGCCCACCCCCTACTATGACGATCAGGACAAGCAGCGGCCGGTCCGCCCGCCGGTGCGGCCCACCCCCGCCCCGGACCGCCAGCAGTACCGCCGTGGGGACGCCCCGTTCCAGATTCCCATCTGGGTGGTGATCCTCACCTTCTGCTTCGGCATGTGGCCGGTGTCCATTGTGCTGCTGGTTCTCAATTACCTGCTGCGCACCGGCCAGATCAGCTCGGACGCCTTCCGCAACCGCCGGCGCTATGCCCCGGTCAACAGCATTTATGCCCAACCGGCGCCCAAGGCCGAAAGCCAGCCGGCCCCCAAGACCCAGGCCAGGCCTGCCCGGCGCAGCTCCGCCAAAAAGTCCAAAGCGGCCTCCCAACAGGAGGACGGCGGCGCCAACATTCTGGCCATTGCGGGCATTGTGGTGGGCGCTGTCGGCCTTCTGGCCACGGTCAGCAGCCTGCACGACATGATCTTCTACGGCGGCTGGGAATACTGGCATCTGTATGTGGAAGATGTGATCGGCGGCAGCCTGCCTCTGTTTGCGGGCATCGGCATGTTCATCGGGGCGCATATCCTGCGCACCGGGCGGCGCATCCGCCGCAAGATCGACAACATTGTGGGCCGGGCCGACCACATGTACATACGGGACATTGCGGCGGCCATGCCCTGCACCGAGGAAAAGTGCCGCCGGTATCTGGAGGATTGCATCGACAAGGGCGTTTTTGGCAACGATGCCTACCTGGATATGCGCACCCGCTGCCTGGTGGTGCGGGGCGACGCCCCCAAACCGGAATCCCCCGCACCGGCCCCGGCCGCACCCCAGAGCGAGTATGACAAGACCCTGGCCCGGATGCGGGAGCTGAACGCCGCCATTCCCGACGAGGAGATGAGCGACCGCATCGCCCGGCTGGAAGCCGTCACCGCCAAGATTTTTGTGCAGGCGGAATCCGACCCCGACAAGCTGCCCCAGGTGCGCAAGTTCCTGGATTATTACCTGCCCACCTCTCTGAAACTGCTGGAAGCCTACGCCGAGATGGACGCCCAGGGCATTGAGGGGGAGAACATCTCCGAGTCAAAGCGCCGCATCGAGCAGACCATGGGTACCCTGGTCACCGCTTTTGAAAACCAGCTGGACAAACTGTTCCAGGCGGACGCCCTGGACCTTTCGGCGGACATCGACGTGATGGAAAAGATGCTGCAGGCCGACGGCCTGGCCGGGGACGATCCCTTTGACCCCAAGACCCCTGCTGCCCCCGAATCCCCCAAACTGGAACTGTGATGGCTTGTATATGACAAAACCCCCGCCGCCGGGTTTCGCCCGGCGGCGGGGGTTGCTTGTTGTTACAGCAAAGTCAGACCAAAGGAGGCACTCAGGCCTTCACGGTCTGGGCCACGGCGTCGGCCAGGGCGGCCACGTCGGCATCCTGGGCGGCGTTCAGGGCACCGCGCACGGTCAGCTTGGTTTCCAGCACGGTGCAGTTCTTCAGCCCTTCCAGCTTGGCGCTCATCAGGCGGGCGGACATGGGAGCCCAGCTGCCGTTCTCGATGAGGGCGAAGGTGCGGTTCTGCAGACCCAGGGACTGCAGGTCATCCAGCAGGGCGGCCACCGGGGGATACAGCCCGCCGTTGTAGGTGGGGCTGGCCAGCACGATGGTGGAAGCGCGCCAGCATTCGCTCACGGCCTCGCTCACGTCGGCCACGGACAGGTCCAGCACCTTCACGTTGGCCACGCCGCGGGCACCCAGCTGGGCGGCCACGGCCTCGGCGGCGGAAGCGGTGTTGCCGTACAGGCTGCCGTACAGCACCACAACGCCCTTGTCCTCCGCTTCCCAGCGGCTCCACAGGTCGTACTTGCCCAGGAACCAGGCCAGGTCCTTGCGCCAGATGGGACCATGCAGCGGGGCGATGGTCTGGATGGCCAGACCGGCGGCCTTCTTCAGCACGTTCTGCACCTGCACGCCGTACTTGCCCACAATGTTGGCATAGTACCGGCGGGCGTCGTCCAGCCAGTCGCGCTCAAAGTTCACTTCATCCGCAAACAGGCTGCCGCCCAGCGCACCGAAGGTGCCGAAGGCGTCGGCGCTGAACAGGGTGCCGGTGGCGGTATCAAAAGCCATCATGACTTCTGGCCAGTGCACCATGGGGGCCATGACAAAGCTCAGGCTGTGCTTGCCCAGCTCCAGGGTGTCGCCCTCCTTGACCAGCAGGGCGGCGTCGATGGCGGCGGTGTCACCGGGGAAGAAAGCCTTCAGCATGGGCACGGTCTTGGCGTTGCAGACGATCTGCACGCCGGGCCAGCGCAGCAGCACGGCCTCGATCATGGCGGCGTGGTCAGGCTCCATATGGTCGATGACCAGGTAATCCAGACCGCGGCCGTTCAGCGCAGCAGCCACGTTCTCCAGGAACTGGGCGCCCACCGAAACGTCGGCGGTGTCCATCAGCGCGGTCTTCTCGTCCAGAATGACGTAGGAGTTGTAGGAAACACCGCGGGGAATGGGGAACAGGTTCTCGAACTTGGCCAGGCGACGGTCGCTGGCGCCCACGTAAACGATATCCGGGGCAATGGTCTGAATGTTGTACATGATCTATACCTCCCTGAAATGGTTGAACTTCAGCTGATTGACAAGGTTTTTGCTCTACCCCTCAGTATAGCAAAAATGTTCCGGGAAAAATAGTGGCTGCGGCAACAAAAAAGGCCGGGCAAAGCCCGACCGGGGGAGAAACTCATACACGTTCCAACATTTTGCGCAGCCGATCGTTTTGGGGGGCGTACCACCAGGCGGTGAGCCAATCGGACATGCGGTTCAGCAGCAGAGCCAGCAGGATACCGGCCATGGCATCCATCACCGAATGCTGTTTGAGCAGCAGGGTGGAAGCCACAATGGCGGCCATCAGCAGGTGGGAAGCCGCCCCGCCGATCCGGCGTACCGTCAGGCTGCTGCGGCGCAGATGCCGCTGCCAGGCCAGGTCCAGGGTCACGGCGTTGAGCACATGGATAGAAGGAAAGACGTTGGTGGGGGTGTCGGTGTGGTACAGCTCCCGCACCGCCCGGGCAAACAGATCGGTGCCGGGCACGTGGGCCGGCCGCAGATACACCCCGTTGGGGACCACGGCGCAGAACAGCAGCGCCAGGGTCATGCCCAGGAACAGGGGCAGACACAACCGCCAGAATTCCCACCGGCTTGCCCTCCACAGCAGATAAAACAGGGTGCCGGGAATCCAGGCAAACCAGAGATAATACGGGATGATGGCATATTTGCAGAACGGAATCAGGTCGTCCAGGGCGCAATGCAGCACCAGGTCGGGCACCTGCACCGTTTTTTCCAGCAAAAAGAAAAAGGCAAGGTAGAATACCAGATATCCGGCCATGAAGGCGATGGGATGATTTCTGCACCAACTGCGCATAGAAAAAGGCTCCTTTTGCACATATCGGGACCGTCCCCGATAATAGACCACATTATACTTCGGCCCGTGGGGGAAAACAAGCGCGAAATCCGCCAAGGTTTGGTGAATTTTATCAGGCTACTTTTGGCAGGTTTGACAAGGAAACCGTTGAAAAGACGCGCTTTTTTACAAAATGTTTTCCGCCCAAAAACAGACAGGCACAGCTTTTGCCGCGCTTATCCCATACTACGATCCCCACAAGAAGATTTTGGCAGACAAAAGGTGAAAAAGTTGTAAACAAAAGGCCCCGTGGCGCCGGTAAGCCCGGGCACGGGGCAAAACACAGGTCATCCGGCATCCTGCAGGGCGGTCAGGTCGTCCACGCTGACGGCAGGAACCAGGTATTCGCAGTAGAGATGCCGGCCGGGGTCTTCCTCAGAAGCACCTTCGTCAGAAGCACCTTCGTCGGCGGTGAAGCACCAGTAAGGCAGATACCAGGCACAGGCGCGGCTTTCGGGGTAGTACAGCCGCACATCCGCCAGGTTTTCCAGCACCCCGTCCCCGTCCAGACTGCCGCCGTCTGTCAAGAACAGGTCCTGCCGCAGCAGGTCCTCCGCCTGCACCTGGGTCAGGGGGGCGTATTCTCCCGCCACTTGGGTCAGGTCGGCGTTGTGCCAGACCACCCGGCACAGCTGACCGCTTGCATCTACGGCCAGCTCCACACCGTCCAGGTCGCTGTTTTCAATGCCGCCGGCGGCGTTGTAAGCGGCATTATAAAACCGTGCATGCCACGCTCCGTCGGTGCCGGTATAGCACAGTGAGGCCGTGTCCTCTCCCGCCAGCGCCACCACGTCGGGCCAGGCGGCCTGTACCGCGGCAAGGGCCTCTGCGGAGGTCAGGCGGGTGGCGTCCGCTTCAGCGCCGGGAACCTGGGCGGTGACGGTGCCGGTATTGTCCGCCGTCAGGGTCAACCCCTCCGGCCAGGCTTCGCAGGGGGCTACCTCCAGGGCCAGGGACCCGGCATCAGCCCAAAGGGCCAGCTCCGCGCCCTCGCTCCCGCCATTGTTCGCCAGGGTGTCGGCCTGCGCTTCCGCTTCGGCCTGGGTCAGACCGGTATAGACGGCGTCGTCCGCCAGGGCGGTGTCCAGACCCAGGGCCTGCAGCATGGAGCGCATCCGCCCGTACATGCCGCTGAGATCGATGGTCCGGCCCGCTGCCATACTGCGAAAAACCGGCACGGTATCCGGAAGCTTCCAGTCCAGAAGCCGTGTCCGGTCCGCCGGTTTGGGGGCGGTGTCCAGGAAATAGGCCCCCGCGCCCTTGTCCAGAAGGTCGCTCAAAAGAACAGGCAGAGCGGAGACGGATGCCTCCGGTCCATTATATAAGGAAAGCCCCCCGTCGTATGTCTTGGCCTGGGCGTTTTCGTCCACGGCGGCCTCGCTGCGCAGGGCGCTCTGCCCGGATTCCTCCGGTGCGGCCGCGGCGGCCTCCGGCATGGCGGTGTCCAGGGTGACTTTGGACCGCTGCCCCTGCCACAGCACGGCACCCACCGCCAGACACAGACAGGCAGCCAGGGGCGCGCCCCGCCAGAGAAGAGGCCGCCAGTTCCGCCGCGGCCGGACGGGCAGTTTGTCGGCCTCCAGAATCAGATCGTCGTCCATGGCGCCGATGGCCTCAAACAGTTCCCGCGTATTCATAGGTTCACCCCCTGTTCGGTCAGTACTTTCTTCAGCTTGTTCCGGGTCCGGTGCAGGGTTACCCGCACCCGGCCTTCGGGCATGGCATACCGCGCCGCGATATCGGCCATGGAATCACAATACCAGTAGCGCCGGATAAAGATGCCCCGGGCGGGTTCCGGCTCCTTGCGCAGAAACTCACTGATCATGCGGGCGGTGTCGGCGGCTTCCACGGTGTGTTCCACCCGGGCGGGCCCGGCCAGACAGCCTTCCAGCTCCTCCAGAATCAGTTCGCTTTGCCCGCCGCCCCGCTTCTGCGCAGCCGCCTTGTCCCGGCGATCCAGGGCCAGGTTGCGGGTGATCCGCCCTAAGTAGGGGGCCAGCCGGGCGGGTCGGTTTTCCGGCATGCTGTTCCAGGCGGCCATCCAGGTGTCGTTCTCCACTTCCTCGGCGTCGGAGATGCTGCCCAGCAGGTTCAGGGCGATCTTCCGACAATACGCCCCGAACTTGGCGGCGGTCTCGGTCAGAGCCTGCTCGTCCCGCGCCCAGTATAAGGCCACAATGGCGGAATCCTCCATGCCGTCACCTCCTTTTTTCTTCCTTTTATATAAAGACGGAAATATTCCGGGGCCGTTACACACCGTTCTATATATAAAGGAAAACAGCGGCGCCCAGACGCCGCTGCCCATGCGATCAAAGCATATGTTTTTTGTGCAGGAACCAGGCTGCCCCCACGCAGATGGCCAGGATAATGGCGCACACCACCGCGAACCCCCAAGGGGAGGAGGCAAAAGGCATGCCGATGAGGTTCACGTTCATGCCGTACAGACCGGATACCACCGTGGGCACGGCCATGATCAGGGTGACCGAAGTCAGGTATTTCATGGCGTTGTTCAGACGGTTGTCCAACACCGCGCTGAACAGTTCCCGGGTACCTTTAATATCGTCACGGTAGATGGTGGTCATCTCGATGGCCTGGCGCATCTCTACGATCACATCGTCCAGCAGTTCCATGTCGTCGGGATACTGCTCCAGCCGCTTGTATCGGGTCAGGCGGTCCAGCACGGTGCTGTTGGCCCGCAAACTGGTGGCAAAATACACCAGGGTGGATTCCAATGCGTGCAGCTCAATGAGGTCGCTGTCCCGCATGGCTCCGGACAGATTCTTTTCAATCTCCTGCCGGCGCCGGTCAATCAGTCGCAGCTCCTGCTGATACATCGTGGCGGCCCTGTTCATGATCTGGTACACAAAGCGCATCTTCTTGCGGGTGCTGAACTCCCGCACCCGCAAAGCCGCAAAGTCCTGCAGCACCTGGGTGTCCACCGCGCAGACGGTGGTGATGGTCTGCTGGGTGAGCAGGATGCCCAAGGGGATGGTGGTGTACACGCCCACCCCTTTGTCCGGCACCTGCACGGGAACGTCCACAATGATCACGGTGTAGCCGTCTTCCAGCGAGACGCGGGCGGATTCTTCCGGGTCCAACGCGGCCTGCAAGTCGGCGGGTTCAATATCCAGGGTGGCGGCCACCTGGCGGACTTCATCGGCGGTGGGGGCTGTCAGACTGACCCAAGTGCCCTCCGCAATATGGCCGGTGCGCTCCAGGCGCTTGTCCACGGTCTGATAGATCTTCATCATAGTTCGCCACCACCGTTACGTTTGATCATACTATAATAGTATAAGGCGTTCCACCCAAAAGCGCAAGACAGAAGAATCTGGACAAAACTTGTGTTTTATTCTGCTGTAAAGCACAAGATATGGATTTGGGAAATTCTTGTAAAAAAAGTGCGAAAAATGTGTTGACAAATCCCAGCATGAATGGTATTATAACTAAGCCGTTTCGCAAGAGACGGCAGGCGCTGAGAAAAGAAGTTCATCAAGAACTTCGCAGCTCAAAAAAAATCTCAAAAAAGTGCTTGACAAAAAGAACTTCACGAGATATAATAAATAAGCTGTCCCGATGAGGGCGGCGCCAAGCAGGACCTTGAAAATTGAACAAACCTGAAACTTGTGGAACCTTACAGTGTTTGGAAAA
>NZ_JACJJP010000053.1 GCF_016900095.1 Gemmiger formicilis
GGGCGAAGGCCAGAAGACACAACCCCCCCAGCCCCACGCCGCCCCCGAACCGTTCCCCCCCCAGCCGGGCAAACAGGGCCAGAAAGGCGCAGAACAAAATCACCGCGGTGGCCTGGGCGTTGATGTTGGAGGTCAGATGCCGCAGCATGGTGTTGCCGAAGATGCTGTCCCCGGTGCGGAAGACCTTCCACAGGGAGGCGCACTGAAAGCAAAACAATACAAATGGTATAAAACTTGCAATAGTTTTGCTTTTGTATAGCGCACGCCCCAGCCAGTACAGGGCGGCGATCTCCCCGGCCAGGAACACCGGGGGCAGAAAGAAGGCGAACAGGTCGTAGCAGGAGGCCCCGCTGACCAGGGACAAAGCGGCGGCCAGCATCTCGGTCAGATAATGGTAGGAGAACCGCACCCCCGCAAACCGGATATCCTGGGCGGGAAAAGCCTTGCGGAAGGCCTCGGCGTTGCCCACGTTCCACAACAGGTCCCGGTTGGGCACCATGGCCCCGGCGGCGGTGGGATGGGGGTTGACGGCGCTGAAACTCAAGGCCGAAAAAACGCACAGGACCGCCCACAGCAGCACCAGCGCCCACCGGCGGGTGAACAGCAGGTACAGGTACCGGATGCCCACGGCCGCCCGGCGGGGCAGGTCTTCCCGGTGCAGATGCAGCACCACCATCCAGACCAGCAGGGCTGGGGGCCCCACATACAGCAACGGCAGCCAGTCCAGGCGGATGGCCGCCACATAGAAGACCAGCAGCTGGGCACAGCCGCAGACCAGGGTGCACAGTGGCCGCAGACCGGGCCCCCGAGGGGCCAGGCGCAGGGCCAGGGCCAGCCCGGGGGCAAGCAGATAGAACACCAGGCAGAGCAGCAGCCGCGCACCGGCCCACAGATCGGCCCCGCACAGGGAATACACCCCGGCGCAGAACCCCAGGCAGAGAATGACCCCGCCGCACACCAGACCGGTGCGGGGCGGTGTATACACGCGGGAAGGGCGGACAGCGGTGGCGCAGGTCATGGGAAACACACTCCTTTTGTTGCCCATTATACGGCTGGGTTGTTTCGGTTTTGTAAAGAAACCGCGGTTTCCTCCGGTTTTTGCCGAAAAAAGCGCCCCCGGGGTCGGGCGGACCCACGGGAGCGCAGAAATCGGAATTTACAGCATGCCGTCCTTGATCACATGGTGGTCACGCAGCAGCTTTTCCACCACGGTGCCCTGCACGGCTTTCAGCAGGGGCTTTTTCAGCAGATTCAGGGGTCCGGGCAGTTCCATCTCCAGGGGCGACTTGCCGTCCATCAGCCGCACCGAGCTTTCCAGCAGATCCCGCACGTCGTACACACTGCCCCACACTTCGGGCACGCCGCGGTCCACACCCAGCAGACCGTACACCGCCTCCATGGCGGTGCGCACCGAATATTCGGTGGTGAAAACGGTGTCCCGGGGGGTGTCCGCAAACTGGCCCAGAAAGGCAAAGTTCACGCAGCCGTCGGGAATGACGTCGGGGCGGTCCCCCTTGGCCCGGGGCATGAAGAAGGCGGTGATATAGGGCATCATGGTGGGCACGCAGACGGCACTGTGGGCCGCCAGTCCGGGAATATCATCTACCGGCACCCCCAGATGGTACAGCCATTCCTCGGTGATTTCCCGGCCGGTGCAGTCCTTCATGGGCTTTTTCACATAATCGCCGGGCACATCGGTGAACAGGCCGTACACCCAGATGCAGACCTTTTCAGGGTCCTGTTCCTTGAACTGCCCCTGCCGGTTGATGGTCCAGCTCAGCAGCCAGGCGGAATCCTTGCAGCTGACAATGCCGCCGGTGACTACCTTGCCGCTGCGGGGGTCCCGCTGGCAGATGTTGGTGATATACGGGATGATCTTTTCATCCAGGGTGGTGATGGTGGCCGACTCCCAGTTGGTTTTGGAAATGTCGGAGCAGAACTTTTCCGGATGGCCGAAGGCCGGGTCCTGCTTGGCAATGTTCTTCCACAGGTTCCAGCAGCCGCTGGTGCGCACCTCGGCGTCGCCGTTGGGGGCGTGGTCCTGGTCGCCGTAGACAGTGCCCTCGGTGCAGCTGCCGTTGGTCACGAACACCAGGTCGTTCTCGGTGAGGACGATGCCCTTTTCCACCCCTTTGACCTTGCATTCGATGGCGGTGGCCACCTTGCGGCCGTCCTTGATGTCAAACAGCACATTGGTGACCTCGGTGCCGAACTGGAAGTCCACCCCGGCATCTTCCAGATATTTCTGCATGGGCAGGATCAGGGATTCGTACTGGTTGTAGCGGGTGAATTTCAGGGCGCTGAAATCCGGCAGCCCCGCAATGTGGTGGATGAACCGCTGGAAATACAGTTTCATCTCCAGCGCGCTGTGCCAGTTCTCGAAGGCGAACATGGTGCGCCAGTACAGCCAGAAGGTGGAGTGGAAGACCTCGTCGTCAAACACGTCCTCGATGGTCTTGTCGTACAGATCCTCGTCGGGGGTCATGAAGAGCTTGACAATCTCCATGCAGGCCTTCTGGCTCAGGTCAAACCGGCCGTCGGTGTGGGCGTCCTTGCCCCGGTGTTCGGTGGCCCGGCACAGGGAATAGTTGGGGTCGTGCTTGTTCAGCCAGTAGAACTCGTCCAGCACCGAAGCCCCCGGCGTTTCCAGGGACGGGATGCTGCGGAACAGATCCCACAGACATTCAAAGTGGTTTTCCATCTCCCGGCCGCCCCGCATGATGTAGCCCCGGGTGGGGTCGTGGATGCCGTCGCAGGCACCCCCCGCCACGTCCATGGCTTCCAGGATGTGGATGTGGGACCCGGGCATCTGCCCGTCCCGCACCAGGAAGCAGGCCGCCGCCAGGGATGCCAGGCCGCTGCCCACCAGATAGGCATGCTTCTCCTCCACGCCGGCGGGCTTTTCGGGGCGGGCAAAGGCCTCGTAGTTGCCGCTGGAATAGTAGATGCCCTTGCTGTTCTTTTTGTGCATACCCAGCTCGGTGTTGCGATAGTCGGAGGGGGCCTGTGCCGCCTTTTTGCCTGCGGTGTGCTTGCGGGCCAGGACCACGGCTGCCCCGGCGCCGGCCAGACCGGCAGCGGCTGCCGTCAGTTTTACAAAGTTGTTTGCCATATTCAAAACCGCCTTTCTTTTTGGGTGTGGGTATAGCGTACCCCGAAACCCGGCGGCCTACAATTGACAAAAAGGGCCAGGTGATCAGTTTTTCATCACCGGGCCCCTTTTGTATAACAAACTTTACCGGGCGGCAAAGTTGCGGATGGAATTGTCGATGTTGCCCTGCATGGTCAGGGCCATGCGGGTCACGATCTCGTGGTAGTCGGCGCTCATGCCCTGGCGGATCCAGTCCAGCATGATGCCCACAAAACTGTATTTGTAAAATTCGGCAATAAAAATCTTGTCCTGCTCGGAAATGGCCACCCCTTCGCTCTTTTCGTCCACCACACCCCGGATCAGCCCGTAGGTCAGCTTGTACAAAAAGCGTTCCATCTGGTCCCGGCTGATGCAGCGGTAGGCGTTGAGCACGAAAGGCTTGTTTTCCAGCACCGCCTCAAAGATCTGGGCCAGCCCCTCCTGCCAGGTATCGCAGGTTTTTTTGCCCTGCAGGGCCCGGGCGGCGTCCTCCACACAGGCCCACTCCACCAGGTCGTAAATGTCCTTGAAATGGTAGTAGAAGGCCATGCGGCTGATCCCGCAGTCGTCGGTGATGTCGTGGATGGTGATTTTGTCCAGGGGCTTTTTCAGCATCATCTTTTTCAAGGATGCCTCCAGCGCCTGCTTGGTGGTGTTTGCCATACAGTCCTGCCCTCCTGCGGCTCTTTCTGTGTCGGTTACCGCATTATACCCTATAAATATGACAAATCCGTGGCCGGAAACAACAAAAAACCGCCCGGGACCCGGGCGGCGGAGCTGGGGTTACAGGGCGGCGGTCACGGCCCGGCACAGACGGTCCAGGTCGTCGGCGTCGGGGTGGGACAGGGCCGCGTCAAAGTTGTCCAGCATGGCCTGGCGGCGGGGGCTGTCAGGCATGGCCTCGTAGCGGGTGCGGACGGCCTGGGGCATCCTGCCCTGGCACATGTACCGCCCGACCACCCGCACCCCGGCGGGCAGGTTGGCGGCCGCGGCGTCCAGAATCTTGTCAAAATAGACGGCCGACCCGCCGAACCCGGCGGTGCCGAAAAGATAGACCTCCTTGCCCGCGGGCAGGCTCTGCAAAAAGGCGGCCACCGTTTCGTCACAGCTGCCCTTGTCGGTCCAGAACCCCACATACACCCGGTCGGCGGCCAGGGCCTCGGGGGCGGGGGTGCCGAAGTAAACGCAGTCTTCGGCAGGCAGAGAAGCGTGCAGGGCGTCGGCCAGCTGGCGGGTATTGCCGGTGCGGCTGCTGTACACAATGGAGTATTTCATCTTCAGGACTTCCTTTCGTTTTGGTCGTAGATGCAGTGCACACCCCGGTGGGCCATCATACCGCCCAGACATTCCCGGTTGCAGCGCACACAGTGACGGATGGTTCCGGCCTGCCCGGCGGCCACCTTGCGGGGCCAGTCGGGGTCGGCGATGAGCTGGCGGCTCATGGCCACGCAGTCCACCCGGCCGGCGGCCAACTGGGCTTCGACGAAATCCGGGTCGGTGAGCCCGCCCACCCCGCATACCGGGCAGCGGGTCAGGGCGCGGACCTCGTCGCAGAAATGCAGGAAACACCCTTCCGCCCCGAACGCCGGGTGGCTGGCCGGGGGGATGGTATCGCTGAGGTTGCAGTGATCGGCCAGGGTCACATGGAAGCTGGTCACCCCGGCCTTCTCCAGCAAGGGCACAAAGACGGCCAGCTCCGCCTGGGCCACCCCCGCCCGGCCGTAGGCGGGGCTGGCCTGGCGCACAGCCAGTTTGTAGTCGATGGGCATGTCCGGCAGGCGGCGGCGCACGGCGCTCACCGCCTCCACCGCGAACCGGGCCCGGTTTTCGGCACTGCCGCCGTACTCGTCGGTACGGTGGTTGAACACGTCGGAGCTGAAACTGCCGCACATCCGGTCCCCGTGAACCTGCACCATGTCAAACCCGGCTTTTTGGGCCAGCACCGCCGCTTCCCCGAAGGCCCGGGTGATCTTCTCGATCTTACGCCGGGACATCCGGGTCACCAGCGGCCCGGCGGCGTCGTTGAGCCTGGCGCGCAGCTCGTCCGCCGTGATCTTCTTGCACAAAAACCCCGGCAGGTACTTCAGCATCGCCTTGAAATCGGAATCCGACTGGTGCAGCTGGGCGCACAGCAGGCAGCCCTCGGCGTGGACCAGCTCGGCGGCCTGCCTGTACAGGGCAAAGCCCTTTTTGCTGTACAGCGAAGGCCCGAACCCGTGGGGCAAAACCGGCACATCCCCCAGAATGATCATGGCGCAGCCGCCCCGGGCAATGCGCTGCAGCCGGGCCAGCCATTCCTGGGTGGGCACACCCATGGAGGTGGGGGCAAAGATAATGCGGTTTTTTAAGGTCAGCCCGCCGTAGTTCACGGGGGAGTTTATCGTCTGGTACATAGCTTGGAATTCGCCTTCTTCTCCTTGATTTTCTTCAGCAGGTCCAGCAGCTGGGTCTGCTCGTCTTCGGAAAGTCCTTCCAGCGTCTGCCGGTCCCAGTCAAAAAAGACCTCGTGGCATACCCGGAAAGCCTGCTCCCCCTTGTCGCTGAGCCGCAGGCGGTAGGCGCGGCCCTCCTTTTCCCGCAACAGGAACCCGTCCTCGGTAAGTTTCAGGGTGCTGCGCTGGCCGTACCCCCAGTCCAGGCCCAGGGCCTGGGTCAGTTCCGACTGGGTGCAGCCGGGGTGCTTGCCCACATACAGCAGCAAAAACATCAGCCCGTGGCTGAGCCCCAGCTCCTGCAGCCGGTGGGAGGTGTAGGCCGCAAAATCGCGGTAGAGCACGGTGGAATAGTAGGACAGGGTTTGCATCATGGAACAGGACCTCTCTTTCTTGACTTGGTCAAGTATAGTCCGACAACTTGATAAAGTCAAGTGTAAACGGCGAAGTTTTCAAAAGGTTCATAATTGGGCAACAAAAAGGCGCGGTCCCGCAAAAGGGGACCGCGCACAGCGGCAGTATGTAAAGCTTAATCCAGAAAGCGCTGGGCAAACCGACGCATGGGCCGGTTGACCTGCCGGGCCACCAGTCCCACGCAGAAAGCCGCGGCCACGGTGCCTTCCCGCACGCCGTACAGTCCGCCCAGAAACAACAGGGACAGCACGCTGGCAATGACCACCAGGGTCACGTCAAAGCCGATCTTGGCGTTGCCGAAGGGTACCGGAAACACCTTGCACACGGCCAGGACCATGCCTTCACCGGCCAGGGTGACCACGTTGGCGGTTACCTCAAAGCTGACGCCCACACCCACCAGCAGGATGCCGATGATGCACAGCACCCACCGGGCGGGGTAGGCGCTGACGTTGATGTCCTGCAGCGCCCAGACGCTGAAATCGGTCAGGCTGCCGAAAACCAACGCCACCGGCAGCTGGGCCAGCTGGAAGGGGTCGTACCGGCGGCGCAGCAAAAGGATCTGCAGGATGATCAGAGTGACATGCATGGCGATGGTGGCGGTGCCCACGGTCAGGTGCAGGGGCAGCAGGCTCAGCACATAAGGCAGGCTGGAGATAGGGGAGGTGCCCAGCCCCGCCTTGATGGAAAAGGCCACGCCGAAGGCCATGATCACCAGGCCCACCACCAGCAGCAGGCAGCGGCGCAGCATATGTTTGGGGACGGTTTTCATCAAAAAGACTTCCTTTCCGGTTGGGAGATGGCATCGTACACCCGCTGCAGAAGCTGATTCAGAAGCAGGCTCTCCTCCGTGCTCAGCCCGGAGACGGCGCGGGCGTCATACTGCTGGAAAATCTGCTGGACCTGCAAAGCGGCCTGCCGTCCCCGGTCGGTGAGGGAGACGTACAGCGCCCGGCGGTTGCCGTCCTTTTGGGTGCGGCGCACCAGGCCGTCCCGCTCCATCCGCAGCAGGATGCTGCCCACGGTGGCCTGTTCGATCTCGCAGTAGCGGGCAATGGTTTTCTGGTTGCATTCGCCGCATTCGGACAGACATTCCAGAATTTTGGGCTGCCCCGGCGAAAGCCCCAGGTCGGCGGCCTGGGCCATGATCTGGCGGTGGAGCTGGGATTGGGTTTTCATCAGCAGGTAGTGCAGCGGTTCCATCGGTGTACCTCAATACTAAGTATACTTATTATAACAAAGCTTATTATACATCGCCCGGGGCCGGTGTCAAGCCTGGCGGGCAAAACTTTCGGGCGGGCCTGTTTTTGCCGGGGCATGTGTGGTATAATCAATCTGATACCACAAAATCGGACAGCCTATTCAACAGGGAAGGAGGGGCGCATATGCCCAACAGGGAAGGCGGCTACGGCGGCTACAAACAGGACCCCCGCAAACAGGCCGGCCGCAAGATCCATTCTCCCGGCACGGGCGGGGTGCGCCGTGTGGGACAGCCCGGCGACGAAACTTCGCCCCGGGAGTACTACCGCGCCCCCTACACCCCCCGCCAGGGCGGCAACGATGTGCGCCCGGCCCAATATGACCCCGACGGGTTGGAAGAAGACTGGATCCGGGCGGAGGAATACCAGCCTCCCCGAACCCAGACCCCGCCCCCCCGCAC
>NZ_JACJJP010000054.1 GCF_016900095.1 Gemmiger formicilis
GTGCGCACCATGGCCTTGGGGGGCAGGTCGGCGGGCACCGCCGCCGACCTGCCCCCCAAGGCCAGGTGCGCACGGTGCAGTACAAGCTATGTCTGGCGGGGGTGGCGTTGGGCTCGCCCCCGGTGCTGCTGTTCAGCCCGGACCTTTTGCAGATTGCCGCCGACCGGGGCATGGCGGAAAACCTGGTCCCCCTGTGCGTGGTCATCGGGGCGGCGGCCTCGGCGGCGGGACGGCTGAGCTGCCCCGCCCTCAGCGACAAGGCCGGGCGCAAACCGGTGCTGTACGGGGTGTATGCCGGGCTGGGCATCGGGTCGGTGCTCTTTGCCCTGGCCCAGAACTGGTGGGTGGCCGCCGCCTATGCCATGCTCACCTTCTTCTATTCCGGCGGGGCGGCGGTGCAGCCCTCGCTGAACACCGACCTCTTCGGGCTGCGCCACGCCGGGGTGAACTACGGGTTCCTGGCCCTGGGCATGAGCGCCGGCAGCCTGCTCAGCTATGCGGGCAGCCAGCTGCTGCCCATGGGCGCCCGCCACTGGGCGGCGGTGCTCAGCGCGGCGGCGGGACTTTGCTGCTTCGCACTTGTAAAACCTTTGTGTCAAAATGGTACAACGGTTGCAAAAAAGGCCACAGGACGGTAAAATAGCTAGGTGACCCCGGACCCGGTCCGGCGGTCACCGTATTTTTGATGTTTCGGGAGGTTTTCCGTTTTCATGCCCAAGCATACCCTTTCCGCACAGCAGCGCCAACAGCAGGACCTGGCCCGGCTGCTCGCTTCCGCCGCCACGGCCATGCTGGTGGCGGTGCTGTGCGTCTTTCCTTTGTATATTGATAAATTCTCCAACCTGGGCCTGACCAAGTTTTCCGGCGGGTTCACCCTGATCCTGGTGTTCGCCGCCGTGCTGGGGGCCTGCCTGCTCATTGGCGGCAAGGTCCCCGCCGGGCGCTTTGCCAAAAAGGACCCCGGGGTGCTCTGGCTGGGGGCCTTTGTCCTCACCGGGCTGGTATCCACGGTGGCGTCCCTGTCCCCGGTGTCCTCTCTGTGGGGGCTGGGGGGCTATTACGGCGGGTTCTCGCTGGTGGTGATCACCGCCCTGGCTTACCTGTGTATCCGGGCTTTTGGCCGGGCGGCGGATGTGGATTTCCTGTTTTTCGGGGTGGGGGTCACCTCCTCCATCGTCACGGTTTTGTATGTGCTCAACATCTTCAACATCGACCTCATCGGCGCCTACCGGGACACGGCGGTGGTGGAGCGGGCCCAGTTCTTCTCCACCCTGGGCCAGAAGGACTTCAACGCCGGGTTCTTTGCCATCGTGCTGCCCATCGTCTTTTATGCCTGGCTCACCGCCAAAGGCCGGGCCCGGAACATCGCCTACGGCATTCCCATGGTTTTCGGTGGGCTGGCCCTGGCGGTGGTGGACGCCGAAGCCCTGACCCTGGGGGTGGTGGTGGCCGCCATGGTGCTGGTCTGCCACAAAAACTTCGACACCCGCATGGTGCGCCGGGGGGCCCTCATCGGGCTGTCCTTCTTTGCCTGGGCCGCCTGGATGCACCACATGCGGGCCACCGTCTACACCCAGGGAGGCCGGTCGCTGCTGTCCCATTTCGGGGACTGGCAGCTGGCGGTGCCGGGCATGATTTTCTGCGCCGCCGTGTGGGCTTTGCTGTACTGGCGAGCCCGGCTGGGTAAGCCGGAACGAAGCCTGTGCACCGTGGGCCGGGTCATGACCGCCGTCTGTGTGGCGGCGGTGGTCCTGCTGTTCCTGCTGGCCAACCTGTGGCCGGGGTTCCCCTCCCTGGGCAAGCTGGACGACTACCTGGTCTTCAACGATGACTGGGGCACCTACCGCGGCACCGGCTGGCGGGCTGCCTGGGGCACCTGGAGCAGCGCCCCCTGGTGGCGGCTGCTGCTGGGCTACGGCCCCGGCAGCATGCACCGGGCCATGGTGGCCTGGGCCGGGGATGCCCTCACCGACCGGATGAACACCTTCTACGCCGCCCACAACGAGTACCTGGAACAGCTGCTCACCACCGGCCTTCTGGGCCTGGTGGCCTGGGTTGGCTTTGTGGCGGTGCATCTGCGCCGGGGATTCCGCGCCTGGGCGCGGCCCGGCGTGGCTCCCGTACTGCTGGCGCTGTGCAGCTATCTGGCCCAGGCGGTGGTGTCCATCCGGGTGTCCATGCTCTTCCCGCTGGTGATGGTCCTCTTTGCCCTGCTGTGGGTGCTGGGCGCCGACGCCCCGAAGGAACCCGACCCCGCGCTGCCGGCCAGGGCGGCCCGGCTCCGGTATGCCCAGATCACCCTGTGCGCCGTGGCGGGTATGGCGGTGGCGGCACCCCTGTCCCATATGGTGCTCTGGTTCCTGTTCTGAGAAAAAACAATATGCACAAGAGGCGGCCCGCCGGGAAATATCCCGGCGGGCCGCCTCTCCGTTTATGATATTGCAGAATCCGGACAAAGAAAAAAGCGACAGAGGAAAACCTCTATCGCTTGTTGGCTGCCCCAGTCCGACTTGAACGGACGACACCCTGATTAACAGTCAGGTGCTCTAACCAACTGAGCTATGGGGCAATATTTGAATCAGCGTTATTAAGTATAGCGCGGGAAACCGGTTTTGTCAAGCGAAAAGTTGAAAAAAATTCAAATTTTTTTGCAGCGGGAAATGAAGGCACAAGTTCAAAAAAGTTTTTGGGCCCCGACACGCTTTTGCAACTTTTGCGGGGGCGGCGGGCTATACTCATCATGCGGGGCGAAACCCGCAGGGCTGCACCCCCAGCGGTGCGGCCGGGGCCCGGCGGCTATACGCCGGCCCGGAACAGACGGTTACATATGCCCGTGCAGCAGACAGAACCCGGTGCGGCGGTGCCCGGAATGCCCCCGACCCGATACGGGGGACGGAGCCTGACGAACAGGAACGCGCCTTGCCATCCGACGCTGCTCTGCCACGGACCCGGCGCAGTTGCGCTTTCACGCCGTTGTGAGACCGGGACGGGCCCGCCCGACAGTATTTGTTTTACCGCGCCCTGCGGGACGCGGTTCCGAAAAAACGGGAGGGGTGTACAAGATGAAACGACATCTGCATCTTGCCATGGGTTTGAGTTCTGTGCTGCTGGCGGCCTGCTGCCTGGCGGGCGCCGGACTGGCCTGGCTGCGTGCCGCCGTGGGCGCAGTGGCACGCACCGCCCTGGTGTGTGCGGCGGCTGAACCCGCACAGATACCCGAAGAGATCCTGACCATGACCGGCACCACCGAAACCGCTGTGTCGTCCACCGTCTATTGGTTCGGGGCCACCTTGCGGGTGGATGAGCAACCGGACACGGCGGTACGCATGCCCGCCAAGGCGCTGGATGCCGCAGCCTGGAGCCCGGCACCGCCGGGATTTGCCAGAGCCGGGCTCGGCCCGGTGTCTGTGACCGGAACCAGAACATGATCGCGGCGCCGTGAAGCCGGACCCGGCGGGCACCGCGGAGAAGGATAGCCGATGAAACGATTCCTGCGTACCGCGGCGCTGTGGGCGCTGCTGACCATCAGCGCGGCCCTGCCCGCCGGGGCGGCCGCCGCCGAAGAACCATCCCTGTGCCTGCGCCAGCAGCTAGACTGCCAGGCGGACGGCACCTATACCCTGACCCTGCAGGCCTGGGCCGCGGCGGATACCGCCCCCGGCCCCCAAGGGGAGCTGATCTACACCCTTGACGCTGCCTATACCCTGGGCGAAGACCCCGATATCCAGGTATACGGGGTGGACAAGACCCACAGCGGATGGGGACAGGTCAAACTGGACCTGCCCGGCCTGCAGCTGACCACCGATGCAGCGACCGGCACCCTGACCGTGACCGGTTTTGACTATAGAACCAACGCCGTGAGCGACAAACCCCGTCTGGACGGTTCCGGGCGCACCACCTTCGGCCGGAAGCTGGTGGTGCGTGTGGAGGGCATCCGGGCCGACTACGCCCACACTTTCGGAGGGTGTGGGGTGAGTGCCGGCACCGGCGGCGTCTGCACCCGGGAAAACCCCGACACACAGCCGGTGTGCCGGGCAACGTTTCCCGCTGCGGCGGCGGACATACCGCTGCGCTGTACCTATGCCCCCGCCGACCAGACCCTGACGACGGAACAGGAGGTGAATTTCGGATACATGATCAACCCGCCTGGGGGCGGGGCCGGCAACATGCCCGACGGTAAAAACAACGCATGGTGCACTGTGTGTTACACCGTATCGGCGGCCGGGTCCCCCGTGGCCGAGTACACCGTCCCCGCCGGAGCCCCCATGTCCGGCGGACAGTGGACCCTGTGGCCGGCCGAACCCTGCTATACCCCCGGACGGTACACCGTCACCGTAACCCTGGCCGCAGTCAACGACCCGGCCGGAACCCAACCACCCCAGGGCAGTGCCCGGCGCCTGGTCCTGCAAACCGGCGCCCTGGTCAAAAAGGCGGCCGAATGACCGCTGCCGCTGCCCTGTCCATACCCTGATCAGCCCTTCCCCAACCATGCCGGGCGCCCGGCACGGCGGGGAAGTTTTTTGTTGCGTTCGGTCCGGGGCCTTGGTATAATAATACCATATGTAAACAGAAAAATGCCGGGACCCGTGCGCTGGGGGGCGCACCCCGGACGGAAGTACATTGAGGAAGGAACGGGGTGCGTTACCGTGCCAAAAATCGACGTCAGCAAATTCATTGAACAAAGCGGCATCCGCAAGGCACGCTTTGGCGGATACGAGACCGCCGACGTGCGCCAGGCCATGCAGGCCCTGTGCATCGAATACGAACAGCGGCTGAACCGGGCCGAAAGCCACGCCAAGGCGCTGGTGCAGCAGAACAACGCCCTGGAACAGCATTGCCAGAACCTGACCGCCCAGAACCGGCGTCTGGCGGAACAGAGCGCCGCCTTGGCCGGCAACAGCGAGACCTACTCCCGCCAGCGGGCGGAGCTGGACAGCCGCCTGGAAAGCCTGAAGGAGAAAAACCATTCCCTGAGCGACCAGTGCGCCGTGCTGCAGCTGAAAAACACCGACCTGAAGAAGGAAAACGAGGAGCTGAAGGAGCACGCCGCCCAGGCCCGGGCGGAACTGCGCATCAAGGGCCGGGAACTGGACGACGAGAAGGCCGCCCAGACCGCCGCCCGCCGCAAGCTGCTGGAACAGGCCGAGGACGAGGCGGACAAGATCGTGCAGGACGCCCGCGCCCGGGCCGAGAAGATCACCGACCAGGCCAACCTGGAAGCCCAGGCCACCACCCGGGCGGCCCGGGAACAGGCCCAGGCCCAGGCCCGCAAGCTGGTGGATGCCGCGGCGGCGGAAGCCAACGAGGTTCAGAACGCCCACCAGCTGCGGCTGAACAGCCTGCGGGACGAAGTGCGGGTGCTGGAACAGCGGCGGGACAAGCTCATCGAGTTCCTGAACCGGATGGCCCGGGAACTGATGCAGGTGGAAGGCAATGCCAAGAGCGAGGGGGAAGCCGACGAGGCCGCGCCCACGCCGGAGAGCGACGCCCTGCCCGACCTGCACGAGGTGCCCACCCCGCCGGTGGAGCTGGACCTGGGGCCGGAAGCCATCGCCCGGGCGGTGGATGAACTGCGGGCCCAGGCGGCCGCCGAGGACGACAGCGCGCCGGAACCCGAGACCCCCGCCCCGGAACCGGAGGAGAACAGCGTGGCCGCCCGTGCGGCGCGCAGCTTCCAGCTGGTGACCGAGGACGAGGAGGAAGAGGAGAGCCCGGCGCCGGAAACGGCTTCCCAGGAGGCTTCCGCTCCGGACAAGGAGACCCCCGCCGAGGCGCCGGCCTCTCCTCTTCCTCCTCGTCCTCGGTCACCAGCTGGAA
>NZ_JACJJP010000055.1 GCF_016900095.1 Gemmiger formicilis
TGCCTGCCCCCGAGGCCACCAAGACCCCGGAGGCCACCAAATCCCCCGAAGCAACCAAGACCCCCGAAGCCACCAAGGCGCCGGAGGTGGTGACGGTGCAGTCGGATGACACCCCTGCCGCCACCAAAGCCCCCGCAGCCACCCAGGCTCCGGCCGCCACCAAGGCGCCCAACAAGACCACCACCGGCGGCAAAACCCAGGTGAGCGGCACCGCCAAACCCACGGCCACCGCCACCCCGGAACCCACCGCCACGCCGGTGCCCACCGCTACCGCCGCGCCCAGCGCGACCCCGGCGCCCACCGCCGAACCCCAGGATTCCGCCACTGTGGAATCTGCCCTGCCCGCGGAAACCGGCGGCCCCAACTGGCCGCTGGTGGCCGGCGGCGTGGCAGCCCTGGTGGTTGCTGTGGGCGCGGGTGCAGCCTTCCTGCTGCCCCGTGGCCGCAAGCGCCGCTGATCTTTCCACAAAATAAGCCGTAACGGTTGAAAACCGCCCCTGCGCAGCCAGCGCGGGGGCGGTTTTTTTGTGTCTGCGGGCTGTAATACGCGGGCCGGGGTTGACAGCGGCGGCGGGAAGCGTATAATACAGTACTGTATTCATTGACATATCAATTAGTGACGCGTCAACGGTTTGGCGCGTCCCTCTGCAAGGGAGTGTTTGTATGCCCTATCCCATTCACACGCTGCTGATCCGCACCGCCCACCGCCAGCAGAACGCCCTGCGCCCCGCGTTGGGCGAGCTGGGGCTTTCCACCGGGCAGCCCAAGGTGCTGCGGTGTCTGGCCGCCCGGGGGCCCTGTTCCCAGCGGGAGCTGGCTGACCGGTGCGACGTGGACCCGGCAGCCATCTGCCGCCTGCTGGACGGCATGGAGCGCAGCGGGCTGCTGGAGCGCCGCCCCAGCAAGGCCGACCGCCGTACAGGCGAAGTTCACCTGACCGATCAGGGCCGCAGGGCCCTGCAGGCCTGGGAGGAGCGCTGTCTTGACTTTGAAACGCAGATGCTGGAAGGATTTTCGGAAGGGGAAAAGCAGCAGCTGCGCGATTTTCTGGAACGTGCCTACCGCAACGTAGGCGGACGGCCGTAAAGGAGGACCCGCCATGGATGATCTGAAATATGTGTTTGCCCATCTGCGGCCTTACCGCCGGCAGGTGGCGGCGGCCGTGGGGCTGGTGTTTGTGGAGTGCATCTTTGAGATGAGCATTCCCATGCTGATGACCGGTCTGGTGGACGTGGGCGTGGCCAACCGGGATGTGCCCTACATGCTGAGCCAGGGCGGCAAGATGGTGCTGTGCGCCCTGCTGGCCCTGATCACCGGGCTGCTGTATGCCCGGTACGCCGCCCGGGCGGCCTACGGCTTCGGCGCCGAGCTGCGCCTGGCCGAATACCGCAAGGTCCAGTCCTTCGCCTTCTCCAACCTGGACCGGTTTTCCACCTCCTCCCTGGTGACCCGCATGACCACCGACGTGACCGTCATGCAGAACGCCATCACCGGCGGGCTGCGGCCGCTGGTGCGCAGCCCGGTCATGCTGTTCATGGGGGTGGGCATGTCCTTCCTGCTCAACCCCGGCCTGTCCCTGGTCTTCTTTGTGGCGGCGCCGGTGCTGGGCATCATCATGGCCTTTCTGGTCACCCGCATCGGGCCGCTGTACGTGCGCCAGCAGACGGCGGTGGACCATCTGAACGGCCGCATCCAGGAAAGCCTGACCGCCATCCGGGCCATCAAGGCCTTTGTGCGGGGCGAACACGAAGACGAAGCCTTCGACGCCGTGAACAAGGAACTGACCGATACCAGCGTGGACACCTTCCGCCACGCGGCGCTGAACCAGCCGGCCTTCCAGGTGGTCATGTACACCGCCGTGGTCTGCATCATGTGGTTCGGCGGCCGGATGATCCTGATGGGCGGCATGACGGTGGGCGAGCTCACCGCCTTTCTGAGCTATGTGCTCCAGGTCATGAACTCGGTGATGATGATCTCCAACGTCTTTCTGCTACTCACCCGCTCCCTGGCCAGCGCCCACCGCATCCGGGAGGTGCTGGAGGAGCGCCCTGCCCTCACCGAGCCGGAAGCCCCTGTGATGACCGTGCCCGACGGCCGGGTGGAATTCCGGGACGTGACCTTCCGCTATTCCGCGGGCACCGGCAAGCCGGCTTTGTCCGACATTGACCTGACCATCCCCGCCGGGGCCACGGTGGGCATTATCGGGGGCACCGGGTCGGCCAAGACCACCCTGGTGCAGCTGATCCCCCGCCTGTACGACGCCACCGAGGGCACCGTGCTGGTGGGCGGGCAGGATGTGCGCCGGTACGACCTGGCCGCTTTGCGGGACGCCGTGGGCATCGTATTGCAGAAAAACCTGCTGTTCTCCGGCACCATCCGGGACAACCTGCGCTGGGGCAACCCCGACGCCGACGACGAAGCCCTGTGGACCGCCTGCCGCCAGGCCTGTGCCGATGAGTTTCTGGAGCGAATGCCCGCCGGGCTGGACACCGACCTGGGCCAGGGCGGCGTGAACGTTTCGGGCGGGCAGAAGCAGCGGCTGTGCATTGCCCGCACCCTGCTCAAGCACCCCAAGGTGCTGATTTTCGACGATTCCACCAGCGCGGTGGACACCGCCACCGAGGCCCGCATCCGCCAGGCCCTGACCGCCTTGCCCGGTGTGACCAAGATCATCATTGCCCAGCGCATCACCTCGGTGATGGAGGCGGACATGATCGTGATCATGAAGGACGGCACCATCCACGCCGTGGGCACCCACAAGGACCTGCTGGCCCGCGACGGAATCTACCAGGAGATCTACGCATCCCAGATGAAAGGAGGGGTCGACCATGGCCAAGCCCTTTAACGGACGGCGCCCGCAGAACCTGCGGCGCACGTTGCAGCAGTTCGGGCGGTATCTGGGCCGGCACAAGGTGCTGCTGGTGCTGGTGGGGGTTCTGGCGGCTATGAGCGCCGCCGCCAACCTGCTGGGCACCTACATGATCAAGCCCATCGTGAACCAGATTACCACCACCGGCAGCCTGTCCGGTCTGGTGGCCGGGGTGGCGGTGGCCGCGGCCATCTACGCCATCGGGGCCCTGTCCTCCTTCGGCTACACCCAGATCATGGTCAACGCCGCCCAGAAGGTGCTCAGCGACATCCGCCGGGACCTGTTCGACCATCTGCAGACTCTGCCCCTGCCCTTCTTTGACGCCCAGCGCAAGGGCAACCTGATGAGCCTGTTCACCAACGATGTGGATACCCTGTCCGACGCGCTGAACAACAGCTTTGCCATGCTGATCCAGAGCTTTGTGCAGGTGGTGGGCACCCTGACTTTGCTGTTTGTGCTGAGCTGGCAGCTCTCGCTGCTGGTGCTTGTGGGATATGCGGGAATGTTCCTGTATATCCGGTACAGCACCCGGCGCAGCCAGGCCTATTTCAGCCAGCAGCAGGCCAGCCTGGGCGAATTGGACGCCTACATTGAGGAGATGGTCACCGGCCAGAAGGTGGTCAAGGTGTTCAACCACGAGCAGGCCAACCTGGACGGCTTCATCCGCCGCAACGAAAAGCTGCGGGAGGCCGGCACCGGCGCCCAGACCTACGCGGGCACCATGGTTCCCGCTGTGGTCAGCATCGGGTATCTGAACTATGCGGTCATCACGGTGGTGGGCGGCGTGCTGGTCATGCTGGGCCACACCGACCTGGGCAGTCTGGCCAGCTATCTGGTGTTTGTGCGCCAGTCCAGTATGCCCATCAACCAGCTGACCCAGCAGAGCAACCTGCTGCTGGCCGCCATGGCCGGCGCCGAGCGCATCTTTGACACCATGGACCAGAAGCCCGAAATCGACGAAGGCACGGTGGAGCTGGTGGACCTGCGCCCCCAGGGCGGCACCGGCTGGGCCTGGCGGGATTCCGCCAAGCCCGACGCCCCCCTGGTGCCCCTGCGGGGGGATGTGCGGTTCGAGGATGTGAGTTTCGGCTACGAGCCGGGGCAGACCATTCTGGAAGACCTGAACCTGTACGCCAAGCCGGGGCAGAAGATCGCCTTTGTGGGCTCCACCGGCGCGGGCAAAACCACCATCACCAACCTGATCAACCGGTTCTACGAGGTGAACAAAGGCCGCATCACCTACGACGGCATCGACGTGCGGCGCATCCGCAAGGATGATCTGCGCCACAGCCTGGGCATGGTGCTGCAGGACACCCATCTGTTCACCGGCACGGTGGCGGACAACATCCGCTTCGGCAAGCTGGACGCCACCCAGGCGGAGATCGAGCAGGCGGCGAAGATTGCCAACGCCGATTCCTTCATCCGCCGTCTGCCCCAGGGATACGACACCATGATCACCGGGGACGGCGCCAACCTGAGCCAGGGACAGCGCCAGCTGCTGGCCATTGCCCGGGCGGCGGTGGCCGACCCGCCGGTGCTGATTCTGGACGAGGCCACCTCCTCCATCGACACCCACACCGAGGCCCTCATCGAGAAGGGCATGGACCGGCTGATGGAAGGGCGCACCGTCTTTGTCATTGCCCACCGCCTTTCCACCGTGCGCAACGCCAACGCCATCATGGTGCTGGAGCACGGGCGGATTGTGGAGCGGGGCGACCACGAAGAACTGCTGGCCCTGCACGGGGAATACTACCAGCTGTACAACGGCATGTTCGAGCTTTCCTGAGTTCAGGACACGGTGCACCCCGGGAAATAGTATTCCAGGATCTGCCGCCAGTTGGCCCCGCCTTCAGCCATGGCCTTGGCGCCGTACTGGCTCAGCCCCACCCCATGGCCGTAGCCCCGGGTGGTGATGACGAACTGTCCGCCCCGCCAGGCAATGGCGAAGCAGGCGCTGCGCAGGTCCAGGGCGGTGCGCACCGACGTGCCCGGAAAGGAAAGGCCGCCGATCTCGATACTTTGCACATAGCCGGCCGTGTCCCAGGTGCTGGGACCGACCCATTCTGCGGGGTCACCCTCCAGTGTCAGGCCCAGAGAAGCCGCCGCCGCGGCGAACTGGGTATCGCTGTACTGGATGGTGACCTCGTATTCGTCGCTGTACTTGTCCCAGGCGGAATCCACCCCCCGCAGATAGGCCAGATCATCCGCCCACACCTGATGGCTGGCCTCGGTGTGGCCGCTGCTGATGGCGTGGTAGGCCGTGAGGGCCGGGGCGCCGTCGTACAGCACCACCGCGTCCGCCACCTCCCGGGCCAGAGAGGTCAGCCGGTCCCAGTTGGCGTCGAATTCCTCTCCCCACCGGGCCCGCAGGGCCGCCTCGTCGGTCCAGCCGCTGGCCAGGGCGCTGTTCACATGCAGCCAGCCCTCGGTCTCGCTGCCCCCGTGGTCCCGGCTGTACATGGCATAGGTGTGGCTGGCCACCATCTGGGCCAGCAGGGCGTCGTCCGGCCAGGTCAGGGGCATCTCGCTGGCCGCAGCCCCCGCCATGTATGCCACCGGACTCACCGACACCGTCTGCCCCGCCGCCTCATCATACAGCAGCACCGCCTGCCGGGCATCGGCCAGGAGGGGGTCCAGGGTGGGGGCA
>NZ_JACJJP010000056.1 GCF_016900095.1 Gemmiger formicilis
GGGGGCGGGCTCCTCCGCAAAGGCGGGCAGGGCGGCCCCGGCGGCCAGGGTCAGGGCCAGCAGCAGGGCGGCGGATTTATGGATCAAAGACATGGAGCATCCTCCTTCTATATTATGGGCGTCTGGTCTCGTCGCTGACGATCTCTCCGTCGATGAGACGCACGATGCGGTCGGCGTAGGCGGCCATCTCCGGGTCGTGGGTGACCAGGATGATGGTCTGGTGGTAGCGGCGGGCAAAGGTGCAGATCATCTCCATGATCTCCACCGTGGTCTTGGAATCCAGGTTGCCGGTGGGCTCGTCCGCAAAGACCACGTCCGGCCGGGCGATGAAGGCCCGGGCGATGCCCGCCCGCTGCTGCTGGCCGCCGGACATCTGCCGGGGAAAGTGGTCCAGCCGGTGGGAAAGCCCCACCCGGCAGAGCATGCGGCGGGCGGCTTCCTCCCGCTCCTTGCGGGGCACGCCCCGGAACATCAGGGGCAGGGCTACGTTCTCAGTGGCGGTCAGGTTGGGCAGCAGGTTGTAGGACTGGAACACGAACCCGATGTGCCGCTGGCGGAAGGCCGCCAGCTGGTTTTCGTCCAGGCGGGAGATGGGTACCCCGCCGATGGTCACCAGCCCCCGGGTGGGCTTTTCCATCCCGGCCAGCTGGTTCAGAAAGGTACTTTTGCCCGAACCGGACGTGCCGAAGATACAGCAGATCTCGCCGCGCATGATGTTCAGGTTGATGCGTTTCAGGGCCACTACCGTCTCATCGCCCAGGGGGTACTCCTTGCGGATGTCCCGCACCTCGATGAGGGGGCGTTTTCTGGGGTATGGGGTTTGCAATCCGGTCACCTCCTCCTTGGTTGACGGCTCTGAGTATACCGGGTCAACCTTGGTTCTTTCTCAACGCAACCTTAAGATTCGTAAAGAAAAGCCGGGGCGGAAAAGCTTTTGCTTTTCCGCCCCGGCAGGGCAGGGTGTTTTATTGGGGCAGGGGCAGGCGGATCAGGAAGGCCGCGCCCTCCCCCGGGCGGTTGTCCAGGGTGATGGTGCCGCCGTGCAGCTCCACCAGGCGGCGGGTGATGGAAAGCCCCAGCCCGCTGCCGCCCCCGCTGCGGGCGTCGCTGCCCACCACAAAGGGCTCAAAGATGGCGGCGGCCCGCTGGGGCGGAATGCCCTCGCCGTTGTCCGCCACGGTGAGCAGGGCCCATCCCGGCTCCACGGCCAGGGTCACGGTGAGCAGAGTACCCAGCCGGTTGTACCGCAAAGCGTTGCCCATGAGGTTGTCCAGGGCCCGGCCGAACTGGAAGGGGTCCAGGGAACAGGGACAGGGCTCTTCGGGGATGGACACCTCCAGGGCAAAGCCCGCCAGCTCGATGGCGTCGTACTGGCCGGCCAGGTATTCCCGCAGATACTCGCACAGGTCCAGGTCCCGGCGCTGCAGGGTGAACTGGGGATGGTCCACCTTGCTGTATTCGTGGAAGGCGTTGATCAGCTGGGTCAGGGCGTCGGTGCGGCTGCGGATGGCCGCCAGATACCGGCTTTGTTCCGCGGGGGGAATCTTGCCGTCGGCCAGGGCGTCCACATACCCGGCAATCACCGTCACCGGGGTTTTCAGGTCGTGGGAGATGTTGGCGATCATTCGCTGCCGTTCCCGGTCCATCTCCGCCCGCTCCTGTTCGCTCTTTTCCAGCTTGGCCGAAAGCTCGTCCAGGCTGCGGCCGATGCGCTGCAGTTCCTGCACGCCGCCGCAGTCCCCCACCGGCACCCGCCGGCCCCGGGCCTGGGCGTCCAGGGCGGCCCGCAGCCGTTCCAGGGGCGGGCGCAGCCGCCGCCCCAGCCGCCAGATGAAGAAGGCCAGCGCCCCGGCGTACAGCGGCAGCGCCGCCAGCCAGACCACCCAGCCGTCCCGGCTCACCCGGGCCAGGGCTTCTTCGTCCAGGGGGGCCACGCAGAACAGCAGGGTGTGCACCCCTCCGGTGGTGGCAAACTCGTACCGGTACAGGGTGCCGTGGGCCGGGTAGTTGCCGGACAGGATGGCGTATTCCCGGGGGGTGTAGACCGTCTTGCTCGGCTCCAGCGCCCCGGACAGCACCCGGAAATCCCCGTCCAGGGCCATGTCCCCGGTGATCTCGGAGCTGCCGTCCTCCCGCAGGCGGGTGCGCAGCACCCGGTAGTGCACGTCCCCGCCCTCCGCCTCGGGAAAGGCGTCCAGATATTCGGTGTCCCCGTAAAAGGGCACACAGGCCAGCTCCCCGGGGGTCAGGGGTTCGGGCATATCCCCGGCGCGGTAGAGTTCGGCGCCGGTCTCGTCCAGCACCGCAAAGCCGTTGCCCGCCCCGTGCAGGTAGCGGTCCAGCTCCTCGTACCGCCCTTCGGTCAGGGCATAGTCCTCCAGCAGGGCGTCCCAGTCCACCGGGTTCAGCAGCCGCTCAAACTGCCGGTCCCACAGCCAGTACACCCCGCCCGCCAGAAACAGCAGCACCAGGGTGAACAGCAGGTAATTCTTCACCAGCAGGGCGAACAGCCGGTTTTCCTTACGCTTCAATCTTGTACCCCAATCCCCGGATGGTCACAATGTACCGCGGATTCTTGGGGTCGTCCTCGATCTTTTCCCGCAGCTTGGAGATGTGCACCATCATGGTGTTGTCGTTGCTCTCAAAATATTCCCCGGCAATGCCTTCGTACAGCTGCACCTTGGTGAAGATGCGCCCCGGCGCCCCCATGAGCTGGGCCAGAATCTTGTATTCGGTGGGGGTCAGCAGGATGGGCCGCCCGTCCTTGTACAGCTGCATGGCGGCGGTGTCCAGGGTCAGGGCCCCCACGGTCAGGGTCTTGGGGGCGCTGTTTCCCGCCCGGCGCAGATGGGCTTTCAGCCGGGCGATGACCTCCATGGGGTTGAAGGGCTTGGAGATGTAGTCGTCCGCCCCCAGGTTCAGCCCCAGAATCTTGTCGCTGTCCTGGCTCTTGGCCGACAGGATCAGCACCGGAATGTCGCTGGTGCGCCGCAGCGCCCGGGTCAGCCGGAACCCGTCCATGCCGGGCATCATCACGTCCAGAATGGCCGCGTCGGGGCTGCGTTCCAACGCCAGGGCCAGGGCTTTCTCCCCGTCGGGGGCTTCCAGCACCCCGAAGCCCTCGCTTTCCAAGTACAGGCGCAGCACCGCCCGGATGTCGGCGTCGTCCTCCGCAATCAGAATGGTCTTGGACATGGAAATTTTTCCGCCTTCCGTTGTTTTTCTTCAGCATACACGAGGAGGGCCGCCCCTGTCAAGCCGGGGGTCACACCCGGCGGAAGGAGGCCAGAATCAGGTAGATGGTGTCGAAGGCCAAAAGCGCCCACAAGGCGGGCGCCGCCCACCGGAACCCGGGCTGGGGGCCGGGCAGGGAAGAGGCGGTGCGGGGGCGGCGCAGCCGCCGCAGAACCCCCACCAGGGTGATGAGAACCGGGGCTGCGGCCAGCAGCAGGATGACCAGGCTGGCCGCGGTGCCCCGGTCCTGGAGCCATTGCAGCAGCACCGCGATGCTGTTGCCCGCCATGTGCACCCCCACCGAGAAGAGCAGCCCGTACTGCAGGTAGGCGTAGCCGAAGACCAGCCCGCACCAGAAGGCCGAAAGCCCCTGGTACAGGTCGTGGTGCATGAGCCCGAAGCAGAGGGCGGAGAGCACCACCGCCACCCGGGCCCCGGCGGGGGACAGACGGCGGAGCAGCACCCCGCGGAAGACCAGCTCTTCCAGTACCGGCCCCACCACGCAGATGTACAGCGCCACCAGCGGGGTCAGGCGTTCGTCGCCCGGGGTGGGCAGGGCGGTGAGGCCGAAGGGCTTCCACAGCTTTTCCATCCAGGGGGTGAGCAGCATCAGGACCAGGTTGCCGGTGAGGGAGACGCTGAGCAAAAACACCAGCTGCCCCGCCCCGGGCAGAAACAGGGGCCGGGGTCCCTGGGGGGCGGGGACGAACCGGGACCAGACCAGGGGCACCGCCGAGGCGGCCAGGCTGCACACCAGCAGCACCACCCCTTCGCTCCAGCCCAGGGCGGGCAGAATCTTGAGCTGCAGCAGCCCGAAGAGGGCGCCGTAGGCAAGTAAGGACAGATACAGTCCGGTCAGGCCGGACCTGGCAGGGGATCGGGTTGACATGGGAACCTCCTTGTGGCAGAGGATGTCTGCCGGAATTTGGCCCATTGTAGCACGGGGCCCGCCGCCGGATTGTGAACAATCTGGAAATTCATGCGGATATTTTACAATATGTCATAACATCACAAACAAAAGACCCGGACCCCGGCGCAAGGCCGGAATCCGGGTACGGAAAATGTGGGTGGATTCAGCGGGACGTGGTGCGGATGGCCAGCACCAGGCTGACGCCCAGCACGGCGGCCGCCAGCAGGGTCATGACCATCGAAACGCCGTTCTGACGCCAGAAACCGCTGTTGACGGCGGCCGCGGCGGCCGAAGAAAACAAACCAGAAAACTGCATCATAGCGGATTGCCTCCCATGCGTGTTCCCCTTTTTGGGGGACAAGTTTATTGTAGAACGCCGGGCGGGGATTCTCCACCATGCAAGGGTAAAATGAAGGTGAATTTTTGGTAAAACGGGGGCTGTTCCGGCGGTTTGTGCCGGGGGTTCAGGAAGGTACCTCCACCGATTCGGCCACCAGGTGGTAGCTGGGCAGCCCGCCGAAGTCGTAGGCTTCGTACCGGCCGGTGACCAGCAGTTCGGTGCCCTCCTCGGGCAGGTCACCCTCCCACACGAACTCCAGCCCCTGCTGGCAGCAGGCGGTGGCGTCCTGCACCACCACCGCATAAAAGCAGTCGATACCCAGGGCCGGGTTGGCCCGGTACACCGCCAGCTGCCCCTGCATCCGCACCTGTCGGCCCAGATACTCCTCCGGGGACCGGGTCATGGCGGCCAGCTCGGCAAACAGGATGGTGTCGGACAAAGCGGTCAGGTCCAGCAGGGGAGCGTCCTCGGCTTCGGGGGTGGGGGATGGCGTGGGT
>NZ_JACJJP010000057.1 GCF_016900095.1 Gemmiger formicilis
CGCCCGCCGCCAGCACCAGCACCGCCCCCAAGACGGCCAGCCGGCGCCGGGTGCGCCGGCGACTGCGGCGCCCCCGCGAAAGATCCAACCCGTCCCCCATGGCTCTCCCTCCCGGCAAAGTTCTCTTTCCAGCATATGCCCGGGGCCCCGGCGCTAGACTTTGCGGGGGCTTTTCCTGTATAATAGCCACATAGGTCACCGAAGATAGAAGGGAAGGAACAACCCATGTCATATCGTTTGTTTGTGCTGGACATCGATGGCACGCTGCGTCCCCACAACTGCACCTGTGTGCCCAGAGCCACCGCCCGGGCCGTCACCGCCGTACAGCGGGCGGGGGTCAAGGTGGTCATTGCCACCGGCCGGGGCCGGGCCAGCGTGCCCAAGGAGCTGCTCAGCGGAATCCGCCCGGATTACTGGCTCTGCTCCGCCGGGGCCAACGTGCAGGACGCCAAGGGCACCATCCTGCAGGATACCCGCATGACCCCGGAACAGATGTATGCCCTGGTGGATTTCTGCGAAAATTACGAGTATCCTCTCCGCTTTATTTTTTCCGACGGCAGCTACGCTTATCTGGGGTACGAGGAATTCCGGGCATGGAGCCGCACCCACCGCATCGGCATTGACCTGAAGGACGGCATGGACCAGGACCGGCATCTCATCGACATGCCCTTCACTGCCTTTGGCTGGCTGGACCGGGAGGCCGCCGCCCGCTTCCAGGAAAAGTACGGCTATCTGGGGCTGCGCTTTGTGTTTGACAGCGACACCGCCTGCGACATTCTGCCCCCGGCGGTGGACAAGGGCAGCGCCCTGACCGCCCTGCTGGATAAGCTGGGCCTGCCCGCCGCCGACTGTGTGGCCGTGGGGGACGGGGACAACGACGCCGGTATGCTGAAAGCCGCGGGCCTGGGCGTGGCGGTGGAAACCGGCAGCGAGGGCGCCAAGGCCGCCGCCGACCGCCTGTGCGCCCCGGCGGACAAAGGCGGGCTGGAAGCCCTCTGCCGGGAGCTTTGGCCCCAGGCCTTCGAGGAGGGCTGAGCCGTGGCCGAATACACCCATGTGGGCCCCGGCCTGCCGCCCTTGCACGGGGACAGCGCCCGGGTGCTGATCCTGGGCAGCTTTCCCAGCCCCAAAAGCCGGGAACAGGGCTTTTATTACGGCCATCCCCAGAACCGGTTCTGGCCGCTCATGGCCGCCCTCACCGGGATGCCTGTGCCTGCCCATGATGACATTGCGGCGAAAAAGCAGATGATTATACAAAACGGACTAGCCATCTGGGACGTCATCCGCTGCTGTGAGATCATCGGCGCATCGGATGACTCCATCCGCAACGTGGAGCCCAACGACCTGGCCGACCTCATTGCCAGGCTGGGGGTGCAGCGGGTGGTCTGCAACGGCAGCACCTCCGCCCGGCTCTACCGCAAATACGCCCTGCCCCATACCGGCATGGACTGCGTGGCCCTGCCCTCCACCAGTCCGGCCAACGCCTCCTTCCGGTTGGAACGCCTGCGGGAGGTGTGGGGCGCGGCCCTGGGGCCCTATCTGCCCGCCGGGCTGTGACAAAACTGTAAACAAACCGAAAACTTTTGCGCGCACACGCCGGAATCAATTTGCATCGGGTGTGCCTTTGCATTATAATGAAGCTATCCTGATGCTGGGAGGTACGCCGATGAAAAAGTGGGAAGAAGTGCGCCGTCGCCCGGTGCTGCCGCTGTATCTGGCTGCGCTGGTGTGGCCGGTGGCGGCCCTGCTGCTGCCCGTCTACACCCTGTGGGGGCTGGCGGTCACGGCGGTGCTCAGCCTGGCGGTGGGCCTGGTGGCCGGACGGTTCTGTCCCACCCGGCTCATCCGGCGGGAGGTGCCCTTCTCCACCGGCAGCGAAGACACCGACGCCATGCTCACCGGCATCACCCAAAACCTGGACGCCCTGGCGCAGCTGAACCGGGCCATTCCGGATGCGGAACTCTCCCGCCAGCTGGACCGGATGGAAAAGGCCGGCCGGGCCATTGTGGATGAAATCCAGCACGACCCCAAAAAGGCCCCCCAGGTGGACCGGTTTGCCCGGTATTACCTGCCCGAAGCCGTGAAGATCCTGGCGGCCTACGCCCGGATGCAGACGGTGCAGGGGGACAACGCCGGTCAGGTGCGGCGGGAGGTCAACGAGACCGCCGGCACCATTGCCCAAGCCTTCGAAAACCAGCTGGACGCCCTGTATTCGGCGGAAGCGCTGGACATCAGCACCGACATCGAGGTGCTGGAAGGTATTCTGAAAGGCCAGAACCTGGCCCGATAACCCAAAAACAAACCACGGGCCTGCCCCGAAACGAACCGAAAGGATGGATGCTGTTATGGCAGAAAATACCACGCCGGAATTGGACCTGAACGTTCCCGCTGCGCCCAGCCTGACTCTGGATGCCGCCCCGGCGGCGCCCAGCCTGACCCTGGACCCCGAAGCCGACGCCAAGGTGGTGGAGGAAGCCAAGAAGGAAGCTCCCGTCAAGGTGGAGGATACCCCCCTGACCCCCGAAGAACAGAAGATGGTGGACGATTTTGCCGAAAAGATCGACATCACCAATTCCCAGATGGTGCTGCAGTACGGCGCCGCCAGCCAGAAGAAACTCAGTGATTTCTCCGACACCGCCCTGTCCAAGGTCAAGACCAAGGATATGGGGGAGACCGGTCAGCTCATCACCGACCTGATCGGGGAGCTGCAGGGCTTTGACGCCTCCGAGGAATCCAAGGGCTTCTTCGGCTTTTTCAAGCGCCAGCAGGCCAACATTGCCAACCTGAAGACCAAGTACGAGAAGGCCGACGTGAACGTGGAGCGCATCAAGGCCAAGCTGGAAGACCACCAGGTCACCCTGATGAAGGACATCACCATGCTGGACAAGATGTACCAGCTGAACCTGGTCTACTTCAAGGAGCTGACCATGTACATCCTGGCCGGCCGCAAAAAGCTGGAAAGCGTGCGCGCCAACGAGCTGAAAGCTGCCCAGGAGAAGGCCCAGCGCTCCCAGCTGCCGGAGGACGCCCAGGCGGCCCGGGACCTGGCCGACATGTGCGACCGGTTTGAAAAGAAGCTCTACGACCTGGAACTGACCCGCAACATCTCCATCCAGATGGGCCCCCAGATCCGGCTGATCCAGTCCAACGATACCATGATGGCGGAGAAGATCCAGACCACCATCATCAACACCATCCCGCTGTGGAAGAACCAGATGGTGCTGGCCCTGGGCATGGCCCACAGCCAGCAGGCCATGCAGGCCGAGCGGGCCGTCACCGACGCCACCAACGAACTGCTGCGCAAGAATGCCGCCACCCTCAAGCAGGGCACCATCGACATTGCCAAGGAGTCCGAGCGGGGCATCGTGGACCTGGAAACCCTCAAGCAGACCAACAAGGAGCTGATCTCCACCCTGGACGAGCTGAACAAGATCCGGGCGGACGGCAAGGCCAAGCGGGCCGCCGCCGAGGTGGAGCTGGGCCGCATCGAAGGGGAACTGCGGGCCAAACTGCTGGAACAGGCCAAGTAACGCCTTTTGCCAAAAGGGGATACCATGCAACTGCAAGAACAGGAAACCTTTACCATCCAGGGCCCTCAGCTGGAAGTGCTGGGCCAGGTGGAAAGCAAGCTGCCCGCCCCGGCCCGGCGCGCCCCCACGGCGGCGCTGGTGCTGGCGGTGGTGGCGCTGGTGTCGGTATTCGGCATCGGCGGGCTCAAGCTGAAAGGAAAATATGACCGGGTGACGGCGGTGTACACCACCGCCACCAACGAGTACGGCGACGGCATCCAGACCGATCTGGCCGCCCAGGCCGATGCGGCGGCCAGCCTGATCCGGCTGGCCGGGCGGATTCTGGGGGAAGATGACCCCACGGTGGCCGCTGCCAACGCGGCCCTGGAGGGTTGGAACACCACCGATGCCACCCCTGCGGCCCAGTACCGGGCCAACCAGTCGCTGTATGCGGCGGTGGGGGACACCTACACCGCTGCCAGCCTGCAGGCCGACAGCGACCAGCGCAACCAGCTGGACGCCCTGTACGCGGAATTCACCTCCCGCCAGGCTCTGGTGGAGCGGGCGGCTGCCAACGACTACAACCCGGAGGCCCAGGAATACAACCGTGTGACGGGTACCCTCCCCGGCGCGCTGATCGGGCGGCTGTGGGGCGTGGGGCAGGCAGAGCTGTTTGCCCCCACCGACACCGCCAACGGATGACGAAAGGAGAAGGACGACCATGAACAAACGCCGCCTGCTGCCGCGGTTTGTGGGTGTGATGACCGCCGCGGCGTTGTGTGCCGCCTGTGCGCTGCCGGTGCTGGCCGCGCCCCAGGCGGACCCGGACAAGGCTGTCATTGACAATGCAGACATCCTTTCCAAAGATACCGAAACCTATGTGACCAACATCAGCACCGCCTTGCAGGATACCTGCGGCGCCCAGATCGGGGTGTACACGGTGGATACCATCGGCAACTACACCATGGAAGGCTACACCTACGAGCTGGCCAACGACTGGGGCCTGGGGGATGCGGACAAGGACAACGGCATTGTGCTGCTGCTGGCCCCCGGCGAGGACAACTACCACGCCATGTGCGGCGCCGGGCTGGAAACCCAGTTCACCGTCCAGATGCTCCAGACCATCCTCAACGAGGATATGGAGCCCAACTGGGTCAACAAGGATTACGACACCGGCACCCGCCAGACGGTGTATGCCATGGCCCAGAAACTGTGCACCATCTATGGTCTGACCATCAACCTGGATGATGTGGCGGCGGGCAATTTCAACTCGGTTTCCGGCGGCTCTTACCAGAGCGCCCCGCCCGACCGGGGCGGCGTGTCCTTCACCGGCATTCTGGTGCTGGTGGCGGTATTGGCCGTGGTGGTGGTTCTGCTGGCCTCTCCCCGCCGCCGGTACGGCGGGTATCGGGGCCCCACCTTTATCTGGTTCGGCGGCTGGCCCCGGGG